>CAXNCS010000012.1:0-46197 GCA_964201005.1 Myxococcota bacterium
GACCCGGTGGTGTGCGACTCGACCGGCGACACGCCGTGCAAGAAGAACAAGTGCCAAGCGGCGACCGGCCAGTGCCTGATGCAAGAGGCGATCAACGGCGCCAAGTGCGAAGACGGCTTTGGCTGCACCGCCAACGACCAGTGCCTCAACGGCGCGTGCAAGAGCGGTGCGCCCACGGACTGCTCCGGCGCGGGCGATGCTTGCAACGAAGCGGCCTGCACAGAGACTGGCAAGCCCGGTGAATTCAAGTGCGTGGCCATCCCCAAGGAGGGCACCGTGACCTGTGACGCCGACGGCAGCGGCTGCACCGCCAACGACACCTGCGACAAGGGCAAGTGCGTGGCCGGCATCCCGGTGGACTGCACCGCGGTGGCTGGGGAGTGCGAGATCGGCAGCTGCAAGTCGACGGGGGCCAAGTCGTTCCAGTGCATCGTCGCGCCCGCAAAGGACGGCGACGCCTGCGAAGACGACCAGTTGTGCACCGACGGCGACTTCTGCAAGACCGGCAAGTGCCAAGCGGGCACCCAGCCCCACGACTGCAGCGGCTCCAATTCCGTTTGCGCAGTGGGCACGTGCGACAAGACCGGCAACGGCGGCTTGGGCGCGTGTATTCCCAAACCGCAAAACGAAGGCAAGACCTGCGACGCGGACGGCAACGGCTGTACCACCAACGACATTTGCGCCTCGGGCGTGTGTGTCCAGGGCGCACCGCCGGACTGCCAGGCAGAGACGTCTACTTGCGGCGTGGGCGCGTGCCAATCGACCGGCGCGTCGACGTACAAGTGCATCGGCGTGCCCAAGAAGGACGGCTTGCAGTGCGAGGCCGACAACGACGGCTGCACGATCAACGACACCTGCCAGGCGGGCAAGTGCACCGCGGGCAAGGCGCCGGACTGCTCGACCAAGAACAGCGCGGACGGCTGCCAGATCGGCGTATGCAAGGCCACCAGCGCGGCGTCGTACTTCTGCGACATCGGCTTTGCCAAAGAGGGCGTGACCTGTGACTCCGACAAGAACGGCTGCACGCAGAACGACACCTGCAACGGCAAGGGCGCTTGCCAGTCGGGCGCTTTGGTCGACTGCTTTGGCGTGACCACCGGCTGCTCGCAGGGCGTGTGCAAGTCCACGGGCACCAACACCTATAGCTGCCAGGGCGATCCTAAGGCGGACGGCTCGACTTGCGACGCCGACCAGAGCGGCTGCACCAAGGACGACAAGTGCGCGGCGGGCAAGTGCGTCGCCGGCAGCAAGATCGACTGCACCGACCCCAAGGTGCCGCCGACGGCGTGCTTGGCCGCGACCTGCCTCGCCACCGGTTCCACCACCTACCAGTGCGACAATGCGCCGCTCAAGAACGGTACGGACTGCAATTCGGACAGCAACGGTTGCACGGTCAACGACACCTGCCAGCTCGGCTTCTGCGCCGCGGGCGACCTACAGACCTGCTCGAGCGTGGCCGGCCTGTGCGCCGACGGCTCATGCAAGTCCACGGGCAACAACACCTTTAAGTGCGACCTGCTGCCCAAGGAGTCCTACCCGGCGCTGAGCCCGCCCGAGGCCTGCACGCCGACCGACGCGCCGACCAAGTGCGCTACCGGCTACAAGTGCATCGAGCTCAACAGCAAGGACAACACCGGCCGCTGCGAGCCGACCAAGCAGGTGTTCTGCGACGACGGCGAGAAGTGCACGGAAGGCGACGTCTGCTCGGCGGGCAAGTGCACCGGCGGCGCGCAGAAAGACTGCAATGACAACGACACCTGCACGCTGGACTCCTGCACCGGCGGCAAGTGCGTCAACACGGCCATCGCCGGCTGCGCGGCTTGCATCAATGAGGCCTTTGACGTGACCCCGGTCAGCTGGCTGGGCAGCACGGACATGCCGAGCTACATCAAGTGGGCGCAAGTAGAGACGAATCCGCAGGCGGGCACCGGGCACATGCGCATGAAGTGGCAGGGCCCAGGCCCGGATCCCACCGGCGCCTCGCTGCGCGCTACCCTGCTGCACCGCCGCCTGTACTTGCAGGAAGGGGTGCCGGCGACGCTGCAGTTCACTGTTTCCGCGGTGTTTGGCGCGGGGGCGTGCGACATCGACGACCTGCAGGTGCGCATCAACAACGTCAAGGTCTGGGAGCTGTGCGACAAGGTGCAGCAGGCCGACTTCCTGCCCAACAGCACCTACCGCCGCGTGGAGATCAGCCTGGCCAAGTACACCGGCGCGCCGCTGGACCTGGAGATCATGGGCATCGCCGGTCAGGGTTCGGACAACTCCGGCACGATCGACATCGACAGCCTCAAGCTGACTGGCGCGTGCGGGCCCGCCTGCATGGGCGCGGCGTTTGAACCGCAGTCGATTGAAGAAGGCGATATCGCGGTCGACAAGATCGCCGAGACGGTGCCGCAGCCGTGGGTTATCAGTTCGACCAACGCGGGTTACACCACTTGGTTGGCGGCGGCGGGCACGGGCCACAGCGGTCAGGGCTACCTGGAGGCCAAGTACGTCGGCAAGCCTTCGACCAACAAGGCAGAGACCGCCAAGCTGGTGATTCCCAAGATCCAGGTCACTACTGGAGACAAGCTGTGGCTGTCGCTGCGCGCGCCGGATGTGGGCGACAGCGCCTGCGGGGCGGACGACTTTGTCGTGCTCGTCGCGGGCAAAGAGGTCTATCGCCGCTGCAACGCCTTGGCCAACTGGCAGACGATCAGCGTCGATCTGCCGGCGGGCCAGACGGTGGAAGTGGAGCTGCAGGCGGTGTCGGGCAATACCACCTCGACCAAGGGCACGTGGCAGATCGACGACCTCGCGGTGTCCGGCAAGTGCTTGTACGGCTGTTTCTACAGCGGCTTTGACGTGGGCAGCCTGGGCGCGCAGTGGAGCACCCTGGCCAATGAGCCGCAGGTCTGGCCGGCGTGGAAGCTGGCGACGGACTCGTTCAAGACGCCCAACGCCTCGCTGTTCAACCAGTATGCGGCGCCGGCCTCGCCCAAGGTCAACAGCGTCAACCTGGCCACGACCAAGAAGCGCATGGCGATCCCTGTGATGGGCGCGGTGTGGAGCTACTGGGCCAACGTGTTCGCCACCAAGCCCGGCATCTGCCCGGATCAGAAGTTCTTTGGCCTGTTTGCGATCACCGACCCGGCGGCGCTGAACAACTTTGACCCGACCAAGGGCATGCAACCCGGCGTCAGCGCGCTGGGCGGTCACTGCGCCAACACCAGCGGCTGGGAGTCGTTCATCGGCGAAGTGCCAGAGAGCCTGTTCGGCAAGACCGCCAACCTGACCATCGTGTCCGTGCGGCTCAAGGACAACCCGGGCCTGAAGATCTACGTGGACGAAGTGCTGCTCATGTGCAAGTAGCGCCGCAGGATCGAATAGCTCGCTAGATCGCGGGGGCTGTCCAGAGCAACACTGGGCAGCCCTTGCGCGTTTTGCGGCGGGAGAAAGCGGGAGCAAAAGCGGCGAGGGAAAGCGCCGGGCGCGCAAGACCCACCGGCCCAGCAGGTAGGGCTGCGGAAAATCGCTTGAATTGGCGAGGGGATTTAGGCGCGGTCGCCCAGGTCCAGGGACGACGAGCGGGCCAGCTGCGAAAGCACCGCGCAGGCCTCGATCCGCCGCAAGCCGCTGTGGGCCATGGCGTCGTCCAAGGTGCGCGTGCCGTCCAGATAGGGGAGCAGCAGGGCGACCTTGTCTAGGCGGAAGTACCCGGGCGGCATGGCGGTTTCGCCCTCGCGCAGCCGGCCGATGCGGCTCCACGGGCCCAGCACGGTCTCATAATACTCGACCAAGCGCTGTTCATTGTGCGACAGGAAGGCGTCGATCTGCGGCGAGATCGGCGCGACGGCCAACAGCCGCTCCAGCGAGATGAGCGCGCCTTCGCGATCGCCGATTTCAAAAAGCGCACCGATGTCTTCATAGAGGATCTGGCCGACATAGGACGGCATGATCGACTGTTTGTGGCGGATTTTGCGCTTGATCTCCGGGCCGGACAGCACGATCGTCTCAGCCGAAGAGAATTGCACGGGTGCCGCGGGCGCGGGGGTGGCTGACAGCACCGATGTCTCTGGCTCGGCGTGCTCGGCGTTTTCTGCGTCGCTGACTTCGTCCGGGCTGAGCTCGATGGCCTCGCTGACATCGCTGGGCAATTCGTCACTGCCCAGGCCATCATGGGCCTGATCGTCGTCGCCGTCGCCCATGACCTCGATCGCGGCGATCGGCATTTCTTCTGTCCGCGAGTGGCGGGCAGAGGCGGCGGTCTGCGGCTGGGCGAGCCAGGCGGCCAGTTGTTCCAGGGCGGCCAAAACCCCAAGGCCGCGGTCGTCTAGCGGCAGGCCGAGCACGGCTTGATGGCGCGCGACGGCCCAAGCGGCACTCTCTGCGGCGGCCAGCGGATCGTGGGGCACGTCCGGTTCAATGGCAAAGGAAGTCGTGTAGTTGGTCGAGGAGGTGGAAGTCATTGCAGGTCCAGACTCCTTGAGGTGGCCTCGACTGGAGGGCGGGTCGCGCGGATCTTGGCGGCGCGGGCCTTTGCGTGCAAGAGGGTGGACCGGCCAGGGTCAACCGGGGCATCATACGCGAGCGCCAGAGGTTTGCCAAACCGCGGCTGCGCAGCTGAGAACTGGAGGGCGCATTGAACACGGGGAACGAGGGTACGCTGGAGATCGCGGTGACCGAGGTCGCCCGGCTGGACGTGGTGGTGGCTAGCCATGCCGGGCGCAGCCGCGGCCAAGCGCAGGCGGCCATCGCCGATGGTGCGGTCTACGTGGACGGCAAGCGCGTGCGCGAGGCGGGGCTCAAGGTGCAGCCGGGCCAGCAGGTGCGCGTAGAGCCGCCCGCGCCGTCGCAGCGCCGGCAGATCGACGGCGGCGGCCTGCAGATCGTCCACCGCGACGCGCGGATCCTGGTGGTGGCCAAGCCCGCCGGGCTGCCGACCCAACCGCCGCCGCGCGGGGGCGATGCCTTGAGCCTGCGGGTGCAGAAACTCCTGGGACCACAGGCGTATTTGGGCGAGGTCCACCGGCTCGACCGCGACGCCTCGGGGCTGGTGGTGTACGCCCTGGATCGCCAGGCGGCGGGGGAATTGTCCAGGCAGTTCAGGGATCACCACGCGGGTCGCCGCTATCTGGCCCTGGTGCGCAGCAGCCGAGCAGTGCCGGCGATGCGCATCGACGAGCCGCTGGCTGAAGTGGGGCCGGGGCGCATGACCACCGCGGCGACGGGCGTGCCCGCGTGCAGTGAAGTGCAACCCCTTGGCTTTAGGGCTGATCAGCAGAGGGCCCTGCTAGAAGTGGCGCTGCGCACCGGCCGCAGCCACCAGATCCGCGTGCATTTGGCGTGGGGTGTGGGGCCGATTGTCGGCGATGGCCAGTACGGCGATCCAGAGGGGCCCTATCCCCAGGACGGGGCGACCCGGAGAATCGCTTTGCACGGCGCGTGGTTGGGGCTGTACCACCCCGAGACGGGCAAGCGGGTGAGCTGGGTGTGCCCGCCGCCGGAGGATTTTTGGCCCGACGGCGCCGCGTGGCCGGAAGCGGCTGCGTGGATCGAGAGCGCGCCCACCGGACCCCAGCGCCGGCCCCCTGTGGCTGCGGCCGCGTGAATTGGTAAACGTCACCCTATCTTAGCGGAGATCCGTATGACCGAGCCCAAAGACACCGCCGCATCGCTCGCCTCTGAACAGCAGAACTGGGCCCACAAATTGCTCAGCGGCGCCAAGAAAAAGGGCTTGCGCCAGGCGAGTTTTCAGCGCTCGACCGGCGCAGAAGTCGCCGACCTGTATGCGCCGTTGGAGGGGAGCACCCCTAGCGCCGCGTACCTGGACCAGATCGGCTTTCCCGGTCAGTACCCCTACACCCGCGGCGTGCAGGCGACGATGTACCGCGGGCGCTTCTGGACCATGAGGCAATACGCGGGGTTTGGTACGGCCGCCGAGTCCAACCAGCGCTACCGCTACCTGCTGCAGCGCGGCCAGACCGGGCTGTCGGTGGCCTTTGACCTCCCCACGCAGATGGGCTACGACCCCGATGACGCGATGGCGCAAGGCGAAGTGGGCAAGGTCGGCGTGTCGATCGCCTCTGTGGAAGACATGCACGTGCTGATGCGCGACCTGCCGCTCGACAAGGTCAGCGTGTCCATGACCATCAACGCCACGGCCACGACGCTGCTGGCCTATGCGGTGGTGGTGGCCGAGGAGCGCGGCATCGACCCGCGGCTGCTGACGGGCACGGTGCAGAACGATATCCTCAAAGAATACATGGCGCGCGGCACCTACATCTACCCGCCGCGGCCGTCGATGCGCCTGATTACCGACCTGTTTGGTTGGTGCGCCGACCACGTGCCCAAGTGGAATACCATTAGCATTTCTGGCTATCACGTGCGCGAAGCCGGCTGCGACGCCGCCCAAGAGGTCGCATTTACCCTGGGCGACGGCATTGCCTACGTGCAGGCGGCAGTGGATTCGGGGCTCGATGTCGATGATTTTGCCGGGCGCCTGGCGTTTTTCTTTAACGGCCACAACAACTTCCTAGAAGAGATCGCCAAGTTTCGCGCGGCGCGGCGGCTGTGGGCGCGGATCATGCGCGAGCGGTTTGGCGCCAAGAAGGAAGAGAGCTGCAAGCTGCGCTTTCACACCCAGACCGCGGGATCGATGCTCACGGCGCAGCAGCCGGACAACAACATCGTGCGGGTCACGCTCCAGGCGCTGGCGGCGGTGCTGGGCGGCACCCAATCCCTGCACACCAACTCGCGCGACGAGGCGCTGGGCCTGCCGACCGAGGCCGCGGCGCAGATCGCCTTGCGCACCCAGCAGATTATCGCCTACGAGTCGGGGGTGGCGGACGCGGTGGACCCGCTGGCCGGATCGTACCTGATCGAGCAGTGGACCGACGCCCTGCAGGCCGAGGCCCAGCGCTATCTGGACCGCATCGACGAGATGGGCGGCATGGTGGCGGCGATCGAAAAAGGCTTTCCGCAGCGGGCAATTCAGGACAGTGCCTACCGCTGGCAGCAGGCGATTGAGCGGGGCGAGCAGGTGATTGTGGGGGTCAACCAGTTCAAGCAAGAAAACGAGCCGCCGGTGCCGGTGCTGACCGTCGATCCGCGGGTGGAGCCGGAGCAGGTGGCGCGGGTGCAGGCGCTGCGGGCCAGTCGCGACGCGGCAAAGTGGGCGCAGGCGATGGAAGAACTCAAGCGAGTGGCGGTCAGCGGCGACAATCTGCTGCCGGCGGTGGTGCAGGCCGCGCGGGCCAGGGCGACGACGGGCGAGATCAGCCACGCGCTGCGGGCGGTGTTTGGCACCCATCAAGAAGTGCTGGTCGTGTAGGCACATGGGCGAGCCGATCCAATTTCAGTGGGACCTGACGACCCGCGCGGACCGGCGATCGGCTTGGGCGGTGTTGTCGGACAGCGACCGGATGAACCGCGTCGCCGGCTTTGACCTGCAGTTTGAGGTTCAGCCAAAAGAAGGCCAGCGCGCGGAGCCGCGGGGCTCGCTCAGCCACTTGGGTGCCTCGCTCGTATGGCGCGAATTGCCTGTGGAATTTGCCGCGCCGGAGCATTTTACCGTCGAGCGCGAGTACCTGAGCGGGCCGCTGCTCCGCGCCGTGCACAAGGTGATCCTGAGCGATCTGCCGGACGGCGGCACGCGGGTGCAGGCCCTGGCGCAGTTTTGGCCGCGCCACGGGATTCTGAGGCCGGTGCTGCAGATCGACCTAGCACTGTCTTTTCGCGGCAAGTTTCAGCGCGCGCTGGTGGACTCGTTGCAGGCGTTGGACCGGCAGATCGAGCCTTCTTCGGTGGCGCCGGTGCGGCTGCGGGGGGAGGCAGAGCGCAAGCTGCAGGCGGGGTTGGCCCAGGTGGCCGATGGGGTTTTGCGCCAGCGCTTGGGGCAGTGGCTCCAGACGGCGCCGTTGGACGAACAGGCGCGGATCCTGCCTTTGCGCTTGGCCAAACGCTGGCAATTGGCCGATCAGGCTCTGCTTATCGCGCTGCTTCAGGCGACCCGCGGCGGCTTGCTGCGGCTGCAGTGGGAGTTGATTTGCCCTTCGTGCCGGCTGCCGACCGCGGGCGCTGCGCAGCTGGATCTGAGCCAAACCGGCAGTCACTGCCCAGCGTGCAATGTGCGCTATGACGCGTCGCTCGCGGACTCTGTGGCGCTGACTTTTTCTGTGTCCGCTGAGTTGCGCCGGCAACTGCCTGGGGTGGCGTGTCTTTCTAGCCCGGCGCGGATGCCGCATCTATTGGCGCAGACCCAGCTCGAGCCCGGGGAAGAGCTCACCTGGACCCTGGATCTGCTGCCCGGCAACTACCAGGTGCGCGGCTGGCCGCAGATCGAGCCGCTGGCCCTGAGCGTGCGCAGCGATGCCCCCGCGCGGCCGCTGAGCGTGCAGGCGACCCCGCAAGGGCTGCAGCCGCCGAGCCTGCGCAGCGGTTCAGGCCGGGTGCAGCTGCACTTGCGCTCCAAGCTGGCCGAGCCGCTGACGCTGGTGGTCGAGCGGGCCTGGCTGGAGCCGCACACCCTCACCGCCGGGCAGGTGCTGCAGTGGCCCGAGGTGGTGGCGCAGTTGCCCCAGGGTGCCCTGCAGGAAGGCTTGAAGATCGAGGCGTTTTGCGGGCCGCTGCTGGCGATCAAGGTGCTGCGCGGCGGTGAGCGCTCGGCCCAGGCCTTGGGCGAACTGCTGCGCGGCGGACCGCTGAGGGCGCTGCAGCTCGGCTCCGGGTGGGTGCTGGCGACCTTGCCTAGCGGCGAGCCCCTGGCGCGGGTGCTGCACGCCTTGCAGGGGGCGCTGTGGCTCGCGGCGGCGGTCGGTTGGGGCAGTATCCTTGAATTGGCCAATGATCAGTTGAGGATGGCCGCCGGGGCCGCGCTGCAGGATCTGGTGGCCTTGGGGCATCAGGCGGAACCGGGGCAGGTACTGGCCAGCGCCGAGGCCGCGCCGCTGCTGGAGCCCCTGGCCGGCTTGGGCTGGCGGGCGCTGCCGGGGGGCGAGCTGGAGGTGGTGGTGCAGCAGCGCCGCGCTCCGCCGTTGCCGTTGGCGCAGAGGCGGACCTTGCCGCTGGAGGTCGGCGAGCTGATTGACCAGCAGTACCTCCTTGGAAAACGCTTGGGCGCAGGCGGTTTTGGCGTGGTCCACGCCGCGGTTCACGCTCTCACTGGTCAGGAGCTGGTGATCAAGCTGCTGCGGCCCGAGCTCGCCGATGACCCGTTGCAAGTGCAGAGGTTCTTTGACGAAGGCCGGCTGTCTGCCCGTCTCAAGAGCCCCCACGTGGTGCAGGTGCGCGACTGGGGCCTGAGCGATGACGGCCGGCTGTTCTTGGCCCTGGAGAAGCTGGAGGGCTGTGAGCTGGCGGACCTGCTGAAAAAGCAAAAGGTCTTGGCGCCGGAACGCGCCGTGCGCTTGGCCTGCCAGGCCTTGGCGGGGCTAAGCGAGGCGCACCGCCAGGGCCTGGTCCACCGCGACATCAAGCCGGCAAATCTCTTTGTCATCTGGGTAGATACGCCGCAGGAGGCCCTCAAGGTCATCGACTTTGGCATCGCCTTGGACCTGACCGGCCAGGTGCGCCAGCTGGAGGCGGCGGGGGACATGATTGGCACGCCCAGCTACATGGCGCCCGAGCAGGTGATGGGCCAGAGCCTGGACGGCCGCGCCGACTTGTACGCCCTGGCCCTGGTGCTCTACGAGGCCCTGGCGGGGCGTTTGCCGTTTGATGCGGCACCCGGGCTGGCCATGGCCCTGGCGCGGCTCCACGGCGAGCCCTTGCCCCTTGCCCAAGGCTGTGCTGCCCGCTTGCCGGCGGGGCTGGCCGCTGTGGTTGAGGCGGCGATGGCCAGCGACCCCGCCCAGCGCCCGGCGGATGCCTCGGCCATGGAGGCCCTCTTGCAGCAGGTGCTGGCGGCGAGGCCGACGTGAACGCGCATGGGCTCGACAAATTCGGCGCCGCGCTTGGGCTTTTGGCCCTGGCCCTGCTGGCGAGCTGGCCGCTGCTGAGCGGGGGCTATCCCCAAGGGCACGACTGGATCTATGAGCTGGCGCGCGCGGCCGAGTACCGCAATGCCCTGGGCGACGGCCAGGTTCCGCCCGTGTGGGCGGCGTACACCAACGGCGGCTATGGCGCGCCCACCTTTCTCTACTACGCCCCTCTCTATTCGGCCCTGACTGCGCTGCTGGCGGCGGTGCTTGGCAATGTGACCCACGCGGCGACCGCGGCGCTGGCGCTGCTTTTCCTGGCGGCGGCGCTCACAGCGCGGCGGGCGGCGCGGGCCCTGGTGGGCGAGGCCACGGCGGCGGCGCGGGCAGCGGCTTGGCTGGCGGCCCTGCTTTACGTCCTGCATCCGTACGTGATCGGCGATGCCCTTCTCCGCAACGCCTCTGCTGAATTTGCCGCGCTGGCCCTGGCGCCCCTGGCCTTGGAGGGGGCTCTGAGCGCCGCGACCCGGCCCCTGCGCGGCGCGCTGCTGCTGGCAGCGGGCGTCGCCGCGGTGACCCTGGCGCACAACCTGACCGCCCTGGCGGTGCTGAGCCTGGCGCTGGGCCTGGGCGCCGCCGCCGTGGCCATTCCGCAGCGCGGGGCCGATCGCCGCCAGGGGCTGCTGGCCTTGGGCGGCGGCACGCTGTTGGGGCTGGCCCTGGCGGCGTGGTTCTGGGTGCCGGCGCTGGCCTACAAAGGCCACCTGGACCTGCAGCGCTTGGCCAGCGACAAGCTGGATTTTCACAACAACTTTCAGTCTTTCTCCGCGCTCCTGTCGGGCGAAGAGTTCTTTGCCGCCGGCTGGCTCAGCGCGCTGGTGGCCGCAGCGGCGCTGGGGTTGCGCGCAGCGGGCAAGCTCGCCCCCGGGTGGCTGCGGTCGATGCTGGGCGTGCTGCTGGCCGGCGCGGCGGCGCTGCTGTGGCTCGCCACCCCTACCAGCGCAGTGGTGTGGGAAAACCTGCCGTTGATTGAGCTTTTTCAGTTCCCATGGCGCTTTGTCGGGCCCATGGCGCTGCTGCTGGCCCTGGCGGCGGCGGCGGCTCTGGCGCTGTGGGGGCACGACCGGCCTGAGAAGCAGATCCGCATGGCGATGGCGGTTTTCTTCCTGCTGGCGCTCATTTCTGCGGCGCGGCCGTGGCACGAGAGCCAGCCCTTGCCAGCCGGCGCGGCCCAGCGGCTAGAAGGGGCGCTGGCCCCGGCGTTCTTGCGCACTGGGCAGATCGCCGTGGAATTTCGCGATGAATACGTGGTGCGCGGCGCAGATCCCCAGGCGTGGCGCCGCGATCGGCCCCAGCCCGGCCGCGATCCGCTGCTGCTGAGCGGGGCGCCGGTGCAGGTGCGGGCCGTGAGCGGCAGCGGTGTCGACACTCAGATGGACCTGCGGGTCGAGGCTCTGACCCAGGCGCTGCTGGCGCGCTATGCCTTTGACGGCTGGCAGCTGAGCCTGGACGCGCAGCCGCTGGCTTGGCAGGCCTCCAAGGGCGGTCTGCTGCAGGTCGAGCTGCCAGCGGGCGACCACCAGCTGCGCCTGCAGTACCAGCCGCCGCCGTTGCGCTCGGCGATGCTGGGGCTGAGCGCGGTGGCCCTGGCGGCGTGGCTGTTGCTGGGGCTCGCGCTGCTGCGGCAGCGGTCGGGCCGCGGCGCGCCCTAACCATGGAATTTGTCTCAACCCCGGCAATTCACGGGCGGTAAGCCCGGGCCATTTGTGCCAAAAGCTCGCACAAGAGTGCGTAGAGAAACGCGTCCTCCGCGACCATGGGCAGCACGTAGCGCGGTGTTTCCACAAGGTATTTGGCCACCAGCTTGGGCCGCGGCCAGCGCAGACACGAGCGCAAGTTGTCGACGCGGTCCGCCCCTTTGATCTGTCGCACGGCCAGGGGCGCATCGGCCAGCACCGCCCAGTATTGCTCGGGGGTCTTGAGCGCCCGCGGATCGGCCTTGAGCTGCTTGGACAGCGCCCGGCAGGCCGCCGAGACATCTGCACCAAATTGCGCCGTCACTTCATGGTGATGGACGTCGCAATCTTCCAGCACGTCGTGCAGCAGGGCCGTGGCCAACACCCACGGCTCGCGCAGGCCCGGATCCGGGTGCTCGTCCTCCAAAAAGGCCCGCACCGCGCGGGGATGCACGATGTAGGCCAGCTCTGGGGCGGTGTCGTCGCCGGTGTTGCGCTTCTGGCCGCGGTGGGCGCGCTCGGCAAAGGCATCGACGGCGCTCAGGTCCAAGATGATCCGCGCTTCGCCAGGGGAATTGTCGCTCATGGCGCCTCCTCCGCGTCTTCTTCTGGGCCCACCGCGTCGCCGTTCTCTGGCTCGTGGTCGGGGCCGTGGCTGCCGTCGCTGCCCTCATCGGCAGGTGGAGCCACTGGCCGGGTCCCGCCCAAAAGGCCCGTGGCTGTCGTCGCTTCCGGCAGGTCCGTGGCGGCAATGCGCTCGATCTGAAAGGCGGCGCTGCTAGAGCCCAGCTTCTCTGCCAAGGCCCGGGCGCTGCCGACGACCACGCCCACCAGGTGATCGGGGCGCAGCTGCTCGCGCAGGGCCCGCTGCACCGCCTTGGCGTCGACGGCTTCTACCCGCTGGGCAAACTGGTCGAGATCGCTCTGCGCAAGGCCAAGCTCGGCAAATCGCATGCGCTGGGCGAGCTCCCCCGTGGCCGTCTCCATCGCCAGACCGTGGGCGCCCTTGAGCCAGTCCTTGGCGTGGCGCAGCTCGGCCGGGGTGACGCCCAGGCTCTGCATTTCTTCCACCACCCGCACCGCCATCTCCAGCGCCGCCGGCGTGTCGCGGTTGGCTGAGGCAAAACCCAGGGACCAGGTGGAAGTCCCCGGCGCCGCCGCCAGGCCCGACCAGGTCTGGTAGGCCCAGCCGCGCAGTTCGCGGATCTCGCGGTTGAGCCTTGAGGTAAAGGTGCCGCCCAGTACGGCGTTGCCCACGAGCATCGCCAGCAAATCCTTGTGTTTTGCCGGGGCGGCGGTCATCGCCAGCACCACCTGAGCCTGGGTGCGCCGGGCTTTGTCGATCAGCAGCAGTCGCCGGCCCTGGGCGACCATCTTGGCCAGCTTGGGGCTCGGCACCGGACCGCCCTGCAGCCCTTCCAGCGCCGCCAGCAGGGTCTTTTTGGCTGTCTCTCCGCGCAGATCGCCGGCAAGGCCCAGCCGCAGGTTGCTTGAGACCACCAGCCGCTTGTGCCAGGCCTTGAGCTTGGTCGCGTCGATGGCGCGCAGGCTCGCCGCTGTGCCCGCGGTGGGCCGGCCCTGGGGTTGGCCGCGGTACAGGTAGCGCCCGGCGGCGTCCCCGGCCTGAGTCTCGTCATCATCCTGTAATTGCTCAAGATCGGCGATCAGCTCGGCGCGCACCGCCTCCACTTCTGCGGGCTCAAAACGCGGCCGCAGCAGCACATCGGCCAGCAGCCGCGCAAAGGGCTCCAGCTGGTCTGCGGCCACATCGCCATAGATCACCGCGCTTTGCTTGTCTACCGCCACCTCCAGCCGCGCGCCCAAGGCGTCCAGGGCCTGGGCCAGCTCGGCGCGGTTGCGCTCACCGGCGCCGCGCAGGGCCGCGTTCCAGCCCAGCAGCGCAAGCCCTTCCTGCCCTTGGGGATCCAGGCTGGCGCCGCCGCCAATCGCCACGCGCACGGCCACCAGCGCCGGCCACGGACTGTCTACCTGCAGCAGCTCTGGGGGCGCTGGACGCTTCGGCGCCGCTTCTGCCAATGGGGCAAGCATAAGGCCTCCTGACGCGGCCACCAGCAGCCAAACCACAAGGGCGGGGCGGCGAGAGAAGCCAAAAAACCTTGGGATCATCGCAAGAAATCCGACCATCAGCGCTTGGCTCCACCGGCCTTGCTGACGCGCTCTTGCGGTGCCGCTGGGCGCGGGGCGGCGACGACGGTCACCAGGCGCTCCGCGGTCAGCCAATTCTTGGCGGCGCGTTGCACATCGGCCACCTGTAGCTGATCCAGCTGCTGCCACCATTTGCCGTGGCCCGCCAGGCTGCCCGCGGTGGCCCAGGTGTGGCCCAGCAAATCGGCGCGGCTGTCGACACTGGCGAGCTCACGCAATTCGTCAGTCTTCATGCGGTTCTTGGCGGCTGCCACCTCGGCTTCTGAGATCGGTTTGTCGCCGGTGATCAGCGCCAGTTGGGCGTGCACAGCCTCTTCTGCCTCTTGCAGCGCTTGGCCGGGCCTCAGGGCTACGCGCACCTCAAAGGCACCCGCCAGGCGCAGATCGCTCTGATCGCAGGTCACGGAAGAGGCCAAGCGCTTGTCATCGACCAGGAACCGGTGCAGCCGCGTGGAATCCGCCCCGGCCAACACCTCGGCCAGCAGGGCCAGGGCGGGATGATCGGCGTGGTCCAGGGCCACCGTGCGCCACACCAGCGCCAGCCGCGCTGTCTGGCTGTCCAGATCGACCTTGACCCGGCTCATCCGCGTAGTCGGCGAAGCGCTGGCCCTGGGCGTCACGGCCCGCGGCTCCAGGCCGCCGTGGCTCTGGCGCACGGCTTTGAGTGCCGCATCGACGTCCACTCCGCCCACCACGATCACCGCAGCATTGCCCGGGGCGTAGCGGGCCTTGTAGAACTCGCGGGCATCGCTCAGGGTGATCTTGGCTAGATCGCTGGCAAATCCCAGGGTCGGGTGGCCGTACGGGCCGTCGCCAAACACCGCGCGCCACACCGCTTCATCCATCTGCCCGTCCGGGCTGTTGTCGACGACCTCTAGGCGCTCATTGCGCACCACTTCCAGTTCGGCGCGGAGAGCCGGCGGAGTCAGCGCCAGGTTCGTCAAGCGATCCGCTTCCAGATCAAGCACCTGAGCCAGCTGGGCCGGCGGCACCACCTGGTGGTACATGGTCCAATCCAGCCAGGTCGCGGCGTTGGCAGACGCGCCGTGTTGCTCCAACAGCCGGTCAAAGGACCCTGGAGGATGGCGCTGGGTGCCCTTGAACATCAGGTGCTCAAACAGGTGGGCCAGGCCGGTCAGGCCCGCGCGCTCGTCGGCCGATCCCACCTTGACCCAAGTATGCACGGCGGCGACCGGCGCGCGCGGATCGGCGGCGATCACCACTTCTAGGCCGTTGGCCAGGCGCCAGCGCTCGGCGCCACCTGGGCCAAATGCCACGGCTTCTACCAAGGTGACATCGGCGATTCCTGCGTCCTGCAAGCGCTTTTGGCGCAGCTGGGCTTGCTCTTGCGGGTTCATGGCGGGCTCCCGGGCGGCAACGGCGGCGGC
The DNA here is from genome assembly GCA_964201005.1 of Myxococcota bacterium. Taxonomy (GTDB): domain Bacteria; phylum Myxococcota_A; class UBA9042; order UBA9042; family UBA9042; genus SXRM01. The sequence continues at coordinate 15,190 of CAXNCS010000012.1, forward strand.
TGGAGGCGGGCTGGCCGGCGGCGCGGCGGTTTCACCAGGCGCCAAGGCCAGCGCAGCCACCGCGGCCAAGGGAGCCACCAGGGTCAGGATCAGCGCGGGCCCGCGGCAATTCATGGCGCCCCGGCGCTGCGCTGTCCGCGGCCTTCTATGCGCAGATCGGCAGTTTCAATGCCGGCTTGGGCGATGCTGGCGAGCTGCTCCAACTGGCTGCGGCCGATGGGCTCCAGCAAGTGCGGCAATTCCACAGTAGGCAGGGCAGCTTGGCGCACAAGTCGCTGGATCTGCAGCTGCTCTGCGGCGCGCCAGTGCTCGTACATTTCTGCCGCAGAGACGGCGCTGAGGGCCAGGCCGCTGCTGCGCTCGCGGACTTGCTTGAGCGACCGGCGCTGGCTCTCGCTGATGACCTTGCCCAACACCTTGTTGATAAACAGATATCCTGTTGGCATGCCAAGCGTCGTCCGCACCTGTTGGCACAGCTCCAGAGCCTCTGTGGCGGGCAGTTCTTGAGGCAGCGTGACTACATGCAGCGCGGTGCGGCTGGGATCCTCGAGCAGGGCGCGCATAGCCCGGGCATCCTCAGCCATGGGCCCAAACGGCACCGATTCGCTGATGACCTGGGGCAGCCGCAGCAGCGACACGCCGTGCCCGGTCGCCGGGGCGTCGATGATCAGCAGGTCCCAGGTGGGTTTGCCGCCCGGCCCCTTGTCCATCGCCTCCATGTGCCAGGCCTTGCCCAGCATCAGCATCTCATTCATCCCCGGGATCATCCGGGTCAGGCGGCGCATCACGTCGTTCTCAAACACCAAATTGTAGATCGCCCGGAAGCGCAGCTTCATCTGGCCGTACTCGCGCAGGGCGTCAGAGGGCGTCAAATTGGCAGCGTACAGCGGTAGTTCTGGCGCGCCCAGCGATCCGGGCAGCATCGACGCGGGTAGCAGCGGCACCGGCAGGTAGCTGGGCTCGATCCGGCCAAACGGCTTGCCGGCCCAATCGCGCGCGCCGAGCTGAACAATGCAAGTTCGCAGGCCGTAGCGCGCCGCTACCAGCCCCAGGGCCAGCGAAACGGTGGTGCGGCCCACGCCGCCCTTGCCGGTGACGATGGCGAATCTGCGGTCGTACAGGGAACTGCGCACGCCAAACCCAGCGCCGCCAAAGCGGCGGCCGTGGCGCATGGTGGGGCATCGGCGCCGGGCTTGTCCAGAGCTTATCGGCGGGTTGGCTGAGGATCAAAATCTGCGCCCCAGAATTGGCGCCTCGCCCCGCGCGCGTTGACGAGCGCCGCGGCAATCGCCACCATGGCGCGGGCCTAATCGCCGCCCAGGACTGGAATTGAGCCGATTCCTCCCCGCCATTCGCCCTGCCGCTGCGAGTCCAAGACGCTCCCTGTGGGCGCAGATTTTGGCCGTGGGCAGCCTGCTGTTTGCCGCGCCCGCCCTGGCCGCGCCGCGCCCGCCCGCGCCTGCGATCGCCGTGGACCCGGCCGACGCCGCGGCGCTCAAGCTGGCGCGCTGTCTGGGCCATGAGGATCCGGTCTGTGGCCGCGCGGCCCTTGCGGAATTGCAGGTGGCCGTGCCGGCGGGTTCGGCGTCCTTGGACATGGGCACGGGCATCGTCGAGCTGCTGGCGGGGCGCTGGGGGCCGGCCAAGGTGGCGCTGCAAAAGGTCGCGGGATTGCCCACAGCGCCTGCGGAATTGCGCGAGCGCGCCGCCGCGTGGGTTGAAGTGGCCGAAGCGAGCGCGGAGGTGATCAAGGGCGCCAAGTCGTACAAGCTGGCCGGCGGCAAGGTCGAGGTGTGGCTCCGCCCGGGGCCCGATGAAGTGCTGCTGGCCTATCTGGAGACCGTGCTCAGCAAGGCTTTGCCCAAGCTGGAGGCGGCCTTTGGCGCCCTGGGCAGCGCTTCTCCGCCGATTCAGCTGCACGTTTACCCCCGCGCCGACGACCTGGCCCGCGTCTCTGGCCTGACGCTGCAACAGGTGCGCACCTCGGGGACCATCGCGCTGTGCAAGCACAATCGGGTGATGATCACCAGCCCGCAGGACCTGCTCTTTGGCTACGCCTGGGCGGACACGGTGGTGCACGAGCTGGTCCACTGGTTTGTGATCAAGCGCGGCGGTCCACAGGTGCCCGTGTGGATGCACGAGGGCCTGGCGCGGGCCCTGCAGGGCAGTTGGCGGGGCGCAGCGCCGGGCGATCTAGACGCGGAGGAGAAGCAGATTCTGGCCGCGGCCCGCAAGAAAAACGCGTGGATTGGCCTTGCGCGCATGTATCCGTCGCTCGCGGTGCTCCCCAGCCAGGACCAGACCCAGCTGGCCTTTGCCGAAGTCCACGTGGCGGTGCTGGCGCTCCTGCGCAAGACGGCCGGTGGGGCGGGGGCACCCCCCAGTGAACCCCTCTCCGCTGCAGGGCAATTGGTCGCGCGCTTTGGTCAAGGGCAGAGCGAGGCCGCGGTGATTCAGGAGCTGACCGGCCTATCGTCGGCGGCTTTTGCCGCGGCTTGCCGGCGCGAGTGGCAGACTCTGGACCTGCGCGATGTCAGCGACGCGCCCACCGCCAAGGTGCCGCTGGTGTTCAAGCGCGGCAGCGCTGCTGGCCCGGTGCTCGCCGCAGAAGCCAAGCGGTTCTCTGAGCTTGGCGATCGCCTCGCGGTGCAGCGCCGGCCCCTTGCCGCGGCGATTGAGTACCGCAAGGCCTTGGCCGCCGCGCCGCAAAGCGGTCCCTGGTTGGTGGCGCGACTGGTGAGGGTGCTGCTGGATCTTGGCAAGCCCACAGAGGCTTTGGACTATTTGCAGCCCGCCCTGCAGAGCATGCCCGACCACGCCCCCCTCTACGTGCTGTCAGGCCGGCTGGCGGTGCTCCAATCGCGCTGGCGCGACGCTCTAGAGGCGCTGGAGCAGGCGGCGTGGCTCAATCCCTACGATCCTCAGGTGCATAGCCTCAGCGCCCAGGCCCACGCCGCCCTGGGGCAAGAGGGAGAGGCGGCAGCGGCGCGGGCGCGCTTGGCCTTGGTCGAGTCGGCCGGGCTGTAGCTCAGGCGATTTGCCGCACCGCGATCCCACCCTCGGATCCAGGTCGATCGGACTGTTTCTAAACGACAAAAACCCGGCGATCCGCCGCTACTTCTGCCCCCCTTGCAGCGCGGTCATCAGCGCCTGCAAAGAGCTGCGGTAGTCCTCTAGCGCCGCGTCAAACGGCCCCAGGTGGGCATTTTCGCCCGGGTTGAGCGCTACCTGCCGCAGCGCCTCGGCTGCCGTCTGGCCCTTCTTGGCCAGGCCCGCCACCTCGCGCCAGAGCTGGGCCAGCTCACCTTCAAAGGCCTTCTGTCCGGCCAGCTGCAGAAAAGTCTCTGAAAGGCCCTTGTAATTCTGCGCCATGGTCGCGGCCATCGTCGCCACTTCGTCCGGCTTCATGGCGCCGCCCCGCAGGGCGTGACCCAGCCCAGCCAGGGCAAAATGGCCGTGCACCGTCGCCACCAGCGATGTGCGGGCCATGCCGATCAGCACCGCGCTCGCCAGATCTGGGGCGGGCGCCTGAGGCGGATCGCTCTGGGCCGGATCGGGCTTGGCGGCCAGAGCTTTGTCCAGCGAGGCCAGCAGCCGCGCCAGCAGCGGGTCTTGGCGAAGCGGCGAGGCCGCGGCCTTGGCGGGCTCGGGCTTGGTCCCTGGGCTCTTGGGCGCCGCCGGCGCAGTTTTGGCCTTGGGGGCGGGCGATTTTGCCAGGGCCGGACCAGAAACGGCCACAGCAAAGCACGTCAACGCGGCGATCAGGGCAGGGGCGGTGTGCACGGCGGTTCCCAGGTGCCAGCAGAGGCGCTCCCATGCTACAAGACCTCTCCAGGCGACACCACGCCGCCCTCAGGTCCCGCCATGCTGTGTCTGCGCAGTCGCACCGAGCCCGAGTGGCTGGCCCGCGCCATCGCCCATACCCCAGAAATCCTGATGGATCACGCGCACTGTGAGCGCAAAGCCGCCTCGCAGGCCCTGGCGCTGCTGGCGCGTTTTCCCGACCGCCCAGAGCTGGTCGAGCCTATGCTTGCCCTGGCGAGAGAGGAGCTGGAACACTTTGAGCTGGTGATGGCGATCCTAAGAAAGCGCGGAATTGCCATGGATTCCCAGTCGCCCTCCGGCTATCAGGCCCAGCTGCATGCCCAGGTGCGCAAAGGCATGCCGGAGAAACTGATCGACCTGCTGCTGATCGGCGCGCTGATCGAAGCGAGGTCCTGCGAGCGCTTCAAGTTGTTGGCAGAACAGCACCCAGACGGCGAATTGCGCGAAGCTTTTCGCAGCCTGCTGGAGTCAGAAGCCCGCCACCACGCGGTGTTTGTGCGCTTGGCGGAGCACTATCAGGACCGCGTCGCCGTGCGCGAACGCCTGCAGCAGCTGGCCGAGCACGAGTGCACGGTGCTGGAGCAGCTGCCGCCCCTGCCGCGAATCCACGCCTAACAGCCTCTGATTTCAGTAGAATCGCTACAGCCGCACTTCAATGTGGGTGGTCCGGCGCAATTCCTCAATCCAGGTCTTGTAAAGCCGCGACAGCTGGTCCTCTTGCAGGCGGTGGCGCACGTAGTCTTCCAGCAGCTGCTTGTCCTTCGCCTCGGCCTTGCGCCGGTCCATCACCTGCAAGATGTGGAATCCAAAGGGTGTCTGCACCACGGCCGAGATCTCGCCTTTGTGCAGGCTCCACATCTTGGCGCCCAGCCCCGGCTCCAGGGTCCAGCGGCGCTGCCAGCCCAGACTTCCGTCCACCGCGCCGCGGTCGTCATTGTACTTCTCTGCCAGCTGTTCAAAGGTCTGCTTGCCGCCAGCCAAAAGGTCATGGATCATCCAGGCTTTTTCGCGCTTGGCATTGACCGCGCCCGGGCTGTCATCCGGCTTGACGGCCACCATGATGTGGCGCGCCTGCACCTCTTCTTCGCAGGTGCCGCCGCAGTGCTCCAGCTCCAGCACCTTCTTGATCTCGTCATCGGCGATGCGCAAGCGGCTGCCCAGCTTGATCTGCAGCATGCGCAAGCGGACCATTTCCGAGCGGACGTGCTGGCGATACGGCGTCAGGCCGGCAAAGCCCAGCTTGCGCACCGCTTCCTCCATCTCTTCGTCGCTCCACAGGTTTCTCTTCTTGGTCTCGCCGATCTGCTGGTCGATCTCGCGCTCTTCTACCGTCACGGCCAGCTCGCGAGCGGCGCGCAGCACCAGGGCGTTGTCGATCAGCGACTGAAGCACCTGCAGGCGCAATGCCTGCGCCGATCGCGGCCGCTCGATATCGGTCGGCACCAGCTGCTGCGTGGCCATCTGGCTGCCCATGGCCCGGCGCAGCTCGCTCAGGGCGATGAGCGTATCGCCGACCACCGCCGCCACGCCTTCCACCTCTTCATACCCGGCAGGCATCGCCGCCCGCCGCACCGTTTGGCCATGGGCAGGCCCAGCTGCGGCGCTCACCACCATAACCGTGCAGGCATAGATTATCGAAGTCAGGTTCTTGCTGGTCATGCGTTCACTTCCCTGCAGCGGGCTGGGCGGGTTGGGCGGGCTGGGCTGGTGCAGCGGGCGGTGCGACGGCGGGCGCTCCAGCGGGTGCCGCGGGCTCGCCTTCTCCTGGGCCGTGATCGCTGTGATCGTGGACGCCAGGGCCCTCCAGCTTGGGGGCGCGCTCAAATTTCGGTTGGGGAATCAGGCGAACCGCGTCGTCATCGATCTGCACCTTGGCCTTGGCCCGCAGATCCTCCAGCAGCTGCTGGCGGCGCAGATCGCGTTCGCGTTTGGCAATGCGCGATCGGATCGACTCCTTGGCGGCGTCAAAGCTCTTCTCCACGGCGGGCGACTTGGAAGTCACCAGGATCACGTGAAACCCCTTGTCGCTCTGCACCACCGGCCCCAGGGTAAACGGCTCCAGCGCCATCGCCGCTTCCACCAAGGCCTTGGGCAGCGCGGCAAAGCGCTCCTGGTCCGCCGGCGTGGCACCGGGCGGCAAGGTGCGACTCACCAAGCCCAGGGCCCCCAGGTACGGCGCGGTGGCCTTGTCTTCTGAAACCCGCACCACGTAATCGTTCCACAGCGACACCAGCTTGGCGGTGTTGCCCTCCGCGCCGCTCTCGATCTCCTTGCGCACCTGATCGGCTTTCGCTTTGTCGCTCAGCAACATGTGGCTCAGCTCGACCTGCTCCGGCTTGTGGAACACCCCGGGGTTGGCGTCGTAGTAGGTCTTGAGATCGGCCTCCGGGATCGCCCGCGGATCGATATCCTCAGGCAACGCCGTCTGCAGGTACTTGCGCACCATCGCCTGGCGCATCGCCTCGACCACTTCCGGGTCCTTGTCTAGCCCGCGGCGCTGGCCTTCCAGCACCATCACCTCAAACTGCACGAGCTTAGCCAGGTATTCCTTGCGCTTTTGCACGCTGGCAAACTGACTCTGCACCACCGCCGGCTCGGCCAACAGCCGCTGCTCCAGGTCGCCCAGGGTCACCTCGCGGTCGCCGATCTTGGCCACCACCACCTTGCGCTGTTCCGCGCTCAGGGCAGAAGCCTTTTGCGCCTCGCTGAGTTTGGGCACCTGATCGACGCCGATCGCCGCTTTGTCCGCCGTCACTCCGGGGCCGGCCGGCGCGGGCCGTTCGGGCTTGGAGCAGCCGAGCGCCAGCATCAGCAGCGGGGCAGTCCAGAAAATGCGAGCTTTGGAGCGGAGTTGAAGGGCGGTGATCATCGATCTCCCTGGTCGTGGGCTAGCTTGACAGCGCTGCGCCGCGGCAGCCAACCCGCGATCTTGACACATGCGGCGCCACTGCGCGAGCCGGCGACCCCCGGGCGAGGACCCAACCCGGCCGCCCTACCTTCGCCGCGCCGCTCCGGGCCAGGCCAGTGCAGCCTTTGCCCAATCGATCGGTCCAACTCAGCAACACCGTGCGAGACCGCGCCGCCGCCAACAAAACCGTCGATTTGTTTTGGCCGCTGTCCTAAGCTCACAGCCCGCCGGACCTCTGGGGTCCACAGGAGAGATCGATGTCCACCAGCGCTCTGCAAACGTTGCTCCAACAGGGGGCGGACCTGTCGGCCATCGCCGGCCACCTGGAGGCCCTGGACAGCGCGGAGCGCCTGCGCCAATGCCGCGCCCTAGGTCGCGCCGCCCAACGGCAGCTGTTTGCTCTGGCGCAAGTGCAGATAACCCTGGACGATTTGGCCCCACCCAGCACGGCGCCGCTGACGGAAATTCGCCAGTACGGCCAGAACACCCTGCCGCTGCCGGCGCCTTGGCAGAGGTTTGAGAAGCGCGTTTGCCGCCCCGCCGACGGTTCGCCGCGGCTGTTTGGCTACAATGAGGGCTCTACCCGGCCGCTGATTGGCCCAGGGTATTTTGTCGCTTACAGCACCGCCGATCACCCGCAGTGGCGCGAGCGCGGCGGTGTCGTCGTCGATTACGCCCAGATTCCCGATGGCGCCGTCGTGCCCGGTTGGCCCAAAGTCGTGCCCAACAGCCACGGTCTGCAGATGTTCGTCTTCAAGGGCACCAGCGATTTCATTCGCAAAATCAGCGATCACGTCAGCATCGGCGCGGCTTACAAGAGCGACAAGCCCCTGGACCACTACTTTATGCTCGTCCGCGAGTAGGCCCAGCCAAAAACGCACCACCCCACCGCCGCGGACCAACTCAATGGACCCGTGGGGGTGGGGTGGGCTCTATCCACCTGATCTCACGCCATAGGCGTCGTGAACTCAGTCGTTCTCGGTCGCAGCGGCGCCCACGTCAAAGGTGCGCTCGCCGTCCATGCAGCGGAACGCGCCGATGCGCACGCCCACAAAGCCCGGGGAAACCGCGGCGGGCTCCAGGGCCTGGCCGCTGAACACTAGCGGGCCGGCGGTCGAGCCGATCGGCGACTGCCAAACGCCCCAAGCCACCACGGGATCGCGCCACACCGTGCCGCTGAGGCGGTACAGGGCCCAGGTGTCCGGCTGCGCGGGGACGATCTGCTGGATCTGCCAACGGCTCGTCGGCGCTGGGGCGGCCTGAGCCGCGGCCGGGGCCACGTAAGCCGGGGCCACGTAAGCGGGGGCGGCGGCCGCGTAGGCCGGGGCGCTCGCGTCCGTCTCGACCGCACCCGCTTCCCCTGGCGGGTAAAAGCGCACGTGCGGGGTGTCGATCTCGCCGCACCAGCAGGGCTCGCGGCGCAGGCGGCCGTCGGCGCGCAGGGCGTCTACGCGCAGGCGCAGGGCCTCTTTTGACAGGCCAACAGCGTCAGCCAACTCCTTGAGCGTGGTGCACTTATAGCCTTTTTCAGCCGTGGCGCGGGCCACGTACTCAATGACCCTCTTCTCGCCCTTGACCGTGCCCGAGCGGGGCTTGGCCACGCGCACCAGGGCGGCGTTGGAGCGGGTCGGCGGCGGATTGGCGAGCCCGACAGTGCGGGCCTGGACTTGGGCGTGGGCGGGCATCTGAAATCTCCTTGGGGCGGCGCGCCGCCCACACGTACACAAAGGTTGCGAACCGGGGGCATCGGGGCGGGAGGCCCCGCAGCAGGGCGGCGACTGGAGGCTCAGACTTCAGACCTCCCTTGCGGTTCCGGTCGTCGGTCGGCGGGGAGGGGGCTGCGACGCCAGTGGCGTTCAAGACCCTCTGAACGGCTTAGCGCCTCCGCTTATTCCTTCCGGCAGTGCCGGTTAGGGGGCACCCTGCAAATCGGCATCGGCTCGCCTGAGCCGACCGGACTTCTGCGCAAAGCACAAGTCACCAGTGACAACTGTCTCATGGCGCCAAGGCGTTGACAAGGGCGCCATCGCCCGGCGCGTGAGCGGTCAAAGCAAAGATCGACCGCTGGCCGCGGCGGCCGGTCGAGCCGTCGACAAGATTCTCCACCGCCGTCAAAATTCGGGGGTTGTGGCCCTGGCGATCTGGCGCTACAGTTGCGGCGTTTCAACCCCGTAGCCCCCGGGTCCAAGACCGCCCGCAAGCCCGACGCCCCGCGGAAGGCCCCTTTAGGTCTGCAGAGTTAGAGCGTCTCGCGGGCGCTCCCCCACACCCAGTGCCCCCCCTTCTGGAGGTTCTCGCCATGGCTGAGTTTCGCACGATCCCAGAGACTTTCTTGCACCGCGCCAAGGCGAGCGCGAACAAAGTGGCGTTTCGCTACCCCTCTGGCAGCGGTTGGGCTGATCTGACTTGGGCCCAAACCGGGGTGCGTGTGCGCAACATCGCGTGCGGACTCAAGTCTTTGGGCGTGGAGTCGCAGCAGCGCGTGGCGATCTTGGCCAACACCCGCTTGGACTGGGTGCTCGCCGACCTGGGCATTCTGTGCTCCGGCGCCGCCACGACTACGGTCTATCCGTCCAACACCGCGGAGGAGTGCGCATACATTCTCAAGGATTCCGAGTCGGTGGTGATCTTTGCGGAGGATCAGGGGCAGATCGAGAAGATCCAGTCGATCCAGGCCCGGGTGCCCTCCTTGACCACCATCGTCACCTTTGACGGTAAGGCGAGTGGCGACGGCAAGGTGATCAGCCTGAGCGAGCTTGAGGCCAAGGGCGAGGCGTGGAATAGCCAGAATTCCGGGGCTTATGAGGCGGGCGTGCAGGCCGTGCAGGCGGAAGACCTCGCGACCCTCATCTACACCTCCGGGACCACTGGCGTGCCTAAGGGCGTTGAGTTGACTCACGATTGCTGGGTTTTTGAGGGCAAGGCCATCGACGACCTGGGCCTGCTCAAGGAAGACGACCTGCAGTACTTCTGGCTGCCGCTGGCCCACTCGTTTGGCAAGGTGCTGGAGGCGGCGCAGGTCCGCATCGGCTTTACCACGGCGATCGACGGGCGCATCGACAAATTGGTCGACAACCTCGCGGTCATCCAGCCGACGTTTATCGCCGCGGTGCCCAGAATCTTTGAGAAGGTCTACAACAAGGTCATCTCCGGCGCCAAGAGCGGCAGCCCGCTCAAGTACAAGATCTTCCAGTGGGCCTTTAAGGTCGGCCGCCAAGTCAGCGCTCTGCGCCAGCAAGGTCGCGAGCCGGGTGGCCTGCTCAGCGCCCAGTTCAAGGTCGCGGACAAGCTGGTGTTTTCCAAGCTCAAGAACCGCTTTGGCGGCCGGGTGCGCTTCTTTATCTCCGGGTCGGCGCCGCTTTCCCGCGACATCGCCGAGTTCTTCCACGCCGCGGACATCCTGATTCTTGAAGGGTACGGCCTGACCGAGACCTCCGCGGCGACCTTTGTCAACCGCCCGGCGCAGTACAAGTTTGGCTCTGTGGGCCTGCCGGTGCCGGGGGCGGAGGTCAAAATCGACCCGGAGACCGGCGAAATTCTCTTGGCCGGCCGCGGCGTGATGACGGGTTACCACAACCTGCCTGAGGCCAGCGCGGAGTCGTTCTACACCGACGCCCAGGGCAAGCGCTGGCTCCGCACCGGTGACAAGGGCGAGCTCGACAGCGAGGGCTTCCTCAAGATCACCGACCGGATCAAGGAGTTGATCAAGACCTCGGGCGGCAAGTACGTCGCGCCGGCGCACATTGAGTCCAAGCTCAAGGTGGCGGTGCCGATCTCGTGCTCGGTGCTGGTCCACGGCAACAACCGCAACTTCTGCAGTGCGCTGTTTGGCTTCCCGGTTGAAGATCTGGAGCTCTGGGCCAAGCAGAACGGCGTTGCGGGAAGCTATGCCGATCAGCTCAACTCCAAGGCGCTGGCCGATCTGCTCCAGGCGGCGCTCAAGACCGTCAATGCCGACCTGCCGAGCTACGCTTCGATCAAGAAGTTCGCGGTGTTGCCCACGGACCTGTCGATCGAAGGCGGCGAGCTGACCCCGAGCCAGAAGGTCAAGCGCAAGGTCGTCGAGGGCAAGTACAAGGACCTGCTAGAAGGTCTGTACACCGGCGCCAAAGAAAGTCTGTAGCCGCGGCCGGTCGGGGAATTCTCCGACTTGCGCCCGCGCGCGCTGCGCCGCATGCTTGGCGCTGCTGAGCCCCTTGGTTGCTCGCGCGCGTGATCATGCAGTTTACCTGTACCAACTGCGATCAGAACTATGAGATTTCGCCCAGGGCTTTTGGCGAGCGGTCGGACACGCGCACGCGCTGCCCGGGCTGCCGCACTTGGCTCATTCTGACGCGAAACGCCGGTGACCAGCTGATTGCGACGCTGGATCCCACGGTTGCACCGCCCGTGGGTGCTGGCGCGCGGCCGACCGGCCAGACGATTGCGCCGGCGCGGGCGCCCAGTGCCCCCACGGCGGTGCAGGCCCGCGGCCCAATTCAGGCCCACAGCCCAGCCCAATCGAGCAACGCGGCTCAATCCAGCAACGCAGCCCAACCCAATCCCCAGGATAACGCGGAGATTTTCTTTACGCCGCGCATTCGCCCGGGCAGCGCCGCAGAGAAGCTGGGCACCGGCATGGCGACCTTTGCCTTGCCCGACCCGGCAGAGCGCCTGGAGGCCGGCAAGAAGAAGCTGCAGATGCAGCAAGTCATCCAGGACTTCAGCGTGATGTTCCGCCTGGAGACAAAAAAGTCTGGGCGCAAGCAGCAAATGGCCGCGGCGGCGGTGGCGGCGCTGGTCATTGGCGGGCTGTGGTGGGCGCTGCAGGCCAAGGTCGTGGCGGACCGCCATCTAGATGCGGCAAAGGACAGCAAGCGCCTCTTGGCCGCGCTGGTGTTGCAGGGAGGCCAGTCCGAGCAGGTGGCGGTGCTCGCCTTGCCGGGCGACCCGACCAGCCCGCGGGCCACAGATGCCGGCGGCACGGCGCTATGGCCGGGGACGACGCTGTCTCGCCAGTGCTTTTTGCGGGTGCGCCAAGCCCGCTCCGGGGCGAGCCGGGCAAAGGCGGGCGCCGCGGTGGTCCCAGAGGCCGCGGGAACGGCAGAGCCAGAGGTCAAGGCGGCAGAGACCGGGGCCAAGGGCAAGCTTGCGGCAGACAAGCTCAAGGAAGAAAAGATCAGGGAAGAGAAGGTCAGGGAAGAGAAGGTCAGAGAAGAGAGGGCCAGGGAAGAGAAGATCAGGGAAGAAAAGCTCAGGGAAGACAAGCTCAAGCTCCAGGCCGCGCGGCCTGAGAGTCCCAAGGCGGAGTCTGCCAAGACGGACAAAGGCCAGGCAAAAAAGGACCCAGGGCCAAAGACCAAGCCCGCAGAGCCCGCGACGGCGCCAACTAAGGAAGAACCGGCCAAGACTGAGCCGGTCAAGCCTGAGCCGGCCAAGGCCGAGCCGGCCGAGCCGGAAGCGCCCAAGGCAGACCCCCCCAAAGCAGACCCCCCCAAGGCGGACAAACCCAAGGCGATTCCGGGGCTGGACGATCCCAGCGACGCCAAGGATAAAACCGAGTGAGCACGCCAAACTGGCAGGTCAGGACCCTGGCAGCGCTGGCGATCGCTGGTGCCGCGGCGCTGGCTGGCCTGGCGGCGGTGGACCCCGCGATGGCCCAGTCTCGCCAAGAGCAGCGCGCCCGCGTTGGTGGGTGGCTGGCGGAGGCCCTGGGCGCCTCTCTGCGCGGCGATGCCAAGGCACTGGAGCTGGCGGCTGAACAGGGGCAGGCTCAGCTGGACGGCCCCGCAGGGCCCCTGGACGCGGCGGAGCGGCGCTGGCGCATCCAATGCCACCTGCAACCCGGCACCCAGGCTGATGAAGTGGCCGATGCTGCCCTGACCCGGCTGGGCGGGCGGGTGGCGGCGCGCGGCTGGGATCTGCTGGATGTGTGGCTGCCGCTCAGGCAGTTGCCGGCGCTGCTGCAGGCTGAACCGCGCATCGCCTTTAGCCAATTGCCCCAGCGGCCGGTGCTGTTGCAGGGCCCGGTGATGAGCGCCGGCGCTGAGCTGTTGCGCTCGCCTCAGCTGGCTTGTATGGCGGCGACCGGGCTTGGCCAAACCGTGGCGGTGCTGGACGGCGGCTTTGAGGGGCTCGACAAGGCGCTGCAAGCGGGCGAAGTGGCTGAACTGGTGGGGCCGATTCCCCAAGGCGAGGGCACCCACGGCACCATGTGCGCTGAAGTGGTGGCCGATGTCGCCCCGGGCGCGGCGATTTTGCCGTTGCGCGCTGGCTCGATCGCCGATCTTCAGGCCCTGGCCAAGGAAATCAGCCAAAAAGGCAACCCGCGGCAGATCGCGGTGGTCAGCCACTCGGTCATCTGGCTGGGGCAGAGCTTTGGCCGCCACGACGGCAAGGTGTGTGAGGTGACGGACGCGGTGCGCTCGGCTGGCGTGGCCTGGGTCAATGCCTCGGGCAATTCCGGCGCCGGGGAGTTCTATCGCGCCGCCTTTGCCGATCTGGACAACGACGGCCTGCACGAGTTTGCCGCAGGGCAAGAAAAGCTGCTGTTCTATCAGTACGGCGGGCAGCTACAGCTGACGCTGGACTGGGACGACTACGAGGCGCGCAAGGTCAACCTGGACTTTGAGCTGCTGTGGCAAGAGGAATTGCCCCAAGGGGGGGCGAAGTGGCAGCTAGTGGCTGTCTCCAAGATGGTCGCGGGCAAGTACGTCGCGCCGATGGAACAGCTGGTGCATTCGCCCAAAGCGCCAGGGACTTATGCCGTGCAGGTGCGCGCCCTTGGCAAAGTTCCGCCGGGGATGAGGCTGCGCATCGTCTCCATGGGCCACGGCACGGGCAACTTTGCGATCTGGCACAAGAATGGCAATGTCTACGACCCGGCCTCCTGCGACGGCGTGCTGACTGTAGGCGCGCTCGCGGCGGCCCAATACAGCCAGGGGCCGCTGGAAAGCTACAGCAGCTACGGGCCGACCCCGGACGGCCGGATCAAGCCTGAGGTGGTGGCACCCACGCAAGTGGCTACCAGCCAAGGGTTTTTTGCCGGCACTTCCGCGGCGTGCCCCCATGCAGCCGGTGCAGTCGCCGTCTGGGCCGCGGCTACCGGGCAAGCGCCGGACCAGGTCGCCCAGCTGTTGCGCCAACACGCGGTCGCCATGGGCGAAGCTCTGCCGGACGACGCCTACGGCTGGGGGCGCATCGCCTTGCCGCCCGCCGAGCTGGGCTGGGACTGCAGCGCCACGGACCTGCCCGGCGCCCAGACTTGCGCCACGGCCTGCGGCAGCGTAGGCAGCAGAACCTGCGGAGAAACATGTGGTTGGAGCGGCTGTGCCCCGCCTCAAGAGAGCTGCAACGGCCAGGATGACGACTGCAATGGCCTGACGGATGACGGCCTGAGCGCTTGCGCCCTAGCCACCCCAGACGCGAGCGCCGCGGACACAGAAGCCGACGGATTCGCAAAGGGGGACCTGTCCACAAACCCAGACAGCGCATCAGCAATTCCGCCATCTGCTGCGAATGGCCAGGCATCGGAGGGCGGCTGTCGCGCTGGACCTTCAGCTCCTGGGGGCTGGTCTCTCGCCGCGGCTGCGGCATGGGCGGCGATCACTGCGTTGCGGCGGCGCAGCGGGCGATCTGTTGTCTAAGACATTGAGAGATGTGGACTATCTTGCCAAGCTGACGATCGAGAGATTGACGATCGCCAAGCGCAGTCAGCGCACCATCACCCAGCCGACTGCCGCGGTGTTGGCATAGCCGTGGTCTGGGTTCCAGCAGGCGACGTTGCCGGCAGTCGGCACGCTCTTTTGGCCGCAGACCACCGCCGTGGCGCCCAAGCCGAGCCAGGAATCGACGCTGCCGCAGTCCTGTTCGTTGTTGCCCAGGATGCCGATGCGCACCTTGGCGCCATTGGCAGAGGTGACCGCCAGGCCCTGAGCGTGGCAGTGCGCCTGGAGCGATCCCTTGGGCAATAGAGCTTCCCATTGCAGCAGATCGGCTTTGGTAACGATGGGTTTTCCGTTCAACATGCTCCACAGATTGGGCCCCGCGGCGTCGATCACCAGGGTGCGGGTCACCCCGCCGACCACCATGCCCACGCGGACCTGTTGCACGGCCAGGCTCGCATAGCCGGCGTGGCGGGCATTCTCTTTGCTGGGCCAGAGGTTGGCGGCGCTGCTGGCCGTCGCTTCCGTCCACAACGGCGCGGCCCAGCCGGCCCCTTCGCTGCTGCCGTCCGCCTCAAGCACCAAGGTCCAGCCGCCGCCGTCGCCCTTGAGGTCGCACCACGCTTGGAAGGGCACCTGCGGGCCACCGCCGTCGGCGTCGAGCCAGTAGATGCCGTTGGGCGATTCTGGGGGGACCTGCTTGCAACTGCTTGGTATGGTTTGCGGTTTCTCCATTACGCACGCGCCGCTCAGGCAGGTGCCGCCGCCGCAGGCGCTGCCATCCTCCACCGCGGTGTGGCCGCAGCCCAATGCCACCGCGCAGCCGTCCGCGGTGCAGGGGTTGGCGTCGTCGCAGTCGCTGCTGGCGGCGCTGGGCAGGCAGGTGGCCCCCTGGCAAAGGCTAGGCGCGGTGCAGGGTTCGCCGTCATCACAGCTGGGGGTGGCCAGGGGCCTTGCGCACACCAGGCACGCCAGCGCCGCGCTCTCTGGCAGGTCGTTCCAGCTGCCGCTGGGGGTCAGTTCGGTGACATCTTCGCCGCCGGAGTCGTTGGGCTCGCCACTATTCCACTGTCGAAACATGGAGTTCTCGCCGTCTGTCCAGGTGAATTTGCCTTCCTGAGCCCGGTCTGACAGGCCGATCCACGCCGGCCCTGCTCCGCACGCTGCATCGGCGAGTTTGCGCGCGCGTTGGTTGTCGTAAGTGTGGCGCAGGCTTGCCAATTCTCCGCCCCACTGCTGGCAGAGCCCCCTCGCTTTGCCCCAGGTCAGAGGCTCTGGCGACTTCACCGCCTTCCAGCAGCGGCCGGCTTCCGCGAGTCCGTCGGTGCAGCTGGCGCCACCGGGTAACACTATGTATTCGCAGCCTAGTTTTGGATCGCAGCCGTCATAAGTGCACGGCTGTCCGTCGTCGCACGGCTTGGCCTTGCCCTGCTGGCAGCCGCCCATGGTGCAAAAGCTCGCCTCCACGCAGTCATTGGCGTTGGCGCACTGCGCGGTGTTGAAAGCGAATTGGCAGCCCTGGCCCTTCACGCAGCTGTCGTCCGTGCAGGGATTGCCGTCGTCACAGGCCTTGGACGGGCCGGCGATGCACGCGCCCTGGCTGCAGCTGTCGCCGGTGGTGCAGGGGTCGCCGTCGCTGCACCAGTGTTCGTTCCAGGCGTGGCTGCAGCCTGCGGGCAGGTCGCAACTGTCTGTTGTGCAAGGATCCTCGTCGTCGCAGGGGTCGAGAAAACCGCTGCTGCACACCCCTTGTTCGCAGGCCACGCCGTAGATGCACGGGTTGCCGGTGCCGCAGTCCTGGTCGGTGCTGCAGGGGCAGCCGGGGCCACCGGGGCAGCTGGGGGCGGCGTCGATCGCATCGGCCGTGTCGGCGGAGGGGCTGTCGGCGCTCAGGTCGGTGCTGGTGTCGCCCTGGCGCGAAATTGGGCCATCTGATGCAGAAATATCTTTGGCTATCGATGGGTTTGGGGGTAGGTCACCCTCCCCGCATGCGCCGACCACCGCGGTCCACAGCACCAGGCCCAGCGTCGCCCCAAACCGTTGGAATTGCCTGCCCATGCCGTGTGTCCGCCGCGCCCGTTTGCCGGGACCCTGGCCGTGCAGCGTAGCTTACTTCTGCGCGATATCCCATTTGGGCCGCTTCCACGTGGTCCGCAGCGCCGCCGCGTCGCGCCACACCGCCTTGCGCCCGGCCTCCTGGCCTTCTAGGAACGCCACAAACTCCAGTTGCGGCTCGGCAAGGCCGGCCTGTGCATCAAACAGCCGGGCGATTTCATTGGCGGGCAGCGTCGGACGCCCGGCCACCTCCAGCAGGCCAATGGCCAGCCCCGGCGAGTCGTGGCCCTCTGGCTGATAGCTTTTCCACACCAACTCCGTGCACACCAGCGAGCGGTCCGAGAGGAAATCAAAGTCAAAATCATAGGGTTTGCCGTGGTAGCCAAAGGCCCTCAGCAGCGCCTTGGCCTTGATCAGCGCCGGCAGCCGCGGCCGCAGCACCGCCAGATAGTCGACCTGCAGGGCGTGCTCGGGCGCCGTCAGCGACACGCCTTCGCTAATCGACTCCATCACCCAAATCGGCCCATGCCCCTGATAGTCGCGACCGGTAGAAAACTGTTGCCACGCCTTGGGAAAGCGCTGCTCCAAGAGCTTGGCCAGGGTCGCGGGCTTCTCCGGCAGGCTCGCCAGCCAGGCCTGCACCGCGGGATCGCCGTCAAAAACCGCGGGCCACTGCTCTGGCCGGCCCAGCACCAGCTCCGCGTGGGGCCAGAAACCCGGCAGGCCTAGGTTGGACAAGTACCAGTTCTGCCTAGCCAAAGCGATGTCGCCCGGCTGCAGTTTGGCCTGCAGTTCGCCAATCTGCGCGGCGGCGATCAGCGGCTGGCCGATGCGCTTCACCCGCGTGTCGCCCATCCACTCGGCAATCGCAGTCTGCGGCGGCAGCACGGCGCGGCGGGTCCAATCGCGCAGCAGATCAGCGGTGTTGCGCCAGAACAGCCCGGCTACATCGCGGGTCAGCACCTTGCGCGCCGCTTTGGACCAGCGCGGCCACTGCGCCATCGCCGCCCTGCCTTCAGCACTGGCCTGCACGGCGTGGGACGTCAATTGTTTACGGATCATCGGCAGATAGGCGTCACCCGTCAGCAGTTGTGCTGCGGTACCCGCGTGGATCACCACCAGCTTCCACGCTTCAAACGCCCGCGCCGGCATGCCAAAGCTGTCGTCGGCTTCATCCAGCAGCACTTCGACCGCCGGCGCGCCCACCACCAGCTCGGCAAACTGCCCGCCGACCCCCAGCTCCGCCAGCAGGGCGCTGTGCGTGACCACATAACCCCAAGCATGGGCGGGTGAATTGCGCTCGCGCCCCAGAAACATCCACCAGCGCTGCCGCACCGTCTCACAGGCGCCCATGTAGGTGTACACCGCGCCCCAAGCCGAGCGCAGCCGGGCCTTCTGCTCGGGCAACAGCGGTCGATCGCTGCGCCAAATCTTCCGATCCGCCTCAAGGCGTTGGGTAATCTGCTCCACTTGCCCGGCGTAGCGCTGCACCAGGGCCAGATCGGCGCGGGCCTGGGCAGCCAACTGCGCCGGGGGCAGGGCAAACACGTCCAGATGGCTGGGCGTCGGCGCGGCGGGCAGATCCTGGGCCTCTGCAGAGACCGTCCACAGCGCGGCGGCGACGACCGCCAAAATCAGCTTGCGTACCATGGTTTTCCTCAGGCGAGCGCCGCATTGACCGCCGCCGCGATTCTACGCCAGCCGCGGCTTGTCTGCGAGGGCCACGTCTTGGGCAGTTGTTTGCGCGAGCCGCGCAGGCATCGTCACGCTTCTTTGCACGCGCCGAACGGACGCCTAACGCGCGGTGACCTTTAATACGTGTGCGATTCGCAGCGTGCGGACCGGCACAAACAGCAGGCAAACAGCCCGCGGGCTGAACTGTGGAGGATGCGATGTTCCGATTCCTAAAGCGGCGCAAAATGATGTGGGCAGTGGCGGCGTTGGCCCTGGGCAGCTCGGCGGCCTTTGCTGCTGGGCGCGGCGGCGGACCCGGCTGCGGCGATGGCGAAGGCTGCGGCGGCGGCTGCGCCCATCGCGGCGGTCGCGGCGGCGCCCACGGCGAATTCTTCAAGGCGCGCATGGACGCCCACGTGGCCGATCTGGTCGACCTGACCAAGGCTACGCCCGAGCAGAAGAAGGCCCTGGAAGCCGCCCGCGACCGCATCGCCGCGCGCATGCAGGCCCACCGCGGGCCGGGGCCGCAAGCTCAAGGTCAGGGCAGAGGTCCTGGGCAAGGTCAGGGCAGAGGTCCTGGGCAAGGTCAGGGGCAGGGCCAGGGTCAGGGTCAGGGTCAGGGTCAGGGGCCGGGCAAAGGGCAGGCTGAGGACCGCCGTGCCGCTCACCACCTCGAGATGCAAGCGCTTTTCCAGGCGGACAACCCCGATCCCAAGAAGATCGAGGCCCTGCGCGACCAGCACCTGCAACACCGCGGCGAGATGGCCCAGGGCATGATCGACGAGCTGGGCCAGCTCCACGGCGTGTTCAACCGCGATCAGCGCAAGGCCATGGCGGGCTACTTGCAGGAGTTGCGCCCGGGACAGCGCGGCCAATGGCGCGAACGCATGGGCCATTTCATGATGGGTCGGATGGTCGGCCACTTCAGCGATCAGATCAAAGCGACCCCGGACCAGAAGAAAGCCCTGACGGCGCTTGCAGAAAAGGCCGGCGAAGCGGTCAAGGCCCAGCGCCAGGGTCATCAGCAGCTGGCGGAGAAGGCGCTGGCGCTGTGGCAGGGCGATCGCTGGGACGCCGCCCAGGGCCAGTCGCTGCGGAAGGCCCAGCAGGACCTGGCCAAAACCGGCGCCGATACGGTGATTCGCTATGGTTTGGAGGTCCACAAGCTGTTGACGCCGGCCCAGCGCAAGGCCGCGGCGGAGTTCATCGGCCAGCGCGGCATGCACGGCGGCGGTCACGGCCCCCACGGCCCCGGTGGCTTTGGCGGCGCGCCTGAGGACGGCGAATAGTCCGCGCATCGCCGGGGAATTCGCCAGAACCTCAGCGAATTCCCTGGCGTGGGGCCGGGCGACGGCCCGCGAGCGCTTGCCGGGCGATCAGTGCAGCGACGACGTCAGGGCGGCAAAGAAGTCATTGCCCTTGTCATCCACCACGATAAACGCCGGGAAATCCTCGACATCGATCTTCCACACCGCTTCCATGCCCAGCTCGGCGTACTCCAGCACCTCGACCTTCTTGATGCAGTCCTGGGCCAAGCGCGCCGCCGGCCCGCCGATGGAGCCGAGGTAGAAGCCGCCAAACTGCTTGCACGCGTCGGTCACGGCCTTGCTGCGGTTGCCCTTGGCGAGCATGACCATGGAGCCGCCGGCGGCCTGGAATTCCTGCACGTAGCTGTCCATGCGCCCGGCGGTGGTGGGGCCAAAGGAGCCCGAGGCCATGCCCGTGGGCGTCTTGGCCGGACCCGCGTAGTACACCGCGTGATCTTTGAGGTATTGCGGCATGCCTTCGCCGCGATCCAGGCGCTCTTTGATCTTGGCGTGGGCGATGTCGCGGGCCACCACCAGCGGGCCGCTGAGAGAAAGCCGCGTCTTGATCGGGTATTTGCTCAGCTCGGCGCGAATCTCAGCCATGGGCCGGTTCAGGTCGATGTGCACCACGTCGCCGGCCACCTCGCCTTGATCTGGCGCCGGCAGGAACCGCGCCGGATCGCGCTCCAGGGCCTCGATAAACACGCCATCCTTGGTGATTTTGCCCAAGCACTGCCGATCGGCCGAGCACGACACGGCGATCGCCACCGGGCAACTGGCGCCGTGGCGGGGCAGCCGCACCACCCGCACATCGTGGCAGAAGTACTTGCCGCCAAACTGCGCGCCGATCCCCAGCTTTTGCGTCAGCTGCCACACCTGTGCTTCCAGTTCGACATCGCGAAAGCCGCGGCCCAGGGTGTTACCAGAATTCGGCAGCGAATCCAGATACTTGGCCGATGCGTACTTGGCCACTTTGAGCGCGTACTCCGCAGACGTGCCGCCGATGACGATCGACAAGTGGTACGGCGGGCAGGCCGCGGTGCCCAGGCCGCGCAGGTTCTTGTCCAGAAAACGCATCAGGCTTGCGGGGTTGAGCAGCGCCTTGGTCTCTTGGAACAGGTAGCTCTTGTTGGCCGAGCCGCCGCCCTTGGCCATGAACAGGAACTTGTACGCCTCGCCCTCTGTGGCGTAAAGCTCGATCTGCGCTGGCAAATTGCTGCCGGTGTTGACCTCGTCGTAGGTGGTCAGCGGCGCCATCTGGCTGTAGCGCAGGTTGCGCTGGGCGTACGTCTCAAAAATGCCGCGCGACAGGTGCTCTTCATCGCGGCCGTCCGTCAGCACGTTCTGGCCGCGCTTGCCCATGACGATCGCCGTGCCGGTGTCCTGGCACATCGGCAGCACACCCTCTGCAGAAATCTGAGCGTTCTTGAGCAGATCCAGCGCGACAAACCGGTCATTGCCCGACGCCTCGGGGTCGCGGAGGATGTTTTGCAGCTGTTGCAGGTGCGCCGGCCGCAGCAGGTGGGCGATGTCGGCCATGGCCGTGCGCGCGAGCAGTGTCAGGGCAGACGGCTCGACTTGCAGAAAAGTCCGGCCCCCAGCGGTAAATTGGCTCACGCCTTCTGTGGTCAGCAGGCGCCACGGCGTGTCATCGTGGCCAAGGGGAAGCATTTCTTGATAGGCAAATTCGGGCATGGCAGCGACCTGCAGTGCGCCGGACAGCTGGCGCGGCGGCCGCAGCATACGCCCATCGGGCGCGGTGTTCTATGGCGTCTAGGGGGCCGGCTTGCGCGGGGTGCGGCGGCGCAATTCTCGCGGCGCGGGCACGGCGTCGGCTTGGGCCTGCTGGCGCTTTTCGCCCAGGCGCCCCGGCAGCTGCGGGCCCTTGATCGGCTTTTCAACCACGCGGTGGCGCACGTCCAGGTCCGACGGAAAAGTGCCCGCGTCTTCAATGATCAGCGACTTGAAGTCGGCCGGCAGCGGCGCGCGCAGCACCAGGTGTTCCTGGGTCTTGGGGTGGCGCAGCTCCAGGGTGCGGGCGTGGAGCATCACGCGTTTGGCCAGGCGTTTTGAGAGGTTGCCGCCATAGAGAAAGTCGCCGGCGATCGGCGCCCCGGCCGAAGCCAGGGCCACGCGCACCTGGTGCTTGCGCCCTTGCTCTGGGATCACCCGCACTAGCGCCAGCTGCCGGCCGCGGCTCAGCACTTCGATCTCGCTGTTGGCCTCTACGCCGCCGTCCTGGACCACGCGCATGCGCTCACCGGCGCCCAGGCGCTCTGGCACCAGGCGCTGTTCGATGCGCAGCCAGCGCAGCGGCGGAACCGGCGAGGCCAGGGCCAAATACACTTTCAAGACGCGGCGTTCGCGAAAGGCGGCGTTGACCTGCTCGGCCAAATCGGCGCCGCGGGCCATCAGCAGCACGCCCGAAGTCTCGCGGTCCAGCCGGTGAACCAGCAGCAATTGCTCCGGATCGCGACCGCGGGCGGCCTCTCGCTCTCGGGCCCAACTCAGCGCTGAGGCCTGGCCTTCCTCGCCGTGGGCAATGAGGCCAGCCGGCTTGTCGAGGGCGAGCAGGCCGGGATCCTCGTAGATCACCTGGGGTTGCAGCGCGCTCATGGTACCTCTGGGGCCGCCGACGTGGCCTGAGCCAAAAATGACAACGGGCGCCTCTTGCCGTTGGGAAGAATCCCGCAGGAAGGGCGCCCGTGACGGTCGGGGTGACTGGATTTGAACCAGCGACTCCTTGCTCCCGAAGCAAGTGCGCTACCAGGCTGCGCTACACCCCGATGCGACCGAACTGGCGCGGCGGGCGCCAAGCTCGAAAGCGCCGACAGGATGCCGCGACTCGCGCTGGCTGTCAAGACCCCCGAGCGCGGATTCTGCCGCAAAGGGCGAGGATCAAAAAACCGGGGTCTGGCGCCCGCCGCGGCGCTGCCGGCCCCCGCTTTTGCCGAACTCTGCGCCGTGGTACCGTCCGCAGCGGCGAGGGCTTGGCCATCCCCTGTGCGTGGCGGCGGCCGCATCCGCAGAATTGCCAGTCCGCAAGCAAGCTTCAGCTCGGTCGTGAGGGACGCATGGCGCGCATGAACATCATCCAGGCCGTCAATGACGCGTTGGCGGTGGCGATGCGCCGCGACCCGTCGGTGGTGCTGCTGGGCGAGGATGTCGGCAAATTTGGTGGGGTTTTTCGCGCTACGGTCGGCCTGCAAGAAGAGTTTGGCGAAGATCGGGTGATCGACACGCCGCTGGCCGAGTCGGGGATCATCGGCACGGCGATCGGCATGGCGATGTACGGCCTGCGCCCGGTGGCTGAGATCCAGTTTTCTGACTTTATCTTCCCGGCTTATGACCAGATCGTCAACGAATTGGCCAAGGCGCGCTACCGCTCGGGCGGTGAATTTCCGGCGCCGATGGTGATCCGCACGCCCTTTGGCGGGGGCATTCGCGGCGGCCACTACCACTCGCAGTCGCCGGAAGCGGTGTTTTGCCACCAGGCCGGCTTGGTGGTGGTGGCTCCATCAAACCCTTACGATGCCAAGGGTTTGCTCCTGTCTGCCCTGCAGAGCTCCGACCCGGTGATGGTGTTTGAGCCCAAGCGCGTCTACCGCGGCCCCGATCACGGCACCAACTGGGGCGCCCATCCCCTGGGTGAGGTGCCAGAAGGCCACTACACCGTGGAATTTGGCAAGGCGAGCACGGTGCGCGAGCTGCAGGGCCGCGGCACGCCGGTGAGCCTGGTGACCTACGGCGCCATGGTCCACACCTGCGCCAAAGCGGCGGAATTGGCTGAGGCCGAGGGCATCGACGTCGAGCTGATCGACCTGCGCAGCCTGGTGCCCCTGGACCTGCCGGCGCTCGTGGCCTCTGGGCTGCGCACCGGCCGGGTGGTGGTGGCCAATGAAGCGCCGCGCACGTGCGGGTTTGCCGCGGAATTGCTGGCGCTCGTGGCCGAACACTGCTTTGATCACTTGCAGGCGCCGCCGCTGCGGGTGACGGGCTGGGACACGCCGTTTCCCTATACCCTAGAGGCGGCCTACATGCCCGACCCCCAGCGGGTGCTGGCGGCGCTGCGCAAGACCGCGAGTTACCGGTAGTTCCGGACACCATCGACGAACCTGCGGGATTCTCTGGCGCTGACCGATGAATCCCGGCGAACCATCCAGATAGAGGGGCCCATGGCGTTTGAATTCAAGCTGCCGGACATCGGCGAGGGCGTGGTCGAGGGCGAGCTGACCAAGTGGTTGGTCGAAGATGGCCAGCAAGTTGCCGAAGATACGCCGCTGTTTGAGGTGTTGACGGACAAGGTCTCGGCCGTCATCCCCTCGCCCAAGGCCGGCACGGTGGCCAAGCGCCACTTTGGCGAAGGCGACATGGTGCCCGTGGGCTCGGTGGTGGTGACCATCGAAGAAAGCGGCGCTGCGGCTGCGGTTTTGGCCCCGGCGGCCCCTGCGACCGTCGCTGCGGCACCCGCGGCGGCAGCGGCCCCGTCAGCTGCAGCCCCGTCAGCTGCCGCGCCGTTGGTTGCGGCCAAGCGCGACGCCGACGAGCGGGTGCGCGCCGCCCCTGCCACCCGCAAGCTGGCCCGCGAGCTGGGGGTGGACCTGTTTGACGTCCCCGCCAGCGGCGATCAGGGCCGCGTGACGCAGCAAGACGTGCAGGCCTGGGCCGCGGCGCTGGCTGGCAAGATCGCCGTTCCGCCGGCCAAGACCGCCGCGCCGATCGCCGCCCCCGCTCCGACCCCGGCCCCTGCGCCCAAGCCGGCCCGCGCTGCCGTGGCTCTGGCCCCCGGCGCGGATGAAGAGCGCGTGCGCCTCAAGGGCCTGCGCAAGCGGATTCACGGCAAAATGCGCGAGTCCAAAGACACCGCCGCGCACTTTACCTATGTGGAAGAGATCGACTTTACCGCGGTCTCTGAGCTGCGCGCGGCGCTGGAGAAGCTGGGGCTCAAGGCGACGTACCTGCCGTTTGTGATCAAGGCCGTGGGCCTGGCGCTGAAAAAGCCTGAGTTTGCCTATCTGAACGCCTCGGTCGACGACGCCGCGGGCGAGATCGTGCTGAAAAAGCGCTACCACATCGGCGTGGCTGCGGCGACCGACGCCGGGCTGATGGTGCCGGTGGTCCGCGACGCCGACAAGCTGTCGATGCGCGAGTTGATCATCGAAGTCAAGCGCTTGGGCGAAGGGGCTCGCGCCGGCACCCTGCCTGCAGAGGACATGAGCGGCTCGACGTTTACGATCACCTCGCTCGGCAAGATCGGCGGCATGTTCGCCACGCCCATCATCAATTACCCAGAAGTGGCGATCTTGGGCCTGCACAAAGTGGAAAAGCGCCCGGTGGTCATCGACGACCGCATCGTCATCCGCGAGCGCATGTACATGTCGTGCTCTTTTGACCACCGGCTGATCGACGGCCACATCGGCGCGGCCTTTGTCCAAGCGGTGCGCGAGTACCTGGAGCAGCCGGCGCTTATGTTGGCCGAGCTGGCCTAGGACCCCGTGCAAAACGCCGCCGACCAGCGCCACAGCGACGCGCCATCCGTCCGTCAACCCGCGGGAAGGGCTGGCGATGCCCTGGTGGCGCTGCTGCTTTGGCTCGGCAGTGTCGCGCTCATCGTCGCCACCAATGACATGGGCTTTGTGCGCGACGAGGCCTTCTACTTTGAGTACGCGGAGCGCTACCAGGACTGGTTTGTCCGCGTCGAAAAAGGCGGCGAAGAGCGCAAGAAGGCCCTGAGCCGCGGCGAAATTCTCGAGACCTGGCGCGGCAATTCGGAACATCCGCCGCTGGACAAGATCCTGTTTGGCTTCTCCTGGCGGGCCCTGGGGCGCAAGCTGAGGCCGCTAGAGGCGATCCGCCTGCAAGACCGCGCGGTGATGGCGGAAATTCACGGTTTGGGTCCGGCCCACGGCTATCAGGTCGGCGCGGATGTGCAGGTCTTGCGGCCGCAGCTGGTGGGGCAGGATCCGTCCCCGCGCGGCCGGCGGCTGGTTCAGGGCCAGGTGGTCGAGCGGTTTGCCACGCGGGCGGTGGTCAAGCTGGCCGCGGATGTCGATATCGAGAAGCTCAAGCAGGCGTGCCCAGGGCCTGGCCCCGATGCCGACGGCAAGCTGATTCGCCGCACCGGCTGCGAGACCGTGGAGCAGCGGCGCGCGCAGATCTTTAGCGAATCCACGGCGATGCGCTTTCCCACCGCGGTGTTTGGCGGGCTTATCGTCGCGCTGATCTACCTGGCGGGGCGGCTGTTCTTTGCCGGTCGGCTCACTGCGGCGGGCAAGGGCCGGCTGGAGCGACCGTTTGCTCTGCTGGCGGCGCTGGGCTACCTGGCGATTCCCCAAGCTTTTTGGCACGCCCACCTCACCACATTTGACACGACCACGGTGGCCACGCTGATGCTCACGGTACTGGCGTGGCAGCGGGCCCTCTGGTCGCGGCCGTGGGTCTGGATCACCGCCGTGGCCTGGGGCATCGCGCTTTTGACCAAGCACAATGCGCTTTTTCTGCCGGTGCCGCTGGTGGGCGTGTGGTTTTGGAGCGCGCTGGCAGAGAAGCGAATCGCCCTGCATGTCGACCTGAGCCGCCGGCAGCTGCTGGCCCACGCCGGGGTGGCGCTGGTGGGCCTGGGGCTGGGCGCGCTGGTGCACCCGCTGGTGGGCCTGGGCCTTGGGCTGTTGGCGCTGGCGACGCTCAAGATTCGCCTTGACCTGCCTCCTGTGCCAGGGGTTTTTGTGGCGATGCTGTTCATTGGCCCGGCGATCCTGGTGGCCGGTTGGCCGCTGCTGTGGGTCGACACGCTGGACAACCTGCTGCGCTGGATCGAGTTCCACCTGCACCACGATCACTACATGCAGACCTATTTTGGCCAGGTGCTGGCCTATCCGCCGTTCCCCGCGGCCTTTCCGTGGGTGATGACGGCGCTGACCTGGCCGCTGACCCTGCTTGCGCCCGTGCTGCTGGGGATGCTGGCAGTCTACGGGCCGCTGCGCCGCCAGCGCTTGCACCCTCGGGCCACGCCGCTCGAGCGCCGCGACGGCTGGCTCTTTGGCGAAACCCCAGCGGCGGACGGTACTTGTTCCGAGCTGCGCGCCTGGGATCGGCTGGTGCTGCTGTCCGCCCTGTGGCCGCTGGCGCTCATCTCCATGCCCGGCACGCCGATCTTTGGCGGCACCAAGCACTGGATGCCGGCCTTTCCGTTTCTGCTGCTGATCGGCGCCCGCGGCGTGCAGTCGATGTGGCGGCGCTTGGCCCAAGGCCCGACTCCCCAAGCCCTTTCTCCGCTGGCCGGTGAGGTGTGGCGCCCTGGGCTGGTGGCCAGCGCTGCGGCTTGGCTGTTGGCCGCGGTGCTTTTGGCGCCCGCAGCGCAAGCGACGGCTGAGAGCTACCGCGATGGCTCGGCCTACTACAACGAGCTGGTGGGCGGCGTCCCCGGCGCGGCCGATGCGGGTATGCAAAGGCAATTCTGGGGCGGCTCGACCCGCTCGGGCCTGGAGTACGTCAACCAGCACGCCCCGGCCAACGCCTCGATCTGGTTTCACAAATGCGCCTACTGGGCCTACCTGATGTACCAGCGCGAGGGCTGGTTCCGCCGCGATCTGCGCTTCTCCTACGGCCCGGAAGGCACGGCGATGGGCTTCTATCACCACCAGAAGGACCACGACGACTTTGAGGTCGATGCCATGCGCGACTACGGCACCCGCGCAGCGGTGTTCCAGCAGGCGCTCCACGGCGTGCCGCTGCTGTCGGTCTACGAGCGGCCGCGAGCTGCGCCGATGCGCTGAGCTTGGGGCGTTGCCGGCCGGAGAGAGTCGCCTTGACCGTGTCCGCTCGAGTTAGGCGCTTCAGAGGCGGCGTGATCGTCGCTCGCCCGGGCAGCTACCTGAGGCAAAAAGTGCGCCTGGGCTGCACAGCAGCCTCGAGCAGGCTCACCGTTCGAGAGGGCGCGCGGCGTCCTGCACGACATGGGCCGGGAACAGGGCCTTCACCTCATCGCGTTGCACACCCGCGTCGACGATAGTCGCTACCAAGGGGGGCTGCGCACCTTTTGGCGCTTCGCAGCCGCCACCTGCCGCCAACACGCAGCGCGGCTCAGGGCCAACAAATTGGGCGAATTCTTCATAGCTCTTGAACTTCTTGCTCACGTGCTACTCCCTCAACCTGAGGCCTGCTTCGTGGTCGCGAAGATTGGCCATCGCTTCGCCCCTGAAGCAGAAGGGTACCATCTTCCTGTGGCAGTTCCAGCCCGGCACGTCTCCAAGCTCCGCGCCCGCCCGCTGGTAGTACGCCAAGAGTTCGGGATCCTTGAAGGCGCTGCCTAGGATTCCAGCGGCCCCAAGCTCGTCTGCGCGAGCAGCAATCAGCATGAAGACGAATAGGCCCAGATTTGAGTAGGTTGCTGTCCGCTCTATGTAGTCGAGGCGGTACCACAACCCACTGTTCAGGGCGATTGGCCTCGCGTGCAGCCCACACCACGCGGCGGCCAGTTGGTCGTTGACGGTCACCAGAAAGCCATCGTCGTGCTTCTTCATGATGCTGAGCCACTGCCAGCGGATATGCTCCTTTTCGGGGTCACGGTGGCGCGGCCAGTCGGTGTCGACGGCGAGGAGCATGGCTAGGTTCGGAGCAATTAGGCGCACCTCGCCGTGGCCAGGTACATTCCAAATGCGCTTGAATAGTTCGCTTTTGGGTTGTGGCAACGATGGCATTGCGCGCAATTCCCCCGTCGCATGCCTGACCTACAATCGGCAGACGCTTGTCGTCGCCGTGTACGTCTGCTGCCGTTCTGCAGGATTTGCACGAGTGATGCCAGCTGGGGTCGATGCGATTTCATGCTGTTAGGGCGGGCGCCCGGTATCGGCGGCGATAACCGAGACCGGCGGATACTGGGCGGGAGACGGGGGCGGCCGAAGGCTGGGGGATGAGGGCATTCAGCATTGCTATGAGATCACGAGCGAATTCTAATCCACATCCCGTGGGCAGGACACCGCCAGGGTGCTCATCGCTCGCCCGGGGGCGGGATTATCGCGCGCTGGCCGCAGATTTCGCCGCGGTCGCCCAGACCCGCGCGGGCCCTACTGGCGAGCCCGGCGCGGACCATGGCGCTGGGCGGCTACAGGTGGAAGCCAATCGTCGCGTGGGCCTCAAAGCGGTCTTTGTGGACGGACTCCGCGATTTGCGAGCGGATATCGTTGTCAAAGTTGTAGACCCAGGTGTTGTAGCGGCCAAACACTTGGCGAACATCCACGCCAAAAGAGATGGCGGAGTCGGTCAGGCGATACTCAAAGGAGCCGCCCAGGGTGATGTTGTTGCCGGTCCAGGCCTTGCCTTTGACCGCGGCCTGCGTGCCGTCTTCATTGTAGTGGTTGATTTCATACAGTCCGTAGCCGCCAAACACCCGCACGTCGATCGACAGGTCGTCGCCAATCAGCCTCAAGGGGTGCAGACCCACCATCAGCGCGCCGCCGCCCGTGCCCGCCGTCTCAAGCGAGCTGCCAAAGGAGCCGTGCCACGCCAAGTCGGCCCAGATCGAGGCAAAGCCCAAGATGTTGTAGCCCAGCTGCAGGTCCAGACCAACGCCGTTGCCCTTGTCGGTGCGGACGGCCGCGTCGTACTTCTCTTTGGGCAGGCTGCTGAGCTTGGTCGCGGTGCCGGTGCCGCCGGTGGTGTCCGGGATCGGCACGCCCATCTCGCCGCTCTTGGTGCTGTAGCCTGGGCCCAGGATCAGAAAAGGTCCCGCCCAGCGCGCTTTGGCGTGCGCCGTGCTGGGGAGGGCCAGGGCCGTCAGCAGGGTTGCCGAGGCCACCAGCAGCAGGGCCAAACGCGCTGCCGTCCTGGAAAAAGTCTCTGATCGCCAAGTCATGGTCTACTCCTGCGTGCTCACTTCGGCAAGACGGGCGCCGATCCCTCGCGGACGGCCAATTGGGATGAACGCCGCCTCCGGTAGTCCGTTGGAGCACCCAGCCCCAAACTTGGCGGCTAAGGTCGCAGAAGCTTGGCTTGCGGTCAAAAAGCTCAACCTTAGGCCGCACAAAATGGTCGCCCTGCGCTGCGAGGGGTCTTGACGAGCTGCGCTTACCTTCCGAGTTCCCGCGCTCGCTACTGCCCGCCGCCCGGCTGGGCAACGGCCCCCTCGGTCGCGCCGGCCGTGCCGCCCATCATCGCCGCCAGCCGCCGGGTGATGGCCAGCCCAAGCCCCGTGGCGGCGTGGCTGCGGGGGCGGGATTGAGACGCTGCTGAAATGCCGGCCGTCGCTACTGCCCAACCCCGTGTCCGCCAAGACCTCGCCTCCGCGCTGCTGCAACTCTGTGTGCCCAGGGGTTACGGCAAGCTCAACAAGCTCACGCTGCTCGCCCCGGTGCTGACTTGGGTCGGCGCGCTCCAGGTAGAGCCGCTCAGGCTGCTGTGCCACACGGCGCCGGCGGTGTCGACCCAGGCGAGCTCGACGCTGCCGCTCAAGCCCTTGGCCAGCGCCGGGGTGGTCAGGGTCGAGGCGCCGGGGCTGCCGACTTCGCTAAAGCTGCTCCAGGTCCCAGCGCTCCACGAACCGTAGTAAAGCTTGGCGTTTTGCCCGCGGAAGGCCATGTGCACCTTGCCGCCCGCCGCGACCAAGGCCACGCGCTGGTAGCTGAGCGCCGTGGGGATGTCCTTGGCCGCCTGCCAGGCCCCGCCGCTCCACAATTGCCCGACCAGCTGGCCGCCGTTCTTGTTCCACACCACCATCGCCTCACCGCTGTTGCCGGTCGCCGCGGCGGCGGGGGTCAAGTTGAAGTCCGGCCACTGGTTGGCGCCCAGCGTGTTGGCCCAAGTGCCGTTGTAGACGCGCCCGGCGAGCTGGTTGCCGTTGCCGCCGTCGATGTAGACCAGTAGTGCAGAATTGCCTAGCGAAATCAACGCTGGAGCGCTGGGGCCGTAGCTCTGCGGCGTGCCCACCGGTGCAGCGGCCGACCACATGGAACCGTTCCACGCCACGGTGTAGTGGCTGTAGTTGGTGCCGTGGAAGGCCACCAGGGTCTGGCTGCCCACTTGCGCCGCGCTGGGCGATCCGCGGGTAAGTGCACTTGCGCCCAGGGATTTTGGCGTTTGCCAGCCGGCCTGGGTCCATTGCAGGGCGTGGACCACCTGGTCGCTGAGGTTGTTGAACTCGGTAAAGCGCAGCGAGCCCACGGCGCCGCCGGCAAAAATCGCAGGGGCCAGGGCGGGCTCATTGGTGCTCGGCACGGCAAAGGTACTGGTCTTCCAGTTGCTGCCCGGCAGCCACTCGCCCGCCACGCTAGAACTGCCGCCCGCCAGCAGCAGCAGCGTGGGGCACAGCGGGCACGGTCCGCCGCAGTCCACGCCCAACTCCGTGCCGTTCTTGACTTTATCTGTGCAGGTGGCCGCCGCGCACTTGCCCGCGGTGCACACCAGGCTCTGGCAATCGCCGCCGCCTTTGCAGAGCTTGCTGGCGGGGCATGCCGGGCACGCGGGCAGGCCGCAGGTGCTGGCGCCGCCGCAGTCTTGGTCGGTTTCGCCGCCGTTCTGCTTGCCGTCGCTGCAGCTGGGCGGCGGGCCGGCGCTGCACTGGCTGTTTTTGCACGTGTCGGTGGTGGTGCAGGCGTTGCCG
>CAXNCS010000013.1:0-45750 GCA_964201005.1 Myxococcota bacterium
AGTTTCTACGGGCCGGTGCGCAATCCCTGGGATATCGAGCGTGTACCTGGTGGTTCTTCCGGCGGCAGCGCGGCTTGCGTTGCGGCGCGTCTGGCGCCGGCCGCTACCGGCAGCCCAGCGCGGCGCCGCAAACATCGCTCGTGCAGGGATTTTTGTCGTCGCACAGGCCGCCGTCGTCGGTTTGGCCGTTGCAGTCGTTGTCCTTGCCGTCGCAGCTCTCGTCGGTCGGCGAGGCCGCGCTGCACAGGGACAAGCCCTTTTCGCCACAGCTGCGCTCGCCGCTGCAGCCGCCGTTTTTGCAATTCGTGGTGGCCTTGGCCAAAGAGGCCAGAGGGCTGCATCCGCAGCCGGCGGGATCTTTGATCTTGCAGTACTTGCCTTTGGTGCCGCTGGTGCTGCTGCCCTCGACGCAGTCGTAGCCTTCGGCGCAATCGCCGGCCGAGCTGCAGGTGGCGCCGCAGAAGCTGCCGCTGCTGCCCGCGCTTACGCATGCGCCCTTGGCGCCACAACTCGCGTCGTCCTTGCACGGGAGGCAGTCGAGGGCTTTCTGCTCCACGCAGCCCTTGCCTTCGCCGATCGCGAGGCAGGCAAAGCCGCTGGGGCAGAGGTTGTCTTTGGCGCAAGACGCCAGACAGACCTGCTTGCCGTCGCCAGCATAGCCGCATAGCCCGCTCTCGCAGCTCTTATTGTCGGTACATGCGCAGCCGGTCTGGCCGGTACACGGTGTGCCCGTGTCGCCGTCGGCAGAGGCGTCGACATCGCTTCCCGCCGCTGAGTCGGCGTCCGCGGCGGTGTCACTGCCGGTTTGGTCCTGGTCTTCCGCGTCACCGACCGCAAGATCGGCGGCCGTGTCCGTGTCCGCAGCCACATCGGCCGCCTTGGCCGGCGAATCCTTAGTCCCATCGCCACATGCCGCGCTCCACAGCGCAAGAGCCGCCAGGGTCGCAAGGCGGGTGGACCAGGATTTGTGTAAGAATTTCATAGGCTCCCTTGGGTGCGGATCAGGCGCGGATTGCCTGGCCAGAACTCTAAGGAGTAGCCGTTTCTTCACGCTTCTTCAAGCGACGCAGGACCAGCGGCGTTTTTCTGCGGAATATTTTTTGCGCCTGCGGACTGCGGGGCGCCCAGTCCCATGCCGTCAAGAACTGCGCCAACGCGGCGATGCCGGAGTAGAGACTAGAGAAATTCTGTCATCCCGCTGTCATCGTCGTCGCCCGCCAGCGTCGATTGCAGCTCGCGGGCCAAGCGATCGAGTTGATCGGCTTGGCGGTGGACGATCGACGTCAGCTCTTCAACCTGCTGCTCCAGATCCATGTAGCGCAGTTCAAGTTCCACAACGCGGGCCTGCAGCTGCGGGCATGTCGGACAGCTATCGAGCGCGCCGCGGCTGGCGTTCACAGGGTCCAAAGCGAAGTGGCAGCGGCAACGGCCAGCGGAATCGCAAAATTGTCTTCCAGCTTGTGCGAATACAGCTCGGCCAGCGCGCCTGCCACGCCGGCGGTCAGGGCAATGGGCAGCGCGGCCAGCAGCACGGCACCGAGTCCGCCGCCGGGAACCAGGCTGTCGCCCATGAAAACTGCCAACCATGCCGCCACTAGCAGAGCGGCGGAGATGGCAAAAGCCAGCGTGCCTTCAAGGCTTTTTGGCCCCACCAGCTTGTGCTTGCCCCAGCGCTTGCCGATCAGCGCCGCCATCGGGTCGCCAATGCCCAGGGTCAGCACGGCGGCCACGCAAGACAGCCGCGGGAAGCCGGCAGCGAGCATGAGTACGATTGCAAAACCAAACCATGTCGCAGAGTTGACTCGCCATGCTTCTGACGGTCGGGCGATCGAGGCAAACACCTTGTCGACCAACAGCTGGTTGATGCGATCGCTGAAGCGCCGGGCGATCTCCATCGACGCCATCATGACTAGGTACGCCGCGGCAATCGTCAACATGACCATGCGGTCGTCGATCGCCGTGTACAGCGCCCCAGCCATGACGCCGTTGCCGATGTGGAACAGGTTGCGCGTGTAGTTCTTGGGCCGCAGCTCGGGCAGGGCCACGGTGATCGCGGGATCGGCGCGGAGCTGGCGGGCGATGCCTTCGTAATACTGGGCGATCTTAAAGGCCGCTTGGCGCTGGGTCCGGCTGCCCCATCCGCGGCCAAAGTCCAGGTTCTGCAGGCGCTGGCTGGTGCGCTCCAGCAGATCGCTCATGCCCGGATGGCTCGCCGACCACTGCGCCGCGGCTTCTTTGGCGCGTTTGGCCATGCCCAAAGAGCGCTCTCGCAGGCTGGGCATCGCCTGCACCGCAGCTCGGCGGTCCTGCAGATCGGTCACAAGTTGATGCAGTTCCAGGGCAAACTGGGCGAGTGGTTGTAGCTGCGCCGCCGGAGTGCTCGAATCCATGTCCACGGACCCCAAGGGCTTTTTTCGCCCCAAACCTGTCAGTTCCGCCGCAGCAATTCAGTTCCGTCCGAACCTGCAGGGCATCGCCGCGGAAGACTAGGTCTCTTCAAAGCGCACGACGATGCAAGTCACGTTGTCTTTTCCGCCGTTTTCGCAAGCTTGCATCACCAGCGAGTGGGCCATGCTCTCTAAGCTGGCCTTTTCGCGCAGCATGATCTCGCGGATCTGCGGATCGACGACTTCGCCGGAGAGCCCGTCGGAGCATAGCATATAGATGTCGCCGCGTTCAGGTTTTTCGCGCGCGAGATCGACCAGGACGTCCTGCTTGAGGCCACATGCGCGGACGATGATGTTCTTGTGGGGAAAGTTCGCCTCTTCTTCCGGACTTAGCACCGCCATCTTCTTGTAGTCATTGAGCAGCGAGTGATCTTCCGTCACCTGGTGCAGCTCGTTGCCCCGCAGGCGATAGATGCGCGAGTCGCCGACGTGGGCCACCGTCAACAGGCCGTCGTCGCCGATATGCAGCGCCACAACCGTGGTGCCCATGTTCTTAAAGCGCTGATCGGCCTGGCCTTTCTCCCAGATCGAGTAATTGCACCAGCGGATGCCGGCGTTGAGCATATTCTCGCTCGCCGAGCGACCGCGCTCTTCTCGCCCCGGCCAAGTGGCGTCCGGATCGTCTGCGGCGCGGTTGAAATACTCGCGCATGGTCTCGACCACCATCTGGCTGGCCACTTCGCCACAGGCGTGACCGCCCATGCCGTCCGCGACCACAAACAGATTGCGCTCGGGATAAACGAGCAGGTTGTCTTCGTTGTGGTTGCGCTTTCGGCCGACGTTGGTTTCGCCAGCGCAGGTAATTCGAATGGGCACGGTACACCTGCTGCTCAGTCTGGAGGGTCTGCTGCTCGATTCGCCGGCTAAGGTCGGCCCTGAACACAGAATTGGCTTGGCGCGCTGGGCGACGCGGCTTTGGGCAAACGGCACTGCGAACTCAGGGAACCTTGCCAGAAGGGTCAGGCCGCCCAATTGCAGACCCACGAATTTAGTCGTCGCTCCCGCCAGCGTCAACCGTCACCCAGAGGACAGTAAGGATCTAGAGGGCAAACACTTGGACGTTGTCAAAGCGCACGTCGGTCGCCCAGTTGTTAAAGCCCAAGAAACCGCCGCGCACCGGCTCGGCGTCGTCATAGGCGATCATAAAGCGGCCGTCGAGGTACCAGCGCACGGCGTTGTCGGTCCGCACGACCATCCAGGTGTAGGTGCGCCCTTGCTCGACCTTTTGGTGCTCCGACTGCACTACGCGCCGCGGTTCGTGCTCGCCCAAGCGCGTAATCGTGTTGATCGTGTTGCTCCAACCGCCAAAGATCACCGAGTAGCCGGCTTCGTGCTTGGGTTCCGTGGCAAAAATCTCGCACTTGGTGTCGCCGACTTTGGAGAGCGAACGCGACTGAAACACCACGCGGGCCTTGGGCGGCAGGGCCTTGGTCAGCCAAACGCCCTGGTTGCGCGCCTCTTCCTCAGGCACCACCGTGGCCCGGAGCATGCCGCCGTCAATGCTCCATTCGCCCGCGTGCTTGACCAGCCAGCTGTCGCCCAGGGCCGGGCGCTCAAAGTCGTCCTCAAACACCAGGGTGCCGCCCGTCAGGCCGTCCGTGCGCTTGGCGTGCTTGGCTTGGGGGTCAACCGCAATTTCACCTGGGGAATCAGGGGCTTCGTGAACCTTGGCCGGGCGCGGCGGCGGCGGTGCGGGCGGGGTGCAGGCGCCTAGGCCCAAGATCGCCCCAAGGCCCAAAGCCGCAAGGCGCACAAGGCCATGGGCCACAGAGTTCACGGACGAAGGGGCGAGTTGTGCTTGATTCATGCGAGGTTGCTTCATCCGTGCAGGCCCATTTTGAGGCTGGTGAGCTCTTCTGTGGTCAGGCGCAGCCGGGCGTTGAGCATGCGCACGAGGCCCCAGAGCAGCTTGACGGCGGTCTGTTCTTCGGCGAGCAGGCCGTAAAACGCCTCGCGATCGATCATCAGCACCGCACAGTCGCTGCGCGCGGTGACCGTGGCCGAACGCGGCGCTCTTTCGATCAGCGCCATCTCGCCAAAGTGGGCGCCGGGCTGAAGGGTCGTCAGCTCGACATCACTTTTGCTCAAAGAGACCGTGCCTTCCAGCAGAATGTACATGGCCGAACCTTGCTCGCCCTCGCGGAAGAACAATTGTCCCGCCGGCCACGCGAGCTCCTGGGCGATCCCCGCGACGCGCATGAGATCGGCAAAGGGCAGGTAGCGGAACACGGTCACCGACTGGATCGCCTCCAGCCGCCGGCGCACCCGCATGGCGCGGTCGTCGGGCACTTCGTCGATCACATCCACCAGCAAAGCCGTGGCGTTATCCGGTGCTCCCTGCTGCAGGGCGGCCTCGATCAGCTCATCGGCGACGGACTGGGTCTCGCCCGTGCTGGCGATCTGCTGCATCAGCTCGTCGCCGATCACCGCGTGGACACCGTCTGAGCTCAGGACGAAGCGATCCTTAGGAAGAATCTCGAGATCCAGCAGGTCGACCCGCGCTGTGTCGAGCACGCCCAGGGCCCGGGTCAGCGCCTCCTGGTAGCTCGCTGCGACACTGCCGGGGTCGATGCTGCGGCCGCGCTTGCGCATGTCATTGAGGAGGCTGTGGTCCTCTGTCAGCAAGTGCATGACGCCATTACGGATCAGGTACACGCGCGAGTCGCCGACATGGGCGACAAAGGCCTGGCTGCCGGCGATGAGCAGGGCCGCGGCCGTCGTGGCCATGCCGCTCAGCTCGGCGTTGGCCAGGGCGTGATGGCGGATGCGCCGGCTGGCGTCGGAGATGGCCCGCTCCAGCAGCAGGGCTATGTCGCGCTTGGCCACTTGGCCGCTGCCTTCCGCAAAATCCTCAAGGGCCTTGCGGTTGCGCGCTACGGACTGGCCGATGTGCTCGACCGCGATCCGGCTGGCGTCCGCACCGCCCGCCCGGCCACCGACGCCATCGCAGACGATAAAGAGCTGGCACTGGGGGTCGGCGAGGTAGCTATCCTCATTGCGGGTGCGCACGACGCCGACATCGCTGCGTCCTCCGTGGCGGACATTCATGGCTTCCTCGCGGCAAAAAACGGCTGTGCAGGGGGGAGCCGGGCGGCTTGGCTTACAGCGCAGTCGTCCATTGTAGGAGACCCATCAGCGCCGTGTCGAGTTGGCGGTTGCCCTGCAGCTGGTCCGTGGGCACAAAGCCGGCAAAGGCCAGCAATATCTTGGAGTGCTTGAGCAACTGCCACTGCGCTGAGGCCTCCGCTTCCCAACCGAGCGGCTGCCAACCGCTGCCGGTGAGGGCGACCGGCGCCGCGGCGTTCCCGGTCAGGCCCGGCAGGATGGCTCCGGCGTGGGCGCGAGAATACCGGGCACTTAGAGCCAGTTGCAGCGGCTGATCCGCGGGCATCAGCTCAAGAGAGCCCTGGATACCGGCTTGCTGCAGATTGGAGGGCACAAACAGCTGCAAGATCCCCACCAGTTGATCGCGCGACGGATAGAGCGGCCGCCAGGCGCTGCGGATTTTGTCTTCGGGCTGGCTGTCTTCGCTAAAATGGTGGGCCAGAGCGCGCAGGGCCATGGGCAAAGGCCCGGGGCGGTGCAGGCGCAGCTGACCGGCGGCCATCCAGGCCAATTGCGACTGGGGCTCCACGGCGCCAGCTAGGCCGATAGAACCGCTCTGCACCGCGGCTTCGCCTTCCAGATCAAAGAACTCCGCCGGGGCATAGACGGCCCGAGCGCCCATGGTCAGCAGGCGCACGCTCTCCTGGGCGCTGCGATCGCTCAGGTAGAAGAAGTACAATTCGGCGCGGAACAGGGGGCTCGGCCGGCCGACGAGGTAGGCGCCCGTCAAGGCGCGGTCTTCGCTGGCGGTGGCCACGGTCGAGCTACCCGCGGCTTGCGTCTGCGGATTGCGCCGCAGCTTTAGGCCAAAGACATCGACTTCAAGCGAGGTTCCCCGGGCAAAGTGGCCGCGCAAACCGTCAAAGGCCTGGCCAACCGCGTCAAAATCGTACAGACCGACCTGGCGGCCCGCGCCAAATTCAATCGGTTGCCGGCCAGCGCGCAGCCATGTTTCGTCGCCCCAGGGTGAGTCGGCCTGGGCGTAGCCGGTTTGAAGACCCAGGGGCATCGGATCCGCGCCCGGCGAGGCCGCACCGAGCATTCCGGCCGACTGCACCTGGACGACGGCCTGCAGTGCCGCCCGGCGCAAGGTGGCGCGGAGGCGAGTGCGCTGGCGCCAGCCCTGGGTGCGGCTCGCGAGGCCCGACTCCAGGGTGTCCAGCTGACGGCCATCCGCACCGCGCAGGCGGATCTCCGCGTCCAGGGCAAAGGCCGCGGGCTCAGACGGGGGCGGCGAGGCCTCTGTGGCCAACGAGGTCCCCGGGCGCACAACCATGAGGGCGGAGGACAGCAGCCACAACAGCGCCAAACTCAGGCAGGCCGGCCCGGGGCAAAACCGCTGGGCCTGGCGGCTCAAGGTCTAGCACCGCGCGGCGTCGCTTCGCCGGGGGATGTGGGCAGATCGATCGCCGTTGGACAGGCCCGCGAGCCGAAAAGGGGCTGCGAACAGGGCCTGACCAACGTTGCTGTCGAGGGGGTGCCGGAGGTGGGACTTGAACCCACATGAGCGTCAAGCTCAACGGATTTTGAGTCCGCCGCGTCTACCATTCCACCACTCCGGCGTCGCCTGGTCGCTGCAGGGCAACGCTCAAGGCCAGGGGAGCGTCGCGCAAAACGCCGCCGCTGTCAAATCGCGGCCGCTGGGATGGGACCACACTGCGGCGAGGCGCTTTACAGGGTCGTGCGCCTTTGCCACCCTCGCGGCCGATGAAGGTGTGCGCCAAAGCTGTTCGCTGGACCTGGATGTGGCTGCTGATGGCGGTCTGCCTCGCTGCGCTTGCCCTCCATCCCGCGCTTGAAGCGGAGGCGGCGGGCGCCAAGGCCAAGGGCGGCAAAGCGGTGGCGGCGAAAGGCGGCTCGGCCAAAGGGAAAACTGTCGCCGCCAAGGGACGCGGCGCCAAGGGGCCCGCCGCAAAAGCCGCTGCAGGCAAGAGCGCGGTGAAGTCGGCCAAGGGAGCGGCTGGTAAGAGCTCGGCAGCAAAGGGAAAATCCGCTCGTGGTGCCAAGAAAGACACCAAGGCGGGCGAAGACAGCGACGGGAAACCGCTGAGCAAGGCCGAGAAAGCCAAGAAAACCAAGCAAGATGCGGCGCTGCGCAAGAGCTGTGCGGACAAGAAGAAGGCCAAAACCGCCGCGTGCAAGGCCTTTGCGGTGGCCGAGAAAGCGCGGGGCCAAGAGGTCGCCGACGCCAAGCTGGCCAAGCGCTGCTCTACGGCAAAGGCGCGCAAGACTGCGGAATGTAAGAAATACCTGAGTCGACATGGCAAAGGCGGTCGCGACGCCTGCGGCCGCAAGTACGCGCGGGCCAAGAAGAACGAGACGGTTGCGCGGTTTGCCAAGCGCAACGGCTTGAGCGAGGCGGCGCTGCGCAAGTTCAACGATTTGCCCGACAAAACCAAGAAGCTCCGCGGCGGGGCGCGCTATCTGGTCGCCAAGTCGCCGCATGATGGCGTGACCTTGAGCGGTGGCGTGCAACTCACCGACCAGAGTGGCGTCGTCAAGCTGAGGCGGCCGAATTTGGCCTTTGGCAAGCCGATGTTAGTCAGCGTGATCGAGGCGGCGGCGACAGCAGTGCAGGCGAGCTCACCGCTGGGGGTGACGCTGATGGTCGGCGATCTGTCCAAGGACGGAGGTGGCTGCCTGCCGCCCCACAAGAGCCACCGCGGCGGTCTAGATGCGGATATTGGCTTCTATTTTCGCGGCGGCTATGAGCCCAAGGTGCTGGCGGATGCCCAAGCGGAGACGATCGACGCCGACCGGACTTGGCAGTTCCTCCGCGGTCTGCTGGCCACGGGTCGGCTGCAGTACGCGTTTATTCATTACGATTTGCAGCCTGCTCTGCTGGAAGCGGCGCTGCGCGCGGGAGAGACGCCGGAGACCGCGGCCCGGCTGATCCAGTATCCGCGGCCGATTGATCAAGCCCGCGAGACGCCGATTCGCCACTTGGACGGCCACGACGATCACATGCACGTGCGCTTTGCCTGCGCCGACGAGCTGTGTCAGCTCAGCGACGAGGAGAAAGCGGCGATCGCCGGGCTGCGCCTGGAGACCCTGGGCGGGCCGATGCGGGAGCGCCACGCCAGGGGTACGCAGAATCCGCTGCGGGCACGGCAGACTCAGGGACATCCGCTGCGTTGACGCTTGGACGATCGCGTGCGACCTTCGCGGCGGGAGAAGGGTACGGCGATAGGCCTAGCTGGAGGGGAAATGGAGAAGCGCGACCTGGTAAAGATGGTGCTGCTGACGGTGATCACATGCGGCATTTACGGCCTGGTGTGGATGTACAATATTGGCAATGATATCGCCAATCTGCGCGGTGATGGTCAGCCCAAGCCGTTGACGGATCTGCTGCTCAGCATTGTGACGTGCGGCGTTTGGTACCTGTACGTGTCGTACCAGTGGGCCAAGCTGCTCAATGAAGTGCAAGCCCAACGCGGCAAGCGGGTGGACGACAATTTCCCGCTGCTTTGCCTGATTCTGACGGTGTTTAGCGTCGGCATCGTCAACCAAGCGCTGATGCAGCACATGCTCAATGAGATGGCCGATGGGCGTTAAGGCGGCGGAGCGCAATCGACCCACGGCGGTGCTGTTTGTCTGTCTGGGCAACATCTGCCGATCGCCTCAGGCCGAAGGCATATTTCGCCAATTGCTCGATCAGCGCGGCCTGGGCGACAGTTTTGTCGTCGACTCTGCGGGAACCAGCGATTACCACGCCGGTTCGCCGCCCGACTGGCGCACCGCCAAAGCCAGCGAAGCCCGCGGGGTGCCGCTGACGCACCGATCGCGGCCGTTTAAGGTCGGCGATTTTGATCGGTTTGATCACATTTTGGTGATGGATCGCTCCAACTTGCGCGACGTGTTGGAGCAAGCCCGCGGCCCAGCGGACAGCGCCAAAGTCAGTCTGCTGCGCGCATGGGATCCTGCGGCGGAAGGTCTGGCCGTGCCCGATCCCTATGCGGGAGGCGATCGCGGCTTTGACGAGGTTTTTGACATGTGCAATGCCGCTTGCGAGGGCTTTCTGGCAAAGCTAATGGAAGAAAAAACAAGGGGATAGCAGCAATCGCCGGTCAGCGCGGCAGGATCGCCAACGGCCGGGCCAGCTGAACCGGCCCACCGGCTGGGGCGAGCGACGTCTCTCCGGCGTCCCAGACTGGCTGACCTCGGCAGATCGTTGTAATCACCGCGCCTTGGAGATTGCGCTGGCTGCGCTGCGGGCCGTCCTCGCCCGGCAGCCAGAGGTCGGCCACGGTCTGGCGCTGGAGATCGACCAATACGACGTCGCCGTCCAGCCCTGGCAGCAGGCCGCCCTTGCCTTGAAGTTGAAAGGCCTGGGCGGGTTTCTGTGCGGTCCACTGGCCCAGCTCGGCCAGGGTGATCTGGCTGCGGGCAAGCAGATCGAGCATCAGGGGCAGCAACGCCGCCAGCGCAGAGAAATCGCCAGGCGGGGCCAGGTTGAGCTCGCTGCCGCTGGTCAGCACGGTCGCGGTGCCGTCGCGCAGGGCTTGCAACAGCCGCTCGGGCTCGCTGTCCGGGGCGCCGTGCAGCAGATCGCTCGCCGCCACCGCCGCCGAGGTCAGCCGCCGCGACGGGTGGCGCGTCAGCAGATCGACGTCCAGGGCCGTGCGCACCGGCAGCACGTGGAGGGGACGCATCGCCTGCATGGCCGAGTCCAACAGCGACAAAAGCGTTTGCCCTTGAGTAATAAGCCCAGCCACGCGCAGCCGTCCTTGGCGCAGCAAGGCGTCGCGATCGCCGAGGTCGAGGGGCAGACCCCCGCTGTCGCCCAGCCACGGCCCGGCAAAGCCCAGCTGGCCCTCCAGGAGCCGCAGCGCTTCAGCCTGGCCGCGCTGAGCGCTCGCATAGACGGCAAAATCGACGTGGCAGCGGCCCGTTAGCCCCTCTAGCACCTCGGTCCACGGCGTCGGCGCACTGGTCTTGGCAAAAAGCGTTGTGATCCCGCCACGCGCTGCGGCAATTGAGGCGCCGGCAACATCGGCCTGGGCGGCGGTGTCGATCAGCCCGGGCAGGGCAATCAGCCCGTGGGCGTCGAGGGTGCGCGCGTACTGGCCGTTTAGACTCGGCGCCAGCTCGGCGATGACGCCGTCCGCGATGCCGATGTCCAACCTGCGCAATTCGCCAAACACCAGCACTTGGGCGTTGGCAATCGCCAGGGAGAGGGGAGGCGGTTCAACAACTGGCAGCGGCGAGGGGGGCGGCATCTGCAACCTCTTGGGCCCGTGGGGCTCTGACGTGCGGGCAGTGTGCCATGGCCGCGCGATGACGTGCTACGCTTGGCGACCTTCAGCCCATTTGGGTCGCGCCGGTAGCTGCGGCCACCCTGGAGAGTGCCGATGAGCCAGCCTAACACGCCCGCTGCGCCGCCGCAGGTCGGCCCCCAAGAGAGCGAGCGCGGGCCTCTGCCGTTCAAGCAGCGGGTGCTGCGGGAACTGCGCAGTTGGCTTTGGACCTTGGCCCTCGCCTGGCTGGTGTGGATGGCGGTGCAATCGCTGCGTGGGGGCGTGACCATTCCGACTCAAGCGCCTGATTTTAAGGCTCAAACCTTGAGCGGCCAGACGATCCAACTCTCCGCTCTGCGCGGCAAGCCGGTGGTGCTGTACTTTTTTGCCAGCTGGTGTCCGGCGTGCAAGGTGACCTCGCCGGAGGTGGACCGTTTTGCCGCCGCCCACCCAGAGGTCCAGGTGCTGGGGATCGCCGCCGAGGACGCCGAAGACGCCAGGGCCTACATGGAGAAAAACCCCCGGTCCTTTGCGGTGATCCCGGAGACCAACGCCATGGACGCCGCCTACAAAGTGCGGGCGCTGCCCACCACGGTCGTGCTGGACGCCGTCGGCCAAGTCGCGTGGAGCCGTCAGGGCGTGATTCTGCCCTTTGAGCTCGGCTGGCACATGCCCTAAGCGAGCATGGGCCCAGGCATTTAGAGGATCCGTGGAAATAGCGGAATCACCTCCGCCGCTGCGGTGAGTCGGCCCCTAAGGCCGCGAACTCGCAGCCCACCCAACAAGCAAAGCGACTAGCGGAAATCTATTTCCGCTGGTCGCCTTAGCGGCTGGCTTTGTCCGCTGGAGCGGATTTGGCTGCGCAGGCTTCTGCGGCATTTTGCGCTTGGCGGTACTGATAGGCGACCACCAGGGTCAGCAACAGCACCACCGCTAACGAACCCAAGGCGGCGATGGCCACGCGCTGCCAACCCTTGAGCTGCCTTGACATTTCGCTCAGGTCGCTTTCCAGGCGGCGGGTCTCGTCCTGCATGCGGCGGTGTTCGTCTGCCCACTTGACCGCGGTGTCGCGATCGCCCTCGTCGACGCGGCGAGTCATCCGGGCGCGCTGACCGGTGTAGGTGTCCGTGGCCGGCGACCAGCGGCCGCCTTTGTCCATCCCGCCGGCTTCGGCGCTCGCTTTTTCGCCGCCGCCGCGATCCTGCCCGGACCTGCCGCTGGTCTTTGGGTCGATGTCATTGTCCTGGTCAATAACGTCAAAGGCGGCGGTCTTCAGCTCGGCTTCGTTGCGTGTCGGCCGCCGCGGCGCAGGTTCGGCTCCGCGCGCGGGGTTGGGGTTGCCCGGTCGCTGCACTTGGCGCAGCCCTGTGCCCGCTGCGGAGCGGCGATCGTCTTTGCGGTCGAGCTCCTCGCTGACGGGACCGCTCGGGCGGATGATCGGCATGGGGATGGCGCGCTGGTCCGTCTGGAAGCCGGCGCCGCGGTGCACCGAGGCTGTTCCGGCGACATGGGCGCCCGCCACGACTGGAATGCTGGCAAACTCCACGACGTTGTTGGCGGTCGTGGGCAAGGGCTCATCTGCTAGCGGCGCGGCTGGCACTGTGTTTGGGAAATAGTCTGCAAAATCAGGCACATCTCCGGCACGCTGCCACTCGGCAAGGCCCTTGCGCCACAAGTAGGTGTCGCGAGAGACCGTGCCGTCGCGCACTGCGGCTCGCACGCCGTCACTGTCCATGCGCTGCTGTTGGCCAGAGGGAGAGCTGACAAACCAAAGGACCCGCGATGACGGCGCTGCGGCACTGCCCGCCGCGGCCGCCGCACTAGCGAGCCCTGGGGCACCGTATTGTTGCGAGCTGGCCGGCTGAGCGGGCGCAGGAACTGGCACCGGCACCGCGGCAGCGGCGAGGGGAACCTGAACAAGAATGCGGTGGTCGCAGTGACGGCACTGAAACTGCAGGCGGCGGCCAGGGGCGACCCTGGTCTCCGGCAACGTGTACGACGAACCGCATTGGTCGCACTGGACCCGCATCCCGACTCCCGCGCCGCCTGGGCGGCTGAGCAAACCTGCGTAGGGTCCGCCCGAATGGGCGTCCGGTCAAGGGGGCGCTTCAGACCCTCAATCGCCGCCTTGGGGCCATCTCTGCGTTGTCCCTCCCGATCCTCCGGCGGACCAACTCTGTTCGCCGGCCCGACGTCTTGGAGAGGCTCACGCGCCCGACTCTGCGGTGTCCACCGGCGAGGGCTCAGGTAAAGCCGTCGCGCCGATGTCGCTGCGGAACCAGCTGCCGGGCAAAGCGATTTGCCCTGCACGTTGATACGCCAGGGCCCGGGCGCTCTCGGCCTGATCGGCGATGCCGACCGCCGTGGCGATCCGCCCACCGGAGACGGCGCTGCCGCCATGGGCATGGCGGGCGACGCTGCCCTGAAAGAGCAGGGATTCGCCTAGGGCTGAGAATTGTTCCATGGGTTCAGTGCCTTCGATCAACCCCCCCTTGGACACCTCAGCGGGGTAGCCCGGCGCCGCCACCACCACGGCCGCGCCGCAGCGGGCTGGTATCGGCCAGATCTCATCCTTCTGCAACGCGCCGCGGGCGGTATTGGCCAAGCGCTCGGCGAATTCCGGACCCAGGAGGGGCAGCAGCACCTGGGCCTCGGGGTCGCCAAAGCGGACATTGAACTCGAGGATCTGCGGGCCGGCCTCGCTCCAGATCAGCCCGCTGTACAGCACGCCGCGGAAGTCGAGTTGATCGGCAACCAGGCCGCGCACCGCCGGCGCGACGATCCGCTCGGCGACCTGCTCCCATGCGCCGGGCGAAACCAACGGGACCGGAGCCACCGCGCCCATGCCGCCGGTCTGCGGTCCGCGATCCCCGTCGCCGGCGCGCTTGTGATCGCGCACGGGCGGCAAGAGCACAAAATGCCCGCCGCCCACCAGGGCCATCGCGCTGATCTCTGGGCCGCGCAGGCGCTCCTCGACCACCACCGCTGCGCCGGCGCTGCCACAGCGGCGCTGCACCATGAGTTGGTCGAGGGCTGCGCGGCATGCTTGCCAATCCTCAGGCACGACCACGCCTTTGCCGCCAGCCAGCCCATCGGCCTTGACCACAGGC
Source organism: Myxococcota bacterium (assembly GCA_964201005.1). GTDB lineage: Bacteria > Myxococcota_A > UBA9042 > UBA9042 > UBA9042 > SXRM01. Next base: position 13,900 of record CAXNCS010000013.1, read on the forward strand.
GGCTCAGCCTGGGCCTGGGCCCACTCCCAAGCCGCGTGCGGATCGTCAAAGGCGCCGTAGGCCGCTGTGGGCAGGCCGTGGCGCTGCATCCACTGTTTGGCAAAGATCTTTGAGCCCTCTAGCCGCGCGGCGGACGCACCTGGGCCCAGCACGGTCAAGCCGCGGCGGCGAAAAATGTCGGCCGCACCGGCCACCAGAGGCGCCTCCGGGCCAAAAACCACAAGCTCTATGCGGAGGTCTGCCAGGACACCGGCTAGCGCCGCGACGTCGCCGTCGGCAGCCGCGAGGGGGTGGCAAAGGGCGCGGAGCCCAGGGTGGTCGGCAGAGGCCCAAACTCGCCATCCCGCGCGGTGGAGGAACCAGGCAAGGGCGTGTTCGCGGGCGCCCTGACCCAGGACGGCGGCGCGAGGAAGGTGCAGCATGATCTCCAAGGACGGCCAGGACCGCTGTTGAGTCAAGAACTCCCAAGGGGCGATGCGGACAAAGCCACGCCCCTTGGGCCATGGACCACGGCTTTGCTAGCCCCAACTCCGCTGGCCCTAACGCTGCTGGCCGGTCAAGACCATCGCCAGACCGGCGGCGTTGGCCGCGGCGATGACTTCGGCGTCGGCAGGCGATCCCCCGGGTTGAACCACGACCTTGACTCCCGCGCGCGCCAGCGCCACCAGCGCATCAGGAGAGCCCAGCGGGGCGCCAAAGGCCGCGGCAATTACCTTGTATCCTTTGCGACTTTTGCCTGCAGCGATCTGGGCCGCGTCGACCTGACTCATTTGACCGGCGCCGATCCCCACGGAGCCCTGCTCATCGGTCAGCACCACCGCAGCCGATTTGCTGTGGCGCACGAGCTGCCAAGCCAGGGCCATGGCCGCGCGGTGACTCTCCTGGGGCGCAATCCGCGTCGCGGCCGTGAGGGTCGCCAGGGCCGCCATCCCATCGCTCGGTGGCTCAGCTCGCTTTACCAGTACACCTAGGCTGCTCACTTGGAGGTGTTGCAGCACCTGCCCGCCACCCGTCGCCGCTCGGCCCATGGCTATCAGCCTCAGCTCCGGCAAAGACTTCAGGAAATCAAGAGCTTCATCCTCAAACTCTGGGGCCAGCACGGTCTGCCAAGGCCGCGATGCAAGGGCCCGCGCAGCCCCAAGGTCGACGGCCCGGTTGACCGCCAGCGTCGCACCCACAGCCGCACCGGGATCCGCGTCGAGCGCTCGCAAAACCGCCGCTGCCAATGACATTTGCATCGCCGCCGCGCCGCACGGCTGGCCGCAATTGGCCACCACAGCGCTGAACTGGCGTTCGGGCAGGTCCAACACCGCGCGCCATGCGGCATCGGCGTCGATCACGGCTGAGTAGGTCAACTCCGGGCCGTGGAACTGCCGATAGGGCACGAGACGCAGCCATTCGCCTGACGGATCGCGCCACAGCGAAGCCGTCGTCTGGATACCGTCACCGCCGCCCAGAGGCATTTCTTGGTCCAAAGCCAATTGCCGATCGCCGGCCGCCTGGTTGGCTTGCTGGGCCTGTGTCGGCGCTTCAGCTTGCGCGGTCTTTGGCGCCTGTGCGGGGCCAGCCTGCGCAGGTTGGGCGTCCGGCAGCGCTTGCCCTGGCACGGCGAGCCCCTGGGCCAGCGCCAGATCGAGGGCGGCAATGTGGCGAAAAGCTTTGGCAGCCAGAGCTTTGCGCGCTTCGAGTGCTGGAATTCCGCGGGCGATCAGCGCCAGGGCGCTCTCATAGTCCAGGGGATCGATCAGCACCCACACGTCGCGATAGTTCAGCGCCGCAGCGCGGATCAGCGCCACGCGGCCAGCGTCGTGGATCGCAGCGGGCCCCAGTGGGGTCGGAGGGGCAACGTTGGCCACGACCACGTCAACGGGCGCCACGCCAAAATCGCGAAGTGTCTTGAGATCGTGGGGGTGATCGCGCCGGGCCACGATGCCACCGTGCACCGCGGGATGCAGGGTCTCCACCTGGCCGCCGAGGATCGCGGGCACGCCGGTCAGTTGCTCAATCGGCACGACGGCGAGGCCCGCCTGGTCGAGCAATTCCTTAGTCCGGGCGGGGGCCACCAGCACATAGCCCAGGCGCACGAGCCCCGTGGCGAGGGGAACGAGACCGCGCTCGTCGCCCACGCACAGCAGAGCTAGGCGGGTCTCGTCCATCGTTCAGCTGCCAAAAACGTCTTCAAGGTCGACGGCGTACTCTTCGGCCTGGAGCTTCTCTAACCCGGCGACCTCGACTTGGCGGATGCGCTCGCGGGTCAAGTTCATGATCGCGCCGACTTCTTCTAGGGTCAGTCCGCCGCGCTCGGCGATATCGAGGGCACAGGTCTCCGACATTTCCCACACTTCCATATCTGGGAAGTTGATCTTGATCGAGCCGGTGGCGGGGTTCACGTCCAAATACAGGTGGTGCTTGCAGGCGACAAACGGGCAGGGCCGCACGCCTTCGCGGCACTCCGAACGCACCATCGGCCGGCGGTAGTCCATGTATTCAGAAAGGGCGATGCCCTCATTGATCTCGGCCCGGGTCAGGCGGCGCGCCGGGATGGTGCGGGAGCGGCCCTTCTTGTCGTCGTCGGCGCTCTGCTTGGCCATGTCGCTCCTCGAAAGCACCTTGGCGGCGGGGGCCTCATTGCGCCCCTGGCGCGCCACCATCGCCAAGGCGGAGCGCGCCGTCAAGCCCGTGCCCCGAGCCGCGCCGCTAGCCGCCGATCCGGAGGTGGCCAGGCCCATGGGGAGTCGATGGTCCGATTTTGCGCCCAAACTGTGCACAGCACCCTCCGTTGCTCTCGACTCCGCCGTCTGGCGGTCGCCCCGCTGTTCTTCAACTCGTCGATCCCGAACCTGCCTCGCCGGCCGGCGGACCCATGAACTGCGGCAATTGCGCAGTCCACCAGTCGATCGCGAGCGTGGAGGAGCCCTGGCCGCGGCGGCAATCCGGTGAGCTGCGCAGCGGTTCAGACAGTCCGGATGTTGGCGCTAATCGAAAAAGTTGACAAGCGTCTAGTCCAAAAAAGCCGGTGCCTAAATGGGCTGAATTGGGATTAAATATATGAGAGTATTATAGATTCCTGCAATCGAGCTCTCAGGGCTGCAGATGGGCTAATCGGCGATCGTAAAGCTCACGATCGTGAATTCGCCGGGCGAATCGCCGTGATCACGGCTGGTTCGCAGCGCTGTGGATTGGAGGGTGTGGATAATATAGCTATGAAAATAATGACAAATTTCAGAATATGTGGGCAGCCTGTGGATAACTTGTGTGCAAGACCGCCGCAAAGCGACTAGACGATCGTCATGCAGGAGCCGAGGCGCTCGCCGGATCAGCTAGGCGATCCGAAACTAGACATAAGTCAAATAGCCTAGCCAACAGATTGATATGTAGACTATTCTTCCGCGGCCGCCGGCGCAAGTTCAGGCGCTTCACTCGGATTCCCCGCCTCGCTCGCCAAAGGGCGCAGTTGCACCACCGCCTCGGGCTGGCCCTTGCGCGCTACCCGCAACAGCGCGATGCCTTCACTGCCGGCAGCGGAGCCCTCGGTCAAGCGGACGTGCGCGGCGATCGGCTGGGCTTCGCGGTCAAAGCCGAGGTGTAGCAACTCGACCCGCACCTCAGAGCCGCGCAAGGTGGCCACTTTGGGGGCGCGGAGGATCGCCGGCGGATGGGCGAGGCCGTCGCGAACCATGCTGCCCTGGTAGACCGCCAGCTGGGTCAGTCCCGCTGCTTCCAGCTGCAGCGAGGCAAAGTGCCCAGGTCCGTGGGGGAGCACCAGGATGTCGCTGGGGGGCTGGGAAGGGGCAGCTGCGCTAGCTTCGATGGCGGGCAATTGAGCTTGCATGGCCCGATCGGCCTGCGCAGGGCCGGCGGCGACGCTCGGCTCGGGCGGCGCGGCAGTCGCGGTGGGGTCGGCAAACAGCGCTGCCTTGTGGCCAGCGGGCGGCTCCGCTTCAACGCCCGGAAGGGGGCCCGCGACCGCAGTGAGGGGCGGCTGCGGGTGCGTCGCCCGGCCGGCGAGCCATCCCAGGGCGGCGCCGATCAACACGCTGGCGGCGGTCCAAGCCAAGATTCGCATAATTGCTCCTAGGTCAAAGTGGCAGGGCAGGGGATTAAGCCGTGAACAGCGCGGCGCTGGCGGCGATTACGGTCGCAGGCTGGGCATGGCCCGCTGGAGTTCGCGGCGCAATTCCTCGCCTTCAGGTCCGGGCATGGCGCCAAGTGGATCCGAGATCAGGCCAGTGAACTGCTGGATGACCGACCAAGCAACCCACAGCGCCACTCCGGCCAGCGCCAGGGTCCGCAGGACCGCCACGAGCGTCGCCAAGTAGCGAAGGTACTGCTGCTGCGACTCTGCGGCCAGTTCTGCGCAGGCATCCGCGAGAAAACCGCTGCGTTCGGCTGAGGTCAGCGCCCCCACCAGTCGCGGCGGCAGACCAGGGGCCCCGGATAGCGCTTGGGATAGGGGCATCTGGGCCAAGCGCTGCGCCACGCTGGCGGCCAGTTGGACCCCTTGGGGCTCGCCCGTCGCCGCACCGGCGAGCGGCAGGGCTTGGGGCAGCGGCAGGCCGGCCTGCATGGTCAGGGCCAAGACATCCAGGAAAAGCGCCCAGCGCCTGGCAAAAACCAGCTGGCGCAGCACGGGGACCTGCGCCGCGGCCGCCCACATCAGCCAGAGCGAATCGCCGCGTTGGAGGCGCCGCACCAGCGCCAGCCCGCCCCAGATCGTCGCGCCCAAGAGGGCCAAGTTGAGCCCGGCAGCACCCAGAAAAGCGCCCACGCCTTGAGAAAACGCCAGTGGCAGGGGCGTCAACACCGCCGAGGACGCCAGCACCAGCAGGGGGTACGTCAAGCCAGCGCGCAGGCGATCGCCTGCCTGGGCGGCGTGTTGCTGCCGCGCGGCGAGGCGGGCGCACATCGCGGGCAGATCGCCGGCCTGCACCGCCGTCGCCAGCAGGGCCCTTTCGACCGGGTCAAACATGCCGGGGTAGCGACGCAATTCGTCGTGCAGCACGGCGCCCTGTTGAAGGGAGAGGCCCAGCTGGCGGCTCGAGAGGGCGACGGCCGGACTGACCGCGGCACCGGCCAGCGCCAAGGCCTCCGGCAGGGGGACATGGGCGCGCAACAAGCGCTCGAGGTCGGCGAACAGCACCCGGCGCTGGCCGGCGTTCAGCCAAGGGCCGGGAGGCAGCGCTGGCTCACGGTGGCGCGGCGGGGCGGACTCCGGCTGAAGTGGGGGCGGTGCGATCGGCGCTTCGGGCGGCTTGGCGGGGCGCTGGACCACTGACGCGGGCAGGGGCGCGGGCGGCACGTCAGATCGCTGCGCCTGCGGCTGGGTTGCCGGATGGATGGGTTGCTGGGCTTGGCGTGCCGCATACTTGGCCACCAGCACGCCACAGCGAACACACTCCGCGCTCGCGGGCTGATCAGCGGCACAGCGCGGACAGATCAAGGGGTTCTCCCGTTTTCACGAGGTCCCTTACCGCTGCCTGGGCTCTGCCAGCTGCCGGGGCGGGCATCGGCGCCGTCGACTTCCAGCCAGTCGCACATCGCCGACAAGCGGCTGGCGATTCGGCCGCCCACGCGGGTCTCCAGCGATTCCAGGCGGGCGTTGTCGCGGCTCTCCGCCAAGCGCCTGGCCCCTGCGGCATCACTTGGAATTTGCTCGCGATAGGGGTGATTGGTCGCAAAGAATGTCAGCGCACCGCGGTTGTAGCGACTGCTGATCAGCGCGTCGAGCACGCCCAATTCCCATTCCGTGGCGCGGCCTTTGCCCAGCTCGTCGATAAAGAGCGCCTCGACTTCTACCAGCGGTCGGATGAGCGCCGTTTCCGACTGACCGGCGTCAAAACCCGCCTTGAGCGACCACAGGAGCTGAGAAAAATCGCTAAAATGCACGGGCACGCCGTAATCCAACGTCAGAATTCGCGCCACGCCCACCAGCAAGTGAGTCTTGCCCACCCCGGGCGGCCCGGAGAGGCCTATGCCGCGCAACCGCGCTGGCAGGTGACCCTGGGCGTCGATCTCGACCCGCGACAACTGCGCCAAAAAGCTGCCCAAGGCCATCTTGGCGCTGCGCTGCAGGTCGGTGCGCGGCTGGTAGGATGGATAGCTAGAGGCTGCAAATTGCGCTGGAATCTTGGCAAGCTTGAACAGGTTTGCCCGGCGACGCAGGCCGCTCAGCGCACAGGGCAGGGCCAGCTCATAGCCCGCGGCGTCGCGGCCGCGCCGATAGCCAGATCCGCGGCAAATCGCGCAGTTGCTCAAGTGGCTGCAGATTTCAGCGACGGCGTGTTCGCGCTCCGCCACCACCACGATGCCGTGGCCCTGGCAGCGCGGGCAGTCGTCTGCAGAGCTTTCTGCAATACAGGTGCGAGGTTGGGGAGGAGGGCTGCGATCTTCTGGGCGCGCATTCATAGGGCGGCTTGTATCACGGCGCGTCCCGCGGGTCGAGCCAACCCCACGCGGTCGGCACGCGCAGGCCTAAGTGCTCGCCCAGCCACAGCTCTTGCAGCACTTGCAGCCGATCTGTTGCGGCCTTTCGGCTCAGGCGCAGGGCCAGCTGGGCGCGCTGAGGGGCTAGCCACGCCTCCAATGCCGCGGCCTCGGCGTCGCTCAGGCCGGCCACGGTCAGTTTTCGCAGTTGATTTCGCACTTTGGCGATGAGCGCGGCGGGATCGGCCGGTTCTGCGTCCGCCGGAATCTCCGCGGTGGCGTTGGGCTCTTTGGCTGGCCGCTGTGCCTGGTCCAATGCGTCAAAAGCCTTGGCGTAGCCGTGCCTTATCGCAAGGTGCGTGGTTGACCGGAGCAGATCTGGCAAGGGATCCAGCAGTTCTGCGAACAGCGCCTCCTCGGGGGGATGCTGCGCCGCAACGTCTGGCAATTGGGGCTGCGCGGCTGGGGTCAGCGGATCTCCCGCCGGCGTCGCAGCAGCTGTGCTCAGCGGACCCAGCGGACGCGCCGCCTGCAGCACCGCAGGCGAATACCAGCTCAGCGACATGGGCAGCCGCGCCGTATCGCCGTGGCGAAAGCGCCAAGCCCGCACCCGCGCCTGCACGACCCGCAGCACCAGCCCCAGCGATATGCCTTCGCGTTGCCACTTTCTGGCCACTTCTGCGTCGCTGTGGGCCCACTGCACCCCGCGGCCGCGCACGGCGACAAAGCACTCTTCCAAAGCGCACAGGTACGCCGTTTCTTCTTCACTGGGGATGGGATGCATGGCTCTGCTTGCGGGTGGTCGAAATTCAGCCCGCCAGGGTATCATGGCCGCGGCGGGGCGGCAGCAGGAGGTGCAGATTGCAGTGGGCGTGGGCGATGGCAGGGAGCGGTCCGCGGCGTTGGTCGGCGCTTGAGCGCTGCGGCAATGACCCGCGGGCGGCGCTGGCCGTTGCCGACATCGATGTGAAGCAGCGGCGCGCCCTTCGCTTGGGCCCTGGGGATCGCCGGCGCCAATCCCGCCAAATGCTGAGACAACTCCAAGCAGACCTGGACCAAGGCTGGGCGGTCGCTGGCTATTGGGGATACGAGCTCGGCGCCGCGCTGGAAGGCCTGGAGGCGCAGCCAGGGGGACCGGCGGATGCGGAGTGGATCTGCTTTGACCCAGAGGCGCTGCAGAGGGTGACCCTACCGGAAATTCGCGCACTGCCACGGGATTTTGCGGTTGAACTGCCCAGTGAATTGCTGCGCCAACGCGACGGCTTTGTCGCCTCGGCCCGCGAAGTGTTGGACCGCATCGCCGCTGGCGAGGTCTATCAGGTCAACTTGAGCGCAGAGGTGGCTGTCGCCAGCAGCGAATGGCCGGAGCCTCTGCGTGCCTTGGCCGCGGTCCAAGCGGTGCAGCCGGTGCCCTTTGCCGCCGTGTTCCGAGGTCAGAATCACCTGCTGATCTCCGGTTCCATGGAGCGCTTTTTGGCCGTGCGTGGCGCCCAAGTGTCGAGCCGGCCGATCAAGGGCACCGCACCGCGTCGCACCGACCCGCAGCACGACGCGGCGCAGGCCCATTCGCTGCGCGCTTCGCCCAAAGAGTGCGCCGAGAACACCATGATCGTCGACATGGTTCGCAACGATCTGCAGCGGGCGGCGCGCCGCGGTTCTGTGCACGTCACGGAGCTGTTGGTCGCTGAGCCCTATGCGACTCTTTGGCACCTGGAAAGCGAGATCACAGCGACCTTGACCCGCCCGCGGCGCCTGGATCTGCTGCTGGAGGCGACCATGCCGGCTGCCTCGGTGACGGGGTGCCCAAAAGTCCAAGCGATGCGCGTAATTGCCCAGCTGGAGCAGCGCCGCCGTGGGCCGTATTGCGGCGCGGTGGGCCTGGCTTTGCCGGGCGGCCCTGTGGATCTGGCGGTGGCGATTCGCACGCTGTGGTTGGATGACCGCCAGGCGCATTTTGCCGTGGGCGCGGGGCTGGTCGCCGATTCCGTCCCCGAGGCGGAGTGGGCGGAGACTTGCCTTAAAGCCCGGTCGCCCCTGGCGATTCTCGCCTCGATCCAGGATCGCAGCGCAGCCGTGGGGGCACCTTGAAGCCGTCGCTGCGCGGTCCTCAACTGGGCGAAGGGGTCTACACGACGCTGCTGTGGGGCGCGGGGCCGCCGCCGACCTGGCCGCTGCACTTGCGGCGACTCCAGCGCGACGCCGACCAAGTGGGCCTCGCTCCGCCCGAGCTCGATCAGCTGGTCCAGTTGATCGAGGATCAGCTTCGCCTATGCCCTTGCCCGGGGTTGGCGCGCCTGCGCATCCGCTGGTGGGCCGATGGCGGCGAGCCCTTGAGCCAAGCCGCGCCGCGCGGACGCTGGGAATTGCACGCCCAGCCTCTGGACCCCAACCAGCGCCCTGGGCCCGCCGTTGCGCTGCTGAGCTGCGGTCCCGCGCGTTTTCCGCGCCTGTGGGCTGGCGCCAAGGTCACGGCGATCGGCGAGGATCTGGCGTGGCGCCGCAGGGCTCAGGGGCAGGCGGCCGGCGAGGCAGAAGCGCTGCTCTGTACCGCGTCCGGCCTGTGGAGCGAGACGCCGACCGCGGCGCTGTTGGCCGGCCTGGGCGACGGGCGGGTGGCCTGTGTGGCCCCAGAGGCTTGGCCGGTGCGGTCGACCACGCTGCAGGCCCTCCGCCAAGGCGAATTGGCTGGCGAAATCACAGAAATGCCTTTCGGTCCTCGCGATCTTGGACACCTGCGCTGGATGGCGCTGATCAACGCGGTGGCAGGGGCCCGGCCGGTGGCGAGTCTGGACGGGCAGGCGTTGGAGCTCCCGCCGGACAATTGGCTGGAGGCGGCGCGGTTGGTGACCGAGCCATTGAGATGAACCCTAGTTTTGACGCCGCCTTAGCTCTGTGTGCTTGACCCGCGCACCGCGATGTCCCAAGGTGAAGGGTTAGGCCTGCATCGCGCGCCCAACCGCCTCAGGAGAACCCGCATGAACCATCGCCCTTTCCGCCGGTTGCCGCTGTCCCGTCGGGTGATCCATGGCCTGAGCGCCACGGCCAAGGCTTGGAGCCAATTGGCTGCGTGGATGCTGGCGTCGACCGCACTTGCCGCGGCACCTGCGCCCGCTCCTGCCGCCGCGCCGCCTGCCCAAAAGGACGCGGCCAAAGCCCCAGAAGCCAAAGCGTCAGAGGCCAAAGCCGCCGTGTGGGGCAAGCTCATCAGCGCCGACGGTGCCCAGACCTTTGAGCTGAGCGGCGCAGAAGTGCTTGTGGGTACAGAAGAAATCTGCAAGGTCAAGCTGGCGGACAAGACGGTTGCCGGTCAGCACGCCCGCCTCACCTACCGCGATGGCGTCATTGAGGTCCACGACCTTGGCAGTCGCGGCGGCACGCTGGTGGCCGGTACAGCCGTAAAGCCGGGCAAGGCCTTTAGAATTCTGCAGCCGGTCGAGCTGACCTTTGGCGCCGCCAGCCTCAATTTTGCCTTTGGCGAGCGCCCCGATCTCATCGGCCCCACCCAGAAAGCCCGCCAGGCTAAAACCCCGGCCGCGGCCTCCAAGTCAGCGCCCGCAAAGGCAGCCCCTGCCAAGCCTGCCAAGAACCGCTAGGCCAAGGCCTTCTCAGGCCTCTCTGCCCGCCAACCCCTGCGGAGGTTCTGTGCCCCCTCATGACACCCCTAGCGCCAGCGATTTGGCTCCGGCCGCGGTCGATCCCAGCGGCGCCCGGCAAATCATCCTGCTGAACATGCAATTGAACGGCGAGCCGGTGACTCTGGCGGTGCCGGCGCATTGGACTCTGCTAGAAGCGCTGCGCTACGGCCTCGGCGCGACCGGCAGCAAGCAAGGCTGCGACAAAGGCGATTGCGGCGCGTGTACCGTGCTGGTGGGCGGCCAGCCCGTGCTCAGCTGCTTGACCATGGCCGCGGCGATGCAGGGCAAGGCGGTCGAGACGGTCGAGGGCCTGGGCGTCGGCGGCGAGCCCCATCCTCTGCAGCAGGCCTTTGCTCAACTTGGCGCCGCGCAATGCGGTTTTTGTACGCCGGGCATGCTGATGTCGGCCAGCGCCTACTTGGACCGCCTGGCGTTGCAGGACGACCCGCAGGTCTCGCGCCAGGAAATTGCCGAGGCGTTGGGCGGAAATCTCTGCCGCTGCACCGGCTACACCAAGATCATCGACGCCGTGGCCCAAGTGGCCGGCCAAACCGTCGCCCGCGCCAGCGATTTCAACAATCAGCCCGGCGGCGACCCCTTTGCGGAGGACCTGTGAACCCGCGGCCCCTCTCCAGCCAGCCGGTTTCGCGCGACTTGCACCGCATTGAGGTGGAAGATTCCCCTGCGGACCCAAGCGGTATTGTCGGCCGGCGCCACGGCAAAGTGGACGCGCTGGACCTGATGACCGGCGCGGTGGCCTACACGGATGACCTGGTGCTGCCGCGCATGCTGCACGCCAAGATCCTGCGAAGCCCGCACGCCCATGCGCGAATTCTGTCGATCGACGTGGATCGCGCCGAGGCCTTAGAGGGCGTGCACGCGGTGGTGGTCGGCCGCGAAATGCCGGTGCGCTATGGCGTCATCCCGTGGACCCAGGACGAATATGCCCTGGCGGTGGACAAAGTGCGCTACGTGGGCGATGCCGTGGCGGCGGTGGCGGCGATCAGCGAAGAGGTGGCCCACGCCGCGCTCAAGCTGATCGAGGTGCGCTACGAGCTGCTGCCGGCCCTGGTGGATCCGCGCGAGGCCCTGGCAAGAAAAGATGTGCTAATCCATGAGGATAACAAGCACGGCAACATCACTAAGCACGTCAAGCTCGCCTTTGGCGATGTGGACGCGGCCCTGCAGCAGTCCGACCTGGTGATCGAAGGCGATTATCAATATCACGGTGCGACCCACGCGCCGATCGAGCCGCATTGCGCGATCGCCCACACGGATGGCCGCGGCCTGCTGACCGTGTGGAGCTCGACCCAAGTGCCGCACTACCTGCACCGCGAGCTGGGGCGGGTGCTGGGCCTGCCGTCGCGGCAAATTCGCGTGATTCAGCCGGCCGTGGGCGGGGCTTTTGGCGGCAAATCCGAGCCGTTTGACCTGGAATTCGCCGTGGCCAAGCTGGCGATCAAGACCGGTCGGCCGGTCAAGCTGCTCTACACCCGCGAAGAGGTGTTCCTGGCCCACCGCGGCCGACATCCCTTTGAAATGCATTATCGCACGGGTTTCATGCACGACGGCCGCATCACCGCGGTGGACGGCAAGAGCCTGCTAGACGGCGGCGCGTACAGCTCATTTGGCCTTGTGACGACCTACTACTCCGGGCAATTGCTCGGATCGCCGTATGTTTTTCCGACCTACCGCTTCGACTCGACCCGCGTCTACACCAATAAGCCGGCGTGCGGGCCCAAGCGCGGTCACGGATCGGTGCAGCCGCGGTTTGCCCTGGAAGTGCAGCTCGACAAGGCCGCGGCCGCCCTGGGCATCGACCCGATCGAGCTTCGCCGGCGCAACTTCATTGGCGCCAATTCCAAGACCATTGGCGAATTTCACATCGGTTCCAACGGCTTTTTGGAGTGCCTGGCGATGGTCGAGCAGGCCAGCGGCTGGAAGGAGCGCCGGGGCAAGCTGCCGCGCGGCCGCGGGCTGGGTGTCGCCGGGTCGACGTACATTAGCGGCACCAACTACTGCATTTATCCAACGGAATTGCCGCAGTCCGCCGTGCAGATTTGCCTGGACCGCTCGGGGCGCGTGCGGCTGTTTGCCGGCACCAGCGACATCGGACAGGGCTCCACGACGATGCTGGCGACGCTGGCGGCCGATACTTTGGGCGTGGAGCTGGAAGATATCCGGGTGATCGCTGCGGATTCTGACCTCTGCCCGGTCGATTTGGGGGCTTACTCTTCGCGCATTACCTTGATGGCCGGCAATGCCTGCTTGGACGGGGCTCGCAAGCTCGCTGTGCAACTCAAGCAAATTGTAGGTGAAACCTGGGGATGTCCGCCCGATGACGTCACCTTGGCCCATCGCAAGGCCTTCCGCGCCTCCGACGATCAGGTGTGGATGCCGATCCAGGAGGCGTTCATCCTCGCCGAGTCCAAGCTAGGAACCCTAGGTGCTACAGGGAGTTACAAGACCCCCACAGAGAACGTCCACGGCGAATACCGCGGCGGCACCATCGGCGCGAGCCCCGCTTACTCGTTTACTGCCCACATCGCTGAAGTAGAAGTGGATGAGGAAACGGGAGAAGTTCGGATTCTGGACATCTGGTGCGCCCACGACTGCGGCAAGGCGCTCTCGCCGGTGCTGGTCGAGGGGCAGATCGAGGGCAGTGTCTACATGGGCGCCGCGGAAGCGGTGATGGAGCACCACTGTGTCATGCCGAGCGGCCTGCGCGGCCCAGGCGAAAAGCGCTTGACGGGCCCGGGGGTAGACGGACTGCTCGCGGCGAGTTCGCTGCTCGACTACCGCATGCCCACCTCGCTCGACACGCCGCAACTGCACGCGATGATTGTAGAAGCTCCCGATCCCCGCGGGCCCCTAGGCGCCAAGGAGGCCGGTGAAGGCCCCCTGCACAGCGCCGTGCCCGCCATCGCCAATGCGGTGTTTGACGCGATCGGCGTGCGCATCGACGACCTGCCCATCTCGCCAGAGAAGGTGCTCAAAGCCCTGCGTCTGAGAGAATTGGTCATGAACGTCAAGGAGGTGCGCTGATGCTGCGCCTCGCCCCGCTGCAGTGGCAGCCCCCGCAAAACCTCGCGCACGCCCTGCAATTGCTCGCCCAGCCAGGGGCCCGGGCCTTGGCCGGCGGCAGCGATCTCTTGCCCAACCTCAAGTTGGCCTCGACCCGCGCCAAAATCCTCGTGCCCATTGGCGATCTCAGCGAGCTATCCGGCATCGAGCTGGCGGACGACGGCCTGCGCATCGGCGCCGCGTGCGGGCTCAGCGAACTCGGCGGCGATGCCGATATTCAGGAGCACTTTCCTGCGCTTGCCTTTGCCGTGGGCCGCATCGCCTCGCCGCAGATCCGCAACATGGGCACGATCGGCGGCAACCTCGCCTTGGATACCCGTTGTCGCTACATCAACCAGTCGGAGTTGTGGCGCGAGGCGCTGGGCGGCTGCCTCAAGTCCCACGGCCAGGAGTGTCACGTGGTGCCGGGAGGCCAGGGATGCGTCGCGGCGCTCTCTGCGGATTCCGTGCCGGTGCTGATCGCCTATCATGCGGTGGCCCATTTGGCTCGCTGGGACGGCGCGGCGGTCGTGAAGCGCTCGATCGCCCTCGCCGACCTGTATGGCAGCGACGGACTCCGCCACGTTGACCTGCAGCCTGGCGAGCTGCTGACGCACCTGCAGCTGCCGCTCCCCCAGGCGAACGCCCAAGTCGTGTACCGCAAGTGGGCGGTTCGTCAGAGCATTGACTTTCCGCTGGTCTCCGTGGCCGTGCGTTTGGAGAGGGCGGCGGACGGCTGCCTTGCAAATGGGCTGGTCGTCGTGGGGGCGTTGGGGCCGCGCCCGCGGCTGCTGCCCTTGACCAAGCTGGCTGGTGCGGCCGTGGACAGCGCCTTGGCCAAGCAGGTCGGCGATCTGGCTTTTGACCGCTGCCGGCCCTTGCCCAACTTGCCTTACGACGCCGACTATCGCCGCGAGCGCTTGCGCATTGAGGTGCAAAGGGCCGTAGTCGCGCTGTCAGACCTCTGACCTACAACTGCCGGTGTGCTGTCGGCGCCGCGGTCGTGTGAGCTTTTCTTCATACTATTGACCGTGCTCCATCTGCAATTAGCGCAAGTCGCCGTTCAGTGCGACAATCTTCGCCGTTGGTCAGAGGCTGTGCATGTGCGGATTGGTAGGTTGGTTGGGCAGTAGCGGCGGTTCGCAATCGCTGGCCGTGGCCCCAGGCGCGCCACCCGTAGCACAATTGCGCCGCGGGATGGATGCGATTGCCCACCGCGGCCCCGATGACGACGGGCTGTTTGAGGCCCCGCAGGTCCTGCTCGGTTTTCGCCGCCTGTCGATCCTCGACCTGACCCCCGCCGGGCATCAGCCGATGCAATCGCCAGACCGGCACTGGACCGTGGTGTTCAACGGCGAAATCTATAATTACCTGGAGCTAGCCGAGGAATTGCGCGGGCTCGGTGCGACGTTTTCCGGCCACAGCGACACCGAAGTGCTCGTGACCGCGCTGCAGCACTGGGGGCCGCGGGCTCTGGAGCGCTGCAACGGCATGTGGGCCCTGCTGGCTTGGCACGCACCCACGGAAACCCTCTACGCCGCCCGCGATCCGTGGGGGATCAAGCCGCTGTTCCGCCTCACGGACGGCGACGGAATGTGGTTTGCGAGTGAGATTAAGGCTCTAAAGGCCGCGGGTCGCAATCTAGGTGTAGCAAATACAGAAGTGCTGGGCCGCTACATCCACACCGGCCTGCTGGACGACGGCCAGGCCACGGCGCTGAGCGAGGTAGAGCGGCTTGTTCCCGGGGTGCTGTATCGCTTTGAGCGCGGCGAACAGGTCAGCGCGGGCGTCTATGGCGATGGTACGGCGCGGATCGCGACGCCGCGGCTGTTCAATGACGGGCGCAGCGATCAGGACTACATCGAGGCCTTCCGCGCGGCCTTTTTCAACTCGGTGCGCCTGCGGTTGCGCAGCGACGTGCCGGTGGGCGCGAGCCTGTCTGGCGGCCTCGACTCCACAGCGGTGCTTTGCGCGGCGGCCAGGCGCCTGGACGAGGTGGGCTCGACCGCGTGCAAGCTGGCATTCACCGCGCAGATTCCCGAGTACGATGAGTCGCGCTACATCCGCGAGGTGATCCAGCAGACCGGCGCCAAGTGGCACGTGACCGAGGCCCAGGACAGCTGCCTGGTGCGGCTCGCCCCGAGCTTTTTGCACATGACCGATGAGCCGGTCCACAGCCTCGCGCCCTTGGCCGGCTTCTTGGTGATGGAACTCGCTGCGGCCCACGGCATCAAGGTGATCCTCAACGGCCAAGGGTCGGACGAGCTGCTGGGAGGCTACCAATCCTACGAAGGGCCGGCGATCCGCACGTATTTGGCCGAAGCTGGCCTGGCCGAAGCGTGGCGCCATGCCCAGGCTGAAGTGGGCGACAAGCGCCGCGCCGCCCTAGCCCTGGTGCGCGCTGAAGCGGGGGCGCTGACTCGCTATCTCCCTGCCTTGGACCAGCGACTCCGGCAACTGCCCACCGCTGAACAGAAATCGGTGCGGGCCCTGGTCGGCCAGCTGTCGCCCCTCTCCAAGCCGATTCGCAAGTCCTGGGATTTTGCCGGCGGCACGCTGCAGGAGGCCCTGCACCAGAGCCTGACCCGAGCGTTCTTGCCGCTGTATTTGCGCATTGAGGATCAGAATTCCTCAGCGTTTTCCATTGAGGCGCGCCTGCCATTCCTGGATCCCGCCGTCGTGGCCTTGGCGCGGCGTGCACCTGCGCGCCTGCTTCGCCGCGACGGCCTGGGCAAGATCCTGTTGCGCTCGATCTTGCCGGGTCTGGTGCCGGAGGCAGTCTGGAAACGCCGCGACAAGCAAGGCTTTCCCGTGCCGACCCAGCGCTGGCTCCGCGGTCCCCTCAAGCCGTTGCTCGCCGCTGCGCTGGATGAACGCAAGCTCCGCCAGCGCAACTGGTATGACGTCGCCGAAGTGGTGCGTCAGCGCGACGCGTTCTTTGCCGGCGGGCCGATGTCGCAGGCCATGATGCGCATCGCCATGGTCGAGCTGTGGATGGAAAATAGCCCTGTGGCGCCAAAAAGTTAGCTCGTTTGGTCGGCCCGGCGAATCTCCGCGTCCATTCCTCTGAACTCCACCTGTACCCAGCCAAAAACGCCACTGGCGCCAGACTGTTTAGCCTGACGCCAGCGGAAGTTCTCTGCGGTTCTAGCGGGCCTCTCAGCCGTTGCCGCTGCCCTTGTCAAAGCGCCGGCGATCCGACTCCTTGAGGTAGCGCTTGCGAATCCGCAGGCTCTTGGGCGTGACTTCGACCAGCTCGTCGCCGTCGATCGTCTCCAACGCTTCTTCCAGGCTCAGCTTCTTGGGCGGCGTCAGCAGCAACTTCTCGTCGGCGCCGGCCGAGCGGATGTTGGTCAGCTTCTTCTCGCGACCGGCGTTGATCACCAGATCGTTTTCGCGGTTGTGGATGCCGATGACCTGGCCTTCGTACACGTCGACGCCCGCGCCCAGATAGAACACGCCGCGATCCTGTAGGTTAAACAGGCCGTATTGCGTCGTCGTGGTGTTTTCGACCGCCACCAGCGCGCCGTTGAGCCGCCGCTTGATGTCGCCGCGCCACGGGCCGAATTCGGCAAAGGTGTGGTAGATCACGCCAGTGCCGCGGGTATCGGTCATGTACTGGCTGCGGTAGCCGATCAAGCCGCGGCTCGGGCAGCGGAATTCAAGCCGCACGGTGCCGTCGTCCTCCACGCTCATGTTGCGCAAGTCCGCGCCCCGCTGCGAGAGCTTCTCAATGACGCTGCCGGAGTACGGCTCGGCGCACTCGCAGACCACATCCTCAATGGGCTCTAGCTTTTCGCCATCTTCGCCGCGCTTGACGATCACCCGCGGCTGGCTGACCTGCAGCTCATAGCCTTCGCGGCGCATCGTCTCAATCAGGATCGACAGGCTCAGCGTGCCGCGGCCGTAGACCTTTATCACGTCCGGCGCCTCGGTCTCTTCGATGCGCAGCGAGACGTTGGACTCGAGCTCCTTCATCAAGCGGTCGCGCACGTGGCGAGTGGTGACGAACTTGCCTTCCTTGCCGGCAAAGGGCGAGTTGTTGACGATGAAGTCCATCGAGAGCGTCGGCTCGTCGACCGGAATCACCGGCATCGGGTCCACAAAGCCTTCTGGGCACAGGGTCTCGCCCACGGTCACGTCGCCCACGCCCGCCATCGCAATGATGTCGCCGGCATAGGCCTCGTCGATGTCGACGCGATCGGTGCCCAAAAAGCCCATCAGCTTGGTGATGCGCAGCGGCTGGGTCGTGCCGTCCAGGCGCACCTGAACCATGCGATCGCCCTTGCGAATCATGCCGCGGTACAGCCGCCCGATGGCGATGCGCCCCAGGAAGTCGTTGCGGTCCAGCGTCGCCACCTGGAACTGCGCCGGCTCATCCAGCGAGAATTCACAGGGTTTGACGTGCTCCATGATCATGTCCATGAGCGGGCCCAGGGTCTTGCCCTTCTGCTTGGCCGCCATGACCGCCGGATCGTCGTCGAGCACGTCGGCGGCATCGCGAACGGCAAAACCGGCGCGGCCACTGGCGTAAATCACAGGAAAGTCCAGCTGTTCCGGGCTCGCGTCCAGGGCGCAGAACAGGTCAAACACCGCGTCGAGCACTTTGTCCGGCTGGCGATCCGGCCGATCGATCTTGTTGATCACCACGATCGGCCGCAGGCCCAGGGCCAGGGACTTCTTGAGCACAAAGCGCGTCTGCGGCATGGGCCCTTCGCAGGCGTCCACCAGCAGCACCACGGAGTCGACCATGCGCAGAATTCGCTCCACCTCACCGCCAAAGTCGGCGTGCCCGGGGGTGTCGACGATGTTGATCGTCACGCCCTTCCAGTGCACCGCGGTGTTTTTGGCCAGGATGGTGATGCCGCGCTCGCGCTCGAGGTCGTTGGAGTCCATGACCCGCTCGTAGGCAAGGCCGGTGCGCCCAACTGCGCCACACTGGGTGAGAATCTGGTCGATCAGCGTGGTCTTGCCGTGGTCGACGTGGGCGATGATCCCGATATTGCGCACGCGATCCATACAACTCCTGAGCTAGATTGGCGCGAAGCTCCGCACCGAGGGGGGCGAAAGTGTGCCAGAGAAGCGGCGAAAATACCAGAGGCGCAGGCAACAGCGTCGGCAAAACCGGCCTTGGCGCTGCGAATTCCGGGAGCTTGCGTTGACCGGCGTGGCCGGCAGGGGCAAACTCCGTGATCGGCGCCCGCTGCGCCTCAGCAGTTACAGCATGGCCAGTTCTGCAGATCGTCCGAGCGAGACAGGTCCCAGCGATGCCGCGATGGAAGCCCTGGTGGCTGCGGTGGTTCGCCAAGTGCTGGCTGAAGCTGCGGGACCCGCCGGCCGATCGCCGCAAGACCAACCCGTGCGCCCGGGCCGAGTAGAGCGCATGGTCGCCGAGGTGGTAGAAGAGCTGTGGCAGCAAGCGCCCGTGCCGCCGCTGCGGCCGCTGCCGGGCCTCGATCGCCTAGCTGAGCCCCACGCGCTGCCGGCTTGGACGCGGGCCACACCTTCGCGAATTGCCGTGGGTCGCGCCGGGCTTCGCTATCCCACCGCCACCTATCTCAACCTGCGCGCGGATCACGGCGTAGCCAAAGAAGCGGTGGCCAGCGTCGCGACGGCAGAGTTCGTTCGCGCGCTTGGTGCGGTGGAGTTGCGGAGTAAGGCTGCGGACTTAGACGCATTTCTCCTTCAGCCCAACCAAGGTCGCGAGCTCAACGCCGAGTCGCTGCAGCGGCTGCGGGCCGAGGGCACCCGCGGGGTCGACGTGCAGGTGATCCTGGCGGACGGCCTGTCCGCTTGGGCCGTGGAGCGCAACCCCGGATTGCTGCAGGCTTTGCACCGCGAACTCGCCGCGGCGGGCTTCAGCTTTGGCCGGCCGCTGTTTGTCCACCGCGCGCGGATTGCCGTAGCCGACCAAATCGGCGTGGAACTAGGCGCCAAAGCGACCGTGATCGCCTTGGGCGAGAGGCCCGGTCTGGGCACCGGCGACTCGCTGTCACTCTACTTGGCGTGGAACCCCAAGATCGGCCAGGACAATGCCGAGAAGAACTGCATCAGCAATGTCCGCCCTGCCGGCATGAGCGTCGATCAGGCGAGCAAGTTGGCCGCACAGATCTTGATAAAGGCTAGGGAATTGGGCCAGGGTGGCCTTGCCGTCGCCGCGCCTCAGCGGACGTATTAGCCGCCACCGATGCCGGCCGCCCAGGGCGCGCCAGAGCCAAAGAGAGGTACCGCCATGTCGACCCCCGCCTGGCTGCCCGCCGGCCTGCAGCCATTGCCGGCCAAGCTCCTGTCTTGTCAGCTGATTCCCAATGCCGATCCGGTGCTCCGCAGCCAGTTTGGCGGCAACCCCGCCTGGACCGCGCTGGGCCTCGTCACCGCCGATCAGGACGATTCGACTTACGCCGCGCTGGATTACGCCACCAAGTTTGCCGACGTTGAAGTGGTCTACGCCAAGAGCTTTTACGCCGGTGCCGCCCATGCCAGCGGCCCTCTCTCTGGCGAGATTCTGGGTGTCCTCGCAGGTCCAGATCCCGACCAAGTCGCCGAGGGACTCGCGGCATTCCGCGAATACCTGAGCGAACATGCGTGTTTCTACCAGGTCCCCGGGGCAGGTGCCCAGCCGGCGCTCTTTCCCCACGTGATCAGCGAAACGGGGCATTACCTGAGCAAAGCCGCAGGTATCGACCAGGGCCAGCCCTTGGCGTATCTCATCGCCCCGCCGGTAGAGGCGCTGGTGGCGATCGACGCGGCGTTGAAGGCGGCAGACGTGCGCTTGTGCCAGTTCTTTGGCCCTCCGACAGAGACCAACTACGCCGGCGCCTATTTGACCGGCACCCTGTACGCCTGCGAAGCGGCTGCGGCCGCCTTTGCCGAAGCGGTGATGCAGGTCGCCGCCTCCCCCTTGGCCGCTGCCCGGCGCAGCAGTCGCGCGCGAGGTTGATCGCGTCATTGCCCGCACTCCCGCTGGGCTTTTTCCGTCTTGGCTGGCGCTTATGACCGCTCCTCCTCCCCCCATTGGCCGACCCGAGCTGCGCCAAGCAGGCATCGCCGAGCTGCAGTTGGGCAATTCGGGGCTGATGCTCGAGGGGACTTCTGTGGCCGGCGTGGCGACTTGGCTGCGCGTGCCGCAGTGGGGCCTGGCTTTTGACATCGGCCTCGCCGCCGAGCATTCGGTGCGCTGTGCGAAATTAGCCATTACCCATGCTCACATGGACCACGCCGGTGGCCTGCCCAGCTGGCTGGCTCTGCGGCGGATGTACAAGCTCGGGCCCTCGGTGGTCTATGCGCCGGCGGAGGCCTGCGGCGATCTGAAGGCGATCGTGGCGATCTGGGAGAGGCTGCACTGTGCGCAGTTTGAGTGGACCCTGGTGGCGATGGAGCCGGGGCAGGAGGAGCCGATCGGCGGCGGTCGGCGCCTGCGGGCCTTTGCGGCGGACCACGTGGTACCGACCTTGGGCTATGCAGTGGTGGCTGAAATCACTAGACTTCGCTCTGAGTTGGAGGGCCTGCCCCGCGACACCCTGCGGGCCATGGCCGATCGCGGCGAGCCCGTGGCGCTGCCTGAGGACCGGGTGGTCCTCGCGATCAGCGGCGATACCCGGCCGACGCTCATCGCCCGAGTCCCAGAGCTGCGTCAGGCACAATTCGCCTTGCACGAACTGACTTTCCTCGACGACCGCCGCTCGGCCCAAGAGGCCCGCGAGAAGGGCCACACCCACCTGGATGAATTGGCGGAGCAATTGTCCGACCTTCAGGGGGTGTTCTTGCCGTATCACCTCAGCCAGATGTACACCGCCGCGGGCGCGCGCCGGGCTCTGCGCCACCGCCTGCCCGCCGCGCAGTGGGCGCGCACTTTGCCGCTGCTGCCGCCGTCCCCGGGATAGGCCAAGGATTCCATGAGATTGGTTGTGGCTGAGAAGCCGTCGATGGCCCGGGCCATTGCCGAAGCGCTGGGCATCACTGGGCGAGGGCGCAGCTATTTGCAGGGCGAGGTGGACGGCCAGAAGGTCATGGTGACGTGGTGCGTGGGCCACCTGGTCGAGACGGCCGAGCCGGAAGCCTACGGCGCCAAGCAGTGGAGCTTTGCCAACCTGCCGATCCTGCCGGAACGCTTTCAGTTTCGCACAATTCCCCAGACGGAGGAGCAGTTCTTGGCGGTCAAGGGCCTGCTGCTGCGCCCCGACGTGACCGAGGTGGTCAACGCCACGGACGCCGGGCGCGAAGGCCAGCTGATCTTTCACCTGACCTACGATCTGGCCGAGTGCAGCAAGCCGGTTCGACGGCTGTGGACCAGCAGCTTGACCGAGGAAGCGATCCGCCAAGCCTGGAAAAACCTGAAGGACGAGGCGGAATTTCAGGGCCTGACCGAGGCGGCGCGCTGTCGCCAAGAGGCCGATTGGCTGGTGGGGATCAACTGTACCCGCGCCCAGACGCTGGTGGCCCAGGCCCTGGGCAAGCAAGGGGTGCACTCGATCGGCCGGGTGCAGACGCCGACCCTGGCGATGATCGTCAACCGCGAGCTGGAGAGGCGCAGCTTTGTCCCCAAGGAATTCTGGACGCTAATTGCCCAGTTCCGCGCCCAGGACGGCCGGCTCTACCGCGGCAAGTGGTTCAAGCCGGGGCAGGAGGGCGAGGCGCCAGGCAAGACCGCGGGCAAGGACCCGGCGCAGAAGGAGAAAAGCCAAGGCAAGCCGAGTCCGGAGGCCAAAGAGGCGGCCAAGGCAGACGAGCCCTACGAGCGCTTTGACACGCCCCAAGCCGCCGAAGCGATGCGCCAACGCCTGCTGGGGCAGCCCGCCAAGGTCGTCAAAGTCGAGGCGCGCCAAGAGAAAAAGAAGCCGGAGCTGCTCTACGACTTGACGGCGCTGCAGCGCGAGGCCAACAAGCGCTTTGGCTATACCGCTGAACAAACGCTGGAAATCGCCCAGACGCTGTATGAGGCCAAGCTCATCTCCTATCCGCGTACCAATTCGCGGCACCTGACCGACGACGACGCCGCCAAGGCCCCGGCATGGCTCGGCGTGCTCGACCGCGGTCCTTATGCCGCGTACGTGCAGCAGATTTTGCAGATGGGCAAGAACGGCGTGTCGCCCAAGCTGACGGGGCGCTTTGTCGACACCAAGCAGGTTGAAGACCACCACGCCTTGGTCGTCACAGACAAAGTGCCCAAGTACCGCGACGGCGAGCTGGATCTGCCGACGGATCAGGCGCGCATCTACGACCTCATCGCCCGACGGCTGCTGGCCGCGTGGTTTCCCGAGCGGATTGAACAGAAAACCACGGTGATCACCGCTGTTACGCCCCGCGACGCCGGTGAGACCGAGCTGTTTCGCACCACTGGCACCGTGCTCAAAGACCCGGGTTTTTCAGCAGTCGATGCCGCGCCTCGCCGGCCGAGCAAGGGCGAAGAGGACACCGATGCCGAGCTGCCGCCGCTCAAGAAGGGCGAGGCGGTGGCGACCGAGGCCATCGACCTCAAGACCGGCAAGACCACGCCGCCCAAAGCGCTGTCTGAGGCCGATCTGCTGGCGGCGATGCAGGGCGCGGGCAGAGAGCTCGACGACGAGGCCCTGAAAGGTGCGCTCAAGGACCGCGGTCTGGGCACTCCGGCGACCCGGGCCAACATCATAGAAACCTTGATTAAGCGCGACTACATAGGCCGCGAGCGCAACAACCTGGTGGCCACAGAGAAGGGCATTGACCTGATCCAGACCATCCAGGTCGCGGCGCTCAAGTCGCCTGAGATGACCGGCCAGTGGGAAGCGACGATGGAGCAGATCCGCCGCGGTCAAGCGCAGCGATCGGAATTCATGGCGCAGATCAAGGGGTTTGTCCGCGATCAAGTCGATGCGCTGCGCGGTGCCGGCGTGCGAACCCGGGTGGCTTCTCAGGTGGCCGCGCGGCAGACCGGCCCGGCTGTGGATCCGCAGAGGTCCGCTGAAAAGCCGATGGATTGTCCCGCTTGCGGCTCGCCGCTGGTGGAGAAATCCTTTAATGGTGTCAGCCAGTGGCGCTGCAGCGGCCTGCAACGGCCCGATTGCCGGGTCGGTTGGTCGGTCGGCGCCGATGGCGAGCCGCTAGACGGCCGTTGCGCGTGGTGCCACAGCCCGCGGCGCCGCGATCGTTCCGGCAAACTCCAATGCTTACACTGCGGTCGCCCAGCCGAACTGGAAGCCGGCCAGCCGCCGATGCCTCCGCTGCTGAGCTGTTCGCGCTGCCGACAGCTCGCCCGCCTGTTGTGGTCCCCCAAGAAAAGCGCGTGGTTGCAGAGGTGCGATCGCTGCGACACCTGGCTCGATCCCATCGATCCCGCGCGCCTCCCGCCCGAGCCCCTCGCGCCGCCGTGCAGCAGCTGCGGCAAAGGCACCGCGGTGACCTGGAGCATCCAGCAGAGCGGCTACCTGTGGCGCTGCATGTCGTGCCGTCAGTGGGCAAGGATGCAAGATCCTGAGGTTTTGCCAAAAAGTTGAGCGCGGCGTCAGTTTTTTTGCGCAGCGCAGATCGCCCGGCCTACCTGAGGCGTCAGAGCAGCACAACGGGACAACCTCCCGGACCTACGCAGCAAGTCAGGGCAAAGGGCCCTGTTTCTTGCCCAGCATCGCTGTCTCTCTACTGCGTTCCTCAGGAGTCCATCATGCGCACCTTCATCGCCTTTGCCGTCGCCGCCCAGCTCCTCGTCGCTTCGACCGTGTTCGCCGGCCAAGCCGCCGCTCCGTCCGTCGCCAGCACCGCCATCGGCGCATCGGCTTCTGCCCGCGGCCTCTCCGCCTTTGCCCAGAGCAAGGGCCCGCGCCCCGCGACCCTCAGCGGCGCCGTGTCGCAAAAGCTGCTCAGCGAGTACGCCAAGCCCCAGGGTCTGGCGACCAAAGCCGGCACCAGCGCTGGCGAATTCTCCGGCTTCATCCCCGGCAAGAACCCGGCGCTCAGCGGCTTGGCCGGCCAGGCGCAGAACAACGCCGTCCTGCTCGGCGGCCTAGTGGCCGTGCGCAATTAGTCCCGCCCTTCCAGTTGCGCTATACTCGCCGCGCTAAGGAGGCGGGCGGTGATGACGGCTGGACTCGACATGGCGGCGTTGCGGGCCCTGGGCGATTTGGTCGACCGCAACTTGGCCGCGTGGCAAGAGCTGCTGCAAGCCCACCTCGACTACAGCGCGCAATTGGTCGACACGATCCACAGCGCCCAGGCGGCCCGCGATCTCGCCGCTCTGGGCCGCGCCGCCCACACCCTCAAGTCCAGCAGTGCCCTGTTTGGTGCGAGCGACCTAGCCAAAGCTTGTGCGGCGACGGAGCTGGCCGCCTTGAGGCAACTGCCTGAAACAGTTGAGCTGTCTGTGAAGGTGCTCGACGAAGCAGCCAAGGCCCGCGTTGAACTCGAACTGTGGCGCGACCGTGTGCCCTGAGAGGATGGGAAAGAACGGCAGTCCCAAGCCCTGGGAGCTGCAAAACTCAATGTCGTCCGTAGCTGTTCTTTCACAGCCTTATCAATCACCCAAGCACTGAGCTGATCTGATGAAAGTGACCCCGCGGGCGCCGTGGATCCCGCCGCAGCGCATTGACGCCCTGGTCCAGCCGGAACCGGCCATCTTCTTGGTGGGCGCGGTGCTGCTCTTGTGGCTGGCCTACGCGCTGTTTCTGCGCAATTCCTCGGCCGAGCGCCATCGCATTCTGCGGGCTGTGCTGACCAACCTCGCCGTGCATTCGAGCGTGCTGGCGGCGCTGGCGGGCATGTACTTCTCCTTTGAGGCCGACTGGTTGGAGCACTCGACCCTCGCGAGGCTGCAGCCCTACGCCGGGCTCGCGGTGCTGGTGCAAGGCGGGGTGGTCTTTACCAAAGCCGCAAAACTGATGGCGATGGAGCTGCTGTTCCTGGGCCACATGCGCGAATCCGTGCCCGCCCTGCTGATCAACACCTTTACCGGGGTGGTGGCGACGGCGGTGGGCTCGTGGATTGCCGCGACCGTGTTCAACTTTCAGCTGGCGCCGCTGCTCGCGACCTCGGCGGTGGTGTCGCTGGTGGTCGGTCTGGCGGTGCAGGACACCCTGGGCAATCTGTTCGCTGGCATCGCCATGCAGTTTGATAAGCCTTATGAAATTGGCGATTGGGTCGAGATCACCCAGGGCGGCAGCAAGTGGCTGGGGCAGGTGTACGAGGTGACCTGGCGCGCGACCACCTTGGTCGGTCTGGCCGATGAGCTGGTGTCGCTGCCCAATCGCGTGGTCGGGCAGGGGCTGGTGGTGAACTACAGCCAGCGCGGCGAGCCCGTGGCGCGGGTGCTGGTGCTGCGCTTGCCGCTCAACGTCGACTTTGATCAGGTGCGCACGGCGCTTTTGGCCGCGGTGAGCTCTGTGGAAGGCGTGGTCAATGGACCTGGGCCTCTCTTGTTTTTCAGCGATGTCGGCGATGCGTGGATCAACGCCAAGCTGATCTACTGGATCAGCGACTTTGGCACGCAATTGCGCATGGCAGATGCGGTGCTTACGGCGGCGATTCAGTGCCTTCGCGAGCAGAAGATCGAGGTCGCGGTGCCGCAGTTGCAGGTGCGTTCGCCGGCGGCGTAATCGGTGCGCCGAACGCTAGCGCCCAATGCCCTTGCTCGCGAGCGCGGCCAGCCTCCCCGCCGTCTCTGGGCTCAGCCGACCCTTGAGCGCCTCTGCCTGCCACTGGATCGACGCGCCTTGCACGAGCTTATTGCGGTATTGCTGGCGCTCGCCCGCGGCGGCCTCCAAGCACAGCTTTCCGCGCAGCTGCAGGGCCACGGGATGATCGTCAGTCGCCGTCGGCCCCTTGGGCAGCCCCAGAGCCAGCGGTTGGCGCGCGGCCAGGACCGTCACGTGCAGCGCGTCGTCGCCGTCATAGGGGCCCAGCACCTCGCCGATCTTGGCCTGTTGCACGGCCTTTTCGACCGACGGATCGCCGCGGCGAAAGCGCGCCTGCTCAAAGCCGGCCAGGCCTTGCTGCCAAAAGCTGTAGCGCAACAGCCGCACGGGCTTGCCGCTGGCCTGAAGGTCGGCTGCCAGCTCCTCCATGCGCGGCAGGTGGCGGGCCTTGAGCGGCGAGGCGTCCAGGGTCAGCTCGGTCGCGTCCGCCGCGGGGCCGATCGACGCCAGCTGGCTGTAGTCCTTGCGCAGAGTCTCTGCCAACTCTTTGAGATGGGGGCGCAATTCGCCACGGCAGCGCTCCTGCTCCATCAGCGAACACTCGTGCTGATCGCCACAGCAGGCGCTTTGCAGGTCCCACACCGTCCAGCCCGGCGGGTGCTTGAAATTGGCCAGATTCTGCATGTAGGCCAGGCGCACCTCCGCTTCTGTCAGGGCGCAGCCGCGCTTGCCATCCCACACCTCGGCGAGAAAGCGCTCGGCGGACTGGGCGGTGGTCTCGGTCGGCTGCGCGGCCGCACCCACCACGGCCATTTCGCGCACCACCAGCAGATCGCTCGCCGCGGTCAGGGCCGCCTGGAGCTCGGCCTGCTCCTGGCCCTTGAAGGCCTCGAGGTGGCGCTGGACCGCCGACCAATGCAGCGGCTGACCGTCGACCTGCGCGACCACAGGATCGGCCGATTTCTCAGCTGTAGCCTGAGCTTTTTGCGTTGCCCCCGCGGCCGCAGGCGAAGCAGGTGCCTCCCCGCGGCGTCCACAGGCGGCCACGGCCAGCGTTAGCGCCACGCCAGCGGCGGCCTTCGCGCGCACTACGCCTTGCTCATCAGGCGGATCATGATGGCCTTCTGGGCGTGCAGGCGGTTCTCCGCTTCGTCAAAGATCACCGACTGCGGGCCATCGGCGACGCCGGCCGAGACCTCTTCGCCGCGGTGGGCCGGCAGGCAGTGCATGAACAGGCAGCCGGGGTTGCCGCGGGCCATCATCGCCTCGTCGACCTGGAAGCCGGCGAAATCGCGGACGCGCTTGGCCTGCTCGTCTTCCTGGCCCATGGAGGCCCACACGTCGGTGTAGATGCAGTCCGCGCCGCGCACGCCTTCGATCGGGTCGGCGGTCAGCGAAATGGTCGCGCCGGTCTCTTGGCCGAGCCGCTGGCCTCGCTCCACGATGGCCGGATCGCACCAATAGCCGTGGGGAGAAACGATGGTGACGTGCATGCCCAGCGCCGCGCCGGTGTCGATGAGCGAGTGGGCCATGTTGTTGCCGTCGCCGACATAGACCAGCCGCTTGCCGCGCAATACCGCCGGGTCAAAGCTGCCGGCAGGGCTCCAGTGCTCGATCATCGTCTGGGCGTCGCAGAGGGTCTGGCACGGGTGCTCCATGTCAGACAGGCCGTTGATCACTGGAATGCTCGCGTGTTCAGCCAGCTCCAAGATGGTGTCGTGGCCGTACACCCGCGCCATGATGCCGTCGCAGTAGCGGCTGATGGTCTTGGCGGTGTCGGCGATCGTCTCGCCGCGGCCGATCTGGATGTCCGCCGAGCTGAGGAACAGCGCGTGGCCGCCCAGCTGGAACATGCCGACCTCAAAAGATACCCGGGTCCGCGTGGATTTCTTCTGGAAAATCATGGCCAACGTCTGGCCTTCCAGGGTCTTGCGGTAGTTGCCCGGGTGGCGCTTGACGTCGTTGGCCAGCACGAGGAGATCCACGACCTCCTGGGTGGTCAGATCGGCAACCGACAGGAAATGCTTTAGGGCCACGGTGTTCCTCGCATGGTGGGGGCCCAGAATGGGCGCAGAGGTCGGGGTTGTCGCGCAAAGCGGCTCCGCGGTCAAGCGCGCCAAGGGTATTGGTCAGAACAGCTGCGAATCCTCAGGCGTGCCGCTAGGTTGCAGCAGCGCACCCACCCCAGCGTGGCGGGCAAGGGCGAGCAGATGCAGGGCCTCGCCCACGGTTCGCGCCGTGCGGGCGGGCTTAAGGTTGGCTAGCGCCTGGTTTTGATCGGCGCTGGGCCGCTGCATGCGCCACACCGCCTCGGGTTGAGCCGACGCCAGGGCCCGCGGACCGCGCTGCTCGATCTCCCAGTCCACCGCGGCCACCGCTTGGTCGGCGTGGGAGAATCGAGCCCGTTCGCGCCCTTGAAGAATCACCGCCCAGCGCTTGCCGCGCGTCGCCACCGGCAGCACCCGCACTTCGTCGAGCTCGCCGGGCTTGGGGGCCCAGTGCAGCGCCAGCCCAGCTTTGCCCAGGGACACCCAGGCGAGCGGGCTGATGGCCTTGACCTCCGAGTCCACTTGCAGGGTCAGCGGGTTGAAGGTCTCGGCGCGCTTTTGCACTTCGGCCAGGGTAATGCCGCCGGCTTCCCACTCAAAGCCCGGATGATCAAACTGGATTTTTCGCCAGACCTCTGCCGCCTCATCGGCGCGCTCGCCCTGCAGGTCGATATGCCGCGGCATGCCAAACAGGCTGGGCAGGGCGCACAGGCTCAGCTGCGAGACATCGACAAAATCCAGCACCAGACAGTCTTTTTTGCCCTCAAACAGCCGGGTGCCGCGCCCCACGCACTGGGTGTACAGGGTCGGCGAGCGAGTCGGCCGGGCCATCGCCACGCAGGAAACCTCAGGGTCGTCAAAGCCTTCCGTCAGCACCGCCACATTGGTCAGCACTTGCAGCCGCCCTTGGCGAAACAGCCCAAGTACTTTGACCCGCTCGTCATAGGGCATCTCGCCGTGGACACAGCCGGCAGTAATCCCCAGCAGGTTCAATGATTTGGCCAGGTGCTGCGCGTGGGCCACCGTCACGCAGAAGGCCAGGGTGCGGCGGTCGCGCGCCAGTTCCTGGATCGATCGGGCCACCAAGGCGTTGCGCTCCTCGATGTCGATGGCCTCCGCCAGGGGCTCGATGCGAAAGTCGCCGTCGCCGTCACTGGGCAGGCTGCTCAGATCCTCGCGCGTCTCTACCCGCAGACCGCGCAAGGGCACCAAATAGCCTTCTGCGATCATCTCTTGCAGGCCGCGCTGGTAGACGATCTCCTGGAACACGCCGTCGAGGCCTTTGCCATCGCCGCGGGCCGTCGTCGCCGTGACCCCCAGCAGTGTGCCGTTCCAGCCCAGAGTAAACGCCCCCAGCTGCTCCAGCACCCGGCGGTTGTCGTCGGCCGCGGCGTGGTGGCATTCGTCGTAGATCACCAGGCCAAATTGGCGCAGCGCCAGGACTTTCTCCAGCCTCTCTGGGTGCAACGAGCGAATCGACGCCACCACCACTTTGGCGTGGCCCGGCGCCCGCAGAGGCCCTTGCTCGATCGCCACTTCGCCGCCGCTGGCCACGAGCGCCCGGCTGATCTTGTCCTTGGCCTGCTGCACCAGCTCATCCCGGTGGGCCAGCACCAGCACGGGCTGCTTGGCCCTGGCGGCCAGGTGGGCAAAAATCACGGTTTTTCCAGCGCCTGTGGGCAGAACCGCCACCATGCGCCGCACCCCGCGCTGCCGCGCCGCAATGATCGCCGCCACCGCCGCCAGCTGGTACGGCCTGAGTTCTGGAGCGCTCATCGGTGGATTCGCCTTGCCAGTGGGCCGTTGGAATCGCAGAAGCTGGCCGGCGGACCTGAACCTCTAGTCCATCGCCAGAGACAGCGAAAACGGCCCTTTGCCGTACTTGTAGCCGTCGACGACGAGCCACACGGGGACGCCGGTCTTGACAGAAATCGCAATGGTTTCTGCGCCCTTGTCCTTGGTCTTGTTGGCGCACGCCAGCTCCTGGCCCGGGCTGCAAGCGGCACTGCGCGCGTAGATCAGCAGGTCAAAGAGCTCGCTTGTCGCCGTGGCGGTCATGGTGCCGTCGCGGTGGGGCATGATCTGGAAGATCGCGTCCCGCCCACCGGCGCCGCCGCAGCTGCCCTTCTGCAAGTTGGGATGAGCGCTGCTGTCTCCGCTCAGTCCCACGGGCAATTGCCACAGGTGGATCAGCTGGCCCGGGCAGGTCTCTGCGCTCTTGGGCGCTCCGTCGGGCTTGCAGGTGGTGCTGCAGCCGTCGGCCGCTTGGAGGTTGCCGTCGTCGCATGCCTCTTCCGGATCGACCACGCCGTCGCCGCAGTAACTGCCCGGATCCAAGTGCAATTTCAAGGCATAGCTGCCGGCGCTGCCGTTCTTGCCGTCCACGACCACGTAGCGCTTGTCGCCCGCATCGGCAAAGTAGGTGATGGTCTCCGCGCCGCCGCTGGCTTTTTTGTCCGCGCAGACCGACTGGTTGCCCTGACCGCAGGGACCGCCGCGCTCGTACAGCACCGGGTCAAAGCCAGCGCCCGGGGTGATGGTCGCGGTGATTTTGCCGCGCTCGTCGGCGGTGACCTCATAGGCAATGTCTTTGCTCTGGTTGCCCGCGGCGCACAGCCCAAGGCCGGCTAAGGTCGCTTTGGCCAAAGAGGTATCGCCAGAGAGGCTCACGTCCTTGGCCGAAGTCAGCGGCACCGCAAAGGCCGAGCACTTGATCGCCCCCGTGTCCGCCGTCGCATCGCTGCCGGTTGCGCCTGCGTCATCTTGGGTCTCCTCGACGCGGCGGCGACCGGAGTCTTCGGCCGAGGTGAGGTCCTCTTCGCGGCGGCCAACGTCCTCTACCAGCTCGGTATCACAGGGCAGGCACGGGCCAAAGCCCTGGCCGCCGGGCAGGCAGGCCATGGTGCCGGTCTCTTCTCCGCCCGCGCAGCGGCAAAAGACGTTGACCCCGGCGGTGCATTTGGTCTTGGCCGCCGCGCCGTCATCGCTGCCGCAGCCCAGGATCAGGGTGGCCCCCGCTGCGGTGACAAGAAATCGCCGGGCGCATAGATAGAATTCGCCTGCCTTCACCGCGCCCTCCGCCTGTAGCCGCTGCGCCAAGTCAGCACTGCGGTGGCCAGCCCCAACGCCCACCACGGACTGCCCTGGGCCCGCGGGCTGCTCTGGCACATCGCCGTGTCGGCACTGCCGCGGCAGTCGCTCAGGCCTCCGCGCGGCGTGGGATCGCAAGCGGCGGGGCGGTTGGGCGGATAGATCGCGCACAGGGCCTCAATATCGTCGCGGGTCAGCTTGCGGCCGCTCAGCCCGCCCTTGTACAGGGCAAACATCACGGAATCGACCCGATCCGAGTGGGCCAGCCCCAGCATGTGGCCGATCTCATGCGTCACCACGGTCTGCAGGTCCAAGTAGCGCTCGCCCTTGACCAATTTGTCCACCGTGCTGAAGAGATTGACCGCCGTGTTGATCTCCAGATCGGTATCCAGGATCTCGCCCGTCGCCGCGTCAAAATGCACAGAGGTCTTGGCGACATTGTTGTCTTCTTTGAACTTCCAGTCGTCGTCCTGGAGAATCACCGCATTGACATTGGGTCCATCGGGCGAGAAGCCGGCGCTGTCGCACGGGGTCTCTGGCAGCTCGGCAAAGGTGATCGAGGCATAGCCGCCGCCGGGGCAGGAGATTTGGCTCCAGGTCTGAAAGGAGCGGCGCACGGCTTGGCGCAGCGCTTCCTTGTCGATCATCCGGCTGCCCGCGGCTTCTAGGGAGTAGCCGACGCAACCGCCGCGCCACCAAAGGGCTTTGCCGGCCAGCGGGCAGCCGTCGTCATCGGTGGGGCAGGTGGCGCCTTTGCAGGTGGTGGTGCGGCAGAACGCGCTGGCCGGGCTCGGCAGCAACACCAAGGCCAAGCACGCTGCGGCGGCCAGGCCGAAGGCGCTCTTCAATCGCAACCATGGGCGAGATACTGGGCTCAAGCTAACCACTCACCGGGCTTGGCGCCCACAATTCCCTCAGCTTAGGCAACAGCGGCCGGGCGCGTCAATTGCCCGGGGTCCAACTGGCCTGTGGATTCCTCGCGAGCTCTTGCAGCTC
>CAXNCS010000014.1:0-44908 GCA_964201005.1 Myxococcota bacterium
GATAACCGGGGGATGGCCTGTGGACCAGCGCCTGGGGCTGTGGACGGCCCGGCCGAGCTGTGGAGAGAAGCCCACTCCTGCACCGCTTGACCCCGGATCGCTCCACAGGCAGATCGCGGAGAACCATCGGATCTTCCAACGACAATTGCAGCTGTCCACACTGTCCACAAGCCCCCTCTCCTAGACCCTTAGATCCCAACCCAACTCCCTGCGGGGTGTAAGGGGGATCGCCTGCCCCAACCGCCCCCAGCACCGACCACAAACAGGGGGCCAGAAGACAAGGGGCAGAAGACAAAAGGGCGAGCACAGAAGAGGCCGGCACAGAAGGGGCCAGCACAGAAGAGGCCAGCACAGAAGAGGCCAGCACAGAAGAGGCCAGCACAGAAGAGGCCAGCACAGAAGAGGCCAGCACAGAAGAGGCCAGCACAGAAGAGGCCAGCACAGAAGAGCTCGAACCGCGGGCCCGCAGGCAAGGGGCCAGAATCGCCGGGCAGGGCAAGGGCTCGGCAGGTGCCTGGACCAAGCTCGCTTCGCCCCTCAGGATTTGTCGAGACGCACGCCGGCCCCTTGGCGCGACGGGAGATTCGGAGTACAACGCTGGGCCCTGATTTGGCCACGAAGGTAGGAAGGCAGCATGAACGTTCGCATCGACAAAGCGGCCCTGATGACTCCGCTCTACCGCGCTCAGGGAGCGGCCGACCAGCGCGCTGCCACCAACGTCATCGGCTGCGTGCACATTTCCGCGGAAGATGACCGCCTGGTGTTCTCTGCCACTGACTATGAAGTCACTGTGATTGCAGAGGTTTCCGCCGATGTGATCGAGCCGGGCGAAGCCCTGGTCAGCGCCAAGGGCCTGTTTCAGGTGGTGCGGGCCCTGCCAGAAGGCGCTGTGGTCACCCTGTCTTCCGACGCGAACCACCGCCTGCGCATTGAGGCCGGCAAGTCGTATGCCCACCTCAACGGCCTCTCGCCCGACGAATTCCCCGGCCAGGCCACCGAGAGCGGCGGACGCACCCTGGTGACCGACAAGTCGCACATGGAAAACATGCTCAAGCGCACGCTGTTTTCGGTGTCGACCGACGACAGCCGCCCGGCGATCACCGGCGTGCTGTTTGAGATCGAGCCCGAAGGCGAGGGCCAGGTGCGCCTGCGCATGGTGTCCACCGACGGCCACCGCCTCTCCAAGGCTGAACGCACCGTCGCCGCGCCCGACTACGACGGCGGCAAAGTCAGCTGCATCATCCACCGCCGCGGCGCGGGCGAGCTGCAGCGCTTGCTGGAAGGCTCGGATCCGTCGCTGCGCATGGAATTCATCGGCCGCAACCTGGTGTTTTCCAGCGACCGCACCCGCCTGCAGGTTCGGCAGATCGACGCTAACTTTCCGGATTACAACAAGGTTGTTCCAGAAAAGGGCGATTTTCCCATCACCTTGCCGCGCGACGTGTTTGCCGCCGCGATCCGCCGGGTCACCTCGCTGGGTTCCAGCCGCGACAACATCCTGCGGCTCGAGTTCGACAACGGCAAGCTCAGCCTGGAGATGACCTTCCCCGATTTTGGCGACGCCCATGAAGAGATCGACGTCGACAATTGGAGCGGGCCGCGCCTAAAGTTTGGCTTTAATCCCAAGTATTTGCTCGATGTGTGCAACGTCCTGGGCAGCGACAACGTCACCTTGGAGCTGCGCGACCAGATCTCGCCGTGCCTCATCCAGAGCGATGAAGAGCCCGGCAGCGCTTTTGTCATTATGCCCATGCGCTTGTAGTTCGGCCGGCAGTTAGGACGCGCGTAGCGTCAACTCGACAAAGCCTCTCGCGGAGCGGTGCGACGAACTCGACAGAGGGCTCGCACTTGCGACCCACCCAGCAAGCAAATGGGACCGAGGAAAATCGACTAGATTCTTCCAGGGACCTTACCCAGGCCCCGACCCAATGTGGAGCGCCCCGTGCGCCTTGACCGCCTGACTGCGCTGGGCTGGCGCAACCTGCAGGGACCTCCTCCAGATCCGCAGGGTGCGACGGAAAACTCTCTGCTGGAATGGCAGCTGCATCCGCGCTTTAACCTCGCGGTGGGCGACAACGGCCAGGGCAAGACCAACCTGCTGGAAGCCATCGCCGTGCTCGCCGGTCTGCGGAGTTTTCGCACGTCGCGGCTGCAAGACGGCATCGCCTTTGGTCAATCGACCGCGGTGCTCGCGGCCAAGGTCTTTAGCCGCGGCGTGGCTAGCCAGCTGGGCCTGGAGCTGACGGCGCGCGGACGCCGCACCCTGGTGGACGGCAAAATCGCGGCTTCTGCAGCGCAATTTCTGGGTCGGCTGACCGCAGTGGTGTTTACCCCGGCTGACCTGGCCCTGCCCCACGCCGAACCTGAAGCGCGGCGCCGCTGGCTCGACCGCGTGGTGTTCAATCATCAGCCCGCGCACTTAGATGAGCTGCGCCGCTACGAACAGGCCCTGACCGCGCGCAATGCCGTGCTGCGGGCCCACGCCGCGGGCAAGATCAGCGCCGATCCGGCCTTGATCGACGTGTATGACCAGCTGCTGGCCCGCCACGGCGCTGAAGTGATGCGCCGCCGCCGCGAGGTGCTGGGCGTGTTTGTCCCCGTGGTCCAGCGGGTGTTTGCCGAGATCGCTGCGCCGGGATTAACCTGCGACATCCGCTATTTGCCCAAGGACGACGCGGGCGACGAGGCCGATCTGCAGCGGGCCCTGCTGCAACGGCGGCCGCGCGATCTGCAGGCCGGCCACACCACCCGCGGGCCCCACCGCGATGACGTAGCCCTGGAGATTGCCGGGAGGCCGGCGGCGATCCACGCTTCGCAGGGCCAGTGCCGCGCCCTGGTGCTGGCGGGCAAGATCGCCGAAATCGCCAGCCTGGAAGCTACGTTGGGCGAGGCCCCGCTGCTGCTGCTAGACGACGTGTCCAGCGAATTGGACGCCCGGCGCAATGCCGCCCTGATGGCGCACCTGGATGAGCTGGGGGGCCAGGTCGTCTTGACCACCACCGCCGCAGAACACATTCGCGTAGCGGCGCCGCGACAGATTTTCTACGTGCAATCCGGGCGTTTGACGCAGGGGCCGGTGCTGGCAGACGCCAGTGAGACGGCCTTGGCGGCGCCCACAACAATGGATCTATAGGTCCGTTAACAGCGGTCCGACCTCGGAGGTCCCATGAGTTTCTTTCGCATTGAGGGCGGCCAGCCCCTTTCTGGCAGCGTTCGCGTGGCGGGCAACAAGAATGAGGCCCTGCCAGCCGTGGCCTGCGCGCTGCTGAGCGACGAGCCGGTCATCCTGAACAACCTCCCGGATATTCTGGATGTTCGTGTGATGCTCGACGTAGCCGTGGCCATGGGCACCCAGCTGACCCGCCTGGGCCCCAACTCGGTGCGCATGCACACGCCCCAATTGCACACTGCCCAAGTGCCGGACGAGCTGGGGCGCAAGGTCCGCGCCTCGATCCTGTTTGCGGGCGCTCTGCTCGGTCGGTTGCGCGAGGCCCACCTGCCGCCCCCGGGCGGTGACGTGATCGGCCGGCGCCGCCTGGACACGCACTTTGACGGCTTTGTGGCCCTGGGCGCGGAATTCCTCTCTGATCAAGCGGGCTATCACCTGCGGGCCAGCAAGCTACAGGGCGCGGATCTGATGTTCGACGAGGCCTCTGTGACCGCCACAGAGAACGTGATCATGGCCGCTGCGGTGGCGGAAGGCGTGACGATCCTGAACAATGCCGCCTGCGAACCGCACGTCCAGGGCATTGCGCGCATGCTCAACGCGATGGGCGCGGACATCCGCGGAATTGGCAGTAATCGCCTGGAGATTCACGGCGTCACCAAGCTCGGCGGCTGCGAATTCACCATTGGGCCGGACTATTTGGAGGTCGGCTCGTTCATCGGCTTGGCGGCGGTGACGGGCGGCGAAGTGCGCATTCTGGACGCGGCCCCGGAACACCTGCGGATGATCCGCCTGGTTTTTGCCCGTTTGGGCGTAGAGACCCGGGTAGAAGGCCAGGACCTGCTGGTGCCCGGCGGCCAAACCCTCAAGATTCGCCAGGACATGGGCGGCGGCGTGCCCAAGGTCGACAACTCGATCTGGCCGCAGTTCCCCACGGACCTCATGTCGATCGCGATTACCGTGGCGACCCAGAGCCAGGGCACCGTGCTGTTTTTTGAGAAGATGTTTGAAGGGCGGATGTTCTTTGTCGACCACCTGATCGGCATGGGCGCGCAGATCATCCTCTGCGACCCGCACCGCGTGGTGGTGGTCGGTCCCAGCAAGCTGGTGGGTCAGCGCGTGCAGAGCCCCGACGTCCGCGCCGGCATGGCCCTGCTGATCGCCGCCCTGTGCGCCCAAGGCGTCTCGACCATCCACAATATCCGCCAGATCGACCGCGGCTACGAGCGCATCGAGCAAAAGCTGCAGGCCCTGGGGGCGCGCATCGAGCGCATCTCTGACAACAGCTAGAAAACAACGGACCCCCCCTTACGTTAGATTAGCGCCGCCATTGGGGATTTCGCCAAAACTGCGCCAATTCCGCCCCTGCATCCGTCCCGGGGAAAAACTGCCGGGAGAAAACTACCCCCCCCTTACGTTAAGTGAGCACAGAGATTGGGAAATTCCGCAGAAACTGACCGTATTGAAACCGACCTGCGCCGGCAGCTCGCCTCCGCCCAGCGCATTGTCGTCAAGGTGGGCTCGCAGGCTCTGTGCTTGCCCGATGGCCGCCTCGATGGCCGAACCATCGCCGGGCTCTGCCAGGACCTGTCCGCGCTGCTCGACCAGGGCCGCCAGGTGGTGCTGGTGTCGTCGGGGGCGGTGGCCTCTGGGCGCGGCGAAATTGGCCAGGGGCCAGACGGCAGCTACCGCGGCTTGGGCAAGCAGGCCCTGGCGGCGATCGGCCAGCCGCTGCTGATGGCGCGCTATCGCCTGGAGCTCAAGGGCCTGGGTCGCGAGGTGGCGCAGGTGCTGCTGACCCACGCCGATCTCAGCGATCGCAGTCGCTTTTTGCACGCACGGCGGGTGATGGGCGAGCTGATGACCGCCGGCGTGCTGCCAATTGTCAATGAAAATGACACGGTGGCCGTCGACGAGCTGAAATTCGGCGACAACGATCAACTCGCCGCTCAGGTGGCCCACGTCATCGGCGCCGACGCCT
Source organism: Myxococcota bacterium (assembly GCA_964201005.1). Lineage (GTDB taxonomy): Bacteria > Myxococcota_A > UBA9042 > UBA9042 > UBA9042 > SXRM01. The sequence goes on from CAXNCS010000014.1 coordinate 5,148, forward strand.
TGGTGCTGCTGACCGAGGTCGAGGGCCTGTACAGCGCGCACCCGGGCAAGGACCCAAATGCAAAGCTGATCTCCTATGTCGGCGCCCGGGATCAGCAGGCTTTGGAGGCGGCGGAGGACGGCACCAGCGCCTTTGGCACGGGCGGCATGCGCTCCAAAGTGCTGGCGGCGCGCAAGGCCGGCGCGGTGGGCGTGGTCACGGCGATCGCCCGGGGCAAACGCGACCAAGCGCTGCTGGCGGTGCTGCGCGGTGAGTCGATCGGCACGGTTTTGGCGCCGGCCCAGCGCAAACTGGCGGGCAAACGCTCTTGGGTGGCGACCTCGGTGCGGACGCGCGGCTCCCTGCACGTGGATGCCGGTGCGGCGGAGGCCCTGCAGCGCGGCGGTCGTTCGCTGCTGCCGGCCGGGGTGCTGCGGGTAGAAGGGCGCTTTGAAGTCGGCGACCCGGTGCAGATCTGTGGACCTGAAGGTCGCTTGATTGCCCGCGGCCTGGTGCGCTACGCCAGCGACGATGCCCAGCGAGCGTGCGGCCTGCGCACGGAGCAGATCGCCGCGGTCCTGGGCTGGCTGCCGGCCGACGAGCTGGTCCACCGCGACGATTTGGCCCTGGCCGACGCCTGAGCGCGGCCTCGACAAACAACAGATCTATATATCCACTAATGCGAATCAAGCGCTGACCGTTCGCCGGTCCTCAATCCGCTCGGGGCGCAAAAGACCCGGCTCTTTGCGGCGCGCCGCGGCGGTTTTCGCGGCCGTCCGCCCTTTGCCAGCCGCGCCGACCGTGGTACACCCTGGGGTCGCGGTCGCGCAGGCAAAACCCTGGCCGCCTGGAGGTGACGGTGGAAGTGCGTTGGAAAGTGCTCCTTGGGGCCGTGGCGGTCGGCGCGGTGGTCACCGCCGTGCTGCTGTTGCGCGCACCTGAGCCCGCCAAGCCAGCGGCCCCGCCCGCCCCGCCTGTCGACACCACCGCGGCCGCTGCCCGCAGTGCTTCCGCTCCAAGCAGAGCAGCCGCCAGCCTCGCCAGCGCCGACCAGCGCCTGCCCGGCACCTGGGTCGACCAAACCCCGCCGGACGCCCTCCCCAACGGTCCGCTGGTGATCGGCCTGCACGGCCGCGGCGACTCGCCAGAGCACTTTAGCGCCATCGCCGCGCGCCTGGGCCCGCGTTTCGCCTGGCGCTTTCTCAAGGCTCCCCTGGCGTGGAGAGAAAATACGCAGTGGTTTCGCAATGATGCCAGCGATGGCGGCCGCCAGGATGTGCTCGACACCCTGGCGCTCATCGACGCCCACGTGCGCCAAGCCCGCGGTCGCAAGGTCGCGATCGTAGGATTCTCTCAAGGCTGTATGGTCGCCGCCCACTACGCCGCCGCCTACCCCAGCAGCATCGCCGCGGTCATCTGCGCGGGCGGGGCCCTGGTGTTTGCCCCCGCCGAGGTGCCCGCGGGCCCCAAGCCGGCGATGGTGTTTGTCCACGGCACGGAAGACCCGATCGTGCCGCTCAGCCGCGCCCGCGAAGCGCGCCAACAGCTAGAAAACCGCGGTCTGCCAAGCGAATTTGTCGAGCACGCCGAGGGCCACAGCATGCCGGAAGCGGAGATGCCGCGGCTGCGCGAGTGGCTTGAGCGCCAGCTGGGCCCAAACGTCGCCCCGCGACCGACCGCCCCGGGGCGATAGAACAAGCTCGCGGCCGTGTCACAGCACCATCAGCCGCGCCTCGCGCCCCGGTTGCAACGATCGCCATTGCGCCTACACTGCCGTGCTGGCGCTCTACGCCGGGCCGCTTTGAGCCCTGCTGCACCCGCCGCCTGCATCTGCCGACCGCCGCGCCCCCTGCCTTCTGCGCAGGCCCCGGCCCCAGCTTCGCGAGGTTTTCATGTCTCTGCACCGCATCAACCGGGTTGGCGTCGTGGGCGCCGGCGTGATGGGCACCGGCATCGCTTGCCACTTGGCTTCGGCCGGTCTGCAGGTCCTGCTCGTCGATATCGTCCCCAAAGACGCGCCGGCCGCGGTTGATCCGGCCGATCCCAGCTACGCCAAGGTCAAGAAGGCCCGCAATGCCGTGGCCCAAGGCGGTCTGGACCGCGCCCTGGTGCTCAAGCCGGCGCCGATCCACCGCGCTGGTGAAGCTCGGCGCATTGAAATCGGCAACCTGCAAGACGACTTGGCCTCGCTGGGCGCCTGTGACTGGATCGTCGAGGCCGTGACCGAGCGCATCGACATCAAGAACGCGGTGTTTGAGGCGATCGAGAAGCACCGCGCGCCGCATACCATTGTGTCCTCCAACACTTCTGGCATTCCGCTGGCGACCATGGTGGCGCCGCGCTCCGCCGAGTTCAAGAAGCACTTTCTAATCACGCACTTCTTCAATCCCGTGCGCTACATGCGCCTGCTGGAGATCATCGCCGGCGCCGACACCGATCCCGCCGTGGTCGCCAAGATGGCCAAGTTCTGCGAGGACGACCTGGGCAAGGGCGTGGTCTACGCCAAAGACACGATCAACTTCATCGCCAACCGCATCGGCGTCCACGACATGATGCAGGCGGTGAACCTCGCGTTCTCTCAGGGCTATCGCGTAGATGAGGTCGACGCGCTGTTTGGCGAGCCCATGGGCCGGCCCAAGAGCGCCGTGTTCCGCACCGCAGACGTCGTGGGCCTGGACACCCTGGGCCATGTCGCCCAGAACTGCTACGACAACCTGCAGAGCGACCCCAACCGCGAGATCTTCAAGCAGCATCCGGCGATCGCCGCGCTGATCCAGGCCGGGGCGATTGGCCAGAAGGTCGGCGCCGGCTTCTACAAGAAAGTGGGCAAGGACATCCAGGTCATCGACCCGCAGAAGCGCGAGTATGTGGCCCAGCAGAAGCCGGATTTCGCCTGCCTGGCCGCCGTCGCCAAGGTCCGCGACACCGGTGCGCGCATCAAAGCCATCGTCGCCAGTGACGACCGCGGTGGCCAGCTCGCCTGGCAAGTGGTGTCGCGATCCCTTTGCTATGCCGCTGAACTGCTTGGCGAAATCGCCGACGACGTCGTCAGCATTGACCGGGCGATGCAGTGGGGCTTCAACTGGCAGCTCGGGCCGTTCCAGATGTGGGACGCGATCGGCGTGCAGGCGGTGGTCGATCGCCTCCAGGCCGAGGGTCGCAAAATCCCGGCGATCGCTCAGCAATTGCTCGCCTCGGGCCGCACCTCGTTCTATGACGTCGCCACCAAGCAGCAGACCGACAAGGCCAACCGCCAGATCGGCGTCCCCGCTCTCCCCGGCCTGCACCTGGCGGACGTGCGCGCGGCGGGCAAGGTGGTCGAAGAGAACGCCTCGGCGCAGCTCCTGGACCTGGGCGACAACGTGCTGTGCCTGGCTTTCCGCAGCAAGATGAACGCCTTGGATGACCAGATCATCGCCATGGGCTACCGGGCCCTGACGCTCATCGACCAGGGCAAGGCCGCGGGCCTGGTGATCGGCAACGACGGCAGCAACTTCTCCGTGGGCGCCAACTTGGGCTTTATCGCCCAGCTGGCCAGCGAAAACCGCTGGAAGGAGCTGGACGCCGCGGTGCTCAGCTTCCAAAAGCTGTTCATGGCCCTCAAGTACAGCCACGCCCCGGTGGTCAGCGCGCCGCACGGCATGACCTTTGGCGGCGGTGCAGAAATCGCGATGCATTCCAGCAAGATGCAAGCGGCGGCCGAGACGTACTTTGGCCTGGTCGAGGTTGGCGTCGGCCTGCTGCCCGCGGCGGGTGGCACCAAGGAACTGGCGGTGCGGGCGCTCAACGGCATCCCCAGCGATACCCGCGCTGACCGGGTGGCCCTGCTGCAAAAGCCCTTTGAGACCATCGCTTTGGCCAAGGTTTCCAGCGGCGCCGGCAATGGCCGCGAGCTCGGCTTCCTCCGCGACGGCGACGCCATGAGCATGGACGCCGATCGGCGCATTGAAGACGCCAAGCGCAGTGTGCTGCAGCTGGCCGCGGCGAGCTACCGTCCGGCGCTTGAGCCCGACAACCTGATCATGCCGGGCGCAGAGGGCATCGCCACCTTTGACATGGCGCTCTACGCGTTCCGCTGTGCCGGTCAGGCCAGTGAGCACGACTGCACGATCGGCCATGAAGTCGCCAACGTGTTGTGCGGCGGTCCGGGCGGCGGCAAGAAGAGCGAGTGGGATCTGCTGGATCTGGAGCGCGAGGCCTTCCTCAAGCTGGCCGGCATGCAAAAGACCCGCGATCGCGTCGCCCACATGCTGCAGACGGGCAAGCCGCTGCGCAACTGATGCCGGTGTGATCACCAGAACCCTTTGATTTGATCAGTCAACCTGAGGATTTGCAAGAATCTATCCACAGCCGGTCCCGCGCGCAATCGCCGTCGCAGGGACCCGCCCCGGAGGACCCATGTCGCGTTCCGCCGTCATCGTCGCCGCCGTCCGCACCCCCTGTGGCCGCGGCATCAAGGGCAGCTTGGCCCGCGTCCGCCCAGAAGATCTCGCCGCTACCGCCATCCGCGGCGCCTTGGCCCAGGTGCCCGGCCTGCTGCCCGGCGATATCGACGACGTGGTCATGGGCTGCGCCATGCCAGAAGGCCCGCAAGGCATGAACATCGCTCGCATCGCTGCGTTGCGCGCCGGATTGCCGGTCGAGGTGGCGGGCGTCACGGTCAACCGCTTCTGCAGCTCGGGCTTGCAGGCCATCGCCCAGGCGGCCCACGCGATTGAGCGCGGAGACGCGGAGGTGATCATCGCCGGCGGCATCGAGTCGATGAGCCAGGTGCCCATGGGCGGCTTCAAAATCGCCCCGCATCCCGCGATCATCCGCGAGTGGCCAGAAGTCTACATGCCCATGGGCAACACCGCTGAGCTGGTGGCCAAGCGCCACGACATCTCGCGTGCCGACCAAGACGCCTTTGCGGTGCAGTCGCAGCAGCGCGCCGGTGCGGCCATGGCGGCTGGGCTGTTCAAGGATGAGATCGTCGCCGTCGACACCCCAGAGGGCAAGCTGGCGGCCGACGAGCTGCCGCGCCCTGAGACCACGGTTGAGGGTTTGGCCAAGCTGCGCGCGGCGTTCCAAGAGGGCGGCTCGGTCACGGCCGGTTCGTCTAGCCCGCTGACCGACGGCGCCGCGGCCGTGGTGATCATGAGCGAAGACAAGGCCAAGGCCCTGGGTCTGCAGCCGCTGGGCCGCTTTGTCGGCTTTGCCGTGGCCGGGGTGGCGCCGGAGATCATGGGCATCGGCCCGGTTGCCGCGGTGCCCAAGCTGCTGGCCCGCGCTGGCCTTTCCATCGGCGACATCGACCAGTTTGAGCTCAATGAGGCCTTTGCCGCCCAGTCGCTGGCGGTGATCCGCACGCTGGGTCTCGATCAGGCCAAGGTCAACCCGCTGGGCGGCGCGATTGCCCTGGGCCACCCCCTGGGCGCGACCGGGGCCAAGCTCACCGCAACCCTGCTGCACAACCTCAAGCGCACGGGCGGCCGCTACGGCGTGGTGACCATGTGTGTCGGCGGTGGCATGGGAGCGGCGGGGCTTTTTGAGCGTCTGTAGGCATTCGGCGGCGGTGGTTGCAGCCGTCCCGTTCCTCCGTTAGCGTGAAGGGTACGGGGGCCAGCATGACGCCCCCAGAGGTGGCCACTGAACCGCCCATGATCCAAGAAGATCGCAGAAAATACCCGCGCTTTCCGGTGCTGATCCGCTGTACGCTGGTCACGGCCCGCGATCGGCGTGACGCGGTCTGCACCCAGATCGGCCCGGCCGCCGCCTTTCTGACGGGGCGGCTCGAGCAGCTGCAGCCGGGCGAGATTGTCCACGTTGAAATGCGTTCCGGCGGCTTGGGGACCCCGATCATCTCGCTGCTGGCGCTGATTGTGCGCATTGCCAACGCCGGTTACGGCACCCCTCCGGGTTTGGCCGTGCGGTGGCGCGCTGCGGCCTGTGACCTTGGGCCCGAGCCGTTGCTGCAGTTCCTGGCCCATGTGCTGCGTCTGCCGCGGGTGCCCCAGGTCGACTTGACCTTGGATCGCCATGCGGAATTTGACATTGAGGCGAGCCTCGCAGGCCAGGATGTGCGGGTGCTTTCGACCCATCGCGGGGCCTCGCCGCGCTCTGCCGCTGACACGGCGCGGCTCAATGCCCTCCGCCACACGGGGCAGTCGCCGCGCATGGCCGCGCCGGAACCGCCTGGCGCCAGGCCAGCTGCGGCGCGGACGGAATACGGCCTGCTCGACGACCCCATGCTGCGGCCCAACCCGGGGGCCGCGGGCAACGCCTCTCTCTCAGCCGCTGGCGACAGCGGAACGCGCCCGGAACAGCGGCGGTCCGACAACTTTGTCGCTGTGCCGCAGCGGCCGCCGTCTGGGGCCCACGCGCCCACGGCCGCCCCGCCTGTTGCTCCTATGGCCCAGCCGGCTTTGGTGCCGCCGCCGCTGTCCTATGCCCAGCTGGGGCTCAGCGAAGGGCCGATCACCCAGAGCGGCCAGCCGGTGAGCACGGCACTGCGACCGTCCCGAACCGCCATTCCTGCCGCAAACACCGAGGCGCCCAAGGGCCAAGTGCTCTCCGCCGGGAGCCGCTCGAGCTCCGCCATCGCCGTGGTGTTGCCGCCCGTAGACCGCAGCCGCCTGCCGCGCAGCGAGCGCACCCCCGCCCTGGGCTGGAAACCGCCTGCCTTTGCCGCCCGCGGCGAGACCACCAACCCCGGGGACCGCTCGGCATTGGCCTTGGGCGTCGGCGAGCGCAGCGCCACCTTTGACGTTGCCGAGGGCAGCAGCCCAGCCGCCGGCCCGGCGACCGTCTCCTTCCCGGTCTACGCTTTAGCCCCGGCCGAGCGCCGCCAAGAGACGGAGCCCAACCGCGACCCCGCTGGGGCTGACCAGGGCGGCTTTGAAGGCAGCGGCGAGCCCACCGTTGAGTCCCACGCCGCCAATGTGCCCGTCGGCAGCCAGCCACAAGCGGCATTGAGCCCCATCAGTGGCCAGCATCGCCGCAATAGTTCTGGGCATTTCAACCCCACGGTGATGCTGCGGGCCAACCATGCGGTGCGCTACTCGGTCGGCGCGCAGTTGCGCAGCGGCAGGGCGGTCGCCATTGGCGGGCAGGCCGTCGCCGTCGTGACCCATGAAGGCGCCCCGGAGCTCGATCAGCCGGTGATCGTGTTTCTGCCCATCGAATTGCCAGAAGGGCCGATGGTGATCGACCTGCGCGGCAAGCTGCTCCAGCTGATCACCGACACAGAAGCGGGACCGCGGTTTGTCCTGCACATTGAGCGCGTTGAAGAAGGTCACCACAAGGGCGCATTTCACCGCTTCCTGCGCAGCTTGGCTGGATGACACCGCGACAGCTGGGGCTCGCAGAGACGGCCGGCGCAACGGCCCTGGTAGCCCTGGCGCTGGCCGTGGCCGACTTGATCGCCATGCAAGGGCGCTTGGGCGTCGAGCTCGGCGGTCTAATCACCATGGCGGCGATGATTGGCACGCCGCTACTGCTGGCCCGGCTGCAGGGCTGGCGCTGGGACGTGCTGGCCGTCGACCCGCCGCTGCCGCGCGCCGTGGCCCTGGGGCTGCTGGCGAGCGCCGTGGTCCTGCCGCCCTTTCTGATCGGCTACGATCAGTGGCAGGTTCATGTGCTGGGCCATAGCCGCGGCGCTGGTTTGGGCCTGCCCGGCACCGGCTGGTGGCTAGAGCAGGCCGCCCTGCAATTGGCCGCGATTGCCTTGCCTGAAGAGCTGTTTTTTCGCGGCTATGTCCAGGGTCGCCTGGGGCAATTGCTGCCCGCGGGGCGGCGAATTCTGGGGGTCCACCTGGGGCCAGCGGCCCTCCTGGCCAATCTGGGATTTGCCCTGGTTCACCTGGTGGCCGTGCCGTCGCCCCACCGCTTGCTGGTGTTTTTTCCAGGGTTGTTGTTCGCTTGGCTGCGTGCCCGCAGCGGTTCGGCGGTGGCGGCGGCGGTGTGTCACGCCTGCTGCAACCTGGCCCTGACCGGCGCGGTGCGGAGTTACGGCTAGCGGTGCCCGCGCCCCTGCCGGGTGGTCTGCCCGTGCCCCGCCGCCCCGCGGTGTTCCGCTGATTCCCGCCTGCGCCTTGCCGTCTGGGCCAGAGCAGTTTAGCCTCTGGGCATGGTCGAGGGTCGCGCAGCCATGGCCAGCGCCGTCTATGCTGATCTCGTCGATCGGCTCGGACGCGCACGCGTGCAGATCGGCGAAGAAGCCAAGCGAGTTTGCGGCCTTGACCCGGCGTCGCGCGAGGGTCCGCTGGCCGTCGTTCAGCCTTGCAGCGTTGAGCAAGTCGAACATGTGGTCAAAGTCGGCCGCCTGCGCCACGTCGCGGTGGCCGTGCGCGGTCATTTGCCCGCCGCCCAGCCGGAAGAACTGCGAGATTTGATCGTCCTGGACACCAGCGGTCTGCAGCGCACCCCCGCGGTAGATATCGGCCGCCGCGTCGTCACGGCTGGCGTAGGGATCACCGCCGCTCAGGTGGACCGCGCCGCGCGCCAGGCCCGCTTGAGCCTGCGCTCCCTCTCTGCGCTGGACGGCGATCAGGGCATCGGCGCTCTGCTGGGCCGCGGCGATCCCGGCGAGCTGGGCCTCGCCCAAGGCAGCCTCCTAGACGATGTGGTGGGCGCCACGGTGGTTGTCGGCAGTGGCCGGGTGCTGAGCCTGGGGGCCGCGGACGCCTTGGGAATGATGCCGTGGCTGTCCCAGGGCTTGGGGCACCCTTTGGGCCAGCTGTTGGGCAGCGAAGGCCGCCTCGCGGTGCTGTGCGAAGTCACGCTGCGCTTGCAGCCCGCGCCCGCCGCCGCCTGGATGAGCGCGAGCTTGCCGCCCACCCGCGAAGCTCTGCTGGCCGCGGCGACCCTGGCGAGGCTATTGGCGTCGGCGCGGCTGGTGGACAGCTGCCTCATCAGCGAGACCGCAGGCGAAGAAGGCGCTCCTCCGGGTGTCGCCCGGCTCGACCTGCGCCTCGCGACCTGGCGCGGAGAGGCCGATCTCGCCGCCACCGCCGGGCAGATTCAGCTCATCGCTCAGGATTCTGGCGCCATCGCCCGCGGAGTCGCGCTTGGACCGCTCCAGGCAGAGTCGCGCCGGGTCAAACTGGGCATGGACCGCGGCTTGTGGCCGCAAGCGCGCCAGGGCGGCCCCAGCGTGGACCTGCAGCTGTCCTGGCCGGACCTGCCGACCCTGATCGACCTGACCACCGCCCTGTACGCAGAGGCTGGCGCACCGCCGCAGCGCCTGTGGGCCCTGGGCAATGAGAGCTTGCGCCTGCGCTGCTGGCTGGGCGAAGCAGCCAAGGCTGAAGGCCACCCCATCGTGCAACGCGCGGCCCTGCTGATGGACGCCGGCGCCGTGCCCGTGGGCGTCGGTTCCCTGCTGCGCAGCGCGGCCCGCGACCGCATGCCGACCAACGCCAAGGTGCTGATGGCCGCCCTGCAGCGCGCTTGGGACCCAGAGGGCGTGCTGGCTACCCGGGTTGGCTTGCTGTAGAGCTATATTCCGCCGCAGACATACATCAGTCATATCAATGATCAGACAGTTGCATGGCACCTTTGCGGCCAGCAATTCCAGCTGCAGCGCTCAGCCCGCGGTCGGCAGCACGTGGGGCCCGGACCGCGCCACGTCGAGCCCGGCAAAGCCCTGTTGGCGCAGCGCCTCATACAGCGCCAAGGTCGCGACATTGGCCAGGTTCAGGCTGCGAATCATCTGGTTGACCGGCACGTAGACCATGTGCTCCGCCAAGCGATCGCGCACCGCCGCGGGAAAGCCGCGCGACTCTCCGCCAAAAACCAGCGCGTCATCAGCGCGGTACTCCACCTGGTCATAGCGCTTGCCGCCATGGGCAGAGAAGCACAGCAGCCGCGACCCGGGCAGCGCGGCGATCAACGCGTCCAAGTCGGCGTGTTGGTGCAGGTCCACGTGCTTCCAATAGTCCAGGCCGGCGCGGCGCACATAGCGTTCATCTAAAGAAAACCCAAGCTTGCCCACCAGATGCAGGCTCGTACCCGTGCCGACACACACTCGCCCGATGCTGCCGGTGTTGCCGGGAATCTCCGGTTCGTAGAGGACCATGTGCATGAGCGCGCCGTTACCTCGGCCCCGCAGCGCGGTAAGCCAGCAAAAGAGTTAGAAATAGTAGCTGAATCCGCCGCCGCCGCTGAACGAACCGCCGGTGCCCATCCAAAGGCCGCTGGCGCCCTGCAGGATGCCGCTGGCCGAGCCGTTGGGCAGGCCGCCGTAGCCCAAGCTCAGCGCCACATGGCCGTGGATACTGACGTGATCGCTGAGAAAAGCCTCTGCCTGCAGCGGAATGTCCATCCCCCACACCGCATCTAAGCTATTGACTTTATTGCCATCACCGCTGTCGCTCTCTTTGCCCAGCGCCGTCGTCCGCGTCAGCTTGAGCGTCTGCGTGCCCAGCTGCACCCACGGCCGCAGGCCGATCGCCAGACTCGCCCGCGGCCCGTCACCTACGCGCACCAGCATCCCCACGGCCAAGCGCAGCGTGGACAACTCCAGAGTCGCCGCACACACCGATCTCGCACCGCTCTGCTTGGCCAATTCGCTAGCGCTGGCAAGGGTTTTGCACTCGCTCACCAGCTCAGAGGAGGCCAACGCGGCGCCGGCGCTGGTCACGCGATTGCCGTCTTGCAGGGTCACGGTCGGCAGCTCGTCCCGGTGCGAGCGCCAGCCGGCCAAGAGCTCCAGCGCCATCCGCGTGCGCCAGTACCGCAGCGCCAGCATGGGCATGCCGGTCGAGGTGACGAGGGCTCCCACAGAGGCTTTACCAGTCATATCGCGTGCATGTGCAGACGACGAGTCGACGCTAGCCGCCACCACCAGGCCCAGCGCAACGGCCCGCCCCGGCCCTAGCCCCCGCCAGCGCCGAGCAGGCGATCGAGGCGGGACAGCAGTGGAGCGCGGTGTTACCATCGCCTGCAGGATGCCCCGGATCGCCGCCACCCTCAAGCTCTTTGCCGGCCTTTGGGCGGCGCTGCGGCGGTTTGGTCAGGCCATCCACACCAGCCGGCGCCTGCTCGGGTGGTTGCTGGCCTGCTGGGCGGTGGCGGTGGCGGTCCCCGCGGCGCTGCTGTACCCAGAACACGGCCTCGACCGCCCCGCGCTGCAGGTGCTTCTGACGCTGGCCCCCCTGGGCGCGCTGGCAGGCGCAGCGACGGCTCAGCCCTGGGTGGCCCTGGCTGCCGGGCTCGCGGGTCTCCTGCCGCCGCTAGTGGCCTGCCCGGCCCTGCACCAACAACCGCTGGCCCGGCCTCTTTCTTCGCTGCTCCTGGCCCTGCTGCTGGTGATCGCCTGCGACGCCGCCGCCCGGCAATTTCGCGGCGATACCGGGCGGTTGCGACTGCTGCTGCGCTGGCCTGAGTGGCCGCGGGGCCGTTGGCTGGCGGCCCTGGCGGCCCTGTGGCTGGTGATCGCCTGGCTGCCGACTCAGGCCGGTTGGCAGCTGCCTGAGGGCCAGCGGGCCCTGCGCGTGGTGGGGGCGGCGGCGGCTTGGTCGCTCCTGGCAGCCGGCGGAGAAAAGCCGTGGCAGAACAAAATCTTGCTCCCCTTGCGCCCGCTGTTGCTGCGGCGAGCGGCGTGGTTAATCCTGATCGGAGCGCTGCTCTGGGCCTGGCGTTCGCCGGCGTAAAGCGCTCAGGTCCCGCAGGGCCCCCGCTTTGGCCGGCCCCGGGGACCGTTGTTGCGCACCCTGGACGCGCCCGCCACAATCGCCGTCCCTTGACCTGCTCCCCTGAGGCCTACCATGTTGCCCATGAAGTCCCGCTACGCGCTAAAAGCTTTGGTTTACATGGCTTTGCATCAGGACCAAGGGCCACTGCTCATCTCCGCGATCGCCGAGGCCGAAGCGATTCCGCGCAAATTCCTCGAAGCGATCCTGCTGGAGCTGCGCAATCAGGGCCTGCTCGCCAGTCGCCGCGGCAAACACGGCGGTTACACGCTGCTCTTGCCGCCCGATCAAATCCGCCTGGGCGACGTGATCCGCACGCTGACCGGTCCTTTGGCGCCGCTGCCGTGCCTTTCGCGCACCGCTTACCAGCGCTGTGTCGAATGCCGCGACGAGAATACCTGCGCTGTGAGGCTTTTGCTGGCCGATGTGCACACCGCGACGATGAAAATCCTCGAGCACACCACCCTGGCCGATCTGGCCGCCCGCAGCGCCGATCCCGGTTACTCCAGCAGCCCGATCTCGGTGTGGCTGGGGGCGGGAATTTAGTAAATTCAAGGTGAAAGCCTGGAGTTTACCCCCCTTGGTCCGGGGCCCCAAGGCCGTCCATTGCGGCCACGATGCACCAATACCCTTGACGTTGCACGTAGAACACGGCAGACTGCGCAGCCCCGAAGCCCGGTGCGGTCACCAGGCGGACGGTTCGGAGCCTTCCATGTCGACCTATGCGATCATTAAGACCGGCGGCAAGCAGTACCGCGTCGAAGCCGGTCAGCAGCTGACCATCGAAAAGCTTCCCGTTGATACGGGCAGCCAGGTGGTCTTTGACCAAGTGCTTTTGCTCTCCGCCGACGGCAGCGTCCGCGTGGGCCAGCCCATCGTGGCCGGCGCCACCGTGACCGGCACGGTTGTCGAGCAGACCAAGGACAACAAAATCCTGGTCCACAAGTACCGGCGGCGCAAGAACAGCCGCAAGACCATCGGCCACCGCCAGCCGATCACCCGCGTGCGCATCTCCGCCATCCAGGGCTGAGTTCGCAGCGTCCGGCGTCCATCGCGACGGCGGTACGGTCTGATTAGCGGCGGCGCGGGTTTCGCCCAGGGGTTTCCTCTGGCGGCCTGCGTACGTCGTCCACCGGTGCGGCAGTCCGGCCTTTTTTGGGCCGCGGCTCCGCGCCTCATCCAGCAAGCATGTGGGTCTGCGACAAGTCGGCGTGACTTTTCGGCGGAGCCCAGCAGGAGTCCCTCATGGCTCACAAAAAGGGTCAAGGTTCTTCGCGCAACGGTCGCGACTCGAACCCCCAGTACCGCGGCATCAAGGTCTATGGCGACCAGACGGTCAAGCCGGGCTGCATCATCGTCCGCCAGGTCGGCACGGTGTGGCACGCGGGCAAGAACGTCGGCACCGGCAAGGACTGGACGCTGTACGCTCTGACCGACGGCATCGTCGAGTACGGCAGCTACCACGGCCGCCGCACCGTCCACGTCCGTCCGCAGGCGTAAGCACTGCTCTGCTCCTCGGTTGCGGCCCAGGCCCTCAGTTGCGGCCGGGGGCAGCTCGTCGGTCAAAGGCGGCGGTTCTCGTTGATCCAGGCTTGGATTGGCGGGGTCTCGCCCCCCTACTGGCGGGTCGATCTAGCTTCACCTCACCCGTGAAGCCGGAGGACGCAGAACCATCGCCAGGCTTCGGCGCTGCCATCCAGGCTTGTAGTCAGGATCGCAGCGCTGCGGTGTTTTTGGCCCCCCAAGGCCAATCTGGCGTCGGAGCCGGCGATGGGGCCAGACGCGTGCGCCGCGGGGCCAGAATTGCCCGGAACTGGCTTGGAAGTGCGCGGTGTTGAGGCAGAAAGGCCTTTCTATTTGCCGGTAGCGCCTAGCTGTGGTACGGATCCGCGCTAAGGGCTCCGGCAAAGGCAAGTCGACCGACTTGTCGCCGGTCCGTCGCCGCGCATCCGCACCGGTGAGCATGGCGACCCATCCTAGCAGCGTAAGGGCACCAAACGAGTGATTCTCGTTGGTGTTCTCAGCGTCCGCGCCGCTGCGGCACGCGACGAGCAAACGAGGATTCTCATGGCGAACGAGGAACGGCGAGGCGGCATCGGCTTTGGCAATCAGCGCAGGGTAGACACCGGTGCGCGTCCGGCCTTTGACGATGACGACAACGGCGAAAGCACGCGGGCCATGGACGTCAGCGACCTCGATCCACAGCCGACCGAGTTCGTGCGCTCTTCCGTACCCCCTCCGCCGCGCCCTCAGCCGCAGGCGGCCCCGCGCCCAGCGCCGCGGCCAGCTCCGCGAGCCCCTGCGCCGCCTCCACCGCGCTATCAGCCTCAGGAAGAGGAAGAAGCGGCCACGCGCATGCTCGACGCCATGGATGACTCGGCGCCGATGCCACCGCAACGCCAGCAGGCGCCCGCGGGAAAAACCTTGGATCTCAAGGTAGTTTCCGGTCCGGATCGCGGCAAAGTCCACCATATTGGCGACGGCGAGCACCTGGTCGGCCGCGGTCTGGACTGCCAGATCGTTCTGGCCGATCCCGCGGTGTCGCGCAAGCACTTCAAGGTGCGCCGCCACGGCGATCAGGCTGTGCTGGAAGACATGGGTGGCCCCAACGGCACCAAGGTCAACGGCGAGAAGCGCGCCCGCCATACCCTAGAGCCCGGCGACGAGATCGAAGTCGGCATGTCGGTGATGGAATACCAGGTCGACGGCCAGGGCAAGCGCAGCAGTGGCGGTCGGCCAACTCCGCCGAGCGAAGAGCGCGCACAGCGCAGCGGCGGCCAAGAAGGGCGCGGCGCACCAGCCCCATCCGGCGGCGGCGCCAAGAAGACCGTGGCGATCGTCGCGGCGCTGGTGGCCCTGCTGGTGGTCGGCGGCGTGGGCGCGTGGCTGCTCCTTGGCAACAAGGGCGAAGCGGCCAAAGAGGCCGGCGAAGACAAGGGCACTGCCCCGGCCGAAGGCGAAGGCGACGTTGGCACGCTGATCGAGCAGGCCAAAAAGCAGATTGCAGACAAAGACTTCAGCGGAGCCGACTCGACGCTGCGCAAGGCCAAGGAGCTCGACAAGAGCAATCCCGAAGTCGGCGCGCTGATGCGCCAGGTTGGGCCGGAAAAGGACGCCCAAGAGGCGCTGACTGCCGGTCGCGCGGCCCTGGAGAAGTCGGAGTTTGAAGAGGCGGTGATCAAGTTCGGCGAAGTCTCCAAGGAGTCCTCGTTCTTTGGCGACGCCCAGCAGGACCTCAATACGGCCAAGCAGGGCCTCGTCAAGGCCAAGCTCAAGGAAGGCCTGAAATTTGCCGACGAAGGCAAGAACGCAGAGGCCGCGACGGCCGCCAAGCTGGTGTTGGAGCACGAACCGGACAACGGCGAAGCCAAGATGCTCCTAGCCCGGGTGGGAGAGGGCGGCGCTCCGGCGGACCCGGCGGCCGTGCCCGCGCCAGCTCCAGCTCCCGCGGCGGGCGCCGATGCAGGCGCTGCGGCGGCAGCTCCGGCAGCGGCTGCAGCGGCACCGGCAGCCGGGGCAGCAGCAGCTCCAGCGGCAGCAGCTGGGGCGGCCAAAAAGGCCGATTTCCAAGCCGGTCTCAGCGCTTATGGCAGCCAGCAGTGGAGCGCGGCGATCCAGGTGTTTGACGGCATCGCCAACGGCCCTTTTGCCAAGGATGAAAAGAAAAAGGCCAGCAGCTACGCGGCCGCGGTCAAGAAGGTCCAGTCCGCGGTCGATGAGGCCAATGGCGCCGCCGGCAACCCCAAGAAGGCCGCGGAAGCTTGGAAGAAAGCCCGGGACGCAGACGACGAAGTCAACGGCGCCCTCAAGGCCTTCTTTACCGGCAAAGTCATGAGCGCGTTTGTCGCTTCGGCCCAGGCCGCTCGGGCCAGCGGCAACTGCGCCGACGCCGTCTATTACGCGGAAGAAGCTAACAATTACAGCGCATCTGGCGTGCATCCCCCGGCCAAGGTCGTCATCGACGGCTGCAAGGGCGACGGCAAGAAGCTCCTCGATCAGGCCGAACAGGCGCTCGCGGCGGGCAAGACCGGCCCGGCCAAGGAGCTCGCGGTCAAGGCAGAGAAGATCCTGGGCCCCACCGATCCGCTGACGCAGAAGGCTAAGGATATCCAGAAGAAAGCCGCTGCTGCCGGCCGGGGCGACGAGTAGAATTCGCCCAAGCCGTCCGGACTGCCCCAGCCATCGCTCGCAGCGGTGATCAAGCGCGCCTGTCCCGCGCAGGGCAATCGCAAGAAGCACGGATCAGGGGTTTCACGACGACCGTACGGTCGAATTTGCCCCCTTCGTCACCCCCGCGGAGGCGGGGGCCCAGGCTAAAAACCGAACTATTAGCCTGGGTTCCCGCCTTCGCGGGAATGACAGTGTGGGCGGTCCAGCGGTTCTTGCGATAGCCCTGCTGTCCCGCGGTCCATCGCTTCCCTTTCGCGGTCCTCTGAGGCAAGATCGCCGTGCGGTCGCGCACTGGCGCCGCAGGAGAACAGGTGATGGCCAAAGACAATGGCATCCACGTGCTGATCGCAGAAGACGACCTGGACATCGCCGGGCTGCTTCGCCGCAGCCTGTCCTCGGCTGGCTATCGGATTACCTTGACCTATGACGGCGAGGAGGCGGTGCGCGCTGCCCACGGCCAGAAGCCGGACTTGGTGATCCTGGACGTCATGATGCCGCAGATGAACGGCTGGGAGGTCTGCAAGACCTTTCGCGCCCGCCGCGATTTTGACGACGTCGGCATCTTGATGCTCACTGCCATCGGCCCCAACCTCAATGAGATGACCGCGCCCCTGTACGGTGCCGACGACCACCTCGACAAGCCCTTTCTGATCGAAGAGCTCCTAGAGCGCCTGGACAGCCTGGCCCGCCGCTTCAAGAAGGGCGCCTACGCGGTGCAGGTCGGCTGATCCACCTCAAGGTGTGGTTCCAAGCTGGGGTTCGCATGACTGAACGCCACTTCTTTAGCCCCGCCGCCGCTCTCATCGCCGCGATCGGCCTATGCGGCTGTGCTGCGGAACCCACGACTGGCGTTGCCCAGACCTATGTCGCCGATGTCGCCTCGACAGCTGACACCGGCCCGGCGCCAGGCTCAGATGTGGCCGCCCAAGGCCCGGCGACTGCGCTTCCCGCCGGCGATCCCGTAGAATTAGCCAACAACAGCGCGTATTTCTCCCGGGCGCGCGACGTGATCCAGACGGCCCAGGTCAAGCTGCGCATTGTCCAGTTTGAAGCGGTGAGCGGCTCGGCGCCGGATCTGCTGATCCCTGCGGTGATCAAGGCCAAGCAGCGCGGTGTCGATGTTCGCGTGCTGCTGGATGAAGAAGTGTCAGGTAACAAGCAGACTTACGACCTGTTCAAGGCCGCCGGGGTCGACGTCAAGTTCGACGGCACCAAGCTCCGCACCCACGCCAAGGTGGTCGCCAGCGAGCAGGGCTTTGTGATCGGCTCGACCAACTGGTCCAACACCTCGATCTCTAAGAATAATGAGACCAACGTGCTGGTCCGGGACGCGGCGGCGGTGAGCCAACTGCACGCTTGGCTCGACAAGCTGTGGAGCAACTCGACGATCAACGTCGCTATGCCCAAGGGCAATTCAACGGTGGCGCCGCTGTATGCGGACGGCGGGTACGCGGCGGTGGCGGGTCCGGCGATCGACGCGGCCAAGACGCGCATCCTCCTGTGCACCTACGGCATGAACATCGACCCGGCCAACAAGAGCTCTCCGGTGACACAGCTCGCTGACAAGATTGGCAAAGCTGTCAAGCGCGGCGTGCAGGTGCGGGTGCTGCTCGATCAATCGGGAGACTGGGCTGAGGTGGGCAACGACATCAACGCCGCGTCGGCCGAGTACCTCAAGACGCTGGGGGCTACGGTCTATGCCGATCCGGTCAGCACGATTACCCACGCCAAATTCCTGGTGGCCGACGGCGTGTTGGTGCTGGGCAGTAACAATTGGGGCTACGGCGGCTTTCAGTCGTACCACGAAGTTGGGCTAAAGACCAGTGAAGTCAAAGTGGTACAGGGCATTGTCGACTACTTTGACAAGATCTGGGCCCTTGGAGCGCCGCTCTAAGCGCTTTTGCCGCGGCGAGCTTTGACAAAGTCGAACCACCTAGCGCTTTTGCGACACGGCTTCTGCCGGCGCGAGTTCGCCTCGGGCCAGACGTTTCACAGCAGTGATGTGGACAACGCGGCGCTCAAGCCTGACAATCGGGCCGTCGTCATCGGCCGGTACGACGGATCAGGGGTGGGCATGTTCAACAGGAATGGATGGATGCGCGCAGCGGCGTGGATCAGCTTGTGGTCTGTGGCGCTGATCGCCGGGCGGCCGGCCCTGGCCGATGAGGCGATGTCGCTGACCCTCATCGACTTGTCGGATGAAGAAGCCGCCACGCGCGAGATCGCCTTTGACGTGTCGCGGGCCGTCAAGAAGTCCAAGGCGGTGCGTTTTGCCGATTTGGACGCCGCGTTGAACTTGGGCGGCGAAGAGGTCCAGGTCACCAGCGCCAAAACCGCGGACCAATTGGCCAAATCGGGCCTAGGCAAGCTCAAGGCCGGCCAGCATGAAGACGCGGTGGAGGACTTTGACAACTCCGTGGGCAACTATCTGATCGCCTACGCGGTTTTGGCCGATACGGCGGTCTATGCCCGCACGATGGCGCTGTTTGGCGCGGCCCAGTTCCTGACTGGCGACACCAAGGGGGCGGAAAAAACCTTTGAGAAAGCTGTGCAGGCCGACCAGAAGGCGCCGCTCGACATCTCCGAGTTTTCGCCCAAAGCCCAGACCTTGCTCGACAAAGCCCGGCAAAGTGTCAGCCGCCGCGATCAGATCGACTTTGAGATCCGCACAGATCCGCCCAACGCCCGCGCCTACGTCAACGGCCGCTTTATGGGCTTAACCCCCGTGTTTGCCTCCAGCACCAAGGGCGAGCAGCTGATCAGCCTGTCCAAGCAGGGTTCGGCGCGCAAGGCCCGCAAGATCGTCGTCGACAAGGGCGGTGTGGTGCTCGAGGAGCGCTTGGAGCCCGCGCGGCGCTCGGCGGCGTTTGAGGGGCTGCGCCCGGGTCTGACCCAGGTGGTGAGCGGCCAGAACAAGCCAGAAGTGCTGCAAGAGGCAGAAGGCGTGGTCGCGGTGCCCTTTGCCCTGCTGCTGCGCTCGACCGGCACGCGCGAGAAGATGAAGGTGGAGCTGGCCCTGACCAGCCTCAACAGCCGTCAAGTGATCAACGCCGTCAGCCGCGACGTGCGCTGGGAGAGCCGCGACAAAGAGACCCGCGAGCAAATCGACAAGATGGTCGATGAAGTGCTCAAGCCGCGGGTCATCGTCGCCCCAGAGGCGCCCAAAGAGGTGCAGGCCAAGCCGATTTACAAGCGCTGGTGGTTCTGGACCATCGTCGCCGCTGTGGCCGGCGGTTCCGTGGCGGCCTACTACCTGATGCCGGGCAGCGAGACGCCCGCTCCGGGTCACGCTCCAGGCACCGGCGGACTGCTCATTCAGTTCTGAGCCAGGCCAACGCCCAAACGGTCGCCCACAGAAAACGGCCAATCGTTTCAACGATCAGACAATCGCCATGTACCTGTCCGGCGATGTACCTGTCCGGCGCCCGTCCGACCTCTCCGACGCGGGCCGTTGCGGCGCTCCCCTGAATTGGCGCCGTTGCCAGCGACTACAGGCCCAGCAGCCGGACGCCCTGCACGGCCGTCGCCGCTTTGGCGCGGTCCTCAAAGAACTTCCAGCGAAGCAGCCAGCGCGGAAAATCCGCCGTGATCTGGAGGGTGCGCCGCACGTCCGGCAGCCGCTGGTGGCCCAGGTCCACTTGCTTGGCGAATTCCGCCAGTTGCGGGTCGGCTTTGAGCTTGGCCTGCAGCGCCGGGCCGTCGGTGTCGCTCCAGCCGGCGGTCTTCAGCCTCTCCTGCAGCGTCGGCCACTGCAGCACAAGCTCGGGCGGCGGCAGCGGTTTTTCAAAGTACAGCTCGCCGCGCAGGCTCACCCCGCCGGGCAGGGCTTCGCGGCTGGTGATGACGATCAGCCGGTCGACCTCGCTCGGCAGAGCATCGACAAAACCCGCGGCGTCTCTCAGGCTTCCCTGCAGATCGATGCGCAGGGCCACCACGCCGCGCAGCTCGTCGAGGCTCGGATTCCAGCGCTGGCCGGCAGCTAGCTTGGCCGGTGCCGGTGCGGTCGTTTCCGCCGGGGGCCGCAGCTCCAGGCTCTGTACGGTCAAGGCCTTGGCCGCCGCCAGTCGCCGCAGGCTGGACTCCGCGCTGTCCAGGGCCGGTTGCGCGGGCACGCGGCGAAAGTAGCCCCGCTGCTGCATTTGACCGTTCAGCGCGCCCAACTGCCGCGCGGCTTCCGGGCTGCTGATGAACATGGCTTCCAACGCCTTGTGCTCAGCCAGCACGCCCTGAAGCAATTCTGCCGCCGTCTTGGCCTGGACGGCCTGGGTCGGGGCGGCTTGCTCGGCTGGCTTGGTCTGGCAGGCCCCAAGGGCCATCAGCAGCGCAAACGGAAATACCTTGGTTCGGAGCGGGGTTTTCATGAGATCTCCGCGCGGATCCGCGATCACAGGGTCCAGCTCGCCGCGCCACTGCAGGGTAGCTGGCGTCGCCCGGTTGCACAACGCCAGAGGTCGCCCTAGACTGCCGGCCACTGGTCGTCAGGGATAGCTTTGCCGCCCGCCGGCGCCCCGCTCCCTGGTGCTGCATTTGACCCCGCCGACGCCACCCCAGCGCGGCGAACTTGGAGGCGACGCATGGCACGAAATCACGAGGATATCGAGCGCTACATCCTGGCCAGCAACATCGACTACGAGCAGCCCGGCCCCGGCACGTGGCTCCTGCACGATCCCAGCTGGCAGGGCGCGCAGATTGTCGTCCACCACGATGATCCCCTGGTGATCTTCCGCGTCAAACTGATCGATCTGCCGGCCGACCTGAGCGCCGAAAAAGAGCTCACGCTCACGCGGCGGCTGCTGACGCTCAACGCCACCGACATGCTGCAGGGCGCCTACGCGCTAGAAGGCCGTTCGGTGGTCGCGGTAGAGGTCATGCAGGCGGAGAATCTCGATCAAAACGAGTTCATCGCGGCGATCGACACCCTGACGCTGGCGGTGGAAGAGCACCGCGACGAGTTTGGCCAACTGCTCAACGGCTGAGGCCCGCACCTTCTTGACCTTACGCAGCGCATAAATCGCGCAAAGGACGCACCTATGAGCCTGTTTGACCGCATCGGCCTGCTGCTCCGCTCCAACATCAATTCGATGGTGTCCAAGGCAGAGGATCCGGAGAAAATCCTTAACCAATTGCTGATCGACATGCGCGATCAGTTCATCGAGGCCAAAAAGCAGGTCGCCGTCGCCATTGCCGACGAGAAGCGCCTCTACGCCAAAATGCTCGCCTCCCAGCAGTCTTCCGCCGATTGGGAGCGCAAGGCGATGCTCGCGGTCCAGGCTGGCGATGACGGTTTGGCGGGCGAGGCCCTGAGCCGCCAGCAGCAAGAGGCCCAGCTCGCCGAGCAGTGGAAGCAGCAGTGGACCCAGCAGAAGGCCGCGGCGGAGAACCTGCGCCAAGCTCTGGTGCAGCTCAACTCCAAGATCGACGAGGCCAAGCGCAAGAAGGACCTGCTGATCGCCCGCTCCAAGCGCGCCGAAGCGCAGAAGACCATCCAGAACACCATGGCCGGGCTGAACGACAATTCGGCTTTTGACGCGTTTGGCCGCATGTCTGAGAAGGTCGAGCAGATCGAAGCGGAAGCCGCGGCCTCCGGCGAGCTCGCCGCCGACATCTCCGGGGCCAGCCTGGAAGATCGCTTCAAGAAGCTCGAGGCCAACAAGGGGCCGAGCGATGCGTTGCTGGCGCTGAAGGCCAAGATGGGGCTGATTCCCGCTTCGTCGGCGGCCCTGGGCGCGGCGTCGATCAAGGCCCCGCCGGCGCTGACCGAGGACGATTTCTCGATCCCCGACATCGGCATCGACGTCACCGACAAGACCAAGGCCTGAGCGAACAAGGCCTTGGCTGTCTACCGCCTGCGCAGCGACATTCGGCTGGAGCGCGACGCTGCCTCGGGAATTTCCGGGGCGGCGTGGCGCGTCGTCGATCCTTCGCTGGCGCGGGCCATTAAGCTGGGCGACAGCGACGCGCGGCTGGTGCGGGCCCTGGCCAAAACCGGCTCGCCCGCGGCGCTTGCCAAAGAGCTAGGCCAAACCCAAGAAGAAATCGCTGTCCGCTTGGCCGGACTCGCCCGGCTCTATCTGTTCAGCGGCAAGCGCACCCAGCGGCGCATCGCCCTACAGGCGGAACGCCAGGCTTTTGCCCGCCAGCTGCAGCAATCGCCGGCCGCGGATGCCCTGGAGTGGTTGCAGGGGCAGGATCCGCCGCGCCATGCCTGCCAAGGCAGCGGAACCTGTTGCGGGGCCACGTTTTTGGGCCCGTTGATCCCAGAAGACGTGCAGCGGGTGGGCCAGCTGACCTTTGGCACGCGCCTGGGGCCGGGCAGCAGCGGGCCCAAGCGGCTCGGCGCCGGACAACCCACGGGGCCAGATCAGCTTTTTGAGACGGTGGCCCTGGGCGGCCGCGACTATGTGGGCATGGCCCGCGGCGACGACGAGCGCTGTCTTGCCCAGGGCGATGACCTGCTCTGCGACATCCACCGCGAGCACGGCGCCGAGGCCAAGCCGGTGGCGTGCAGGGTTTTCCCCCTGCGATTCTATAGGTCTCCGCAGGGTATCCATGTGTCGCTGCTGCTGGCCTGTGACGGCTATGCCCGCGCCCGCGGCGCTGCGGGGCCCTGGCCGGCGCGCGATCCTGAAGTGCGGGCCCTGCTGGCCCAAGGGGCTCCCGCGCCCAAGCTGGCCGTGCCGGTGGAATTGAGCCCCGGTCTGCCGATCAGTTGGGAGGATTGGCTGGCGCTGCGCGGGCAGATGCTGGCCGCCGAACCTGCGGAGCCCGATGCCCACGCTTGGCTGGCTGCGGTTTTGCGCGCGGCCCAGGAATTTGGCCAGCGCCAGGCCGCTGCGCTCGCCGAAGGCGCAGAAACCGTGACCCCGCCCCGGCTTGCCGGCCTTGCGGAGGCGCTGATCGGGCCCGCAAACACCCTGACGCCAGAGCGAAGCGCGGAGGTGCAGCAGCAGCTGGCCCGGCGCATCGCCCTCCTGACTGATCGCGGCGATCGCCATGACGCGCATCGGCTTTCTGACCTCCTCGCCGGTCTGCAGGCGCTGCAACAGGGGCTGGCCTTGGCGCCGCGCGGCCCCCTGAGCGCCGAGCCCGCGGTGCTGCGCCACCTGTGCGATGTCGTGGCTAACGATATGCAAGCCCATGTGATCCTGGGTCATTTGGACGCCGGCCTGCGCACCCTGACCCGGCGGCTGTTGCTGACCGAGGCGGTGGCCTGCAGCCTGGCCAGCCGCGACGGCCGCTCCCAAGTCAGCGCTGAGGACTCGACCCGCGCCCTGCACGTGGTTTACCGCAGCGAGCCGGATATCGCCGCGCTGTAGCTGAGAATTGCCATTCGCCCCAAGTCTTTAGACTGCCGGCCCCCAGGGAGCGCAGCGCAGGTTGATTCAGCCGCGACAAGTGCGTACCCTTCTTCTCCAAGCAGTTGCTACCCGCTGTCGTCGATTGATCGCGCGTCCGGGGCAAGCCAGCTGCGGCAGATCGAGGCAACCGATGATGATGAGAGCGGCTTTTTGGCAGTTGGTGCAGCGCAAGACCCTGGTGATGCCGGTGATTCTGGCCGCCGTGTTGGCCTCGGGCTGCGGCGAAGAGACCGCATCGACGCCCAAACCCGGCAGCGACACGGCCGACAGCGCCACCTTGGAAGACATCGAGCTGACGGACAGCGAAGGCACGGACGCGGAAGCCGAGGACACTGGCAAAGAGACGACCGGCGCCGACGCCAAAGACGCTCAGGACGCCAAGGACACCGACGCCTCCAAAGACGCCGATACCAAAGACGCCCCGGACGCCAAAGACGCAGCCGACACCAGCGATGTCTTGGACACCGCGGATGAGGACATCGAAGTCCTAGAAGATATTGAAGACATTGAAGATATCGACGATGCCGAGGACGTTCAGGACATCGAGGATGTGGACGACGCGGCGACCGATGTGGAAGCGCCCGACATTCAGCCCGATCTGGGCCCCAAGCCCGACATCACCTACGACGTGCCCGATGGCACCTGCGCCAAGCTGCCGGCCGACCTGGCGCCCGGCGCGCTGATCATCAGCGAAATCATGATGAACCCCAAGTCGGTCGACGACATTTGGGGCGAGTGGTTTGAGATCTACAACACCACCGACAAGCCGATCCCGCTGTACGGCCTGACCATCACCGATGACAAGGCGGACTCGGCCGACGTGCTGAGCTGCACCACCATCATCGGCCCCAAGTCGACCCTGGTGCTGGGCCGCTGGCAAGAGGCGGCCAAGAACGGCGGCGTATCTGTCGATTACGTCTACGACAACTTTGCGCTCAACGATTCCGCCGACAAGATCAAGCTGGTGACGGACAAGGGCGTGGTCCTGGACGAGGTGAGCTGGGGCGCCGGCTGGCCCATCGCCAATGTGGAGGGCAAGTCGATCAGCCTGGATCCCGGGCACTTTAGCGCCACGGACAACGACAACCCGGACTACTGGTGCCAGTCCACCATCAATTGGCCAGGGAGCACCGGCGATACCGGCACCCCGGGCTACCTCAACGTCGACTGCCCCAAGCCGCCGGATGAAGACAAGGACGGCGTGCCCGACGCCAAAGACAACTGCTGGAAGGTCGCCAACGCCACCCAGGCCGACGCGGACAGCGACAAGCTGGGCGACGCCTGCGACAACTGCAAGACCGTGGCCAATGCCGACCAAGCCAACGCCGACGGCGACGCGACCGGTGACGCCTGCGATCCGGCCCAGTGCGGCGATGCGGAGCTGGACAGCGGCGAACAGTGCGACGACGGCAACAAGTTTGACAACGACGGCTGCACCCCGGACTGCAAGGTTGCGGCGATCATCGCGGCCAAAGTCGTGATTTCAGAGATTTTTGCCAGCTCGCCGGGCATCGACGACGCCTACTCGCAGTGGCTCGAGATCTACAATGGCGACAGCAAGCCTGTGATCATCGGCGGTTGGAAGCTAGTGTTTGCCGGCAAGGGCGAGACGGTGCTGCCCATTGAGCCGCCGTTGACCCTGCAGCCCGGCCAATACCTGGTCCTGGGCGCCGACAAAGACAAGTTCAAGAACGGCGGCCTGACCATTGACGTGCAGTGGAAGAAGGGCGTGCTGCTCGATCCGTTTGGCGGCTCTGTGGAGCTGTACAACAACAACCTCCTGATTGACAAAGTGGAATACGGCAAGAACACCCCGCAGGTGATGAGCGGCAAGGCCCTGCAGGTCGATCCGACCCACCTGTCGACCGCAGACAACGATCAGCCAATCTACTGGTGCTACGCGGAAACGCTGACCCCGTTTGGCGACACCGGCACGCCGGGCAAGGTCAACCCGACCTGCATTCCGCCGGGCAAAGACAAGGACGGCGACGGCACCAAGAATGAGTCGGACAACTGCCCGTTCTTGGTCAACGTCGATCAGTCGGATGTCGACAAGGACTTGCTGGGCGACCAGTGCGACAACTGCAAAGCTGTGTTCAACAAGGACCAGCTCGACGGGGACAGCGACGGCGTGGGCGATCTGTGCGACAACTGCCCCAAATTCCCCAACGCCGACCAGAAAGACGTTGATTTTGACGGCTTTGGCGACTTCTGCGATTCGCTGACCTGCGGCAACGCCAAGGTCGACGTTTTTGAGGAGTGCGACGACGGCAACCTCATGCCCGGCGACGGCTGTTCGGCCAACTGCCTGCAGGAGTTCGTCTCGGTGGGCTCGATCGTGATTACGGAATTCCTGGTGACGCCCAAGGCTTCCGCCGGTAGCGCGGGCGAGTGGGTCGAGCTGTATAACCCCACCACCCAGACGCTTGACCTCAACGGCTGGATCCTGCGCGATAAAGGCTCCAACAGCCACGTGATTAACGCCCCCAAGGGCCTGCTCGTCCCCGCCAAGGGCTTTGTGCTGCTGGGCCAGGGCGGCGACCCCACGACCAACGGCGGCGTCAAGCCCGCGTACGTCTACAGCAACTTCACCCTCTCCGTGACCAGCGACGATCTGGTGCTCGAGTGGAACAAGACCATCATTGATTCGGTAAGTTACGTCAACAAGGACCTGGACCCCGCCGGCTGGCCGGTCATCGCGGGCTACGCGCTGAGCCTCGACCCGTTCGCCATGGACGCCAAAGCCAATGATACCGTGGCCAATTGGTGCATCGCCAAGAAGTCCTGGGCGGGCAGCGCCGGCGATTTTGGCAGCCCCGGCGCGGCCAACGCCAGCTGCACCAACCCGTGCAAGGAATCCGACAAAGTCACCAACAAGCCGGACAAAACCGATTGCGGCACGGGCATGTGGTGCCAATCGGGCGAATGTCTGGAGATTCCGGTGTGCGGCAACAAGAAGATCGAGCCAGAAAACGGCGAAGTCTGCGACGACGGCAACACCGAGCCCGGCGACGGCTGCGACAGCAAGTGCAAAGTTGAACCGCCGCCCGCGCCCGCCGGCACGCTGTTGATCACGGAACTCATGATTAAGCCAGCGATTATTGCGGACACCGAGGGCGAGTGGATCGAGCTCTACAACCCGACCAAGGCGGCGATCGACCTGACCGGTTGGACGGTCGGCAACAGCGCCACCAGCGGCCACAAGATCAAGGCGGCCTGCGGCAACGGCTTTATCGAGGGCAGCGAGCAGTGCGACGACGGCAACATCGTCAGCAACGACGGCTGTTCGGCGACCTGCTATGTCGATGGTCAGTGCACCTCTTTGAAATTCAACGGTAATAGCGGCTATGTCGGCATCGAGCCCAACCTCAGCGCCGCGAGCCCGCTGGTGTTTCACCGCGCCCTGACGCTGCACGGCTGGTTCTTGCTAGAAGCCGGCGCCTCGGGCGGCCTCTGCACTACCTTTGGCGTTGAAGCGTGCAGCGACTTGTTCAGCTACGGCCAGCAGGGCAAATACTTTGTGGCGGTGCGGTCTTCCAGCGGCAAGCTCTGGGCCGTCGCAGGGGACCAGCGCATCGAGATCGGCCCCGCTGAGCTCAACAAGTGGGCCCATATCGCGGTGACGATTGAAGACGCTTCGATCCTGCGGGCTTGGCTCAACGGCAAAGAGGTGGGCTCGCTCAAGCTCAACGGCTATCCCGGGCCCACGGGCAAGGCCGAGTTCGTCACGATCGGCGGCCAGCGCGACGCCGCCAGCGGCTCTGTGCAGCACTTAATGCGCGGCAAAGCCTCGTCTTTCCAGGTGAGCGACGGCATCGCCTACAACACCCCGGTGATCAAGCCGCCGACCTACGGCGCCAAGGTTCACGTGCCGTCGTTTGTGCGCGCGTTTGGCCCGCAAGTGAACTGGGGCGGCCTGGCGGCGGCGGGCAACCTGCTCTCTCTCGCCTTGGATGAGGGCAGCGGCAACTCCGTCAAGGACGCCACGGTCAACAAGCACACCACTGGCGCGGTCGCGGCGGAATGGGCCTCCGTGGCCAAGGGCAGCCCCTCGGGCCCCTATTGCACCGCCCCTGGCGCGGTTTTGGGCGAGACGCCGGCGCTCCAGCCCGGGGCGAACGCGTACGTGGTCTCCGCCGGTGGCTACGCGCTGCTGGCGCGGTCGTCCAACACCGCGTACAACAACGGCTTGCGCGTCAAGTACGCCTGGAATGACCCCGCCACCGCGGCCAATGGCAGCATCAACCTGACCGCCAGCACCTCGGTGTTCTTGGTCAATCCCCAGGGCGCCGTGGTCGACAAAGTCACCTACACAAACGTCGACTGGCCGTTTGAAGATGGCCTAGCGCTGATGCTCAAGCCCGACTGCTTTGACACTACCTCCAATGACGTGCCGGTGTGCTGGTTCAAGCCGGCCAAGAGCTGTTCCTACGGTCAACTCTCTGATTCTACTGGCGCATCGATGAGCAAGTGCAGCACTTCTGCCGACTGCCTCGCCTCGCCAGAGGTCTGTTACGCCTCGCCCGAATGCAGCGGATCTACCTGCCAGCAGTGCGTGATTCGCAACCGCGGCACCCCGGGCGAGCCCAACGTCTGTCCCTAGAGCGCTGGCCGATGTCTATTTGATCGCTGGCGGTTTTGACCCAAGGGGGCCCCTACATGGATCTGCGCACGCCGGTACAACAGTCCAACCTGGTGGTCGTCGAGCAGCGCGACACGCCCTGGTCCAACGCCCTCTGCGCCCACCTGCGCGAGCTGGGGGTTGACGTGGCCCTGAGCGCCCCGGGGGATGGTCCGCGCGAGGCCTTTGTCCGCGGCGCCGCAGGCCTGGTGCGGGTTCCATCTGCCCAGGAAGAGGCGCAGATCGCCTGGCTTGCGGTGGTGGAGCGCGCCGGACGCTCGCCGCCGACCACCCTGGTGGTGCTGGCCGCCGCCCCGGAGTCGTCCTCCGCAGAAGTCGCGCTGGAGAGGGAGAGGCGGGCGCTGCAGTGGCTCGCCGCGGGCTTTGACGATCACGCCAGCGATCGCGAGGATCCCCGGCTGATCGCGGAAAAACTGCTGGCGCGGATGCGCTATCAGGCGGTGCGCCACCGCGGCTCTACGGTGGACCAGCTGACCGGTTTGCCCACCCACCACGCGTTTTTTTCGCGGCTGGACCCCATGCTGCGGCTGTCTTCGCGCTCGGCCATGCCGATGTCGGTGGCGGTGATCGACATGGACGGCTTTGTCGCCCTGGAGCAGCAGCGCGGTCGGCCTGCGGTGGCGCGGCTCATCACCGACATCGCCCACCACCTGCAGGCTTCGCTGCGGCGATCGGACACGGTGGCGCGGCTTGGCGACGACCGCTTTGGGCTTATTCTCCACCATATCAATGGCATAGAGGCGCGGCGCCTGTTGGCCAAGCTCTGGCGCTCGCTGACGCTTGAGCCGGCGACCCTGGATCTGCTGGGGCCAGAGGCGACGCTGCCGACGTTTAGCGCCGGCGTGGCCGTGTTCCCCGATGACGCGACCGAGGGCAGCGAGCTGTACACCCGCGCCGAGATTGCCTTGGACGTGGCCCGCGCGACATCTGGACACCGCCGCGTGCTGTTGTTCTCTGAAACCAGTGGCGATTCTGGCATGGACCTGGGGCACACAGACCTGCGTCTGCACCGCACCGGCGACCACCGCTCCGAGCCTGAGTAGCGCTCCGCGGAAGCAGAGCAGCGGATCGCCGCCGGGCAGATCGCGGCCTTTGGCGGCCCTTTGCCGCGGCAAACCCCGATAGCCGTGACAAAAAACCGACAAAGCCGCCAAACTGATCACTCGCCTGGGCTAGCCGCTGGACTTGTGGGCAATTCTGGGGCATCCTACTGCGCGCCGAGGGGCACGGCACATCGTGCTAGCCGCCTCTGCCGAGCCCGCTCGCTCCGGTTGCTGTTCGAAAGGTTGCCCAGTTCTATAGGTTACCCAGTTCGCTGGGTTGCCCGTTGCTCTCGGCCTGTGTGCTCGTCTTGATGTGCCCTGTGCTGTCCACGCCCTGTCCGTGCTCCCGTGTCCATGCCCCCCCCTGTCCATGCCCCAGCTCGGTGCAGCAATAGGGCAGCGCCTCTGGCCTCGCCACCCCCTTCAGAAGAGGGATTGCCCATGACCTTGGCCCGCACTTCAGCCTCCCCGGTCCGCCAGATGCAGATCGGTTGGCTCGCCGTCCTCGCCAGTCTCTTGTTCGGCGTCATGCTGAGCGGCTGCGACCACACGGACGTCAATCCCCCCGGCTACAACAAAGGCTACAAGCCGATTCAGCCCGTCTCGTACTCGCACAAGCTGCATGCGGGCGACCTGAAGATGGACTGCAAGTACTGCCACTTTGGCTCGGAGACCAGCAAAAAAGCCGGCATTCCGCCAAGTTCGGTGTGCATGAACTGCCACAAGGCGGTCAAGACCGATTCGCCGCAGATCAAGAAGCTCACCGAGTACTACACCAAAGGCGAGCCGGTGCCGTGGATCAAGATCCACAACCTGCCCGACTACGTGAACTTTGACCACAGCCGCCACATCGGCAAGGGCCTCGCCTGCCAGACCTGCCACGGTCCGATCCAGGAAATGCCCGAGGTCTACCAGTTCACCAACCTGTCCATGGGCTGGTGCGTCAACTGCCACCGCGATTACACCAAGAATCCGCCGGCGGAGCTCAAGGACAAGCACCTGTTCGCCACCACCGACTGCACGGGCTGCCACCAGTAGATCGCCTAGCGCCTCGCATCCTTTCCGGTGGCCCAGCGCTGCCGGCAGGCGACGCGAGGCTCCGGAACCGCGACTCTGCCTCGACTGCCGCTTCGTTCACCGCCGCCGCGCCCGCCCAGGGCCTCCCAGGGAGCCATCCACATGGATCGCCACCACCGCACGACCAAAGACCTCTCTCTGGCCGCCTCGGCCTCATCCTCCCCCGCCATGCAGGCGGCCTCGCGGCGTTTCCAGAGCGTGGAAGAGCTGTTGGGCCACGCCAGCGTGGAGGAAGCCCGGGTTTATGAAAACGGCGTGCCGCCGCTGGCCGGAGACGGCAGTGCGGTTGAACGCCGCGATTTCATGAAGATCCTTGGCGCGACCTTTGCGGCGGCTTCCGCGACGGCGGCTTGCGGTCGCTTGCCGGTGCACAAGGCGCTCCCCTACGTCGACAAGCCGGAGGAGCTGACCTTTGGCAAGGCCAACTACTACGCCACCGTCTGCCGCGGTTGCTCGGCGGGCTGCGGCGTGCTGGTCAAGAGCCGCGAAGGCCGGCCCATCAAGGTCGAGGGCAACCCGGATTTCGCCTGGAACAGCGGCAGTGTCTGCGCCATTGGCCAGGCAACCGTGGTTGGTCTGTATGACGGCGACCGGGTGCGCTCGCCCAAGATCGACGGCAAGGATGCGACCTGGAAGGACTTTGACGCCAAGGCCACCGCGGCCCTGGCCGAGTACGCCGGCGACGCCAAGGGCCTGGCCCTGGTCACCGGCACCCTCAGCGGCCCGGCCACCGGCGACATCGTCCGGGCGTTTCTGGCCAAATTCCCGGGCGCCCGCCACGTGGTCTACGACGGCCCGTTTGGCGCCGGGGCAATCGCCCAAGCCCACGGCCTGACCCACGGCAAGGCCGCGGTGCCGCGCTACGATTTCGCCAAAGCCGAGGTGATCCTGAGCTTTGGCGCCGACTTCTTGGGCACCTGGATCGCCCCGGTGGCCTTTGCCAAGCAATACGCCCCCGGTCGCAAGCTCAACGACGCCAAGAAGAGCATGAGCAAGCACATTCAGGTGGAGACGCGCCTGAGCCTCACCGGCAGCAACGCCGACGAGCGCGTGCGCATCCTGCCCAGCGAGCTGCGCGGCGTGGTGCTGGCGCTGGCCGGCAAGCTCGCCAAGGGCGTCGATGTCCCGGCGGGCAAGGCCGAAGGCGCCCTGGGCAAGCAAGTCGAGGCGTGGGCCAAATTGCTGAGCGACAACAAGGGCAAGTCCCTGGTCGTGGCCGATTCCAATGACCTCGCGGTGCAGGCTGCGGTCAACGCGATCAACGAGTCGATCGGCTCGTACGGCGCCACGGTCGACCTCAAGCACCCCTTCCACGGGCTGAGCGCCCAGGCCGACGCCGAAGTCGCGCTGCTCGACGCCGCCGCCAAGGGCGAAGTCACCGGGATCATCCTGGTGGGCGTCAATCCGGCCTACGACAGCAAGTACGCCGCCAAGTGGGCCGAGGCGATCAAGAAGGCCAAGCTCAGCGTGGCGGTGACGACCCGCGCGGATGAGACCGCAGCGCTGTGCAAGCTCGTCGCGGCCAGCCATCACGGCCTGGAGAGCTGGGGCGATCACGAGCCGCTGTCTGGCCTGGTGGCCGTGCAGCAGCCGCTGGTGACGCCGCTGTTTGACACGCGCAACCCCCTGGACCTGCTCTTGGGCTGGGCCGGTGTGCAGACCGCCGACGGCAAAGCCCAGAGCGCTTACGGCGCGATCAGCGAGTATTGGAAGGGCGCGGTGTGGCCGCGCGGCGAAGAGCCCAAGGCTTTCCAGGTGTTCTGGGACGAGACCGTGGCCAAGGGCTTTGCCCAGGTCAAGGCCATCGGCGCCCCGGTGCTGATCAAGCCCCTGCAGGCCAAGCCGGCGGCCGTCAAGCCCGGTGGCCCAGAAGAAGCTGCGGCGCCCCAGCCGGCCGGTGAGGCGATTGCCGCCGCCGCTGAGGCTTCTCCCGCCGCCGCTGCTGCCGCTGCAGAGCTGCCTGCTGCCGCTTCTGCCGTCGCCTTGCCGCTGGCCGCTTCTGCGGTTGCGCTCGCCTCCGGTGTCACGGATACGGTCGCGCCGGTCATCGACATCGTGCCGCCCAAGCCCGGCCAGTTTGACCCCGCTGGCACCGCCAAGGCCCTGGCTACGGCCGCGCCCAGCGTCGCCCAGGCCGGCAAGTTTGAAGTGGTGCTGTACCCCAAGAACGGCATGGGCGCTGGCGAGCACGCCAACAACCCGTTCCTGCAGGAACTGCCCGATCCCATCAGCAAGGCTACCTGGGGCAACTACGCCGCCATCTCGCCCAAGACCGCTCAGGATCTGGGCAATCTGCTCAGCTCAGACGTGGTCAAGGTGTCGAACGGCGCGGTCAGCGTCGAGCTGCCGGTGGTGCTGAGCCCCGGCCTGCACGACGGCGCGATCGCCCTGCCGGTGGGCTATGGCCGCATCGAGTCGATGGGGCGCATCGCCCTGGGCGTTGGCAAGAATGTCTATCCCTTTGCGGGATTGGCCGATCTGCCCAAGGCCGACATCGCCGCGACGGGCGCCAAGGATCCGGTGGCCTTCTCGCAGACCCACCACAGCTACGAGCACCGCGACGCCATCCGCGAGACCAGCTTGGCGGCGTGGCTCAAGGACGCCAAAGCCGGCAACAAGCAGCTTGAACCGGCGATGCGCGACCCCAGCCACAGCGACCCGCGCGTCACCAAGTCGATCTGGGACCGCCACCAGTACACCGGCTACAAGTGGAGCATGGCGATCGATCTCAACGCCTGCACCGGCTGCGGCGCCTGCGTGATCGCCTGCAACGTAGAGAACAACATCCCGGTGGTCGGCAAGAAAGAAGTGCTGACCCGCCGCGAGATGCACTGGATGCGCATCGATCGCTACTACAGCGAGAAAAAGACCTACAAAGAGGGCGAGTACGACTGGGACGCCACCAAGGACGATCTCCTCGCCTTGGCGGAGAATCCCGAAGTCGTGCACATGCCCATGATGTGCCAGCACTGCGACAACGCGCCGTGCGAGACGGTCTGCCCGGTGCTCGCCACCATGCACACCAGCGAAGGTCTGAACGCCCAGGCGTACAACCGCTGCATCGGCACTCGCTACTGCGCCAACAACTGCCCGTACAAAGTGCGCCGCTTCAACTGGTTCAACTACCCCACCCGCGAGATGGAAGACAAGTTCGACATCGACCTGGTGGCCCTGGCGCTGAACCCCGAGATCGTCAAGCGCAGCCGCGGCGTGATGGAAAAGTGCACCTTCTGCGTGCATCGCATCCAGGACGCCAAGTCGGTGGCGGTGCAGAAGAGCAAGAAGCCGTGGAATTTGGCCGATGTTGAGAAGGCCGAGGCCGAGGGCAAGAAGCTGCAGCCGCGCACCCTGCGCGACAACGGCGAAGGCGAGCTGATCCACCCGACGCCCGCTTGCGCCCAGACCTGCCCGGCCGACGCGATCAAGTTCGGCGACATGAATGACAGCGAATCGCAGGTGCGCAAGGCCTATGACGACCCGCGCAACTACTCGGCTTTGGTCGAGATCGGCACCCAGCCGGCGGTGTCGTACATGACCAAGGTCCGCAACTCGGATCGCGCCTAAGCGCCCATCCCGCCAAGGGATTGTTCGCTGCGTTTCGATGAGAAAGCCAAGTCCCTGGTCCACCCGACCGGGGCCAGCAGAGAGGAAACAGAGATGTCTGCACCGACCTCCCACCTGCGCGAGCCGCTTGTCCTCGGCAACCCGACCCTGCACGACATTACCGAGCAGGTGCTGGTGCCGATGGAAAACAAGCCGACCAAGATGTGGTACGCGGCCTTCCTGGTGTCGCTCAGCGTGCTCGCCATTGGCTTTTCGGCCATCGGCTGGCAGATCTATGAGGGCATCGGCACCTGGGGTCTGAACAAGACCATCGGCTGGGGCTTTGACATCACCAACTTCGTCTTCTGGGTCGGCATCGGCCACGCAGGCACGCTGATCTCGGCGATTTTGTTCCTATTCCGCCAGAAGTGGCGCACGTCGATCAACCGCTCGGCCGAGGCGATGACCTTGTTCGCGGTGATCTGCGCGGCGCTCTTCCCGCTCATCCACATGGGCCGGCCGTGGTTTGGCGCGCTGTGGTTCGCCCCGGTGCCCAACCTGCGCGGCCCGCTGTGGACCAACTTCCGCAGCCCGCTCATCTGGGACTTCTTTGCCATCTCGACCTACTTCACCATCTCCGCGGTGTTCTGGTTCATCGGCCTCATCCCCGACCTGGCCACCGTGCGCGATCGCGCCAAGCACCCGATTCGCAAGCTGATCTACGGCGCGCTGTCGCTGGGCTGGAGCGGCTCGAACAAGCACTGGGTCCACTACGAAACCGTGTACATGCTGCTCGCAGGCCTCTCCACCCCGCTGGTGCTCTCCGTCCACACCATCGTGTCGACCGACTTTGCCACCTCGGTCATCCCCGGCTGGCACACCACCATCTTCCCGCCCTACTTCGTCGCCGGCGCGATTTTCTCCGGCTTTGCCATGGTGCTCACCCTGCTGATCATCACGCGCAAAGTGTTGAATATCGAGCACTTGATCACGATGAAGCACCTCGAGAACATGGCGCTGATCATCACCACCACCGGCATGATGGTCGGCTTGGCGTACTCGACCGAGTTCCTCATGGCCTGGTACTCCGGCAGCAATTACGAAGGGTTTACCTTCATCAACCGCGCCTTTGGCCCCATGGCCTGGTCGTACTGGATCATGTTCAGCTGCAACGTGATCAGCCCGCAGGTCTTCTGGTTCAAGAAGATGCGCACCAGCATCCCGGTGCTCTTCTTTATGTCGCTGGTCGTCAACGTGGGCATGTGGTTTGAGCGCTTTGTGATCATCGTCACTTCGCTGCACCGCGACTACCTGCCGTCGTCGTGGGCTGAATACCACCCGACCTGGGTTGAGGCGACCACCTTCCTGGGCACGTTTGGCCTGTTCTTTACGTTGTTCCTGCTGTTCACCCGCGTCCTGCCGGTGATCGCTATCGCCGAAGTCAAGGCGGTGGCCAAGTTCGCCCAGAAGAAGGCTGCCCATGGCCACCACGCCGGCGCCCCGACCCTGGCCCACGCGCCCGCCGCACCCGAGAAGGGGGTTTGAGATGACCCAGCCAACGACCCAGCCTGCCAGCAAGTACCTGGTGGCGATCTTTACCGAAGACGATCAGATCCTCTCTGCCACCAAAGCGGTGCGCGGCGCGGGCCTGCCGATCTACGATTGCTTTACGCCTTACCCGGTGCACGGCCTGGAAGCCGCCCAGGGG
This sequence comes from Myxococcota bacterium, assembly GCA_964201005.1. Lineage (GTDB taxonomy): Bacteria > Myxococcota_A > UBA9042 > UBA9042 > UBA9042 > SXRM01. Next base: position 40,340 of record CAXNCS010000014.1, read on the forward strand.
CTGCCGCGCTCGTGGATCACCTTTGCCACCTTTGGCCTGGCGTGGACCGGCTTTCTGGTCTCGCTGTTCCTGCAGGGCTACACCCAGGCAGCGGTGACACCGTTCCTTTCCGGCTGGCCGCTCAACGTCGGCGGCAAGCCGTTCTTTCCGTTGACCGCGTTTATCCCGGTGCTTTTTGAGCTGACCGTGTTGTTTGCCGGCGTCGGTACGGCGATCACCCTGTTGTTCGCATGCCGGTTGTTTCCGGGCAAGAAGGTCCACCTCACCCTGCCGGGCGTCACGGATGACCGCTTTGCCCTGGTGCTGGACCCGGCGGCGCAGGGCTTTGACGAGACCCGCGCCCGCGGCCTGTTTGCCAGCCACGGTGCCGCTGAAGTCACCTGGGTGAGCCCCAACGCCTGAGCGATCGTGCTGATGACCCTGGCGCCCTCGGCGCCGCCCCGGTCCGCCGGGTGGAGAACGCGATGAACCTGCAGAAAAGCCGCCGCTTTGGCAACGCCGCGATGCGCCTGACCCTCCTGGCCGGGGCGCTTGGAACTTCGGGCCTCTTTGGCGGCTGCGCCGTGGAGCGCGAGCCAAACTACGAATTCCTGCCGTGGATCAACTACATGTTCTTCTCGTCGGCCGCGGAGCCCTACGCTCCGGCGCCGGTCAACGCCAAGACGGGCAAGCCGGTCTTTGCCAACGGCCGCGTCGCCCAGCTGCCGCCGGCCGGGGCCATCCCCCACGGCTTTGCGCCGCTGCACTACGCCAATGACGAAGCGGGCCGCCAGCTCGCGGGCCTGGAGCTCAAGCAGCCGTTTGAGGCCACGCCAGAGAATTTGGCCCGCGGCGCCTGGGGTTTTGCCACCTTCTGCGCCCCGTGCCACAACAACGACGGCTCGGGGGCCGGGCTAGTCGCGCTCAAGGCCGGCTGGAACTTCCCCATCGGCTATTCAGACAGCAACGCCGGCAAAATGGCCGACGGCACCATCTTTCACATCATGAGCTACGGCCGCAACAACATGCCGTCGTACGCCAGCCAGATCAGCCAGGTCGATCGCTGGAAGATCCTGTTGCACTTGCGGCAGTTGCAGCAGCAGACCGGGCCCGCGCCCGTGGCTGCCGCCCCCGCGACCGCGCCTGCCCCTGCGGCGCCCACGCCAACCGCGGCGAACTGACCGGCGCCCCGGCGCTGCTCTGCTGAACCCGCTGCCCCGATCTTGCTGTCGAGACCCCTCGAACCCGCCAAGAGGCCTACCGTGACCACCACCCACGCCGACCCGCACCTGACCACGGATGACCACGGTCACCACGACTCGCACCACGCGGTTGAGCTGACCGGCCCGGTCCAATTCCAGATGCCGTCCGGCTTTCGCAACCTCGCCATCGGTCTTGCGGTCGCGGGCGCGGCGCTGCTGGGCGTGGGCATGGCCACCGCGGGCGAGCACAGCTCCTGGCGCCTGTGGTCCAACCTGCTGATTGCCGGCTTCTATTTCCTCATGGTCGCCGGTGGCGCCGGGGTGATCCTCGCGGTCATGCACGTCTCCAAGGCCGGCTGGGGCATTACCGTCCGCCGCACCATTGAGGCGATGGCCGGGGCCATGCCCGTGGGCCTGGTCGTGATGCTGGTGGTGGGCGCGCTGGGCCTGCACGACCTGTACGAGTGGAGCCACCCGGACATCGTCGCCGCCGACCACCTGCTGCAGCACAAAGCGCCCTTTCTGAACACCGCCTGGTTCTACGGCTCGCTGGTGGGCTTTATCGGCACCTGGGTCCTGCTGATCTCCTTGATGCGCAAGCACTCCATCGCCCAGGACACGGACGGCCTGGAGAGCCACACCGGCTCCAACCTGCGCCTCTCGGTGTTCTACCTCATCACTTTTGGCCTGTTCCTCACCATCGGCTCGCTGCTGTGGCTGATGTCGCTTGAGCCGCACTGGTTCTCGACCATGTTTGGCGTCTACCAGTTCTCTGGCGCGCACAAAACCGCCGCCGCGGTGGGCACAATGCTGCTGGTTTGGCTGATCGGCAAAGGCCACCTCAAGCAGGCCAATGAGAATCACTTGCACGACATGGGCAAGATGATGTTCGCCTACTCGACCTTCTGGGCCTACATCTGGGTCAGCCAGTTCCTGCTGATCTGGTATGCCAACATGCCGGAAGAGACGGGCTACTACATGATTCGCCAGGACGGCGGCTGGATGGCGCTGTTCGCCCTCAACGTCATCCTCAACTGGGTGATTCCGTTCTTTGTGCTCCTGCCGCGGCCCAACAAGCGCAACCCCAAGGTGCTGGTGCCGGTGGCGATCGTCATGCTGATCGGTCAGTGGCTCGACATCTACCTGCAGGTGATGCCCGCGACCTCGCACTTTGCCGCCCATCACCACAAGCTGGACTTGCACGGGCCGTTCATGGGCGCTGGCGAGCTGGGGGCCCTGCTGCTGGTCGGCGGTGTGTACCTCTACGTGGTGGGGACTTTGCTCGGCAAGTCGTCGCTGGTGCCGCTCAAGGATCCCTACTTGGCCGAGTCGCTGCACCACGAGCAGTAGTCGCGCCAGCTAGATGCGCTTGACCCGCGCAAGTTGGCCCCTTCGCCAATTTGTGCGATACTGGCGGCGATGAAAGGGCCCCTGCCATGGTTGACGGTCCTGGTGATGGCGCTGGCCGTCGTGCCCGCCCCGGCGATCGCCGCGCCCAAAGCGCCCACCGCCAAACAGCTCAAAGCACAAGCCAACAAGCTCAATGACGAGGCCAAAGCCGCGTTTCGCGCCGGCCAGTGGGATCGCGCAGCCGAGCTGTTTATGCAGGTCTACGACCTCGCCAAGATTCCCACGGCGGTCTACAACGCCGCACGTGCGCGCGAGCAGGCGGGCAAGCTCGCAGAAGCCAAGGCGCTTTTTGAACTGTTCTTGAGCATTGAGAAGTCGCCGGCCGGCCAAGACGACGGCAAGAAGCGCGTGGCGGCGATCGAAGAGCAGCTGCGGCGCCTTGCGGAAGAAAAGGCCCGGGCTGAAGCCGAGGCCAAAGCCCGCGCCGAGGCGGAAGAGAAGATTCGCCAGGCAGAAGAGCGCGCCAGAGAAGCGGAATTGCGCGCCGCGGAGTCCGCCCGCCAGGCCCGCGAAGCCGAGATGCGCGCGCAAAAAGAGGCCGCCGCCAAGGCTGAGGCGGAAGCCAAGCTGCGCGTAGAAGCCGAGTCACACGCGCGCGCCCAGGCAGAAGCCAAAGCAATTTCAGCAGAAGAGCGCGCCAAAGACGCAGAGAGGCGCGCCAAAGAGGCGGAGGCTCGCTCGGCCGCCAAGCCCGCGGTCCTGCCGGGCTCGTCCGCATCCACGGCGTCCGCGCCTGCGGCAGTCAAGGCCCCTGGGGCAACTGGGCCGGCGGCGAGCAAGCGTCGCGAGGCGGAGCCTCCGGAAACACCAGGAGAAAGTACCCTGTTGTTTGGCGCAGTCGCCATGGTCAACGGCGGGGCGAGCCTGCAGCAGTCGGCGCCAGAAGGGGTGTTTCGCCCGGACCTCAGCGCGGGGGTCGGCGGCCAAGTCTACGTGTCCTGGGGCAAGCGCAACACCACGCCGCTGCTCGCGTTTGTCAGCGGCGCCCAGTGGCTGCAGTTTCAAGCGTGGGACACGCCGAGCCCCGCCGCCCAGCCCTCCGGCATCGACCTTTTTGCCGGGGTGGCCTTTCCGCGGATCGCGGGCACCCAGCTGACGGTTCACCGCTATGACATGGACCTGCAAAACGGCCGCGGTTCGCTCAGTTACATGACCGCAGGCGCCAAAGTGGTGGTATCGCCGAACACAGGCTACTTGTCCCTGGGTTTTGAGGGGCTCATCGCCTCTGACCGCAAGGACCAGGACATCGCCGGGCTCGACGAGTTTGGCTACGGTCCTTTCTTTCGCCTGGTGCTGGAGTTGGGCGTGCACTTTGGCAACGCCGCGCTGTCGCGGTAGCTCAGGGCGCGCAGGGCAAAACCGCAGGACTGGGGTCTAGTTGCCCCGCAGGATCCGCCGGGCGTTGCCGCTGGGCTCGCCCCTTGCTATGGTGAGGCCGTGGGCTGCGCAGCCGATGCCGTGTTGCTGCGCCTGGCCCCCCGGAGGACTCATGCCCGCCCAAAGCCGCCTCGGAGACAAGTCGCAGGTGCCCGCAGATGCCCACGGCTGCCCGGCATGCCCGCACTCGTGCATTGGCCCAGCGGTGGCCGGATCGCCCAACGTCAACGTCAACGGCAAGCCCGCCTTGCGCGTCGGCGACCCCGGCGTCCACGCGGCGTGCTGTGGGCCCAACACTTGGACGGCTACGATCGGCTCCGGCACCGTGTTCATCAACAAGAAGCCGGCCCACCGCCTAAACGACATGGACACGCACTGCGGCGGCGTCGGCAAGATGGTCGAGGGATCGCCTGACGTCATTACGGGCGGCTGAGAAGCGAACTCGCCAGCGAACCGAAGCGGCCAGCGATCCAGACCTTGACAGCGATCCGAACCTCGACGCTGAACAGGACTTGGCCGGCGAACTGAACCTCGACAGTGAACCTGGGTTCACTCCCCGGCCCCAGCCGTGCTGAGCGTCGCTTCGACCGCCGCGGCCAGC
>CAXNCS010000015.1:0-43364 GCA_964201005.1 Myxococcota bacterium
CAATCGGCCGAATTGGCGGCAAAGACGCAGCCCTTGGTCGGGTCGCAGCTGTCGTCCGTGCAGGGGTTATTGTCGGCGCAACTGGCGCTCGGGCCGGGCTGGCACACCCCGCCTTGGCAGGTATCCGGGCCGCTACAGGCGCTGCCGTCGCTGCACGGGCCGGCCTGGGGCAAGTGCGCGCAGCCGCTGAGCTTATCGCACGAGTCCGCGGTGCAAGGGTTGGCGTCGTCGCAGTCGATCTTTGACCCGGGCTGGCAACTGGAACCGCTGCAGGTGTCGCCCTGGGTGCACACGTCGCCGTCGCTGCAGCTGGCGCTGGCGGGGAGGTGGACGCAGCCCTTCTCGGCGATGCAACTGTCCGCCGTACACGCGTTGGCGTCGTCGCAGTCGACCGCAAGGCCCAAACACGCGCCAAACTGGCACTGGTCCTTGGTGGAGCAAGCGCTGCCGTCGTCGCAATTGGCGGTCACGTCCTGGTACAGGCACGCCGCGCTGCCCCCGGGGCCAGCCGTGTCGCTACAGCTGATCACTGCGCAGCCCGCGCTCTTGCCCGCCGCCGCAAGGTCGCATAGTCCCGGGGCTATTGCGCCAAGACAGGCGGCGTTTGCGTCGCACGCGTCGTTCACCGTGCAGGTCAAGCCGTCGCTGCACGCGGTTCCCGAGGCGGCGTTGGCCAAGCCGCAGCTGCCGTCGGCCTGGCAAACCGCAACGGTGCACGGCTTTTCGGCGCCTGGGCAGTCGCTGTTGGCTTTGCAGCCCGCATCGGCCACGTCCGGCGTGTCGGGACCGGACAGCTCGTCTGGGCCCGCTTGTTCGTCTGGGCCGGCTTGTTCATCTGGGCCAGAAATTTCGTCTGGGCTGACAAATTCATCGGCCAGATCTTGGACATCGGCAACATCGCCGGGTGCTACGTCGGCCGCGGCGTCGGGGAGGAAGACGTCGAGCGGAGTACCACCGGCGTCGCTGGCGTCGCTGGCCGCGCTGGAATCGCCTGCCGCGCCATCGACGCCCGCTGCACCCGTGTCCGCGGCGCTCTCCTCGCCAATGATGGCAGAATCGTCGCTGCAGCCAGCCATGGCTCCGGCCAGCAACACGGAAGTAAACGTAAACACGAGGATCTGGCGCATCGCAGTGGGTCCCGTAGCAGCCCGGCTACCCGCACAGGGTACCGGCGAGCGGCCTGGGACGCAAAGGCGGCGGCCGAGCGGCGCAAACGTCCGCAGAAGCCTGCGGAGGATCGCCGATCACCCGAGCTTTTTGCTTTGTCACTTGTGACAGAGCGACGAGGTTGCGCAGTCCCCTGCGGTGGACCCGCCGATCGCCGTCGCCGCCGCCCTCGCAGTCGCGCCCCGGCTAGCTCGCCAGTCACCCGCCCCGCGTCTCCTTCACAGCTTTGTCACAACCGCCACGCCGCTCAACCCCGCATCCTAGCTTTGCCATAGGACCGCATCCAGAGACAGTCGCCGCGGCGGGCAGCAAACGCGCGCGCCCGCGGCTGTTTTGGCTGCATCGCTGGCCTTGCCGACGCCGGCAAAGCCCCTGACCCTGCAAGGAGATGCCATGACAAAGCTTGCCCGAGCGTCCTACTGTGTCGTCGTCGCCGATGGGGCCCGCGCGCGGTTTTTTGCCCTCGATTCGGCCGCTGGTCCGCGCTCTGGCCACGCAGCGCTGCTGGTCGAGCATGCGGACCTGGTCAACCCGTCGCATAGCCACTCGCATGGTTCCGTAGACATGCCGGCGGGCGAGGGGCGGCGGGCGGCGGCGGGCGGACCGGGGCGCAATGACGACGCTTCGGACGCCAGCTGGCGGCGCGAGCAGGACCGGCGCTTTGCCGGCCAAGTGGTCGACAAAATGACCGAACTGTGCGCGGCCCAGAGCGCCAACCAAGTGGTGGTGGTGGCCGACGCGCGCATGCTGGGGCTGCTGCGGCAGAAGACGGACCGCCTCGCCGGGGTCGAGCTGCACGAACACACCCGCGATTTGACTGGCTTTGAGCCGGTGGCCATCCACAACCACCTGGCCGCGGCCGGGCTGTTGCCGCCCACGGGGAGTGCGAGCCGGGCGATGCCGATGCGCTAGAAGGCCCTTGGCGCCGCTGGTCGTTAGCAGTCGCCATGCTACTGTCCGGTGTGAGACGCAAGGCCAGTCTAAGGGCAGTCAGTGGCGAATTCCGCAGCGCTGCCTGTCACGCGTCGGACAGCAACGCTGCGGTGGCGCGCCAGCGGTCAAAGTCGACACCCCGGCGCGCGGCCATTTCGCGGCCGATGACCTGCAGGTCCACGGGCAGTAGACACGCCTTGGCCCCGGGGAACAGCTCTGCGTCCTCCCGGGCGATGTGGTCGTGATACAGGGCCTGTAATGCCGTAAGATCGCGGACTAATGCCTCCACGCGCTCCGCTTGCAGCACGCCCTGGGCCAGCCACTGCGCCACCGCGGCGTTGACGGCCGTATGCAGCGGTTCCGCCAGGGCGTGCTGAGCGTGAAGCTCGGCCGCCAGGGCCAGCAGCGGTGCCCCGGCTCGCAGCTGAAGGCGCGGGAACAGGCTCTGCTCCTCATCGGTCGTATGCCGCGGCGCCGCTTCGCTAAAGTAGCGCTGGGCGTTCTCAAGCAGGGTCCGGTCGATAAAGCTCAGATGACCGCCGGCTGCGCGCTCGGCCACGTCGATCTGGTCGGCCAAGAAGCCTTCTACGCGGCGGTGGCAGGCCATGAGCAGGCCCAGCGGATTGTCATAGCCCGGCTCGGTGGCGTGGGGGCCGATGTGGATTGCCATAGCGAAACCTCCAAAATGCCCAAGGCCCGACTCTGCTTGCGCCAGATGCCGGGCCTTGGTGCGGATGGATGGGCCCAAGCTCCTAGCGGCGGCTGCCAAACAGGCGCAGCAGGCTCAGGAACAGGTTGATGAAGTCGAGGTACAGGTTGAGAGCCCCGGTGAGCGCCGCCTTGCGCTGGTCCGCGGCGTTGGCAAAGCCCTGGTAGCCGATTTGCTTAAAGCGCTGCACGTCGTACGCGGTCAGGCCGATAAAGATCACCGCGCCCAAGAGGCTGACGGCGAACTGCAGCGCGCTCGACTGCAAGAACAGGTTGACGATCGCCGCGATGACGATGGCGATGAGGCCCATGAACATAAACGAGCCCATGCTGGTCAGGTCGCGCTTGGTGGCGGCGCCATATGCGGCCATGCCGGTAAAGGTGCCCGCGGTCACAAAGAACACGTTGGCCACGGAGCTGGAGGTGTAGGCCAGCAGGAGTGGCGCAAAGGTCACGCCCGTGAGCCCGGCGTAGAACAGGAACGCCCCGGCGGCCATCGCGGCGGACATGCGCGGCAACAGGGCAGAAAAGCCGATAACCGTGAGCAATTCCAGGATGATCAGGAAGGTGCGCATGTTCCAGGTGGCTTCTAACAGCGCGGGCGAGCTGACCACCGCCATGGCTGCAGCGCCCGACAGCGCCAAGCCGCCGGCCATCCAGCTGTAGACTTGGCCCAAAAAGCGCGTCGACATCTCTGTGCGCGCCTGAACTTCGATATCGCCCGCGCCCCAAGCGCCCTGGCGTCCGTTGAACCCGTACTCCGACATGGTCTCTCCCGCGATCCTCGTGTTTCGATGCAGACCGCTCCGGCAGCATAGGACAGAAAACCGCTTGGTCAACCTCGCTCAGACCCCACCGCGCTTGCGAGCGACCCAGGGGCCTGCGACACTGCCGCCCATGGCCCGCTTTCGCCCCCACCGCATGTACCCCGGCGCGCTGCTGGCCCAAGAAGCCTGCAGTTATCAGGGCGCGACCGAAATTCTCGCGCGGATTGGCGGGCGGCTGGCGGTGATCATCCACAGCGACCGCGATTGCTCCAACGTGGTGCCCAAGACCGGCCAGCGCATCCAGGGCGAGCTGCCGTACAAGTTCCTGTGCACCAACCTCAAAGAAGACGAGCTGGTGACGGGGCAGGGCGGCGCCAAGCTGCGCAGGGCCTTGCAGCTGGTGGTCGAGGCATGGCAACCGGCGCTGACGGTGGTGCTGTCCACCTGCCCCACGGTGATGATCGGCGATAACCTGCGCAATATCGCCAAGAAAGCTGGTCGGGACCTGGGTGTGCGCGTAGAGGCCGAGCTGACCCACGGGCTGCGGCCGGTGTCTCCTGCGGAGGTGGTGGACAAGGTGTTTGCCCTGCTGGCGCGGGCCTCGCAGCCCAGCGGTGTGGACGTGAGCCGGCGGGTCAACCTGGTGGGCTTTGACTTGCGCGGCGAGGAGCTGGCGGAGATCCGCGATGGCCTTGGCGAATTAGGCCTGACGCTCAACGCGGTGCTCGGAACGGACACGCACCTGGACGAGTTCATGCGGGCGGCGGACGCGGCGCTGTCGATCCAGCCCGGGCCCAATCTGCTGGTGGGCTACGGCGAAATGGCCCGCAGCGAATGGCAGCAGCGCATCGTGGAAGTGCCGATTCCCGCGGGGGTTCAGGCCAGCGACGCCTTCTGGCGGATCATCGCAGCGGCCGCAGGGGCGGAGGGCCAGCAGGTCCTGGGCGCGGACCGCCAGCAAGCGGAGCAGGCGATCGAGCAATTCCGCAGCGATCAGCAGGGTAAACTGCAGCCTCTGCGCTGTGCGTACAACATCGGCTCGGTGCGCAGCTTTGACCTGCGGCGCATCGCTTTGGAGGAGTTGGGCGACCTGCCGATGCTGCAAGAGCTTGGCTTTGCGTGTGATCTGCTGATCCAGGGGCCGCAGGATCCGCCCAACCAGCGGCGCACGGCGCAAGTGCTGGCCGACCTGCAGTGCGACCTGGTGTTTGGCCTGTTCCCGGCGCCGGGCAACCTGGTGCAGTTCCTGACGCCCGGCCGCTATCAGCTGCTGTACGGCGCCGATTTTCTGCGCGACCAGACCAGCCAGGCCGGCGTGGCCCTGCTCAACCACCGCGCCACCGGGCTGGGCTACCGGCAAATGGCGGGCAACGTAGAGAAGCTGATGGCGGCGCTGAGCGGCGATTTCTACAGGATTTTCAAGGCAGATCGCCACCTGCCTGTGGATCCCCGTGTGCAGGTCCAGCTGCGGCGGCCAAGCGAACACCTCGCCGTTCAGCAGGGCACGGAGGCTGCAATTGGATGACCTGACCCTGGATGACCTGATCATCCGCGCTTCTAGCCACACGCCGTTCTTTGGTATCTACCTGGCCAGCCACGCGATTTTGGACGCGATGTGCATGTGCCACGCCTCGGTGGGCTGCAAGGTCAAGACCCAGGAGCACCTGGTGCGCCACGACGGCGTGCAGGACGCCCACAACCGCCGCCGCTACTCGCAGCTGATCGATGAGGACCTGATCCAAGGCTCCACCGCGCAGCTGGAGGATGAAATCGCCGCTTTTGCCCGGCGCTTGCACAGCCAGGTGGTGGTGATCGACTGCTCGACGCCGCTCTCCTTGCAGGTGCAGCCGCTGCAGGCGGTGGTGGAGCGCAGCCGCGAGCGCACGGGCGTCGATGTGGTCCATGTGCAAGCCCGCAACTATCAAGACGATCTGTGGGGTGGCTACGCGGCTACTGCGGCGACGCTGTTCTTGCGGCAGTTTGAGAAGGCCGCTGCCCAGGGCCCCCTGCCAAAGCCCAAGGCCGACGAGGTCAGCGTGCTGGGCCTGCCCTTTGACCGCTATGAGGGGGATAGTACGGGCAATGTCGCGGAAGTTCGCCGGATGCTGTGGGGCCTGGGGCTCAAGGCCAAGGCGGTGTTCTTTGCGGGCGAGCCCTACGCCACCTTGGGCGAGGCGATTCACGCCGGCCACCACCTGGCGCTGCCGTGGCTCAAGCCGTCGCTGCCGTCGCTGCGCACAGCCAGTGCCCGCACAGCAGGGGTGACCCTGGCAGAACCGCCTGGCCTGCCTATGGGTTTTAGCGGAACGCGCCAGTGGCTGCTGCAGGTGGCCCAGCTGACCGGTGTCGATGCGCGCCGCGCCCAGGCCTTTGTCGACGCCGAGTTGCAGGCCGCCAAGCCCCTGGCAGAGCTGGCCCGCCGATCGCTGCAGGGCCGGCGCTTTGCCGCCTTTGCCGAGGCGCCGCGGCTGGCCGGACTGGTGGCGCTGCTTCAGGAACTAGGCATGGTGCCGGCAGTTTTGGGCGTCAGCCACTTTCGCCTGGGCGGGCGGCGCGAGGTGGAGGCGCTGTTGGCGGGGCCGTTGCAGCAGACCCTGCCCCAAGAGGTGGTGTGGCTGGAAGACCCGACGCCCCACGCCGTCGCCGAGCTGGCCCACGCCGGACCACTGGATCCGCAAATGGATCCGCGCAAACAGCGCCCGCTGGCCGGGGCGGATATCGTGCTGTGCAGCAGTGTCGAAGCCGTGCAGCTGCAAGCGTGGCAGGGTCCGCTGGTGGAGTTCGGCTTCCCCAGCGAAAACCGCCATTTTCTGCTGCCCGCGCCGTGGATGGGCTTTCGCGGGGCCCTGCGGCTGGCAGAGCAGGTGCTGCAGGCACTGGCCGTGGGCCAAAACCGCTAATTCACCAGCCGCGGCAAGGGTTTTTGGGGGAGGTCACCCCACCCAGAATTGCCGGCATCTTCTGGCGCAGGACAGGGGGCGGTGCTATCGTCGCCGCCTTCGCAAGGAGCCCACACCCATGGCCGAGCCGACTGTCCCGCCCGACCCGACCCAAACGCCCGCGCCCACCCAGCCGCCCGCCGATCCGGAGCAGCACTGGCGCGACCACATGCGCTCCGCCGATCCGCGCCAGCTGACCGTGCGGGCGACGCTGATGGGCATGGCGATCGGCTCGGTGATGTGCCTGTCCAACCTGTACGTGTTCTTTAAGACCGGCTGGTCGATGGGCGTGACGATTACCGCGGCGATTCTGGCCTTTGCGCTGTTTGGCGTCGCGGAGGCGGTGGGCATCGTCAAGAAGCCCCTGACTGCGCTGGAGAATAACGCTCTGACCACCGTGGCTTCTGGGGCGGGCTTTATGACCGGCGGCGGCAACATGGCGGCGTTTGGCGCCCTGCTGATGGTCACGACGGTGCGGCCCGATCCGCTGCCGATGGTCTTTTGGTTTGGCGCGATCGCTGCCCTGGGCGTGTTTGCCGCGATTCCAATCAAGCGCCAGCTGATCAACCAAGAGGGCCTGCCGTTCCCCACGGGCAAGGCCACGGCGGAGACCTTGCGGGCGATCCACGGTCACCCTGTGGCCGGCCAAGACAGCGAGCCGCAGCAGGCCTCTCAGGAGGGCAGCAGCCAAGCCCGGGCCCTGGCCATCGGCGCGGCTTTTGCCGCCGTGGTGGCGTTTTTTCGCGACGCCAAGGCCGCGTGGATGCCGTTCAACCTGCCGCACCAGGTCAACTTTCCCGCGACGCTGGCCGGGCGGCCCCTGGCGGATTGGAGCCTGTCGCTCAAGACAGAGGTGGTGATGCTCGGCGCCGGCGCGCTGATGAGCTTTCGCACCGCCTGGTCGCTGTTGCTGGGCGCCGTGCTGACTTACGGCCTGCTGGCGCCCGCGCTCGTGGCGGACGGGGTGATTGCCGGCCCCGGCTACAAAGCCACGGTGGCGTGGACGGTGTGGCCCGGCGCGGCGATCATGGTCGCCTCCGGCCTGACGTCGTTTGCCCTGGATTGGCGAAGCGTGGTGCGCAGTTTCTCCGGCATGGGCCAGTTCTTCTCGCGCGACAAGCAGCGCGCCGCCGACCCCATGGACGCCATTGAGTGCCCCGGCTGGTGGTTTCCCGCGGGCTTTGCCGTCTTGGGCCCCGTGGTGGTGGTGCTGATGGCCGTGCTGTTTCAGATTCCGGTGTGGGCCGGCATCATCGCGGTGCCGCTGTCGATCGTGATGGGCTTTGTCGCAGCCCGCGTCACCGGCGAGACGGACGTGACCCCGACCAAGGCCCTGGGCCCCGTCACGCAGCTGCTCTACGGCGTGATTACCCCAGGCAATCTGGGCGGCAACATCATGAGCGCCAATGTCACCGGCGGTATCGGCCTGCACGCCGCAGACTTGCTGACCACGCTCAAGACCGGCTGGCTGCTGGGCGGCGACCCGCGGGCTCAGTTCCGCGCTCAGCTTTTTGGCGTGGTGGCGGGCGCGGCGGTGGTGGTGCCGGCGTTCAACATCCTGATCCCCGATCCCAGCGTGTTGGGGTCCGATGCGTGGCCGGCGCCCAGCTGCTTGGTCTGGGCGGGCGTCTCCAAGGCCTTTGCCGGCGGTGTCAGCAGCCTGGATGGCCTCAAGCAGACGGGCATCGGCGTTGGCCTTCTGCTAGGGATTGCTTTGGTATTGCTGGAGAAATTCGCCCCCGCACGCCTGCGCCCCTACCTGCCGTCGCCCGCGGGCCTGGGCATCGCCCTGGTGGTGCCGGGCAGCAACACGATCGCCATGTTTGTCGGCGCGTTTGGCGCTTGGTGGCTGCAGCGCAAAAAGCCCAAGCTGGCCCAGCGCTATTCGGTGCCGGTGGCCTCGGGGCTGATCGCCGGCGAGAGTCTGATGGGCGTGCTGATCGCCCTGCTGATTGTCGCCGGGGTGCTGCAGAAGTAGCTGCGGGTGCGACGCCGACCTGGCCAGAGGCGCCCCGCTCCCTTTGCATCCCGCAGAGCGCCCTTGCGCTTGACCGATGCTTGCCCGAGGCCGTACAACCGCAAGCAGTGCGCGGAGTCCGGGCAGCCTGCCCGCTTGTGTACCGCTGGCAGAAGCCCAGCTGGCGTCGCCGATGAGCCTGACCGAAGCTGCCGTCGCCATCTTGCTGGGCATTAGCCGCCTCATCGGTGTCGCCGACGACCCGCGCCCGCTCCTGCAAGCGCAGTGGACCGTCGCCCAGGCCTTTGACGATGCGGGCCAGGTCAGCCATCTGGACGCGTCGAGCCAGGTGCTGCCCCAGCTGTGCCGGCAAAATCCCCAGGGCTGGCTGCGCTTTCCGGGGGTGGTCCACGGCGCCCAAGAGCTGCACGGCGACGGCCACCTGCTGCTGCGCCACGGCGACCCGAGTTTTGCCACCACCCGCAGCTTCTTTGGCGGCCCCCACCTGGCCTGCGCGGATCTGCAAAATGTCCAGGTGTTGCGCTGGCAGGTGTGGTCGCCGACCCGCTATTTTGCCCGCGTAGCTTTTGCGCCGCAGTGGCAAGCGCAAAGGCCGCAGGATCAGTTCTGGGGCGAGACGGTCAACGCGGTCGCCGGCGGTTCGCTGCTGATGATGGCGGTGCTGAGCGCGCTGATTTTTGCCGGCAAGGTCCCGGGTTCGCTGGCCCTGTCGCTGATCCTGGCCAACTTGGCGATGGCCGTGTACTTCCTCTTGGCCACCGCTGGGCAGTTTGGCATTAAATTGCCCATGATTACAGCGCATCGCATCGCCGACTCCGGGGTGTGGGTGGGCTTCTTGTTCACCGCGGCCTGCCTGCACCTGCAGGGGGTCATTGGCCGGCGGGTGCTGTGGGCGTATGTGGCCAACGTGCTGCCGGCGCTGGCGCTGGTGCTCTTGGGCAGTACCGGCGATGTCATTCAGCTGGGCACCACCTTGCCCTTCGCGTCGACCATCTTGCTGTTGACCTACGCTTTTGCCAGGGTAGTCGCGCGCTTGCCGACCGCGGAGCGCAAGCTCGCGCCGCTGGGCCAGGCCTTTGGTTTTGGCCTGTTTGCCGTGGCCGGCATCAACGACATGCTGGCGGTGACTGGCCTGACTGCCGCGCCCATGCTGCTGCCGCTGGGGGTGGTCGGATCGCTGATGTTCACGGCGATCGCCGTCAATGAGGGCATTGTCGCCACCTACCGCGAGCGCGATTACCTCCGCAAGAATCTAGAGTTGGAGGTGCTGCGCAAGACCGAAGAGCTGCGCGGCAAGTCCGAGGCCCTGTCGCTGGCCCACGCCAAGGCCGAGCGCCTGCTGCTCAACGTGTTGCCGCGCTCCATCGCCGACCGACTCAAGGAAAGCGACCGCGCCATCGCCGACGGTTTTGACGGCGTGACCGTGCTTTTTGCCGATGTCGCCGGCTTTACCCCGCTGTCAGAGGCCCTGCCGCCGGCGGAATTGGTCGATTTCCTCAACCGGCTGTTCTCCGAGTTTGACCGGCTGGCGGAGCTGCACGGCTTAGAGAAGATCAAGACGATTGGCGACGCCTACATGGTCGCGGGCGGTCTGCCTGAGCGCAGCGATGATCACGCCTTGGCTGTGGCGCGCATGGGCCTCGCCATGGCCGAGGTGGCCCGCACCACCCGCACCCCCAACGGCGAACCGCTGCTGCTGCGCATTGGCATCAACACTGGCCCCGTGGTGGCGGGCGTCATCGGCCAGCGCAAGTTCATCTACGACCTGTGGGGCGACACGGTCAACCTCGCCAGCCGCATGGAATCCCACGGGATCCCCGGGCGCGTGCAAATCACCGAGGCCACGCGCCAGGCGATCGGCGAGGCCTTTGAGGTTGAGCTGCGCGGCGCCATCGACGTCAAGGGCAAGGGCAAGATTGTCGCATACCTGCTGATTGCCGAGCGCGCCGCGGCTTGAGTGTGGCCAACGCTACGGAAAGTTCGGGTCGCCCAGGCACGGCTTGAAGCTGTCGACCAGGGCGTCATAGCTGCCATCCGCCTTGATCGGCCGGCACACCGCGGGCAGGGTGCGCTCTTTGGTGCAGCCGTCCTCGATCACCGCGCCGCCGACACCCTGGGTTTGCTGCAGACAATCCATGGGTTGGCACTGGCGCCAGCCAAAGCCAAAGGAGCTGTGGTAGGCGCGCCAGTGCTTGCCGCCGGCGTCAAACTCAATGGCGTCGTTGTGGTGATTGCCGCCCCAGTCATAGCTGGCCGCGCCCAGCGCCGTGACTTTGCCGCCTTGAGACAGCCACGCACCGGCGAGCTTGAAGCTGGGGTTGGCCGACATGCCGGACGATTCGCACTTCTCCGGGTTGAATTGAGCATACAGATAGGCCGGTTCTCCCAGGGCCTTGGCGGGCAAGCTGCACAGCCAGTCCATCTGCGCGGCGTCCAACTCGGCGGGGATCGGCGGCGGCATGCCCGCGCAGGAGAGCTTGACAGAGGCGGGCTTGCGGAGGGCAAAGCCAAAGTCCTTGCTCGGATCGACGTCGGCGCCCGTCGAGTCGCTTGCCGCCGAGTCGCTGGCGGTCGCGTCGGCGGGGAGGGTGTCGGCGGCGCTGCTGTCGGCGTCGGCTTTCGCGTCGGCTGCGGTGTCAGCGGTTGTCGTGTCCGTGGGTGTCGCCGTGCCGCTGGATGAGTCGGCACAGCCCACCAGCCAAGCAGTCGCGGCGAGAATCGCGTAAACCTTCATGATCTCTCCCTTTCGTGGCCCCCATCGGAGCCCTTACGGCGTACCCACAAACGGCCGCACCTGTTTGATGATGAGCTGGCGCTGCGGTCCGTGGAACTTAAACTCCAAGTCCAGGGTCAACTGCTCTGGGCTGGCCTTGTACAGCGGCGCAAAGTGGTTTTGCACTTGGGCGGCGGCCATGTACAGCGCCAGGACCTCCGCGTCCGTCAGCAGCGGCTGCCCCGGCGCCAGCGACGACCAGCGCAGCCTCTGCACCTGCAGGCCCTTGGGCGCGGGGACGATGCTGAACACCTCCGCCACCGCGCCGCCTTCGGGGTTGGTCACGCTGATTTCGCCTTTCTGCACATTGACATACATGCCCGCGACCGTGGGATCGGCGATGTTCTGCGTCATCAGCACGCCGTTGGCCTTTTCATCGGGATAGCTCTGGTGCACCAGCACGGCCATGCGCACGTGGCGCTGATCGATGCTCCACCACGCGCGCTCTTGAAAGGCCCGCCAACTCCACACACTGGCCCAAACGCTGCGGATGCGCAGGGACGCCGCGCTCGTTCCGCTGGCCGTGGCGCTCATCGAGGCATACAGCCCAGCTCCTGAAAACCCGGGCAGATCCTCAGCATTAGTGCTGGAGCGCAGCCGGACCTTGGCGCTGCCAAAGCGCTTGGCCACCTCGGCGTCCAGGCTCGCGGCGAGCTGAGGCGGCAGAGGCTCCTGCTCAAACAGCCACTGGATCCCGGCCAGCGCTGCTTCCAGGGCCGGGGCGTCCGCTTGCAGCGCGGCGTTGTCCAGCAGCCGATCCAGGTGGGCTTGCAGCGTTTCCGTCGCCCCTTGGGGCAGCTGACAGAAGCTCAGGGCGGCATCGCAGGAATTCGCCTGGCGATCGCCGAGCTTGCAGTGGGCGGCGGCCTCCTGACAGCGCTGCGGCGTGACCACCAGCGCCGAGACAAACTGCTGATAATGGCTAAAGGGCACCGCAAAGCCGCTCGGCGCCTGGTCTTTGAGCAGCTTGCCCAGCTCCGCGACATTGGCGGCCTTGACCCCCACCCGGGTCCAGTCGCCAAAGCCCAGGGTCTCCAGGCCGGGCAGTCCGCCAAACGCGTCATCGTGCTGGGGCACAAACGGCGGCTTTTTCTCTTGGCTCCACCAGGTCTTGGCCTCCTGCAGCGTCGCTTCGCGCAGGCTAAAGCTGCCGCCGCCCGCTTCAAAGCGCACGAGCTTGCCCAAAAACGGCTGCACCCGCGGGTCGCTAGAGGCCCCCAGCAGAGAAATGTTAGGCAACCCGCGGGCATGGGCGGCGACATTGACGTGGGCCAGCGGCGTTTGCAGCTCCTCCACGATGGTTCCGCCGGCGATCGGCAGCTCATTGGGCAGGCGCGTCAGCAGCAGGATGTCGGTGTAGGCCACAATGGTCTTGGGCAATTCCTCAGGCGTGACCAGGCGAAGCGTGCCGAAGGCGATGCCCGGGTTCAGTACTTGCAGAGTCAGGCCGCCGTACAGGGCGCTGTGGCTCAGCCAGGGCACATCGGCGCGGGCCAATTCGCTAGCCTGCGCCTGGGCTTCCGCTTGCTGTGTCGCGCCAGCGGGCACGTAGACCAGCCGGTGGGCGCTGCCGCTCAGCTGGGCAAAGCCCAACCTCTCTTCCAGGAGCCGGTGCAGCCGCGCGGCCAGGGCAGGTGTCAGATCGTCACTTGGGAAAAACGTCAGCGCCACGGGGGCTTGCAGGAGGGTCCCCCCACCACCTTCCGTCAATGGCGCGGCCTGGATCGACGGATAGCGCACCAGCGTGCCCGCCGCTTGCAGGCGATTGGCGCCGTGGTAGGTGTTCTTCTCAAACTCGCTGACCGTGCCTGGCATCCCCAACACCTGATGGGCAAAGGCGTAGTGCAGCGGGTGCTTGGCGGTGTGCTGCAAAAACACTTCGGGCGAGGCGGTGTCCAGACCCCGCACCAGGAACTTGACCGCGTGCATCTCCCCCAGCTCGGCCGAGGCGTGGTAGGCCAGGTCGTCAAAGGCCTGCGGTGTCAACGAGGTCGGCAAAACCACAGCGTAATCTGGATTCAGCGGCGGAGGCGGCGGCAGCGCTGCCAGGGCGATCGCCAAGCCCGTGTCGCTGCGCGCCTGTTCCAGCGCCGCTCCCTCAACGACGCGCTCGGCCGTGCGCCAGCCGCGCGCCTTGACCACCACGCGCAGCGCCGCGGGCGGGTCGGCGATCTCCACACCGGCCGGGAGGCAGCTCACCGCGAGCCCTTGGTGTTGCGGCGGACCCGGGCAGGTTTGGCGCACCAGCTGGGTGGGCGTCGACACCACCGCGACAAAGGCCTGGTTTAGCGGAGCGCCGCCGCCCTGAAGCCGCAGGGCCGCGGGTCCCTGCGACTCGGCGCCGCAGCCGGCCAGCGCCAGCGCTATCCACGGCCCCAACCTCTGGACGATTTGCTGGTGCATCGCGACTCCTTGCTTGGCGGCACCGGGCAGGGCGCGCTAGAGGTCGGCGAGCACCGCCACCAGCAGCTGCCAAAACCGCCCCACGGAGGCGATGTTGACGTGTTCGTCCGGGGTGTGCACGTCCCACATGTCCGGGCCGATCGAGGCCATTTGCACATCCGGGTACTTCTCGCCAATTAGCCCGCACTCCAAGCCCGCGTGAATCGCCTTGATCCCCATGGGCTTGCCGTACAGCTTCTGGTTGGCCGCCACAATCGTCTGCACCAGCGGCGCGCCGGGCTCGGGCTTCCAGCCGGGGTAGCCGTCCTGGGGCAGGGCCTCAAAGCCCGCGAGGCGAGCCGTGGCCGACACCCGCGCGACCAGGGCCCGCTTGGAGCTGTCGATCGCGCTGCGCGAGGCAAAACACAGCTCGACCGTGCTGTCGCTCAGGCTAATGAGCCCCATGTTGGTCGAGGTCTGCACCAGGCCGGGGATCGCCGGGCTCATCGCCTCCACGCCGTGGGGCCCAGCCAGCAAAAGCCCAACGATGGCGCGGCGGTCGGCGGCGCTCAGGCAGCGCTCGGCCGTGGCGGGGCTCAGCGAGATCTGCAGCCCCGGCTCAAAGGCGCCAAAGGCGGTCTGCCACAGCAATTCGCTGTTTGCCACAATGGCTTGCAGCTCGGCTTCGCTGGCGCTCGGCACGGCGATGATCGCGTGGGCCTCGCGGGCGATGGCGTTGCGCTTGTTGCCGCCGTGGATAAAAGCCAGCTCCCACGTCAGCTTGGCGTCGATCGCCTCCAGGGTCTGGCCCAGCACCTTGAGCGCATTGCCGCGGTGGGCGTCGATGTCGATGCCGGAGTGGCCGCCCTTGAGGCCAAACACCTTGATTCGCCACAGGCTGTGCCCGGCCGGCAGCCCTTGCCAGCTCACGGCGCGGCGGGCCAGCGTGTCCATGCCGCCCGCGCAGCCGATGGTCACGTCCGCCTCTTCCTCGCTGTCCAGATTGATCAGGCAATTGGCCTTCAGCCAGCCGGGGGCCAGGTGGTGGGCACCGGTCAGCCCCGTCTCTTCATCCACCGTAATCAGCACTTCCAGCGGGCCATGCTGGATATCGGGGCTTGCCAGCACCGCCAGCGCCGTCGCCACGCCGATGCCGTTGTCCGCCCCCAGGGTGGTGCCGCGGGCGCGCAGAACCTCGCCATCGCGATAGACCTCGATGGGGTCCACGGCAAAATCGTGAAGCGTCCCCTCGTTTTTCTCGCAGACCATGTCGACATGGGCTTGCAGGGCCAGCGGCGTATGCTGCTCGTAGCCCGGCGTCGCTGCCTTGCGGATCAGCACGTTGCCAATCTCGTCGCGTTCGACCTGACAGCCCAAGGCGCGCCCTTGCTCCGCGCACCACTCGGCAGCGGCGGCCTCTTGCTTGGAGGCGCGGGGGATGCGGCTCAGGGCCAGAAAATAGCGCCACAGCAGCGCAGGTTGCAGGTCGGCGAGGTCCGTAGTCATGGGGCAGCTCCGCAGAGGGTCAGGTCCGGGGGCGCTGCGCGCTGCAACGCCGCATGGGCGGCCAAGGGTGACGCCGGAAGCTCAAGACTGCAAGCCGGCCTCGGTTTCTGCCGTCAGAGCCTCGATCTCGACCCCGTTGTCGCAATACGTGCTGCCGCGGCCCAGGTCCGTCAGCCGCGCTGAAGTCAGGGCGTTGACGCTGCGGCGGTTGCCGTGGCCCAGCCAGTGCACCCCTTCCGCCACCACCACGCCCGCGGGGACCGTGTCGCGCACCTGCAGGATAAACTCGGCCTGGCCTATGGAATTTCGCGCGCGCACCTGCTGGCCGTCGTTCAGCCCGCGGACCAGGGCATCGGCCGGCGCCATCCGCAGAGCCTGGGGGCCGCGCTTGGCCCGCAGATCTTCGCGCTCGGCAAAGGAGGAATTGAGCGTGTAGGCGGAAGGGGCGATGACCAGCTTGAAGGGCAGGCCATCGGCGTCGCCGTACCCCGGACGCCAGTGCGGCACCGGGTCGGGTAACTCCGGCTGAACCAAGCGAATCAGCCCGGCCGCATCGCCCCAGGGCAGCCGCGGAGGCGTCAGCTTGACCGGCTCGCCGCGATCCAGCGCCGCCCGGCCAGGCGTACCCGGCTCCAAGCCCCTGCGCCACGGCGACGGCGCGTCCAGCACCTGGTCGATCAACGCGTCGGCGCTGGTGCGAAAGACCGATTCCTGCAGCCCCATGGCTTTGGCAATCCCCTGAAAAAAATCCAGGTTCGAGCGGACCTCGCCGGGCGGGGCAATCACCGGGCGGGTGCGCTGCAGCCAGAATTGGCCGTAGGAGCGGTACAGGTCGGCGGTCTCCAGCATCGTCGGCGCCGGCAACAGCACATCGGCGAAGCGCGCCGTGTCGGTCATAAAGCGCTCGTGGACCACGGTGAACAGGTCGGGGCGAGAAAGCCCTTGCAGCACGCGTTCCTGGTCGGGCAGCACCGCCGCGGGATTGCAGTGAAACACGCAAATCGACTGGATCGGCGGGTCTCTCAGCTCCAGCAGCGCCTCGCCCAAGCGGGTCAGGTTCACGAGCCGCGTCGGCTGCGGCTGCAGGTCGGGGCGGGTCAGCGGCGCCATGTCGAGCGAGGCCCCCGTGCCCGTGCTGGCCAGCAGGCCCCCGCCGCGCTCCCATGCGCCCAACACCGCTGGAATGCACAGGATTGCCCGTGCCGTCGCCGCGCCGTGGGCATAGCGCGTAAGGCCACCGCCTAAGCGCACAAATAGGCGCTTGGAATCGCCAAGAGCCCTGTAAAAACATAGGATTTGGGGTAGGGTCACCCCAGTCAATTCCGCCACCCGCTCCAGGGGATAGGCGCGGGCTGCAGCGCGCAATTCGTCCCAGCCCGTGGCGGCGCGGGCCAAGAATTCCTCATCCGTGTGGCGGTTTTCGGCAAGCCAGTGCACTGCCCCCAGGGCCAGGGCGGCGTCACTGCCGGGTTTGACGATCAGGGTCTGGTCCGCCAGCCCGGCGCTCGCTTGGCGGTAGGTATCGATCAGCCAGACCTGGGCGCCCTTGGCCTTAGCCTCTCGAATTCGCTGCACAAACTGCAGGTTGGTCGCCACGACATTGCAGCCCCAGATCACCAGCAGGTCGGCCTGCGCCGCGTCGTCGGGGTCGGGGCCCGGCCGCTCGCCCATCACCGCCTGCCACCCCGCGTCCTGGGCCGGCGTGCAAATGGTGCGGTCCAGCCGCGATGCCCCCAAGCGGTGAAACAGTGCGTGACCGGCGTTGCGCTGAATCTGCCCCATGGTGCCGGCGTAGCTGACGGGCAGGATCGACTCGCCGCCATGACTACGCAAAAGACCTTGCCATGCCTGGGCAATTCGCTGCAGGGCCTCGTCCCAGCTGATGCGGGTAAACTGCCCCGTGCCCTTGGGACCCGTGCGCAACAGCGGGTACAGCAGCCGCTCCGCGTGGTGCACCGTGCGCTGGTACTGGCCGACTTTGGCGCACAGCCTGCCGCGGTTGTGGCCGTGGTCCGGATCGCCGCGCACAGCCAGGACATTTTGGCCGTCGCTCTGCACCAGCATCCCGCAACATTCCGGGCAGTCGTAGGGGCAGGTGCTGCGCTGCCAGGTCAAAGGGGCGGTGGGCATGGCGGGCTCATGGGGCGGCAGGTTGGGCGTCCACCGCGGTAGCATAGCGGCAATTCGCCGCCCTCGGCCACGCCGATCTCAGCCACAGCCGATCGCCGGCGCCTCTTCCTTGTAGCCAAACAGGTCCTCCAGAAACAGGTCCAGCTCTACGTCGCTCATGGGCTTGGGGATGTGCGGTCGCGCCTGTTTTTCCAAGGCATCTGCCAGCTGTTCCCAGGTCTGGACATAGGGATGATCGGGGCGATAGCGCACCACGGGCTGGCGGCGGCGCTCGGCCTCGTAGACCACCTTGTCCCACTCCAACCACCCGACCACGTGGCTGCCGATGCGCTGGGCAAATTGCTCCACCAGCGCGCGGTCAAACGCCAGGTCTTTGACGTTGGCGATGAGCCCGCCCATGCGGATGTCGCCCTGCTCCGCGTAGTTGGCAATGCCGCGGGCGATGTTGTTGGCCGCGTAAAGGCTCATGAATTCGCCGGAGGTGACCACGTAGACCTCTTCCGCGTAGCCGTCGCGCATCGGCACGGCAAAGCCGCCGCAGACCACGTCGCCCAGCACGTCGTAGAAGATGTAGTCGTAGCCGCGGTCAAAAACCTCCATGCCTTCAAGCTCTTCAAACAGACGGCCCAGACCTCGCCCCGCACAGCCGACCCCGGGCTTGGGCCCACCGACTTCGATGCACTCGACGCCCGCGCCGCCGTCCATGATCAGGTCTTCCGGCGCCAAGTTGGAGCGCCCGGCGGCCAGCAGATCCATCAGCGTTATGGGCGGAAACGTCTTGATCAGATTGCGCGAACTGTCGCGCTTGGGGTCGCAGCCCACCTGCAGCACCTTGCGGCCGCGCTGCGCCAGGGTCGCCGTCAGGTTGGACACCACGGTCGACTTGCCCACGCCGCCCTTGCCGTAAAAAGCCAAGGATCTGGGGCGGTCATTCGGCTTCTTCTCGCCGCCCAGCGCCCGCAGCTGCTTTTCGATGCTCAACATGCCCACCTGCTGCGGCTCAAAGCCGACCGGATTGGTCCGGTTTTGCAGGCTAGCCGATCCTCGCTCGCGGGTCGACTGACGTCGCATAAACCCATGGAAAGTCGCAATTTTCCCGGTGATACTGGCGCGATGGGTGGCGGCGATGCGATGATCCGCCCGCGTCCCGGTGGCGCGCAAGGGCAGGGTATGGACAGCGGCATCCCCCACGCATTGGTCATCGGCGGCGGTCGCATCGGCACGGCGCTGGTGCAGCAGAGCAAACTTCGCGGTCTGCATGTGCCTTTGTTGACCCGGCAAGACGGTTGGCAAGCGCTGGACGCTGCGGCTGGCCCGCCCATCGCCGTCTGCGTGCGCAATGACGACCTGGATGCCGTGGTGCAGCGCGTGCCAGCCCATCGCCGCGCCGACCTGGTGTTTCTGCAAAACGGCATGATCCGACCTTGGCTCGCCGGGCAGGGCCTGGATAACTCTACGCGCGGGCTGTTGTTTTTTGCGGTCGGCCAGCGCGGCGATGCGCCCTTGCCCGGCGGGATGTCGCCCCTGACCGGCCCGCAGGCCCAGGCGATGGCGCAGTGGTTGACCCAGCTCGACCTGCCTGCTTCTGCGGTGACACCTGGCGAATTTGCCGCCATCGAGGTCGAAAAGCTGCTGTGGAACTGCGCTTTTGGCCTGATGTGCCAGGCCTACGGCTGCAGCGTGGGCCAGGTCGTGCTGCACTACCGCGAGCAACTGAGCGATCTGAGCGCCGAGCTCCTGGCGCTGGCCGGGCCCGCCTGTGGCGCCGAGCTTGAGCTGCAGCCTCTGGTCGAGCGCCTGTGCCAATACAGCCTGGCGATTGGCGATTATCGCGGCGCCGTCAAGGAATGGCCGTGGCGCAACGGCTGGTTTGTTCAGCAGGCCCTGGCCACGGGCGCGACCTGTCCAGTGCACACAGGGCTGCTCCAGCGCATCGGCCGCTAGTCGAACCGCGATTTGACGCAGCGCCCGCGCCGACCTACCGTTTTTTGAATGGCCGCGGCGCGCGCGGCGTTGCTGCCCAGAGGTGAACCGATGCCGTCCGACTCCGTGGCCCCGCAGACCGTTCTGGCCCAACGGAAAGGGCCCTGGCGCTGGACGCCGCTGATCGTCGCCCTGCTGGTGGCCAGTGCTGCGGCGCTGAGCCCTGCGCTCGTGACCCCCGCGGCGGCGCTGAACAAGTCAGAAGTCTTTGATAAATGCGCCCCTGCGACGGCGCTTGTGGTGCTGGTCACGCCCCAGGGCACGGAGATCGGCTCGGGTATCGTCATTGATTCCAAAGGCCTGCTGATCACCAACTACCACGTCATCTCTGCGGCGGCTTCGGCGCGGCTGTTCGCGGTGTTCCTCTACGATCCCAAAGAGCGGATTGTTGAAGAGGATTTGGGTCAGTACATCGAGAGTCACCGCGCCAAGGCCCTGCAGCCGCGGGTGCTGCGCGTCGACCAGGAAAACGACATCGCCATTCTGCAATTGCCAGAGCGCAAGGGCGGTTATCCCACGGTCGCCTGGGGCGATTCAGACGCGGTGCGGATCGGCCAGGATGTCGTGGCCATCGGCAATCCCCAGGGGCTGGCGTGGACCTTGACCTCCGGGTCGATCTCGGCGATCCGCAAGAACGCTTTGCAGACAGAAACCGCGATTAATCCAGGCAATTCGGGCGGCCCCCTGCTCGACATGGAGGGGCGCCTCGTCGGCATCAACACCTACATCCGGCGCAATTCGCAGTCGCTGGCCTTTGCCCGGCCGGTCAACCTGGTGCGGGCCTTTGCCGAACAGCGCAGCGACCTGGGCCACGCCATCTCCAACGCCGGACCCAAGGGCAAAGCGGGCCCCGGCGGCGCGGCGACTTCGCTGCTGGTGCGGCGGGTGATCGGCGATGTGGAGAAGCGCTTTCCGGCCGATCAAGGCAAACGCGTGCTGTGTGCGCTGTTTTCGGCGATGACCCACGGCGGGCGGGTGGTGCTGAGCGGCGTGGGCGACCCGACCTGGCTCAACGACTCCTTGGCCGCCGCCCTGGCCGCTACTGCCGAAGCCGATCGCCCCAAGGCCGTCCAGTACATCGAACAGAACTTTCCGCTGCTGGTGCTGGGGGCCAGCCGCCACCTGTGGCTTCGCAGCGGCGCGCGCTATTACGATGTGGGCAGCGCTTCGGCGATGGATGTCGACGATATCACTGGCCAAGTGTGGGCCACGGATGCGGAAGGCAACATCTTGGCCTATGACAAGGCCACCGGCAAGTGGACCCCCAGCGGCGTGGGGCCGGCCCGCGATGTGGAGGCGAGCGACGGGGTCTTGTACTTGCTGGACGCGGCGGGCGTGGTCCATGCGGTGCGCGGCGGCAAGGCTTTGCCCCTGTCGACCCGGCCGATCCGCGGATCCCTCCAGGCGTCGCACGGCGTTCTGTATGCCCTGGACGACCGCGACGGCAGCCTCTTTCGCTTTCGCAACGGCCAGTGGGACAACGGCGGCCAGGCGATCGCCACCGGGGTCCGCGAAGTCCGCGCCAACGGCAGCGTGTGGTATGGCCTGGACCGCGACGGTCGGGTTTACAGCGGCGTGGCGAGCAGTTACATCGACCGCGAGGGCGACCTGGAGGGCATCTGGCTGATGGGCGACGACCTGCTGGGCCTGGGCCGCGACGGCTTGCTGTACCTGTGGAGCGCTCAGGCGCGCAAGTGGCGGGCGCTGTCGTCTTGAGCGCTCGGAATTTCCGAGTCGGCATCTATCGCGCCTAACAGCGCTTGCAGCCAGCGTTTTCCGTCCTGGTTGAGGTGCCAGTCGCCAAAGGCCCGCTCGGGATGCGGCATCAGGCCCAGCACCCGGCGATTGGCGCTGCAGATTCCGGCGATGTTGCGGGCCGACCCATTGGGATTGCTTCCTTGGGCCGCGCCGGCATCGCTGTAGGTCAGGAGAATTCGCCGCTCGGCAGCCAATTGCCGCAAGGTGGGCTCATCGGCCACATAGCAGCCATCGCGGTGGGCGATCGGCAGGCGCAGGGCGGTGTCCAGCGGCAGCGCCTCGACTAGCGCTTGGGGGCCGCCCTGCACCAAAAGGCCAACGGTATCGCAGACAAAGTCCATGCCATGGTTGCGCTGCAGCGCGCCGGGGAGCAGACCGGACTCCGTGAGAATCTGAAAACCGTTGCAGATGCCCAGCACCCAGCCGCCGCGGCCCTGGCAGCCAATTGCCGCGTGATCTCGCAGGGCTCCCATGATCCGCGATCGCGCTGCCAGGGCTCCGGCGCGCAGATAGTCGCCAAAGGAGAAGCCGCCGGGCAGCACCACCAACCGCGTCTCTGCGGGCAAGGCCATTTCGCCGTGCCACTGGCGCACGACCTGGCCGGGACGCAGGGCTTCCAGGGCCGCCACTGTCTCGCGATCGCAGGTGGTGCCGGGGAATTGCACAACGACAATCACGAGTTTTCCGCCTCATCGCCGGGCCAAACCAGCCGCCAATCCTCGGTCACCGGGTGGACCAGCAGCGCCGTCACCAGCTCGCCGACCAACGCTTCGGCCTCAGCGCGGCTGGCCACGCAAAGCTCAAGCTCCACGCTCCGGCCGACGCGCAAGCCGCTGACTTGGGAAAAACCTTGCCCGTGAACGGCGTGAAGCACGGCGCGGCTCTGGGCGTCGAGCAGATCGGGCCGCGGGAAAACCTCTAGGCGCAGGCGCATGTTAGGGAGCCTCCGCGTCTGGCGCAGGTGCGATCAGCTCGGCCAGGGCCTGCTGCGGGTCGGGGGCCGCGTCCAGGCTCGTGTCGACTTCAAAAGTGCCCAAGTGGCCGTCGCCTTGGACTGCGTCGTGGACGATGCCGCCGTGCCAATCGGCAAGCAATTCGCGAACATCGCGGGTCAGCCACTCCATGTGGGTCAGGGCCTGTTGCAGGCGCCGGCTCAGCAAAGGGGCCACCAGCAGAATCAGCCAGGCGGGCGCCCCGGGATTGCGCGCCACCGCTTCAACCACCCGCTCATTGCCCAGCCAGCGCGGCACCATCAAGAGGGCTTGAAGCGCATAGGGATTTTGCGAACGCAGGCTGGCGATCTGCACGGCCAGCGGCTCGGTGACCCGGGGATTGTCGGCGAGGATTTGGACCACCGCAGGGGTGGTGTCCAGCAGCAGAAATTGCAGCTGATTCTGGTCGGTTCCGCGGGCCCTCTCGCGGCGAACCCCCAGGGCCAGCTTGTCGACCGACGGGTGCAGCGGCGCCAGCTGCTCATCGCGGGGAGTCACGCGGGCAAAGGCCTCGCGCAGGGCGAATTCGGCAAACCTCAAGCGATGTTGCCGTGCCTCGCCGATCGCCAGGGCCACCACAGCGCCGGGCGGGGCGAGCTCGTCCGCCGGCAGCGGCCAGTGACCTACGGGGAAGCGCGGACGCGGCCTGGCGTGCAAAATCCAATGGCTCATACCCACATACAGAGCGCGCCAGTCACTCGTCACCGCCCCGCGCGCCGCGGCTTCTAGCACCCACGCCAGGTGCTCGGGCGGCTCGCTCTGCACCAGCCGGGCAATGCGCCGCAGCCGCACATGCGGATCGGGAATGGCCGAGATCATCTTCGACCAGCGGGCAGCTACTGGCGCGCAAGTCTGCTCAAAGTCAAAGGATTCTCCTGGGGTATCGTCGATCACTGCAGCTCCACCTGCACGGAAGTGGTCATGCCGGCCTGCACCTTGACCTTGACCTCGTGGCGCAGCTTCAGGCGCTCATTCTCCACCACCACGGTGTGCGACCCAGGTGCCACGGCATAGGCAAAAATCGGCGTTGTATCGCCAAGTTTGCTGCCATCGACCGTCACGGACCCAGACGGCACGGAGTCGATGAACAGGTAGCCGGCGACCCCAGCGCTGCCCAGGGGCGGATGGTAGGGAATCTCGCCGGTGGTTCGCACGGCAAGGGCGCGCAAGACTTCGATAAATCTAGCGTATCGCCGGTCGGCGCGTCCAAAGGGCGAAGGGACCAGCACCGTGTTCTCTCGGCCGCCCAGGCGGAAGGACAGCTCGTAGATCGGCTCGGCGCTCTGAGGCGGCCCCAGGGTATAGTCCCAGCCGGCCAGCTCCAGGATGCCGGTCTGCTTGGCTTTGGCCTTGAGCCCAGATTTTCCCTTGGGTTTTGCGGTTTGCGCCGGTGCTTCTGCGGGCTTGGCCTCGCGCGGCAGGACGCTTGGCAGCTCCAGAGCGCCGAGGTCGCGCAGATGCCCAAAAAGCCTGCGCAATTCGCTCTTGGGCAGCAGCTCGGTGCGGGTCTGCACATCGGAACGGCCCATAAATCCGCGCACCTGTGTCACTACCCCAGCTGGGCCGCGGTCCGTCACTTCATAGGCCAGGTACTGAAACGGCCCCGGATTTGCCCGCAGCAGAACCCGGGCCCAGCAGTCAGAAAGGTCCGCATCGCTAGGCAGTTGCGTGCTGGTCACCTCTGCGGGCAGCAGCGGAGTCTCGGCGGCGCGGGCGCTGGGGAGGGGCAAAAACACGCCGATGAGCAGCGGCAGCAACCGAGCAAACACCAGACCGTGCAAGGGCTTAGGTCTTGGGTGCATCGCGGGGTTCGCCAGCGGCAGCGGGCTTGGGTTCGGATTTTGTCTCGACCTTGGCATCGCTTTTTGCCTCCGCCTTGGCTTCGGGCCTGGGCTCCATAGAGCGCGAATCTGGCCGGGGTTCAGGCCGGTGTTCAGCTTTGCTCTCCAAGGCTTGCAACTCGCGCGGCGTATGGGTGGACTGCGGCACCCGCGGGCTCGACGGCTGGCGAACCCGCTGCGTGGCCTCGCGAATTCCGGAGTCGCGCAAGTGCGGATCGGTGATTCGCCCGGCTTCAAACTCAATGCCGGCATAGCGCCCCATCGGCCGGCCGGGATCCGGGGTCGGGGCGATCGTCACGGTCTCGCGGGGCTTTTGCCGCTCGGCGCGCATTCGCTCGGCGGTCCGGCACACAAAGTTGGCCGTCTCTGCCACGGGCGAAAGCGGGCTCAGGGCGGCGGCGCGGGCGGCGTGCTCGGCCATTTCAGGTGACAGGAGCCGCACCACCGTGGGGATAGCCACTTTGGGATCGCTCAGTTGCAGGCCAACGTGCAGGTTGACCGCATCGGTTGTGGTCATCGCCAGCACCGCCCCGGCGCGCCACACCGCGGCGAGATCCAGCACTTCATCCACGGTGGCGTCGCCGACGATGATCGGCAGGCCCATCGCGCGCAAGCGCTGGACGTTCTTGAGGTTACCGTCGCGCTCGATTACCACCACGGGCACGCGGCGCTGGTGGAGCAGCTCGGCCACGCGCATGCCCACGTTGCCGGCGCCCAGCACCACCACATGGCCGCGGAGGTTCACCGGCACAGGCTGGGCCAATCCGGCAAATCGCTTGGGCAAAATCCAGTCGAGCACCAGCGCCATTGCCGCGACCAGCGCCACCCGGTCGGCCACCGCCAGCAGCGCCTGCAGCCAGCGCGCCGCCCCGTCGACTTTGAGCGCGGGGGTGGAGCCGGTCAGAACCGAGGCAAGAATCGTGCCAACCCCAGCGATGCCGCGCAGTTGCAGGAGATTTGCCAGGGCGATCGACCCGCCTACCAGGACCAGCAGCGCCCCCAGGGCCACCGCCATCAGCACGGCGCGGGCGCGCACCGCGGGGGGCAACGGCCGGTCGATCTGCGGCGGCGGCGCGGAACGGCCGAGCAGCTGCAGGGCCATGTCTGCGGCGACGGGCGCCGTGACCGAGCCCATGGAAAACGGCTCGACGCGCGGCACAGAGATGCGCAGAAAGCGCACCAAGGTGGGGTCAGAAACCCGAACCAGCAAAGGCACTTCGCCGCTAGAACGCCGCACCAGGAGGCACGCGTCCACGTTGCTGGAGTCGTTGTCCGCCGCCAACACCACGGCACCCACCCGCGAAAAGTCCTGGCGGGCCAGGTCATTCTCCCAGGAGGTGGTCGCCGCGACGACTTCGACGCCCAGGCCCTGCAACTCACTGGCTTGCCTGGCGATTTCCGTGGGTGTCATCAAGGTGCGCACCGGCACACCCAGGGCGCGCAGCCGATGCACGACGGCTACCCCAACGTGGCCCAGTCCGACGACCAACACTGGGAAGTCACTGGTGATTGTCTTGGGAGGCTCGCCCATGGGCTATCCAGCCTGGCCTTGGCTCGCCGCGTCGGCAGCGTGGGCCAGGGCCTCAAAGATCTGCGCGTCGCTCAAGGTCGCGTCGCCGGCTTTGGCCCGCGCCAACACCGCCTGCACGCGCGCTTCGGTCGGCTCAAGATCGTGTTCAATCAGCCAGACTTCCACATTGGCCTTGCCGCTGTAGAAGCCGATGTCGATCACCTGGTGGCAGCCGACTTCATGGGCCGGCACCGAACTGTAGACCGCGTCTGCCAGATCGCGACGCCCCTGCTTGAGCGCCTTGGCGATGGCGGCGGCATGAACGCCGGTGGCGGTGCGGAAGGCATCGGTGCCAAAGGCCGGGTAATTGTGCGGCACTGGCACGCCCAGGTAGCGCGAACAGGCGTCGACATAGTGGCGCAGATCGTGCAGCGGCTTCTCCCACACGCCCAGCAGGCGCAGGTTGAGCAGCACCTGGTCGATCGAGGTGTTGCCGACGCGCTCGCCCACGCCCAAGCAGGTGCCGTGGACGCGATCGAAGCCGAACTCCAGGGCAGACAGGGAGTTGGGCAGAGACAGCGCCCGATCGTTGTGGCCGTGCCAGTCGAGCTCGACGTGACAGCCGGTCTCTGCAACCACCGAACGGGTAAATTCCAGCAGGTTGTACAGGCCGTCCGGGGTGGCGTGGCCGACGGTATCGCACAGAATCAGCCGGGTCGCACCGTGATCAATCGCCGCTTTGAACAGCGCCCGCAGCGTGTCGGGGTGCGAGCGGATGGTGTCTTCCGTGACAAAGCTGAAGGGCAAGCCGTTCTTGACCGCCAAGTCGGCGGCTTCTACCACCAGGCGGGTCATGTGGGCGATGTCCCAGTTCTCCACCAGTTGCCGCACCGGCGAGCTGCCCAGAAACGCGCAGACCTCAATCGGCACGCCAGTTTTCTGGGTAATGTCGATGACCGCCTGAATATCGGCGCGGTGGGTGCGCGCGGCGCAGTTGGGCTCGATCGGCAGGCGGTGGTCGCGAATTTCCTCCACCAAGCGCGTCACATCGGCCACGGCCTGGGCACCGGCGCCCGGCAGGCCCACATCGGCGACGTGAATCCCCAAATTAGCCATGCAGTGGAGCAGTTCAAGCTTCTGCTCGATGCGCGGATTGGTGATGGACGGCGACTGTATGCCGTCGCGCAGCGTCTCGTCTACGAGCTTGAAACCAGGGCGGATCGGCGGAGAAAGGCGCTTGACCTCGTTCCAGTCGTAGATGATATCGCTGTTGCGGTGGTGCATGCAGGCTCCTGCGGGCGGGGTGAGAGGCGCGAACACAGCGCTTAAGCTAGCACAGAACGGGGCAAAGGCGCCAAGGGCCGCGGCAAAAGCGCGACGTGCGCCCTGCAATTACCCAGCGAGTCGGCGCAGATGGCCGGGCACTCGCGCTTGACAGGCCTCCTTGGCAGTGCTACCTGCGGGGCCCCGCGAGGAGGACCTTGTGCCCACCCGACCCCTCAGAACTGCCCTCGTCACCGGCGCCGCCGGCTATATCGGCTCGACGCTCGTGCAGCGGCTGTTGCGCCAAGGCGTGCAGGTGGTCGGCCTCGACGATTTGTCGCGGGGGCACGCCGATTCCCTGCCGGCGCACGTGCCGCTCATCCGCTGCGACGTCCGCGATGCCGAAGGCGTGGCCCTGGCCCTGCAGACCCTGGGCAAGGCGCCGGACGCGGTGTTTCATCTGGCTGGCCTGATCCTGGTGGGCGAATCCGTTCATTTCCCTGAGCTTTATCAGTCGGTCAACGCCGGTGGCACCCAAGTGGTCGTCGATGCGTGCGTGCAGGCTGGGGTGCAGGCGCTGGTACTGGCCTCTTCCGCTGCGGTGCTGGGCTCCGAACAAGGCGGCGCAGAGAGGCTCGACGAGGACGCGGCGATCGCCCCTGAGAGTCCCTACGGCCTGAGCAAATGGCAGGCGGAACAGACTCTTGCCGCTGCGGTGTCCACCGGGAGAATCGCCGGCGCCGCAATGCGCTTCTTTAACGTCACCGGCGCCGCGGACGGCTGTGCAGAGCGCCATGACCCGGAGTCGCACTTGATTCCCCTGGCGATTCGCGCGGCTTGGCAGGAACTGCCGGAGCTGAAGGTCTTTGGCACCGACTTTGCGACCCCGGACGGGACTTGCCTGCGCGACTATGTCCACATAGCCGATGTCACCCAAGCGCTGATAGCCGCAGCAGAACTGTCGATTGCCCAGCACCGCGCCGGCGATCCGCAGTTCCAGGTTTTTCACGTCGGCTCAGGGCGCGGCCACTCCGTGCTTGAGGTGCTGCAAGAGGTGGAGAAGACCCTTGGCCTCGCCGTGCCGCGGCAGATCGTCGGCCGGCGCGAAGGCGATATTGCCGCGCTGGTGTCCGAGCCTTCGCGGATGCGCGCGGTGCTTGGCGTGCAGCCGTCCAGCGATTTGCCTGCGATGGTCAAGGATTGCGCCGACGCGTTGCGGAGATTTCGCCCGTGAGATCCGCGGTCTTTGCTTGGCTTTGCGCAGGGATGAGCGCAGCGGCGATCGCATTGCCCGCGGCGGCGTGGGCGGGCCCCGGGCCTTGGAATACCGACCGGCCGCACAAGGCAGTGGTCATCGGCGGGTCGATCTCCAAGTACTACGCCGGCAATTTTGGCCAGTTCCTGCACTACGGTTGCAAGGAGCTGGAGGTGATCAACCGCGGCGAAGTCGGGGCCGGCGCGGCCAAGCTCCTGGGCAACTTGCAGAGCCAGGTGCTCAACAACCGCGCCCTTGTGCAGGCGATGTCCGATGGGAAGGGCTGGATCTTGCTGCAAGGCGGCCTCAATTCGGTCGGGGCGCCGGAGAGCACGGTCTGGTCGCTGACCCGGCTGATCGGCGCCGCCCACGCTGGCGGGCTCAAGGTGTTGGCCCTGACCGTGACACCGTGGGGCGCCGATGACGATCCGCGGTTTGACGGCTGGAACGGCCTGCGCCTGCACCGCGCGACGGAGCAGGTGGCGGAGGCGCTGCTGGGCAAGCTGACTCCCGCGCGATCGCTGGGCCGGCGGGCAAACCTGCGCGGTGGCGACCCGCAGACCTGGCAGCCGGAAGAATTGGCAGATGTAACGATTGATCTTTGGCGTTCAGTCCTGCGGGTGGGCAGCAAGGCGCCGCTGCGACCGGCTGAGCCGCTGCGCGACAGTTTTGCCAGCAGCCCGTGGCGCAAACTCGCCGATCAGCGCGACCAGTGGGTAGAAGCGGCGCGGGCCGTGCCCAGACAGTTCATGGACAGCAAATACAGAGATTTTGACCATGTTCACCCCAATACCGCCGGGCACAAGCTCATGGCCGCGCTGGCCTGCCAACAGGCGCCGGCAGAGTGGCGCTGCGACTGCGATGCGATTCGCCGGGCCCGCTGGAAAGGCCGGGTCATTGCGGGCGCAGACGGCTAATCTATGCAAGAATCGGCGCTAAATCTGCCCCTTGCCGGCGGGAAATTGGAAGAAGCGCCGCAGTCTGATAGACTTTACGTGTGAGCTATTCCATGGCCGTGTAGAGAGAGCGTTTGGCCGTGCAGTGGGACTGCATAGCTGCGATCGGCCTTTGGGGGAGAGAAATTGGCTTCCGATGACAGCAGTGAATCCGGACCCAAAAGTCCGTTGACACAGCGGCCGCTGCGCTATGGCGCTGGGGCGATGGCGCCGCGGTTTCCCGACACGTCGCGGCACTCCGGCCCGGCCCCGGGTGCAGAAGGCGAGACGGTGCGGCCCTTTGGCTCGACGGGTTCGTATGCTGCGGCGCCGCCACCGGGGCGCGCTCAAACGGGCCAGAGCTATGCCCAGCCGGCCGGTCCGCCACAAGCAGAGCCTCTGCGGCCCACGTCGCGCTCTTCCTGGCCGCCCGCAGCCGCGCCAACCCAGGCCAGCCACCAGCCGCCGCCAACTGCGCCGATTCCGCCGCGGGCGCTGCAAGAACCGCCGTCTCCGTGGTCGACTCCTGCGCCGGCGACACCGCACGGCAGTTCAGCTGGGATGGCGACGGTTTTTGGCCTCGTCCACGCGCCGGTCAGCCAGCCGGGCTACGACCCGTTTGCGCCGCAGCGGCCCACGCCAGCCCGTGCGCCCACCCCAGCGGCCAGCAGGGCTGTTCCATCTAGTCAATTTGACGATCCTTTTGAGCCCCGCCGCGCGCGATCCTCTTCGGCGCCCTTTGCCCCGCCGCGCGCAGCCCCGCCTTCCGCTGCCGCCAGCGGAGAGTCGCCCTACATCGCCGCAGACGACGCTTTTGCCCGCGGTGGCCGGCCGGCGACTGGGCAGCACGGCCTGGATCCCGCCAGGGAACGCGCGGCGAGCCGGCCCTATGTGGACCCCACCCGCAGCGCTTCAAGGGTCTCTGCGCCCCAATCTCCGGCGGTAACGCAAGGCTACCGCGCCGATCCTGGGCCGGCACAGAGGCCGTTGCCCCAAGCGCCGATCAGCAGCTCTGGCACCGGGTTAGGGGCAGGGCTGGGCTTTGGGCCAGGCGCGGAACGCGATCGTTTTACTTCGCAGTTTGCCGTGTCGAGCAGCGCACAACAGGTCCCCGCGAGCCAGTTGAGCTACGCCCCCGGTGGACCGCAGCGGCCGATTAGCCAGACCTTTGGCTTTGCGTCCGCCCAGTCTTCGCCCGGCTTTGACCCCGCGCAGCGGAGCGGATCGACGCGCCCAGGGGTTGTGGGCAGCGCCCCGGCCGTCACCACACCCTCGGGGTTTGATCCGTCGCCGCGCGGCAGACCTGCATCTTCCGTAGGCGCCGATCCCCTGCGAATTCCGCGGCCCGGCAGCGGTTTTGGCTCGGATCTCTTTGACGCCCAGCCCCGCTTCAACCAAAACGCCAGCCGCGATGGCTACGGCGCGGGTCGGGCAGGTCACGGGCCGATGGCGACGCAGGTAGATCCGAGCGACGAGGATTTTCAGCTAGCCTTGAGGGCCATGGCGATCCAGCCGGCCCTACAGGAATCGGAGCTGCAGCTGTTGGCGCAAATGGCCTGGCGCTGGCAGTTGGGCGCCGGCGAGACCTTGTACGGCGAGGGCGATCAGGTCGCCGCGGCCTTCTTGATGGGCAATGGCATCTTGCGTCTCGAGTGCGCTACCCCCGATGGACCGGTGATGCCGATCGGCGCGCTCAAGCAGGGCGATTGGGGCGGCGAGCTTGCCTTTGCCGGCGGCGGCGCGCACGGGACCGCAGCCGTGGCCGCCACGGACGTCTCGCTTTTTGCCTTCGACATGGCGCGCCTCAGGCAGATCATGCAGGTTCAACCCGGCCTGTATGTTCGGTTGTTGGCGGTTCTGGCCGTACAGCAGGCGCGACGGCAGCGCAACAGCCAAATGCGCGTCGACCAGTTTTGCCAGACCGCCCTGCCCAGACCTATTGAATCGCCACAGGAATCGCCGGCGCCCACCGGGCTTGGTCGTCTGCTGTCCAAGCTCACGGGCGGCAAGGAGGAGCCGTGAACCTCTCTAGTTTGCGAGCCTTAGCGGGTTGGGGCGACCTGGGCGAGGGCGAATTGCGCGGCCTGGCCAACTACGTGACCGAGCGCTGGGTGCGCGTTGGAACGCTGCTGCAAGATTTTGGCCACCCGTTGGCGAGCTTGGCGCTGATCACCCAGGGCGAAGTGCAGACGATGATGGCGGCGCGCGACATGGCGCTGCTGGTGGAGCTGTTGGGGCCGGGTCGCTGGCTCGGCACCGAGGCGCTGTCGGACGGCGGAAATGCCCTGGTCACTGCCCGCGCTCTGACCGATGTCCGGGTGCTGATCCTGCCCATCGACCAGTTTGAGCGCGTGCGCAATCAGCCGACGCCCGTGGGTTTGCGCCTGCTGCGCAGTCTGGTGGCTTCCGCGGCGGCGACGGAGGCGCGGCAGTCCCAGCTGGCGGCTCAAGCGGTGGCCTTGCAGCAAAAGCACCTGCGGCCTGGGCGAAATGAGCTGGCGTCCATGGGATTTGCCAAAGTGGCCTTTGCGATTCAGCCCGCGGTTGGCGCCGACCGCAGTGGCGTCGAAGTCGTGCAGCACGACGGTGTGGCGGTAGCGGCCAATTTCCGACCCCTGCGCTGACAAAATACCTTCTTAGTTTGTCGGCTTTGTCGGTCGCGGCCACGCGCCTTTGGCCACGGGCACCCCTGCGCGCTGGATCCAAGCGGCGCGCCGCTGCACGTGGGCCGTCTTTGGGGTCCAGGTGTTGGGCGCCGGCAGCATCGCCACGAGCAGGGCGCTCTCTTGGCGCGTCAGCCGCCGGGCGGGCTTGCCAAACCAGTGCTGGGCTGCGGCCTCTGCGCCAAAAACCATAGGCCCCAGCTCGGCAATATTGAGGTACACCTCCAAAATCCGCTGTTTGGGCACCAGCAACTCTAGCCAGAGCGTGTAATAGGCCTCCAGGCCCTTGCGCACCCAAGATCGCTGCTGCCACAGGAACACGTTGCGCGCCACCTGCTGAGAGATGGTGCTGCCGCCGACCAGCCGCGCGCCGGGCTTGGTCTGGTAGCGGTGCCACGCGCGGCGGATCGCCACCACGTCAAAGCCGCGATGGGCAAAAAAGCTGCGGTCTTCGCTGGAAATCGCCGCCACCATCAGCGCGCGGGGCAGTTCCTCAGCGCTCGCCCAGCGGTAATTGGGCAAGCTCCAGTTGCCCTCTTGCCAGCCGTGGTTCCAGGTCCGCGACAGCATGGTGTGGGTCACCGGCGGATCGACCCAGCGAAGCAGCCCGGTCTGGGCGATCGGGGCCAGAATTCCCACCAGCAACAGCCACTTCAAAATCCGCAGCCCCAGCGCGGTGCCGCGGAGCTTGCCCTTGGGCGCGGCCGGCTTGCCCGGCTTGTTGGGCGTCAGCTTTGGGGACTCAGGCATGGGGGGCGCAGGTGCCGCGGAGCTAGTCATGGGGCCTTGTTCGGCCAAGCGACGCTGCGCAGGGCGGCTTTGAGCACTTGGCGCAGGCGGTAAAGCGCCACGGTGTCACTCAGTTCGGCGGCTTCGCCGCTCAGTCGCCTCAGGGCCTCTGCGGACAACCGGCGGGCCTGATCCACATCGCCGCTCTGCAGGAGGAATTCGCTATACCTCGCCCACGGCAGCGCCATCGATGGGCGGTTGCGATCGCTCGGCACAGACAGCGCCGCTGCCAACGCCCGCCGCTGCCATACCAACGCCCCTTGAAGGTTGCCTTCGCGGTGCATGGTCGCCGCCAGGGTGTCCAAAGCGGCATAGGCTGGCTCGCCGCCCGTGGCCCACAGCGCCCAGCGCGCGTGCTCTGCCGCCTGCGGGGTCGCGTCACCGGCCAAATGCAGCGCGTAGGCCAAATTGTTGTGGTAGCCGTGGCCGGTCGGGTGGCGCTCCAGCACTTGACCCATGGCCCGCACGCCCAGGGCCCCTAGGCCGAGCTCGCCCAGATCCTCCATGGCGACAAACACCAGGGCCTCTTGCTGGGCCGCGGGCAGGCTTTGCAGGGCAGCGCTCAGCCAGCTGGCCAACGCGATCCGCTCCGGTGGGGGGCGCCGCGCCTGCCCCGCCGCTGCCGCCGACAACCACTGGCGAAGCGCTGGCACAGGGGCGCGGACAAAGGCCCCGCGCATGGCCTGGGCAAACTCTCCTTGGGGGTCCCGGGCGAGGGCGTTGGCAAGGGCGTGGCTCTCGTGCGGGCTCAGCGCGCCGAGGCTCCGGCCGCGAAGACAGCTGCTGGGGCTCGCGTCTTCGCCCAGGTCCACCGCTAGGCAGGCGATTGCGCTCGGCGGAGCGCCCCATTGACGGGCCTTGGCCAGCGCCTGGCGGCCGGCGGCGACCTCGCCAAAATCGGCGGCTGCCTCAGCAATTTGCCCCCAGATTCGCCACGGCTCCTCGCTGATGCCCTGCAGCTGATCGCCCGCTTTGAGGGCCAAGAGCGGTTCGCGCGCCATGAGCACCGCAATCAACTGGGGCAGCAACTCGCTCGGCGGACCGCCTGGTTGCTCCGCCAAGCGCACCGCGGCGTCGGCGTCCCAAGCGGCCAAGCGCTGGGGCAGAGAGAGGCCTGCACCCGGATCTGCGGCCGGAGGCACGTCTTGGCCGGGCTCTTCGCGCCTCAAGGCCTCTGCGAGTCGCGTCGCCGCGCGCAGCCGCCCTGCGGTGATCAGCCAGTCAAAAACGTCGTCCACAGGCGAGCGGACCGGCTGATTGGGCTGGTACTGCACCGCGCCGCGTCCGGAAGAACTGGCGGTAAAGAGCAGATTGCTGCGCTGCCCGCGGAGGTACTGCTGGACCGCCGCGACTACGGCTTCATCGTCGCCAGCGCCAATCACCGCCAGCGTGCGGCGCATCTGCAGATCAGCATTCAGAAAGCCGACATGGGGCCCCTCAGAGAAGCGCAGCGCCAACCTGGCCAACTCCGGGTGCCCTTGGCGCACCAGCTCCAGGGCCAAGCGCGCCGCCGCATCGTAAACAGGTTTCTGACCTAGCCACTTTTGCAGCAACGCCTGGGCTTTGGGGGCAACCTGATCGGCGGCGAGGCCCTGTGCCTGGGCCCGGCCTTGCACGCTGACCAGAATCGCCGCCGCTGTGCGCGCCGTTTGATCTTGCAGATCCTCGCGGCACGCCAGCCCCGCTTCGCCCAGCAGCGCCGCAGCTTTTTCGCCTTGGCCGCGCTGGGCCAGCTTGAGGGCCCATTGGAGCCGCAGCTCCGCGTGGGCAGGCAGCAGCGCTTGCAGGACACTGGAAAGTTCACCAGGGATCTCATGCTCCTGTGTGGCTATGTCGGAGGCCAGGGCCAGCCACCAGTCGTCCGTCCGCTGCATGGGACCGTCGGCTGCGGCGTCCGCCATCATCGCCTCTGCGCCGATACTTTGGGCGAGCCGCTCGGCCGTTGCCGCCAGATCGGCCGTCCAATTGCGCACTACGCCGCGGGCCACCGTCCACGCCTCGCGGGCCGCTTCTCCCCGGCCTACGGCGAGCAGCGTCTGAACCTTTTTGGCATGGATCAGCTCGCTGTCCGGCGCCAGGACCAGCAGTTCGTCCAAGAAGGGCAGCAATTCCTCGCCAAGCCCCAGCTCGCTCATCTCGGCGATGACGAGCAACAGCGCTTGGTGGACCTCAGAGCGCCGCTCGGTCGCCGAGGGAGTCGCCCGGGCCGCGCGAAGCACCTCGCGGGTGCGGGAATCCACCAGCACATGGGCGCGCACTTCGGCCCAAATCTGCCGCGCCTGGGCGTACTTGCCCGCGTCCCAAGCAAAGCGCGCTCGCAGGCAGGCAAAGCTCAAGGTGCGGTCGGCCTTCCACGCCCTGGCCGCAGCTTCCGCCTGCTCGACAAAACCCAGGCGAGACAGGGCCATCGCCGCCAGCGCCCAGCCCCGATCGGCGTCCAGAGCCCGCGCTGCAAACAGCCGTGCCAAGCCCAGCGCT
The DNA here is from genome assembly GCA_964201005.1 of Myxococcota bacterium. GTDB lineage: Bacteria > Myxococcota_A > UBA9042 > UBA9042 > UBA9042 > SXRM01. The sequence continues at coordinate 34,751 of CAXNCS010000015.1, forward strand.
TCATCGGCGGAGGTCGGGTCGCGGCGCATCCGCAAAGCCGCTTCCAGCAGGGCGATCCTTTCCTCATCTTCGCTGGGATCTGCAGACGCCAGGCCATCTTCGGCGGCCTCGCGGGCCTCGCGCAGCGCCCCTACGGACTCAAGCCACTCGACCAAGCGGGCGTTGACCTGGGCCCCCTTGGCCCGCAGCCGTCGCACCCCAGCCACGACCTGCGGGCGATCACCCAGATCGACAGCCAGTTGGACGCGAAACCGCTCCAGCTCCCGATCGGCATCGGCCACTTCTTTGACGGCCGCAAGCAGCGCGCCCTGGGCTTGAGCCCGCCGACCCATCTCCAGCACAATCCGATAATCGTCTTCTGTTGCGCCTTGTTGGGCGAGCTGGGCGGTCTGGATCGCCGCCTCTGCCAATTGCCCAGAGCGCAGCAAGGCCAGAACCAGCCTTACCCGCAGCCGAGTCGCGTCGGGATCGACCTGCACGGCCCCGCGAAAGAACTCCACGGACTCTGTCGAGTGGCTGTAGTCCTCCAAGAGCTCTGCGGCGCGAAGCCAAAGGCGCGAAGCTCGGCCGCGAAGAGTCGTGGCTTTCTGTAGCGTTTCCAGAGCTTTGGGTAGTTGGTCGCTGACAATCTGCGCGCGGGCAAGGGCCATCACGCTGTCGTCGCTCAGCGGCCGCACCAGCGCCACCTGGTCAAAAAACGGCAAGGCCAGCTGCTCAAAGCCGCGCTCTACCAGCAATTGGGCCGCCGTCTCCGCGCGGTTGGCGTCAAAGCGCTCACCCTGGCTGGCCCGCACCAGCGCTGTCGCAAGCGCGGGATCTTGCTGGCGCCGCGCGCAATCCAGGCCGCGCCCCAAAGCGGTGCGTAGGCCAAAAAGGTCAGGCTCAGCGGCCATTTTCAGCGCCAACGTGTGCACCCCGCGGCACAGGCCATGGGAGGCGCCGGCCTCCAGCAGCGGCCTCCAGGCCCGCGACGGCAGGTCTTTGCGCGCCGCTGCATCCAGGAGCGTTTGCTCGGCCGCTTGGAACTGGCCCAGCGCCACCTGGGCGGCCACGCGCACCGCAATAGGATTGGGATCCTGGGCCTGGGCCTCCGCAGTTCGCGCCGCCAGGTGATCCAATACCGCCTGGGCCGCGCCGCTTTGCGCCAGTTCCTGCAATTCCCCAATGCCAATATCGACTTCAGCGTGGCTCTGCCGGGCGTAGTCCAGCCACACCAGGCCCAGAGCGCCAAAGCCGCCGCGCAACAACTGCCGCGCCGTGCGCCAGGCCACGCGGGCATCGTCTAACTGGCGCACGTCTGCCGCCGCCAGCCAGCGCGCCAGCCAAACCGCGCTGCGTCGGCTCAAATCCTGAAGCACGGCGCCGTTATCCAGCGGGGCGAGCTCTTGCTCCGCCTGCTGGCGCGCCCGGGCGTCCAACAGCAGGAACTGGGCCAGATCCTCTTGCTGGACCGCGCGCATGGCCACGCGCCGGTGTTGTTCTGCCGTGGCCACGCCGGACTCGCACCAGCGCGCCAGCAGCTGACCCTGAACTTCGAGCCAGCCGCCGCTCCCAAGCTTGGCCAGCCACTCTTGGCGCAGCGCCGCGGGATCGGCCTCGCGCTCCTCGCCCAGCGGACCCGGCCCTGGCCCTGGATTCGCCACCGCCAGCAAGCGGCCCAAGCGCTGCACGGCTGACATCGCCGCCGGGGTAGGCCCTGCGGTAAAAAGCCGTTGGGCCCGCAGCCGCGCCGCCGATAATTGCCCGCGCCCCGGGGTATTGGCGGCGAGTTCTGAATACTTTTCCGCCAATTCGGGAAGCACCGACCGCCACGCCTGGCCGAGGATCAGCGCGGCGAGGCTGCGATCGCCCGGCGCGCTGTCGATCGCCGCAGCCGTGGCCTTGGCCTGAGCGGCGTGCCCCGCTTGGCGCTGCCACTCCGCGCGCAGGGCCAGGGTCACCGCGTCCTCTGGCGGAGTCTGGGCCAATTCGCCAAGGACTTTCTCAGCTTCTGCGACCATCCTCGCCGCCAGCAGCGCCCGCGCCAGCACCTGCCGGCCCTCCGTGTCCTGCAGGGCTTCTGGCCTTGTCTGCTGCACCGCTGAGAGCGAGCGCCGATCGTCCAGGCGCATCCACGCCGCCACCAGGCGCTGCCAGACCCCGCGATCGGCATCGGCGCGCTGGCTCGCGACCACCAGGATCTGAGCAACGGCCGCGCGATCCCCAGACAATTCAAAGTGATCAGACACGGCAGCCAAGGTCGCGGCGCTCGGTGCCGCGCTCATCAGAGCCTGCATCCATGCTGCGCGGCCCTCGACACCGGGCTGCTTGCGCGCAACGGCATAGGCCGCCGCCCAGCGTTCCGCGTCCTGGGGCTGTTCCGCCGCGTGACGCAACAGCAATTCGCGGGCCTCTTGGGCGCGGGTCTGCAGCACCAGCTCGCTCGCCAGGGCCGACATCCAGCGGGTTCGCGGCGCACCCCGCTCGGCCGCCGGCGCCAGGGCCAACACCCGCGTCTGCCAAGCCGGCGTGCCATCTGCGCTCATCACCAGGGATTTTGCGGCCAGGCGGCACAGATCCGCGCCGTCACACCCCCGCGGCATCGCTGCCCCCAACAGGCGCAGGGCCTGGGCGGGCCGGCGCACCTTGCCCAGGTGCAGGGTCGCCAGTTTCTCGATCTCGCGGCGCGCCAGCTTGGGCTGGTCGGTCAAAGCCAGTTGAACCAAACGGTTTTCTAGCTGTTGCGCCGCCGCCTCATCCAGCAGTTGCCACGCGGCTTGCGCTGCCAAACCAAGGAGTTGCGGGTCGTTTGCCCCACTGGTGCGCCGCTGGGCCGCCAGCACGCCGGGCCAATCGCGTCTCGCCGCCGCCTGCCGGGCCATGGGCAGGGCCACACGCAGCGGCAAGGCCGCCTCTTGATCGGTCTGTCGCTGCGGCGCGCCACAGCCAACCGCGCCAGCCAGCCCCAGCGCAGCCAGCAACACGGCGCGCAGCCGCCAATCCTGCTTGCGGGACGGGGAGTTGTAGGGGGCAGGCGCGAGGGGCAGGTGGTTCATCGGCAGTCCCAGCGGTCCCGGTGGAGGCGCGGTGTTCGCAGGTGGCAGCGCCCAGCCCCGCAGCCGCGTCGGCGTTCCGGCCCAGGCGATCCCGCCCAGGCGATCCAGCATAGACGATCGCCGCGGCGACTGCGATCTCACCGGCTCCGATGCCCGCTTGCCTCAGCCAACCTCTTGCGCCCGCAGCGGATCATTGACATAGCGCCACGGCAAGCCGCGGTAGTTGTGGCCTGTGAGCCAGGCGTCGTCGATCAGTTCCACATAAGCCGGCCACAGCGGCACTTTTCCCGCGCCCACCAAGTCGATGCAGTACTTGGGCACCGCCATACCGCTGGTAAAGCCGATCAATTGCTCCATGAGGGCGAGACCTTGACTCACGCTGGTCCGCAGATGGGCGCTGCCGCGAATCGGGTCGCAGTGGAACAGATAGTAGGGTCGCACCCGCGCGGAGAGCATCGCGTAAAAGGTCTCGCGCAGCACCTCGGCGTCGTCGTTGATCCCCTTGAGCAAAACCGCCTGACCGCCCAGGGGAATCCCGCCGTCCGCCAGCCGGCCCAGGGCCTGCACCGCCAGCCCGGTCAGCTCGCGATAGTGGTTGCAGTGCACGTTGACAAAGACCGGAATTCGCCGCGGCCGCAGGGCCTTGACCAGCCCCGCATCGACGCGCATGGGCAAGAACACCGGTACCCGCGTGCCGATCCGCACAAAGCGCAGGTGCGGGATGGCAGCCAGCTGGTCCAACAGCCAGTCGAGCTTGGCATCGGAGAGAAGCAGGGGATCGCCACCAGAAATCAGCACATCGCGGATCTGAGGGGTCGCGGCGATATACGCCAGGGCCTCGCGCCACTGCTCTGTGCCCAGCGTCTCCTGGCCGCCCGCCACCCAGCGCGCGCGGGTGCAGTAGCGGCAGTAGGCGGCGCAGGTGTCCGTTACCAAAAACAGTACGCGATCCGGATACTTGTGTACCACGCCTGGGGCTTTGCGGTGGGGATCTTCGCCCAGCGGATCGGCGACCTCAAACGCCGCCACCTCGGCCTCCGCCGCGTCCGGCAGCACCTGGCGCAGAATCGGGCAGGGCTGCAGCGCGGGGTCGGCCAGGCTGGCAAAATACGGGGTGATGCCGACCTCAAAGGCCTTGCCGCTGTCGATCAGCAGCCTCTGGGCCTCCGTTAACGGTGCCATCGCGCTCAGTTCGGCCGAAGTTCGCAAACGGTTGCGCAGCTGCCAGCGCCAATCGAGCCATTGCGCCAGAGGTACGTCAGCCCAAGCGCCGCGCGGCAGCCCTGGAGCCACGGAATCGCTTGTCGCCATCTGGAGTTCTGAGGTCACGGCGTCCTGGGTCCAGCCCCTCGCGACGGGCCGGTGCAAAAAGCCCGCTCCGGGCCAAGGACGCCGATCAGCGCCGCCATGCAAGGGAAAAACGCAGATCGCACCGCCAAGGCCGAGACGAGTCGCAAGGCAAAAACACAAAGGGCCGGCATCACAGCGGGGGTTCCCGGGATGTCGGCCCTGAGGTTTGGTGCAGCTGGAGCGAAGAACGCTGCCCAGCGCTTTGCGGTGCCCCGTAGGAGAATTGAACTCCTGTCCCAGCCTTGAGAGGGCCGTGTCCTGACCGCTAGACTAACGGGGCGGTCGGGGCCCTCCGCGGCCTGTGCAAGCTCAAAGCGTGCAAGACCTGGGCAGTCCCCATCGGTTGGCGTGAGTCCGCGTGCATCGGCCTTGCCCCAATGGGACTTAGCTCTGCGGCGCGGCGCCTTCCGATCTCAACTTTTGGGCAGGGGGACAAGGATTCGAACCTTGATAAGCAGATTCAGAGTCTGCGGTCCTGCCGTTAGACGATCCCCCTATCGCACCTTTCCGGCCTGGCGTTACCTGGGCAACGACCATCTGAAAAACCGGAGGGTGGGGCCGCGGGCCGCGCGCAGCAGCCGTTGGTGAGGCAGCACTTTACAGAGAACGCGGGGCGCCGTCAAGAGGCAAATGCGACAACTCCGTAGCGCGGGCAGCCATGGGCGCGCCAACGGCCAGAGCAGGTGTGGCCATCCCCGCGGGCTGAAGCGAGGCACCCGCGGTCTGCTTGCCGGCTTGATCAAAGTACAACCCCATGGCATCACGAGCTAAAGCTGGGGCCTTGACCTTCCACTTCCAGCCGTTGATCGCCAGCGCGGCCACCGCCACTTTGGGATTCTCCGCCGGGGCAAAGCCGATAAACCAGCTGACGTGGCGGAACAGCTCGCCCTCGGGGGCGGACAGAGAGCCGGTCTTGCCGCCGATCTCCATGCCGCGCAGTGACTTGGGCCGCGCGCCAAAGGCCTTGCTGCCCGTGCCGGCCACGGTGGTCTGCACCATCATGTGCCGCAAAGCCGCGGCCGTCTCTGGCCTGATCGCCGCAGGAGCCTTGGCCGGGTCCGCCAGCAGGCCGGCATTCGAAGTGTTGTCGCGCCAAGCAGAAATTCGCTCCACCCGTCCGTCACTCGCCACCACAGCGGCCAACCAAGCGGCGTGAAGGGGCGAGAGCGTCGAGCCAGAAAAGCCGGCGGCGGCGCGCGCGCGATCTAGCTTGGCCCCAGCGTCGCTGAAATGCGAGGGAACCACCGCTACATCGGAGGCGATCCCGCGATTGAAGCCAAAGGCCTCAGCGGTCTTGAGCAGGGCGCCGTCTGGCAGATCGCGCAGGGCAAAGCGGGCAAATGCGGCGTTGGAGGAGCGCGCCAGGGCCATGGTCAAGGTCTCACAGCGGCGATCACTGGGCTTTTCAACCAGATGGGAGCCATCTAGCCCGTGCAGGCCGCCGTGAAAGCACGCGGTGGTCTCCGGCGTCGCGCCGTTCTCTAGCAGCGCGGCCGCCGTCACCACCTTGATCACCGATGCGGCGGGCACCGTGGGTTCCGTCAGCCGACCGATCGCCCCCACGGGATCGCTGGGATCGCGGGTCTCCGCCATCGCCAGCACGTGGCCGGTCTGCGGATCGATCATCACCACGGCGCCGTAGGCCAGGCCGGTGCCAGCCAGGTAGGCGTCGACGCTCTCTTGCAGATCGCTGCGCAGGGTTGTCGGCCGCGGCTCGGCTTGGCGCTGCAGCACCAGGTGGCCATCGGGGCCTTTTTGGGCCTTTTCCAGCTCGGCCACTTGGATGGGCGCCGGCGGCTTGGGCTTGGGCGCCTCCACCGGGGCAGGCGCAATGGGGTTGGGCAGCGGTGCCGCCTCCGCAGCGTCCTGACTGCGCAGCGCCCACAGACCAAGCGCGGAGAGGGACAGAGCGCCGATCACCGCCAAGGGCAGCATATCTTGCCGCCAACCGCGGATAAGGATGGGCTTTTTGGCAGACGGATGAGTGGGCGTGCGGGGCGCTTTGGGCACGGGGACCTCGATCAGGCAGCGGGGTTGCCGCTTGACCACAGGGCCGCACAGCCCCCTGAGGGTAGGGGCTTTGCGCGGTGAAGCAAGAATTTGGCTGTGCGTTTGGCGCTTTTGTACGGATTGCCCGGGCATGGCTTGGCGCCGCCGCCGTCCTCCCGCACAATCGCCGCTGGGGGGCCGCCACGGGTCCCGGGGAAACACCGCATGACCACTGCTGAAGATCCGCGCATCACCCGCTTTCACGCCATGCTCGCAGACGACCCGGACAATGAGCTCGCGTGGTTTTCTCTGGGCCAAGCGCTGTTTGAGACCAAGCGCCATGCGGAAGCGGACCAGGCCTTTGCCCGCGCCGCCGAGCTGCAGCCCGACCTGATGATGGCGTGGTACCGCCGCGCCCAGTGTTTGGTGGCCCTGGGGCGGCCTGCAGAGGCGCGACCGCTGGCCGAAGAGACGCGGCGCCTGGCGATAGCCCAGAATCACGTAGGCCCGCGCGGCGACGCCGAGGACCTGATCGAAGAGATCGACGACGCCCTCGATTAGCAGCCGCCGCGTGATCAGCCTGCGACCGCGCATTTGCCCCGCCGCCGCGATGGGGCCTTGCTCAGTCAACTCACTGGACAGGTTGACCAAAGCCGCTGGGGCCTGGCCCCGCTCTCTGAGTCGCCGCAACTTTGTTTTTCCGTTCGCGCTTTTCTTTGGCGCAGCTGTTGACGTCCCCGGCCACCTGCTCTATAAAGCCGAACTGCGGGGTGGAGCAGCCCGGTAGCTCGTCGGGCTCATAACCCGAAGGTCGTAGGTTCAAATCCTACCCCCGCGACCCTGAAAGGCCTCTGGTGCAAACCAGGGGCCTTTCGCGTTTCTGGACCTGGTTTTTTCGATGTGTTTCTCCGGATCCTTGCCGCCCTCGCTCGCGGCCCGGACTGACCTCAGGATCGCGCGCATTTGCGGGACCCACAGGGGCGGCCCGTCTCCCTGAAATTGGGGGTCTTCACTTGGATTCTGCGCATATGTCCCATCGTCTCCATGTCTGTATCGTCGGTGCTACGGGCTACGCGGGCCAGGAGCTGCTGCGGCTTTTGCACCTGCACCCGCGGGTAGGGCGCGTCTCGACCGCCTCCTCGCGCGAGGGGCCCGATGCCGTACCTGCCGATGTCGATTGGGCTATTCTTGCCACCCCCGCTGAAACGAGCGCCGAGCTCGCGTGGCCGCTGATCCAGCGAGGCGTGCGGGTGATCGACGTCTCAGGGGCCCATCGCGCGGCGACGCCAGAGGCTCACCTGGGGGCCTACGGCTTTGCCCATCCCCACCCAGAGGCCCTTGCGGAGGCGGCGTATGGCTTTGACGCGCCTCGCGAAACGCTGCAAAAGGCCAGGCTGATCGCCAATCCGGGCTGCTATGCCAACGCGCTGCTGTCGGCGCTGGTGCCGCTGAAGGCCGCGGGGATGTTGGTCCCCGGTGCGGTGGTCGACGCGACGGGCATCAGCGGCGCCTCTGGGGCCGGTCGCGCGGCAACTGAGCGGACCATGTACATGTACGTGGCTGAAAACCTTGCGCCTTATCGCACCGGCCGCTCGCACCAGCACTTGGTTGAGGTCGAGGGCCGCGCCCAAGTGCGCCTGCTGTTTGTGCCGATGGTCGCGCCGCTCAAGCGCGGCATGCTGGTGACCGGCAGCGCCGATGTCTCGGCTTGGGTGCAGCAGCAGGGGGCCGCAGCGGTGTTGCCCGACCTGCAGCTGGCCGGCGACCCTCTTTGGCAGCGCGTGGCTCAAGCGCCGGATGTGCTGGCGGTGGCCCAGCAGGCGACTGTGCAGGTCCATTACTTTCTCGACGCGCCGTCAGGCCGGGTGGTGTTTGTCAGCGCCATCGATAACCTGTTGCGCGGCGCGGCTTCTCACGCCATCTATAACCTCAATCGCGCCTGTGGCTGGGCTGACGAGGCGGGCTTGCTGCCCGAAAATATTCATGACTGATCAGATGTTGCCCCGTTTGACTCCTGCCGCGCCCGTCTCCATCGACCCGCAGATTCCCGCCGGCGTGCGGATGATCGGCGGCCACAGCGGCATCAAGGCGAGCCGCCTGGACACGGCGATTCTCGCGTTTGATCCGCCCGTTGCCGTGGTTGGAGCGCTGACCCGCAACCGCTGCGCCGCGGCGTGCGTGGAGGGCAATCGGCCGCTGCTGCCGGGTCTAGCCAGCGGCTTTATCGCGGTCAGCGGCAA
>CAXNCS010000016.1:0-42971 GCA_964201005.1 Myxococcota bacterium
ATCTGCAAGGGCGCGGGCGGCTGCGAGAATCCGGCCAAGAACGGCACCTGCGACGCGGACGGCAGCGTCTGCACCAAGAACGACACCTGCGTGGCCGGCAAGTGCGTCGCCGGTCCGGTGGAAGTCTGCGACGACAAGAACGACTGCACCAAGGACGCCTGCGACCTGGCCTTGGGCTGCACCTACACCAATGACGACGGCAAGTTCTGCGACGCGGACAACAATCCGTGCACGGAGAATGACCTGTGCAAGATCGGCAAGTGCGAGCCCGGCGCGATCAAGGCCTGCTCGGCCTCTGACCAGTGCACCACGGGCAAGTGCTCGACCCTGGACGGCAAGTGCAAGTACAGCTTCCAGGACGGCTTTGCCTGCAATGACGGCAGCGCCTGCACCGAGAAAGACAAGTGCGTGGAAGCCAAGGGCGACTGCTTCGGCTCGAGCATCGTCTGCAACGACGACAACGAGTGCACGGCGGACAGCTGCGATCCCAAGGTCGGCTGCGTCCACGAGAAGAACCTGACGACCCCGTGCAACGACGGCGACGCCTGCACGCTCAAGGACACTTGCGATAAGGGCGTTTGCAACGGCACGCCGCTCGACGTCACCAAGCCCAAGTCCCTGCAGGGCTGCAACGACGACAATCCGTGCACCACCGACAGCTGCAACCCGGCGATCGGCTGCAAGAACACCCCGGACAGCGTGGCCGCCTGCGACGACGGCAACCCGTGCACCAAGAACGACGCGTGCAACTTGGGCGTCTGCAAGCCGGGCACCAACACCTGCGCGTGCACCAATGACAGCGACTGCGCCAAGTCGGAGGACGGCAACCTGTGCAACGGCACGCTGTACTGCGACAAGGCGGTGGCCGGCGCGTTTGAGTGCAAGGTCAACCCGCTGACCGTGGTCACCTGCCAGCCGCCGATCGACGGCCAGTGCGCCACCGTGCAGTGCGTACCCAGCACCGGCAAGTGCCAGACCGAGCTCGCCGCCGAAGGTCAGGGCTGCGACGCGGACAAGAACAAGTGCACGGAGAACGACAGCTGCAAGTCCGGCCTGTGCACCAAGGGCACGGCGCTCAAATGCGATGACAAGAACCCGTGCACCGACGACTCGTGCGACCCGACCCAGGGCTGCGTGTTCAACTACAACACCAACCCCTGCGACGCAGACGGCAACGCCTGCACCGTGGGTGACACCTGCAAGGGCGGCACCTGCGTGGCTGGCGACAAGAAGGTCTGCAAGGACGATGAGTTCTGCACCACCGACAGCTGCGACAGCGGCAGCGGCAACTGCACGTACACGCCGACGACCGGCCAGTGCGACGACGGCAACAGCTGCACCGTGGGCGACACCTGCGGCGGCGGCAAGTGCATCCCCGGCAAGGGCCCCAACTGCGACGACAGCAATCCGTGCACCAATGACACCTGCGACATGCTCAAGGGCTGCCAGAATACGCCGGATGCGACGATCAAGGTGACCTGCTACAGCGGCGACCCGGCGACCAAGGGCAAGGGCGTCTGCACCGCGGGCTACAACAAGTGCGGCAGCGACGGCAAGCTGGACACCAGCAGCTGCATCGGCGAGAAGCTGCCTTCGGCCAAGGAAGCCTGCGACGGCGTCGACGACTCCTGCAATGGCGTGATTGACGAAGGCTGCAAGCCGACCTCGTTTGCGGCGCGCATGGGCTCGGCGTCGCTGAGCGGCACGGGCAAGACCTACGGCGCCAAGGCGTTTGTCGGTGGCAGCCAGGTCGTTGGCAACGCGGTCGGCAGCAAGAACACCGTGCAGTACGGCTTCTACGCTTGGCTGAAGTCGCTGCTGGGTCAGTAAGAACTGCGGCCGGCCTAGCCGGTTTGAGGTGATGCGTTGACGAGGCGGTCTGCAGTCAGTTGGGGTAGCGCTCTACTAGTGGGAGCGTCCCTGCTGACAGCAGGCCGCCTCGGCGCTTTTGTGCCAGACGACGTGGCGGTGCAGGGCGTGCTGCGCTCGGCCGGGGGCGGCGCGGCGGCGGATGGCAATTACAGCGTCAAGTTTGCGCTGTACGGCCAGGCGAGCGGTGGCGCCGCCCTATGGACAGAGACGGCGGGGCAATTGTCCGTGCAGGGCGGCCTGTTTCAGCACGCGTTGGGCAAGACAACGCCGCTGGCGCCGGGAATTGCCGCAGGGGGCAGTTGGCTGGGCATCCAGGTCGGCAGCGACCCGGAGTTGCCCCGCGTGGCCTTGGCGAGCTCGCCCTACGCGCTGCGGACAAAGGCGGCCGAAGAACTGCAATGCAGCGGGTGCATCAACTCGGAGCACCTTGCCCAAGATGTGCTCTCGCCTTACGCAAAGAAGGCTGATCTGCAGGGCCTGGCCAAGAGCGCCGATCTGGCTAAGGTCGCGGGATCTGGACAGTATCAGGATCTTATCGGCGTGCCGGACCTGGGCACCTTCGCAAAAACCCAGGCGTTGGCCAAGGTCGCTTCGAGCGGGGACTACGGCGATTTGCTGGGGAAGCCGGACTTGAGCAGCTATGCCAAGAGCGCCCAGCTGGCTGCAGTGGCGAGCACGGGAAGCTACGCGGATCTCAAGAACACCCCTGTGTTGCCGCAGTTGGGCAAGGCGTGCGGCACCGGGCTTGTGCTGCGCGGTCTTGCCGCGGATGGCAGCTTGGACTGCGCTGCGACGATCGACGCCTCTGTACTCCCCGGCGACGGCTTGGACGAGGTGAGCAACGGCGTGTTGAGCAACCAGTTCTCTGAGGTCAAGGCGGGAGCCAAGGACAAAGCAATCGTCGACAACTTTGCCGCCGGCACCTCGGACGAGATCGTCTTTCCGGATGTGGGCCTGGCCAAGAAGCTGATCGTAACCATCGACGTCGTCAACTCAGATGTTGCCGACCTGATCATAGAGCTCTATGGGCCGGCCAGTAGCACCGCCTACAAGGTCTACAGCGGCGGCGCGACGGGCACCAGCCTCAAACTGAAGTTTGGCGGCGATGACAGCGCGATCAGCCAAGCCCTGCGCCAGAGCTACCTGGGGGCCAACCCAAAGGGCGGCTGGTCGATCATTGTGCGCGATCTTGAGGCAAGCACGGGCACGACCGACGGCAGCTTTAACTGGAGCGTCGCGGCTGACTACATCGCCAACGGCAAGCTCGCCATTAGCGGCAACGCCAATCTGCAGGGCAACCTCACCGTCAGCGGCACCATTGCGGGTAAATTTGCTTCCCAGAATCGCAACTTGGTCCAGGTGCGGGCCAAGGGCGGCCAGTGCTACGCCGCGGGCGGCAACTACAAGCCGATCGACGGATTGACGCTCAAGACTACCACCGTGGGCGGCTCTTTGCGCATCAGCGGGTCGATCACCGTGCAGTACGGCGTGTCGACGGCGGTGCGCGCGGTGGTGGATGGCAAGTATGCCGGCGAATTCAGCGGGATACCGTGGTCTTACTTGTTCCAGGACGGCGTGGTCAGCACCGGCGGGGCGCTATGCGGCAGCTACGTCCAGCTGAGCTACGACCGGCTGTTCACAGGCATTCCGGCGGGATCGCACACCGTAGAGCTGCAGGTCTACACCTCTGGCGCCTGCGGCGGCAATGCCTGCGGCGTGGTCGTGGGCAATGGCGGCATGGACGGCTGGCTGGCTGCTGAAGAATACTACTGATTTTTGACTGATGTTCGCGCAGGACGCCGCTTTCCCTAGTGGCGGTGGGCCGCCGTGCGCGCTTTGGAGGCTCTTGTGAATGATCCGCGTAGGTTTCCGCCTGGTCCAGAGCGCCGCCCTGCCCTGGCCCAGGGCGATCGCGACGGCGTTCGGCCTGAACAGCCGCGTGTGCAGGTGCTGTGCGGCTGGCATGCACTCGAGGCGGCCCTGCAGAGCCGACCGCAGGCCTGTCGAAAGCTGTTGCACAGCGAAGCCCGCCTCGCCGATCTCAAGCCGTATCTGCGCCACCTGGCCGAACGGCGCGCGGCCTACCGGGTAGCAGGAGAGGCGGAGCTGGCCAAAGTCGCCGGCTCGCCCGCCCATCAAGGCGTCGTGGCGGCGTTTGACAAGCCGCTGGTGCGCAAGCTGGACCAGGCAGCCCTCAAGCGCTTTGCGGGGCGTGCAGGGCTAGTTTTGGCGCTGGATGGCGTGTCCAATCCGCACAACCTGGGGGCGCTAGCGCGAACGGCAGCCTTCTTTGGCGTGCAGACGCTGCTGGTGGGCCCCGCCAGCGTGCCAGCGCTGCTGAGTACCGCCGCTTACCGGGTGGCAGAGGGCGGCCTGGACCGCCTAGAAGTGCTGCAGGTGGAGGATCTTCCGGCTGCTGTGGGGCAGTTTCAGCGTGCAGGAGGTCATGCGGCAGCCCTGGACGTCCGCGGCGCCCGCGATCTGCGCGAGTGGCGCGGCGCCGCTGCCAAGCAGCCAACCTTGCTCGTGATCGGCGCAGAAGAAGATGGCGTCTCGGAGGCAGCGGTTCTGGCCTGCGGTCAAGCGCTGCGCATTGGCGCGGGGTCGGCTATAGCCGGGCGGATGGAATCGCTCAATGTGAGCGTGGCCACCGGCATCGCCATCGCGGAACTGCTGGCGACTGAGAGCGCATAGCCCGATGCTTTTTCAGCGCAATTCGGCCCGGCCGGCAGCGATCTTGTCCATCAGCATTTGGATGGCGTCCTGGATCTGCTCGGGGCGCGGCGGGCAGCCTGGGATGTAGACGTCGACCGGAATAATGTGATCGATCCCAGGGACGGTGGCGTAGTTGTCGTAGAAACCGCCGGTCGACGCGCAGGCGCCAAAGGCAATGACCCACTTAGGCTCAGCCATCTGCTCATAAATGCGCCGCAAAATCGGGGCGTTTTTGTGAGTCACCGTGCCCACGACCATGAGCAAGTCTGCTTGGCGAGGCGTAAAGCGCGGCACTTCGCAGCCAAAGCGCGCCAAATCGTGCTGAGCGGCGTTGACCGACATGTACTCCATGCCGCAGCAGGCCGTCACAAATGGGTACTGAAACAGAGAGAACTTGCGGCCCCAGTTGACCAGGTCGCTGACGCGAGTCGCTAACACGTTGTTCTGCAAATGCTTAGCGTCAGCTTCGCCGCTGATACCGAGCTCGCTCTGGCGATACATCACGCCCATAAATTACCCCCGGAGACCGGACTGAAGGTGCGCACCGACAGCGCACGTCGGGCTATCTACCACGTCAGCGTCTGCGTTGCCAATCGCGCAGCGCAGGTTCTTATCTATGTTGGGTTTTCTACGACCCAAGCCCCGGGCATGAGCGCAGTCAGCGCCCGCGGCAGTGGCGCTTGCCACTCCATGGTCTGCTGGGTCAGCGGGTGAGGCAGGACGATCTTCTGGCAGTGCAGGCCGATTTGATGGGCGGGCAGCGTCGGGGTCTCATCCACCCGCCCCGGTAGGTCGACCAGCGCCTCCAGCGGCACTTCAACGTCCGTGCGGCTGTAAAGCCTCTCATTGACGACGGGAAAGCCCATCGCGGCCAAGTGGATGCGAATCTGATGGCAGCGCCCAGAGTGCACCTTGCACAGCAGCCGCGAATAGCCGCGCCCACGGGCCTGCAAGCGCCACTCGGTAGTTGCCGCGCGGCCGCCTTCTTCGATCGCCATCACCTTGTGGAGCATGCGCTGGCCCTGGCGAACCGCGCCGATCGCTAGAGAGATTCGACCGCGACCTCCTGGAATATCGCCGCGGACAATCGCCACGTAGGTGCGTTCGCAGAGCTCAGAACGCCAGTTCCAGCGCAGCGCTTTGGCCGCATCCGGCGAGCGCGACAGGACGACGAGGCCGCTGGCTTCTGTGTCGAGCAGGTTGATGGGGAAGCAGGGGGCAAAGCCCTGGGCCTTGAGCGCCATAATCACCGAGCGCTGGTGAAACGGCCCGCTGGGATTGACTGGGAATCCCGGGGCTTTGTCGACGACCACCAAGGACGAGTCGGAGAAAATCACCCGGCACACATCGGTCGGCGCGATGTCGGGCTCGCGGCGCGGCTTTCGGCGCTGGGTCGCAGGCTGGGGTGGCAGCGGGTCGACCCGGGGGCGCGCGGTGCGTTGGGCCCGCTCGACCTGGAGACGCTGCTCTTCTGCGCGCACGTTGCTCGTTCCGGGCGGGGCGATCGCCGGCGGTGGCCGCTCCGGCTTGGGCGGCGGCGGCGGGATGTCGGGCTTGGAAGGCAGCGGCCCCAGCGGCGTGGGCATGGATGGCGCGGATCGCCGGTTCGCCGGCCCGCCAATCGGCCCGGTGGGGTCTGGGCTTCGGCCGCGGTCCCCCGAAATGCTGCGGTCGCCCGGGCGGCGGCGTTCCATACGAACTCCTTGAGGCGCAAAGGCTTTATCTGCGCCGCGTAGGAATGGGGCGCACATAGCTCGGCAAGAACCTTTGAGCAGTGGCGGGCCAATCCCCAATTGTTGAGCTTCTGCCAGGCGCTTGGCGGCCTAGGCGGCCCGCGGCAAGGCGTCGACTCGCTCCGTCGCTGACGGTCAAGGTACGCAACTCTCGTCCGTGGCGCCGTCGCAGTCGTTGTCCTTGTTGTCGCACTGGCTCGGGGTCACTTCGGTCGGCAAATAGGCGGCAATGTCCTCATATTTGCAGGTCCAAACGCCCGCGGCGCAGGTGGCTACAGCCTCGACAGCATTCTTGGTACAAACGCCTTTGCCATTCTTGCCCGCGTCGCAGTCGGTCAACTGCCAGAGGCTGCTGGCCACGCTGTCGTCGGTTTGGCCGTTGCAGTTGTCGTCCTTGTTGTTGCAAATCTCTGACTTTCCAGGATTGAACGAAGAACCGCCGCTCGCCGCATCGTTGCAGTCATCACCCTTGCCGCTGACCGGAGTGGTCTTGTTGCAGACCTTGCGGCCCGGGGTCGAGGACACGCTCATGGTCGAATCGCAATAGCCGTCCGCGTCGTCGTCGCAGCCCTCGTCGGTGCCACTGCAGTTGTCGTCGACATCATTGCAGACTTCCGCGACACCGGGGTTGACCAAGGCACCTCCTGCCGCGGCGTTGTCATTGCAGTCGCCCGCCTTGGTCGCGGAGTACTTGGTCACGGTCTCGGCGACGCAGTAACACTTCTTGACGGAGGTGCCAAAGCCGTCGCCATCCGTGTCGAGGTAGAAGTCTTTGCAGTTGGTCGCATTTTCCTCATTGGTATCGAGATCGCAGTTGTCGTCGTAGGCGGTCGCGCAGGTCTCTTTGTTGCCCGGGTAGATGTTCTTGCCGGTCGCCGGATCGTCATTGCAGTCGGTGTTGTTGGTCGTGTCGAACTGCTTGCTCGTGTCCGCTTTGCACACGCAAGTGGGCGCGCCGGCGCCAAATCCGTCGTCATCGCCGTCGTTGTAATAGGGCTTGCATCCGGTGGCGCCGATGTCGTTGTCGTTGCCGTTGCAGTTGTCGTCGGCGGTGGTGGCGCAGGTCTCGGTCGCGCCGGGGTTGATCAGCTTGCCTGTGAGGGCGCTGTCCACGCAGTCGCCGCTCTTGGTCGCGGTGTACTTGTTCCCGGCATCCGCGACGCACAAGCACTTCTTGGTCGAGGAGCCCCACGAGTCCTGATCGTCGTCAAGATAGAAGTCGCTGCAACCCGTAGCATTCTCGTCGTTGGTTCCGCCAGAGCAGTTGTCGTCCGCCGCGGTGCCGCAGTTTTCCTTGGCCCCTGGGTTGATCGTCTTGCCGGAAACAACGTTGTCATTGCAGTCGCCCGCTACCGTCGCCGTGTAGGTCGCGAGATCGCCGGGCTTGCACAGGCATTTGGCACCGCCCGCGCCGTAGCCGTCCTGGTCCGCGTCGGCATACAGGTTCGTGCAGCTCTGGGCATTCTCGTCGTCGATCTTGCCGTCGCAGTTGTCATCGACGCCGGCCGAGGCGCACGACTCCGTCTTGCCCGGGTTGACGCCAAAACCGTTCTTCGCCGGGTCGTCATTGCAGTCGTTGCCCGGGCTCGGCGTGCTGGTGCCCTTGGTCGATACGCAAACCTTGGGCGATCCCACCACCAGCATCAGGGCGTCGCAATACGTGTCCTTGTCGTCGTCGCAGCCCTCGTCAACCAAGCCGTTGCAGTTGTTGTCCACGTCGTCGCACAGCTCTGTGCCGCTCGGATTGACCTTGCCGTTGGTGTCATCGCAGTCGTCGGCCTTGTCCTTGGCGGACTTGGGGCAGATCGGCGGCGTGCCTACGACGACCATGTTTCCGTCGCAGTACAGGTCACTGTCGTCGTCACAGCCTTCATCGACCACTTTGCTGCAGTTGTTGTCGACGTTGTCGCAGGCCTCTTTGGCGCCGGGGTTGACCAGCGTGCCTAGGTTGGGAACGTCATAGCAGTCGCCTGCGCCTTTGGGGCAGGACTTGGGGACGCCAACGACGGCCATGCCGATGTCGCAGTACCCGTCGCCGTCGTCGTCGCAGCTCTCGTCCGTGGTGCCGTCGCAGTCGTTGTTGATGTCGTCGCACTGCTCCGTGACGCCGGGATTCATCGCCCCGCCTCCCTTGGCCGGGTCGTCATTGCAGTCGCCGGTGCCAAACGGGCAGGTGGCGGGCTTGGCGACGTTGCCCATGAGCATGTTGACATCACAGTATTTGTCGCCGTCATCGTCGCAGCCCTCGTCCTTGCCGCTGGCGCAGTTGTTGTCGATGTCGTCGCAGATTTCCGCCGCGTTGGGCTTGACCGCGGCGTTGGTGTCGTTGCAGTCGCCGCCGCCGGACGGGCAGGCACTGCTGACGCCGACCACAATCATCGCGGCGTCGCAGTACTTATCCCCGTCGTCGTCGCAGCCTTCGTCGGTCCCGGCAAGGCAATTGTCGTCGACGTTGTTGCATACCTCGACTTTGGAGATGTTCTGCTCGGCGCCCTTCTTGGTCGGGTCGTCGTTGCAGTCGTCGCCGGGGTCGCCATCTTTGACCACCTTGGTCAGCGGGCAGGCGGCAACCGTGCCAATGACCTTCATGTTCATGTCGCAGTACTTGTCGCCGTCGTTGTCGCAGCCTTCGTCGATAGTGGCGTTGCAGTCGTTGTCCAGGTTGTCGCAGACCTCCGCCTTGGGGAGGAAGCCAGGGCACACTGCAGAGACCTTGTCCGCGCCACAGACGACCTTGGCGCCCGCCTTGCCGCACTCGCCCAAACCACAGGCGCTGCCCACGCCCAGGGAGGCTCCGGTCGGCTCCGTGTACTTGAAAATCTCGTCGGCGCCAGCCGCGCAGTTGTTGTCGATGCCATCGCAGAGCTCAGAGGCGCCGGGATTGACCAAGCCGGCGTCCTTGTTCTTGGCGGGATCGTCGTCGCAATCGCCACCGCCTTTGGGGCAGGTCTTGGGCTTGCCGGCCGTGGTCATGGTCGCGGTGCAGAACCCGTCTTTGTCAAGATCGCAGCCCTCGTCGATCTGCCCGTCGCAGTCATCGTCGACATCGTTGCAGATTTCGGTGCTGTCCTGCTTCTTGCTGCCGTTGGGGTCAGTCGAACAAGTGGCCTGGTCGCTCTTGCCCGGGGTGCACTCCACTGCGCCCGCGCCGCACGCGCCGATGCCGTCGCACGACATGCCGATTGCCAAGGGGGTGCTGGTGCCCTGAACGGTGTACGTAAAATCCTCATCCGCTTTGCCGTCGCAGTCGTTGTCCTTGCCATCGCAGGCTTCTTTGGCGATGTTGCCGAGCGTCGAGCACGTCAGTCCCTTCTTGTCCGCCGTGCAGACCGCTTTGCCTTGAGCACAGACGCCCGTGCCGCACGCGAGGCCGACCTTCACCGACTTGCCGTCAAAGTCCTTGAAATCAAAGTCTTCATCGGTCTGGCCATCGCAGTCATTGTCCAAGCCGTCGCAGCTGACTTCCTTGGCGGCCTCGTAACCGTTGACGCCGGTGTAGTTGCACTCCCACTTGCCGGCCGGACAGGTGCCCACCACATTGCTGGGGTTGCAGACGCCAGTCAGGCTGCAGGTGGAGTCGGTGACCGGCATCTCCTTGATCTCGTCCGTCTCGCCGTCGCAGTCGTCGTCGATGCTGTTGCACTTTTCGCCGGTGACCTTGACGAGCGTGTCGCAGGTCAGGGTGCCGGTGTTGTTGGAACCGCCCGCGCAGACGACCTTGCCATTGGTACACGCGCCGGTGCCGCATCCTTGGGTGATCTTGAGGAGTTTGCCGCTGACGTCCTTGAACGCAAAGTCCTCGTCCGTCGAGCCGTCGCAGTCGTTGTCCAAGGCATCGCAGCTCTTTTCGGTCATGCCGTAGCACTGCGGGGTCTTGGCCGGGTCGACACCATCGCACTGGCAAGACGCCTCGCCGGCTTTGCAGATGACATTCTTGTCGTATTCCGTGGTTGGCACCAGCGAGTAGTCGCAGCGCCAAGTGCCGGCAACGCAGACCGTTTGGATCTTGCCCTGGTTGGCGCCGCATACGCCGATCTTCTGGCACTTTGAGTCGCTGACCAAGGTCAAGGCCTCGTCGGTCTTGCCCTCGCAGTTGTCGTCGATATTGTTGCAGGTTTCGACCTTGCTCTGATCCTGCTTGCCCTTGGGATCGGTCGAGCAGATGGCTTTGCCGGCGTTCTCGCACTGCACGACGCCCTTGCCACACGCGCCGATGCCGTCACACGCCTCGCCCCATTTCAGGGTCTTGGCCGTCCCCTCTTCGCTATACGGGAAGTCCTCGTCGGTCTGTCCGTCGCAGTCCTGGTCGTGGTCATCGCAAGTCTCTTTTTGCGGACGCTGGTCGCCAAAACAACCGACGCAGACGCCCAATTTTCCGTCGCCTAGCGGCGTATAGGCCTGCTTGAGGCAGTCGAGGTCTGCGGGCTTGAAGACCGACTCTTTGGCGACAAAGTGCTTGCACACCTGCACGCCCTTGGTCAGACCGCAGTCGCCGTCGCTGTCGCCACAGGTTTCGTCGAGGCCGCCGGGGTTGCCCTCGTCTACCAAGCCGTCACAGTCGTCGTCGCGGCCGTTGCAGACTTCCGTCGCGCCCGGAAAGATGTCCTTGGTGGTGTCGTCACAGTCGACGTCGCTGTTCCACTTGTCGCCGTCGCCATCGCTGCTGCAGGGCACGTCGCCGTCAATCGGGCAGGGGCCCTTTCCGTCGCCGCACTGTTGCTTGGAACCCGAAAAGACGTTGGGATTGTTGGGCTCGCAGTCGAGCTCACCGGTCTTGCCGTCGCCATCTGGGTCATCGGCGCCGCACGCCGCGACTTTGCCGTCGCAGTTGAAGTCGTACAGGCCGGCAGTGCCGCTGCAGTCCTGGCCGCCCGGGCAACACGGCTCTTTGGCGCCGGGGTGGTACTCGCTGTGGAAGCTGGCGAACTTGAATTTGCAAGCCGCCTCGTCTTTGTTGGAGATGCCGTCGCCGTCCAGGTCGTCGGCCTCGCATCCCTCATCGGCTTGGCCGTTGCAGTCGTCGTCGAGTTTGTTGCCGCACACTTCGGCGACTTTCTTGGAGGCCGTCGAGCACGACAGACCCTTCTGATCGGCGCTGCATGCGACGACGCCGCCCGCGCACACGCCCTGGCCGCAGGATCCGCCCTTGGACAGCGGCTTGGCCGTGCCGTCAATGTCCGTAAAGGTCAGGCCGTCGTCGACCTTGCCATTGCAGTCATTGTCAATGTCATCGCATAGTTCCGCAGCCTTGCGCGAGATGGCCGGGTTCTTTTCTGGGGCCACGCCGCCCACGGTGGGGCACTTCTGCTGCTCGATGCAGTCGGGATCGGTGTCGCCGTCGCTGTCGACCTCCGCGGTGTCGGAGCCGTCGCAGTCTTCGTCAATGCCGTTGCCGGCGTCTTGGCAAGCGTCTTCGATCAAGAACGGGCTGGCACTGCTGCCTCCCTTGGCCGGGTCATCGTTGCAGTCGCAGGCCGCTCCGGCGACAAAGCACTCGGTCTTGGCGCAGGTGGGCACGCCGTCGCCGTCGCTGTCGCATTCCGCTTTGGCCCCAATGAGCGTGAGGCGGATCGACTGCTCTTTCTTGGCCGTGCTGTCGATAACGCCGTTGAACGCAGAGCGGACGGTGCCACCCTTGTCCCGGCCCAGCACTCGCAGCTGCAGCTTGCCGCTCCAGGTGGCGTTGGGCTTGATCTGAACGCGAAAGGACTGCGACGCGATGTTGAAGCCGGTGGGCAAGGCCACCTGGAATTTGCCATCGCCGCTGTCCGAGCTCAGCCGCTGGCCTGCGGAATTGCGCAGGTCAAAGTCCAGCCGTTGCACGGGCTCGGGGGTCGCGTCGGAGGTGATGGCCAAGTAAAGGCTGTCGTAGTCGATGATCTCTTGGCCGCAAGACCCCAGCAGCACTAGCGTCCATGCCAGCGGCCAGGAGAGCCGGCGCTGAAGAGCCGACCGCGCAGGCGGTGTTTGCCCTTCCGGCGCTTCAGCCGAAGCTGGGCGGGACGGCAAAATCCGGGCCAAAATCCGCGGTACGAGGGCAAGCGAGAGGTACATGGGGGCTCCGGACACGGCGCATCGGGCGCCAAACCACGGGCAGAGGGCAAGAAGCGCTCTTCCAGGCGCAACGGTGCATCAACAGCTGCGCCGCACGGAACCTACAGTATAGCCGCGGCAGGCCGAGGTGCGAAAGGGACGCAGGATGAAAATGCCCTGCCGGCCCAATTCGCCCGGACGGCAAGGCCTCAGGGGCGGGCGGGCGGGCAAACGCGCTGCCAAGCGGGCTGGAGCGGCGCGTGCAACGGCTGCCAGCGCTGGCACCAGCCGTGGCGATCGGCCGCAGCGGGCGCGCGCGACCACGCCGACTCCAACTCCGCGGCAAAG
The DNA here is from genome assembly GCA_964201005.1 of Myxococcota bacterium. GTDB lineage: Bacteria > Myxococcota_A > UBA9042 > UBA9042 > UBA9042 > SXRM01. Next base: position 12,702 of record CAXNCS010000016.1, read on the forward strand.
GGCGCCAGAGATTCGCGCAAGGCATCAGGATCCTGTGACAACCACGGCACCAGCGTCTCTCTCAGCGCCTGGGCTCGCAGCCCGCGAAGTCCCTCCACGTTGCCAATTTCCACAGGGGGCAGGCGGATATCGGGCTCCTGCGCGCCGGCGAGGAGGGCAAGGGCCATGCGTTGCAGGGTCGGTCGCTGGTCCAAAACCGCTGTGTCTGCCAGAAGTTGGGGCGCCTGGGCCAGCCGCGAGGCGCGAAGGGCAAACAGCAGGGCCGCTGCGCGCGGAATGTCAGTCGCCGTATCAGCAACCCGCGCCGCAGATTCAAGCAAATAGCGCCGCGCCTCTGCCAACGCGGGATCGCTGGGAAAGCGCCCGGCCAACACGCCAAGCGCCGCAGTGGCAGCCAGGGCGTGATCGCGGCGGCTGCTCGCGGCGGACCGCAGTAGCTCGTGGACCGCGTCCGGGCTGCCACTGCGCCCCAGAACCAAGAGCGCTACCGGGCCCTCGGCGCGATGGGCGAGGGGCAAAAGCAGGGCATCGAGGCCTGCGACGGCGGGCAAGCGGCCCAGGGCCAACAGTTGCGCCACCAGCACGTCCTCGTCGCGGTCGATGCCCGTGGCCATGGCATCGCGCAGCTGTTCGGCGGCTTCGACCTGACCACTCGACCCCAGGACCAAGGCGACGTCGCGGCGAACACTGGGGTTTTCGCTGGCCAAGAGCGTGGCGGCCAGGGTTGGCGGCAGGGGCCGTCCGCTGGCCGAGAGCTGGCGAAGCGCGCGGGCCTGAAGCCCCAAGTCGCCGCTGGCGAGCGCTTCGGCCACGGCGCCGGCCGCGGGAGGAGTTGAGGCCGCGCCCAAGGCCTGCTCGAGCGCAGAAGAGCGAAGCCAAACGTCGTAGGCCGAAGATCGGAAGCGGGAGAGCACCTCGCGACGCGGATGCTGGACCATGACCGCGTCGAGCCAGCGCACGAGGTCGCCGCTGCGCCCGCGGGCAAGGGCCACGGTGATAAGGCGTTGGCCGGCGTTCTCTAGCTCGTCTGGATCGCTCGTGCGCTGGACGATGTCGCGCAGCGCGGCCTCTTCCTGAGCATAGTCGCCGACCTGGCGAAACAGCGCCGCAAGCCGCGCCACCGGCTGGCTATCGCGGGGATTGGCCGCCGCGGCCCGGCGAAAAAGCCCGGCGGCGCCTTGGGGATCGGCGTAGCGCTGGTGCAAATCGCCCAGGCGCAAGAGCACGGTGGACGATGGCACAAGGCCATTTGCGCTGACCAACACGGCCTCAATGCGCCGCGCCAACTCCCGATCCGCGCGCGCCAGAGCACTGTCGAGCATCTGCTGCAGCGGACCTTCCGCAGCTTCCGGATCCAGCGGGTGCAGTTCCAGCAGCGCCGCAAGCGCCTCGGCCGGCTGAGCGCGGTGCAGCCACCCTTGGGCGATGGCCAAAAGCAGCTCCGGATCGGGCCCCAGCGCTTGGCGAATCCGCCCCGCCTCTTGACGCCAGGGCGCCTCTGCCAACGCGGCGCGCGGCTCCACCTGCGCATCCAGGTCCAGCCACAGAAGCGTGAGCCCCAACGGGGGCGGTGCAGCGCGCAACTGCCCAAGCAGCCCCGCGTGGCGCACGCCCATCCACTCTTGGCGGCGGTAGAGGGCCAAGAGAGCTTGGCGACCGTCGGCCGCGCGCAGGCGGTCCTGGGCTTGCGGCTTGGCCGGCAGTTCTGTGAGGCGGAGCCACAGCTTCTCAGCCTGCTCTGGTTTGCCCACGGACTGCGCCGCCTGGGCCAGCAGCCGCAGCACCCGCGGATCGGATGGCGCCTGGCTCTGGAGCTGGTCCAGGACCACCTGGAGAGGCACCAGCCGGCCGTGGGCCAGCAGCAACGTCGCCTGGCGCAGCAGGGCCTGCACAGGGCCACCTGGGGCCAGATCAAGGCGCTGCAGCACTAGCAAGGCGGCTTTCTCTTCGCCGCGGGCAAGCAGCCACTCGGCGTAGGCTTCCACGTACTGCGGATCGCGCGGCGCCGCGGCAAGCAGCTGGCTGTAGAGCTTGCGCGAGCGCTCACCGTCGTCGCCAAGCCGCTGTTCGCGGTCGATCAGCGACTCCAAGAGCACGTCGTGGCGCGGCCAACGGCGGGCCAATTCGTCGATCAGCTCGCGGGCGGAACGGCGATCCCTCGCGGCGATGTGGGCGTCGACCACCGACAAGTAGGGCAAGGGGTCGCCCGGGGCAAGGCGCACCACTTGGTCGACCACTTGGCGCAGCTGCTCGCGCCGGCCCTGACGCAGCAGAGCCTGGGTCAGCGCCGCCTGCAATGCGCGGTGGCCGGGAAAGGACTTCCAACTCCGCTCCAGCAATTGAAGCCCGCGCTCCTCTTGCCCTTCTTCCACAAACAGCTGGGCCGCCACCACATGCGCGTCTGGGTCGCGGCTGTCGGCCAAGATCGCCGCGGTCTGGACGATTTCGCCCGACAGGCGCGCGGCAGCAGCCATCCGATCGTAGATCTCGCGGCGCTGGCCGGGCTGGGTCGAAGGCAGGATCGCGTCGATGACCGCGCGGGCCTTGGCCACGTCGCCCGCCGCCAGGAGGGCATCGGTATAGCCGCCGGCCACTTGCAGGGCCAAGGCGCGCTTGCCCGCGGCCAATTTCCAGGCCCGCTCCCAAATCTGCCGCGAGAGTTCGGCGGAACCAGCCAGGGGAGCCGCCTCTGCCAGCTGCAGCACGCTCGCCTTGGGCGCCGCCAGCAGCCGCGAAGCTAGCGCCGCGACCAGAGCGCTCTCGCGGGCCTGACTCGCTTGGCGCAGCAGGGCCAAAAGCGCCGCCGTCGCGGGTTGGGGCTGCGCCAGCAGCTGTTGACTGCGCTCGGCCAGGCTCGCAGTCGGCTGTGGTGCGGCTTGGGCCCCCGGTCGCGGCGACGCTGGGCGCGGCTTTGGCTTTGAGGTTTTGGCGGGCGGGTCTTTCCGGGCCGTCCAAGCCTCCGCCTCGGGCGCTCCGCTAAGGGCCACCACGGCGGCGACCCCAGCCCATAGGGCCAGCCGGGCGCACATGCGCCCCCCCAATTGCGGCAGCGACGGCAGGGCCTGGGCGGGGTTGCGGCGGACCTGATGCATCAACGGACCTCTAGAACGCGCGCGCTCACCGGCATGGCGAGCTAGAATCCACCACGGTAGGGTAGCGACCGCCGTAGCACAAGGGGGATTTGCCTCTGGAATCGCCTCGCTGTGCCGGCTCCGCTTGTGCGCTGCGGCCAGCGCCCTGATACTGGAACGGCCGTAGAGTCAGGTCAGACGCACCGGCGAGGAGAGGGATTCGTGGCGCGTGCCCTGTTGGTGCAACCTCCCCTGCTGCTGCACGCCGCATATATCGATTATCCGTATTTTGCTTCCTTGGGCCTGTGGCAAGCGGCGGCTGCGCTGCGCCAAGCGGGTCACGCCGTCCAGGTGCTCGACGCGTTTGCCCAGCCGTCGTCGTCGCTGCTGCGCGAGCGGGATGCCATGATCCGCCTGGGGATTCCCCTGTCCGGCCTGTTGGACAAGCTGCCCGCAGAGGCGCCGGACGTGGTGGTCGTCGGCCATTCGCCTTGGCTGCGGGCGACGGCGGCGAGTGACGAATTGACGCGTCTTGCCAAGCAGTTGCGCGGGAGGTATCCGCAGGCGGCGCTGGTGCTGGCGGACTGCGACATCGGAGGTATGCACTACATCGAGTGGGGCGACCGCGAGCGCGAGGAGCTTGGGTTTGACTACGCCGTAAAGTACGAAGCTGATCAGACATTGTCTCGCCTGATCAGTGCATTGCAAGAGGGTCCCCCTCCCCAGGAGCGCTTGATCCAGTCCGGCCCCGGGGACGAAAACTTGGACCTCCTGCCGCTGCCCGCCTACGATCTGATCGACATGGCCAGCTTTCAGCGCTTCATGGGTCGCTGTGCCGCAGCCCGCCCCAAACAGGAGATTTTTGACCTGCAGCCGCCGCTGATGGCGCTCAAGACCTCGCGCGGATGCGTGTACCGCTGCAATTTCTGTACGTCGAATCCGTGGCAGCGGGCCGGGCTGGAGGGCAAGTCCTATCGGCGGCACCAGCGCGAGTACCTTATGCAGCACGCGCAGTTGCTTAAGGAGCGCTACGGAATACGCCGCTGGGTGGTGCTCGACGAGCTGGTCAACGCCCACCCTGGACACCTGACCACCTTGCTCGATGTCGCCGATGCCCACGACCTGCAGCTCGATTTTCCCAACGGCATGCGCGCCGACCGGCTGACCGAAGCGGAAGTGGCGCGGATGGCTGGGCGGGTGGCGGTCCTGTCGGTTTCTGCGGAGTCTGCGAGCGATCGCGTGGCCAATGAGGTGATCGGCAAGCGCTTTGACCTCGAAGCGACCGAGCGGGTGGCGCGCTGGAGCCAAGCGGCCGGTCTGCGGCTGGTGGTGCACTGGATGATCGGCCAGCCGACGGAAACAAGAGCCGAAATTCTGACGACTCTGCAGGTGGCCTGGCGGCTTTTTGAGGCCTATGGCGCCGTGCCGCTCATCCAATTTGCCACGCCCATCCTGGGTACAGAGCTGCACAAGACCGCGACCGCGAACAAGCTGTGGACCACCCGCGAGGACCGCGACATCGGCCCGCTGTTTCAGGGCCAACCGCTGCTAAAGGGCGCCGACTGGACACCGGCGGAGCTGTGGGCGGCCAAGCGGGTGCTGGAGACCAAGGTGGAGATGTGGCGACCGCGCAAGGTCATCATGAACACCACGTACATCTGCAATAACCATTGCGTGTTTTGCGCCACAGGCAACCGCAGCGATTGGCACGGCGAGTTGGACAAGCAGGTCGCCTTCCTGCGCGAGCGCCGACAACAAGGCTTTGATCTCTGCGACTTTGACGGCGGCGAACCGACGACCAACCCCGACCTGTTCAAGCTGATCCGCGCCGCCAAGGACATGGGCTACCAGCAGATCAACCTGACGAGCAACGGCCGCATGATGGCGGTCGAGAAAAACGCTGAGAAAGTCGTGCGGTCGGGCATTACCAGCCTGCTGGTGTCGCTGCATGGGCCCAATGAAGAGGTCCACGAGCAGAATGTCCAGGCCAAAGGCGCGTTCCGGCAAACGATTTCTGGTATCCGCAACGCCCGGCCTCTGTGCGACAAGCTCGGCGTGGAGTTTGGCGTCAACGTCACCCTGACCAAGATCAATGCGCCGGTGCTGCTGGAATACGGGCAATTGCTGGTCGATCTTGGGGTCAAGCTGTGCAACGTGCAGTTCTTGACGCCGTTTGGCCGGGCCAGCGCCGAGTGCCAGCCCGATCCGGCCGAAGTCGCACCGCTGGTCATGCAGCTGATCGACCGGTTTGGCGAGAAGATCCGCTTTCAGATCATTAATCTGCCCCTTTGTTTCCTGCCCGGTTATGAAGAGTACGGTCTCTCCGACATCGGCAAGCTCCAGCGCCACATGATCTTTGTGTCCATGGACGACGTGAACCTGTTTGACTACCTCCAGTCGCGTCGCCGCCACGAGAAGAAGTGCGAAACATGTTTAATGTCAACGGCGTGTGAAGGGTTCTACTTCTGGCCGGACGAGTGGAAGGACGACGCGAGGGCGAAGTTTGGCGACTAGATCGGGCGTGGCGAGCCAAAAACGCGAACGGCCGGCGGAAACTGCTCTCCGACGGCCGCTGCGTTGGTCTAGCTTCGCTTAGCGGACAAAGACGCCGTGGGCGTTCCAGTTCCAGTTGTATTCGTTGCCGTTGCCCCACCAGTGGGCGTTGATGGCGTAGCTGTCGTTGTCTGCGGCCTTTGCGTCGTAGTAGCCACCGCCGACGGCAAAATCGGTCACGCAGCGGGTCGACAGGAAGTCGGTGACGCCGTACTGCTTGTTGCTCGACCAATTCTCCCAGTCAAACAGCGATGCGCCCACCACGCCGCCCGAGTGACCGTGGGCGATGTTGTGGCCCGCGATGCCGGGGGTATTGTTGTAGTTGTGGTCGCCCGTGAACCAACCGTAGGAGAGGCCTGCACAATCGCGGTGATAGCGCGGATCGCCGTTGTAATCGAGATTGCCCACCGAGCCAAACAGGCGGTTGGTGGAGATGACCCGATTGCCCGCGTTGACGATGTCCCAAGCGCTCTTGTAGCTGTCGCGGTGGCCCCAGGCGAGATTGCGGCTGGCCTTGGCGAGGCTGCGGATCATCACATCGGTGAACGCCACCTTGTCATAGCTCTCGCAGATCGCGTTTTCGTCCTTGACGGTGCTGCAGTCCTGGCCGGCGATCGGGGTCTTGTTGCGCCATTGCGCGGTGTTGATGCGGTTCATGGTCTTGTCATTGCCCTTGACCTTGGCGATCAGCGTCCAGCCGCCTCCGCCGCTCTCCTGGTCGCAGTACACCGCATACGCCGCGTTGCTGCCCGCGCCATCGGGGTCGATCCAGTACGTGCCGCTCTTGGCCATGGGGAATTGATCCTTGATGTCCTTGCACGACAGGCCGGGCTCGCTCTTGTTCGCGCCCAAAGCCCGCGGATACCAAGCGCTGCCGTCGCACACCTGAATGCCCGCGATGGCCGCGTTATAGCGGATCGCGCCCTTGTGGTAGACGCTGCAGGCGATGTTGTTGGCTGCCAGCACCAGGTTGCCGGTGGTGGCGACTTTCTTGTCGGATTCCAGAGAGATCTTAAAGCCCCAGCTCTTGACCTGGCCGTCGATCTGGCCGCTGGTGCCCTTGGTGTCGGCGATAGCGAGGATCCATTGGCCTTTGAGGTTGGAACCGATCAGGGCCTTGAGGTTGCCCTGCGGCAGCGAGTCGGCGGCCTTGATCGCCAGGGTCAGGGCGGTGCCGGTCTTGCTCTTGTCGTAGAGAATGTACTCCTTCGATCCCGGATCGTAGAGCTTGACCACCAGACCGCTGGCGTCTTTGGTGGCGATCTCGACGTCGACCTGGAAATCGAGGGCCGCGCCGAGATCGGGCACGATGATCACGCCAGTCGACGACCCGGTGGGATCGGCGTCTTTCACATCAAAGGGAGCCGCGCTGGGCACGCTCTCGACAAAGGCGTTGGTCAAGGTGCCACCGCTGACCTGCAGCAGCGCGTCGGACGGAATGTCGCTCCACACGCTGGCGCAGTCGTAGCTGCCGTCCGCCTTAATCCCCTTGAGAAACAGCCCAGTACCACAAGCACTGCCCAGCTGCGGCAGAGTTGGCTTGTTGCTCAGATCGGCGTAAGAGCCGCTGGCAGCCACGGCAGAAAGGGTAGGCTTATTCAGCAGGTCGGCGTAGCTGCCCGTGCCGGCGACCTTGGCGAGGCTGGCGGCCTTGACGTAATCGGCCAGATCGCTGGTCTTGGCGTAGCTCGACAGGTCAGACGTCTTGGCGTAAGCCGCCAGGTCGCCGGTCTTGGCATAGCCGCTCAGGTCGGTGGTCTTGACATAGGCGCTCAGATCCGCGGACTTGGCGTAGGGCTGCAGCACCGCGGCGTCGAGGTTGCCGGCCTTGAGACAGCCGCTGCATTCCAGGGCTTCTGCCACTGCCGCGCGAAGGGCATAGGGCGCAGCGCTCAGGGGCTGGCGAGGCAGCTCAGGATCGCTGCCGATCTGGATGCCGATCCAGGCCTTAGCGAGGCTGAGTGCGGTGGCGTTGAGCGGGGTCTTGGAGCCGAGCTGGTAGCTGAACTGCCCGCCCTTGACGTTCAAAGCAGCGCCACTCTCTGACCAGACCGCTGTACCGCCCGTTTCTGCAGCATAAATGCCGATGTTGGCCGAGTAGTTGCCGTCCGCGGCCGCGCCGCCGCCAGAGGAGAGCAGCACGCCTTCGATTGCGCTGGTCGTCGGCACGGCTGCGTGGGCCGGAACGGGCGCTGCCGCGCTCACGGCTGCCAGGGCCGTAGCCAACAAGACCGCCTTCAAGACGGACCGCTGCTGCGCTTGCCCAAGAAACTGCTGATGAATTTCCTTGATCACCCTGCCCCCCAAAATCCTTACGTGTAGAATGGGGATCGTAGCAGGCGCGGGCTCACGTGTCGAATCGCCGCAGGTCCAGAATACCGCGGGGGCGAGTCGATAGAATCACTTAATTTCACGGCCTTATGTCGCGCGTATCGCCCAGATCTTTGGGCCCATCACGGCTTTGGCGAGCCCGGGGCAGGCGCACCCGCCGGAGGGCCGCTAGGGGCACCCTCTGACTTTGCCGCGCCGTCCGCCTTGCCTGCGCCCTTGGCCGGTGCGGCCTTTGCGGGCCCGCCTTGGGCCGGATCACTCGCCCCAGGCTGCGTCTGCGGCGGGTCGGCCTTGGCCTCCGGTGCGGCCTGGGCATCGGCGACGAGGCCTGTAGGTAGCTTGACGTCCTTGGCCTGGGCGCGCCAGCCATCGATCCCCTGGATTTGCACGATCTTGCCCGCCGCATCGCGCAGGACGGCTACGTCGAGCCCCGGCCCTTGCAGGCGGGTGCGCTTGAACTTGCTGCCCTTGGCGTCGACCAGCGCTTCATGGACTAGATTCGCCTTGCCAGACGTGGCGTTGTCGACGCGCACAAAGTGGCACTCCTTGGCTGCGCCGGCCAAATCAACCGCAACTGCCACGAGCGCCGGGGCGCGCTCATCGAGCACTACCAGCGGCTGGCCGCCGGCAACATCGCTGACCTTGGGCTTGGGCTTCTTGCCCTCAAAGGCGGCGTCCACCACAGAGATCTTCCATTGACCCTGATAATTGAACAGCTTTACTTGCTGGGTAGCGCCGGTAACGTCGATCCACCGGTCGTATTGGGTCACCGTGCCATCCAAGCCCAGCTGCAGGGCCCAGCGCTGCTTGAACGCCTTCCAGGCCTTTTTGCCGATTTTGTCCTGCAACTGGCCTTCGCCCGCGTGAAAGTGGGCCTCGGCGCCCTTGGTCGACCGCAGCATCTCGCCGCCTACCGGCTTGTCACCCAGAAAGACCTGGAGCTCTTGGCCTTTGGTCATCTTGACATCCTGGGCGACCGCCAGCGCCGGGGCGAGCGACCAGGCGATCAGCGCCAAGGGGACAATTGGGTTTGCGTTCATCGGTTCCTCCACTGCGATGGCCTAAGGCCCTGGTCCAAAGCGCCTAAGGGTGCCCTGCCGCGCCCTGGCCGTCCAGAAGATTCGACTTAGCATGGCCGCATGCCTGGGCCGCCAACGGTTCAGGGGCGGCGGCGATTCAGCGGCCCGTCGATCCACCGGCCTGGCCGATCACGGCTGACTGGGCTCAGGTGTGGCGGTGGGCGGAGCCAGAGGGCTCAAGGGCTCGGCCATATCGACCCGCGCCGCATAGGTACCGTTGGCTAGGCGCCAAACCCCGCGCTCCAGTTGGCCGCGAACCGCTACCGCCACGGGCAGAGCCTCGGGCGGCAGAGAGGTGAGAAAGGCAGTCCACTGCTGCAGTTTTTCCAGGTCACCGCCGCGCAGCTCGGCGCGAATCCAGCCGCCCGACAACTGGGCCTCAAACGGCGGGCAGTCACAGGGCGCCGGATTCCAACGCAGCACCAGGGGAGCTCTGCGCGCCAGATCAACTTGCTGCTCCAGCTGTTGGCGCACGCTCAGCACCTGAAGCTGGCCGGGCGCCTGGCTACAGCTCGCCATCGCTCCGGCGGCCATCAGCCAAAGCACCGCGGCCCGCGGCAGACCAACTGCGCAAGATCGCTTCAACCCGCGGCTCCCAAACGCGCGCCGTAGATGAGAAAGGCGATGACGGCGGCCCACAAGCCGGCGGCGACGAGGATGGGCGGATCGCCGAGCATGCGGTCCGTGGGGCTGGCCGCGGTTTCGCGGTTGTCGAGCAAGCCGTAAAACCGCAGGAGGCCAAACACCGGCAGCGGCGTGGTATAGGGCAGCCAGTCGGTGTGAAAGCGCGCGCGGGTGGTCGGATCCAGTGTGTACGACAGGTACGCGCCGCAGGTGGCCGCCGCCAAGACGCCTAGGGCGAAGTTGAGGTGCTCCAGCTTGTACGACTGCAGAGCGCTGCGGTGGCCGGCGTCGCTGGTCAAAAGCTCGTGCTTGCGCTTGCCCAGGGCAAGGAACAGAGCGAGCAGCACCGTGCAGGCGATCAGCCAGGCCGACAAATGCACCCCCGTGGCCTCACCGCCCGCGAGCAGCCGCAGCAGAAAGCCCGAGGCGATCACCGCGGCGTCGACGTACGCGATGCGCTTTAGCCCTTTGGAATACGCCACGTTGATCGCAAAGTACAGCCCCACGATCCCGGCTAGAGACAGTTCCAGGGCCGCCGCGCCGCCCAGTGCGACCACCAGCAGGACGCCAAATGCTGTCCAGGCGCGCTGTTCGCTGAGCTCGCCAGCGGCGATGGGCCGCAGCCGCTTGATCGGGTGCTGGCGATCAGCCTGGAGATCATGGAGATCGTTAAGCAAGTACGTGGCACTGGAGGCCATGCAGAAGGCCGCCGCCGCCAGCAGGGCCTGGGCCAATAGTCCGCCGGTAAAGCGCCCCGTTTGCAGCAGTTCTGGCCCGGCAAACACCAGCGGCGCCAGGACAAAGGCATTCTTGACCCACTGGCGCGGCCGCATCGACCGCAGCAGCGCCGGCATCCGAGGCTTGCGCGGCGGCGGCGCGGACGCTTCAATTGGGGCACTGATCTTGGGGGCGTGGGCCGCGGCGGCTACTGGCTCTGCTGACATCGCGATCCTTGGGGCGGCTAGGGCTGATTGGGCACGCCGTCCGTGGCGGTGACGGCCACAGCCGCCGAGACTCCAGGGGCGATGACCTTGGCTCCGGCCGCGGTTGCTTGGAGCCGATCGGCCGAAGAGGTGGAAGCGGCGCTGGCTGGGGCCAAGAGCTTGTCCGCCGGTTTGTCCCCTTCTTTGCCCGCCTCTTTGCCAGACTCCATCCGCAGCTGACGACTGTGAGCCGCGTAATACTTAGCCAATTGATCGCCGTATTGGCGCACGTCGCGCTGCAACTGGTCGCGAATCGCGTCAAACTTGGCCAAGCCGGCGGGGTCTTGCAGGGTCCGCTCAAATTCGGCGATGGCATCGCGCGAGCGCCGATAGGCTTCGGTCAAACCGCCGTGAATTCGCTTGAGTTCCGCGGTCGCGGCGGGCATGGCGGCGAGCTTTTCGATGAAGGCGTCCATCGCGGGGAGCACTTTGGTCCGCAGCGCCGCTTTGTAGTCCGTCAGGTTGGTGGAGGCATTCGCCAGAGCAAAGGCGCCCATGACCTCGCGGTGGGCGGCGTTGGCGCGGTCCGTCGCTGCAGAGTAGTTCTCAATCGCCTGGGCGCCGGCCTGGAGCTCGGCGAGGCGGGTGCGGTCTTCGCGGGCCTTGCTACAGCCCTGCGACCCAGCCAGAGCCGCGACGAGCGCGACCGCGAGCGGCGCAGCCCTGGTAAACCGTAGCAAATCAGGACGCATGGGCGGCTGGCGCAAAGGCATCGGTCCCGCAGGCGCCAGCTGCGGCGCTCGCCCATCTTGCATCGGCGCGCCCGCGTAGACAAGGGTACATCGGTGCCACTCCTTGACATAAGGCACCTGTGGGCGCGACAGTACCGGCGGCAGCGGTGCGTCTACGTACCCATGGATCGCCGCGCCAGCATTCAATTCGCGAGGTCGAACGCCATGCCCTCCAACCGCTTCGCCGACCTTGCCCACCGTTCGGCCGACACCGCAGGGCCGCGCGCTGGCCGCTGGCAGCCCCGCCTGCTCGCCTGGGCCGCGTTGGCGAGCTTGGCCTTGGGGTTTGCCCCCGGCTGCGGTGCCGTCAGCGCTTCCACCGCTCTGAATGAAGCGAGCCGCGATCTGCGCGAGGCCCAACAGCAGCAGGCCGATAAGTTTGCCCCCTACCACTACACCAGGGCCGAGACCTACTTGCGCAAGGCCAAGGAACTCAACGGCATGGGCCAATACCAGGTCGCCGGCGAGTACGCCCGGGTGAGCCAGGAAGCCTCGACCAAGTCGCTGGAAGTGGCGCGGGTCAACAAGGATCAAGCGGCGCGGCGCGACAAATTTGCCCCCAAGAAGAGCGGCAGTGACGCACCGCCCGCGCCCAAACTGCCGGGTGAATAGCAACTTGCGCCCTGCGCTGCAATTCTGCCGCGCAACGAACCCAAAGCGCGCCCCTGTTGAGGGCCGCCGCCACGAGGGACCGATGGACCAGGACACCTCGCCGAGCCAGCGCCCGATCCGCTGCCAGCCGCAGAGCCGATCTTTGTGGGCTGCGCTGCTTGGCGCTCTGGCGATGGCCGCTTCAGGTTGCGCAACCGGCGCTGAAGTCGACAAGACAACTGCGGATCTGGCTGAACAAGTCCGGTCAGCCCGCGAGCCGGCGTATTACTGTGCGCCGCGCGACCTGGCGTTGGCGGAAGCCCATATCGATCACGCCCGCTACGAGTCCGATCGCGGCGACGGCATCAATGCCTCAGAGCATTTGGAAAAGGCCAAGGCGCACACGGTCAAAGTCGTGGCCGTCAAGGGCCAAAAGGGCTGCTGTGCCGACAATGACGGCGACCTGATCTGCAACGCTGAGGACAAGTGCCCCGACGATCCTGAGGATTTTGACAAAGATCAAGACGAGGACGGCTGCCCGGAATACGACCGCGACGGCGACGGCATCCACGATCAAACGGACCGCTGCCCCGACAACGCCGAAGACAAGGACGGCTTTTTGGACGAAGACGGTTGCCCGGAAGACGACAACGACTCAGACGGCGTGGTCGACAAGAAGGACAAGTGCGTCAATGTCGCTGAAGACAAAGACGGTTTTGCCGACGACGACGGCTGCCCGGACCTGGACAATGACGGCGACGGCATCAACGACGCGCCGGTCAAGGTCGACCAGTGCCCCGATCAGCCGGAAGTCTTTAACGGCCTAGATGACGCCGACGGTTGCCCAGACAAGCTGCCGGAAGCCCCGCCGCCGCCGCCGGAATTCAAGAACATTGTGGTCGAATCGGACCGCATCGTGTTCAAGAAGCAGATTCAGTTCGCCACCAACTCGGCCAAGATCGTCGGACCGATCTCTGAAGAGATCCTCAATGAGTGCTCGCAGGCCCTCAAGGAGCGCCTCGATGTCAAGGTGCAGGTGGAAGGCCACACGGACGAGCGCGGCCCCGACGCCAAGAACAAGAAGCTGAGCCAAGCGCGGGCAGAGTCGGTCGTGGCCGCCCTGGTCAAGCGCGGGATTGCGCGCAGTCGCCTGATTCCCATTGGCTTTGGCGAAGAGCGGCCCCTCGACGCCGAGCACAACGCCGCCGCCTGGGAGAAGAACCGCCGCGTCGAGTTCAACTTCCTGCCGCCGGACAAGTAGCGAAGATCAGGCCAGCAGGCCTGGTGAATCGAAAGCGCGGGGCTCCCCTGGGTCAATCAAACCCACGGGAGCCTTGGCGTTTTTGGGATAGGTTTGGTTCGCGAGTTGCCGCAAGCCCCGCAGAAGCGACGGCTAGACGCCCAGGCGCTTGGCGAGCAGCTGCTGAACGGCCGGGGCTGAGCGCAGCAAATTCAATGCAAACTCAGCGTGATCCGTGGCGTAGCCGTTGCCGATGAGCAGGTCGACGTCCGCGCCCACGCCTTCAGCACCCAGGGCGACGCGGGTAAACGAGGTGGCCATGCCAAAGAACAGGCACAGGCCGCGCTGGCGGGTGGCCAGGATCGTCGCCATCTCCGTGCCGGGCAGGCTGGCCATGTTGATGACCGCGTCCATGCCCTGGCCGTCGCTCCACGCTTGGGCTTGGGCCCGCACCGCCACGGCGTCCGAGGCATCGACCACGGCGACCTGCTCCGCTAGGCCGATGGCAGCCACGGCATCCAGAGGCGTCTGATCGCGATCCACCGCAAACAAGTGCAGGTCGGGACGGCGGGTCTTGGCGGCCAGCAGCGACAGTACCCCGGCCTTGCCGGCGCCGAGCACCATCAGCCGGCCGTTTTGCGGCAGGTTGCGCACCCAGCGATCGACCAGGGCCGGCGCGCCGCAGACATCGAGGACACTGAGCACCAAACCCTGCGAAATGTCAGTGGGCAGCACCGCGATGGGCGCCGAACTGGGCAACAGAGCATGGCCGCGGATCACCACCTGATGGGCTTTGGGGCGGATCTCCGTGATCGCGGCGATGTGGAGCGGCGTCAGGGTCAGGGAGACCAGCGTGGCCACCGGCGTCCCGGGAGTTACCCCGCGCAGCGGCCCCGTATAGTCGGCACCGACCGCGTGAACCCGACCGAGCAGCATGCCGCCCGACCCTGTGAGCGGGTTCTGCATTTTGCCGCGGTGCTGGACAATGTCCTCAATTTGCTGGGCAATACTGGGACCGCCGGACTCCGCGACCTGCTCCAATTGGGTGAACGAGGCGGCGTCGATGTTGAGAATATCTACGTCGATCCAGACTTCGCTTTGGTAAGGGGGCAGGCTGGGATCGACTTGATCGGCGGCTTGGGGGAGAAGGCCGCGGGGCGAAATCACCCGCTGAAGGCCAAGGGCGTCGCCGCCGGGACGAAAGGTATCGGACATGGGGGCCTACTGCTTGAAGTTGGAGTACTCAAACACATTGGCGCTGGTACCTGCACGCACCACTGCCTCGCGCTCAAACGCCTTGCTAAGCGCAGTCTTGCCGCAGCGGATCACGTGGGGGCCCACCAGCAAGCGCACGCGCGCCACTTCAACCCCCACCATCTGGCCGTCGATGAACACGTCCGCACCCTTGGGGCAAAACACCGTGACCGGGGCATCGGGATCGTCGCGCTCCAAGCGCACCCGCAGGTCTTTGGGCGGCTCGGCTAGGCTGCCACTGACCACCTTGGTCACCGGTTTGAAACCCGGGGTCGAGAGGGTCAGGTCGGCCGCGCCCAGCGGCACGATCACGCGCATCGGCGTCTCAAACGGCAGCGGCTTGTTGTTGAGCGCCACGCTGGCACCGGGCGGGCTGGTCTCGACCATGATCACCGCGTGGGTGCCCTTGAGCTGGTTAATGACGTTCTCTCTGTACTGCAAGACGATTTCGCGCTGGCGCGGGTCGAGCGGTGCGCGCAGGGTGTACTCGAGGTACGGGAATGCCTCTTCCAGCTGCTTGAGCGTGTACAGCATCGAGCCGACGTTGAAGATGGCGTTGGACAGCGGGAAGTGCTTGAGCGACGCCCGGAATTTCTCCAGCGCGTCCTCGTACCGCCCCGCAGCCACGAGCTTTTTGCCCTCTTCGTTGAGGCGTTCGGCGGCGCGATCGGGCGCTTCTTCAGGTTTGGTGTCGGCGCTCTGGGCCCGCAGGGGCGCGCAAGGCAGGGCCACGGCGGCGGCGGCCATCAGAACAACGGCGGAGACGCGGGACATGAGGTGCGACATTGGAGCCCCCGGACGGTGAAAAGGGCGGCCTGAGCGGCAAATCGGCGGCTCGGCTCGTGCCTGGGCCGCAAGGGTAAGCCAGATGACCGCGGCGGCGCAACGGTCCAGCCAGCCTGTGGCCTAACGCGGCACAGCCGATGCCGATTCAGCGGTGAACCGCGTCCGCTGCGCCGCCCTGGACGCAGAGGCTGGGCCGCGAGACAATGGCGGCCATGGACCTGCCCCTCAAACCGCCGTTGGAGTCCCCTGCCCTGCCCCGGCGCATGGCGGAACTGCTCAAGCTGGAGCCAGGATTATGGGCGATTCCGGCGACGTTCCTGGCCGCGGCGCTGCTCGATCTCTTGGAGGTGGAGCGCGGGCCGGTGCTGTGCGTGTCGCGCCTGCTGGTCGGCATCCCGTGTGGCGGCTGTGGGCTCACGCGGGCGTTTGTCAGTCTCGCCCACGGCCAGTGGCAGGCGGCCCTGGATTACAACCTGCTGTCGCCGCTGTGGATGGGCTGGATGGGCGGTTGGTGGCTGTTGGCGGTGGCGAGGCTGCTGCAGCGCCGGCCCCTGCCGACCACGCCCAGGCCCCTCGCCGGCATCGCTGCGGTATTGCTCGGGTTGTTTTGGGGGGCACGGCTGGTGAACTTCTTTGGCCACAGTGGCTGGTGGCAGACGATGCAGCGGGATGCCGTATGGGGATGGCTGACAAGCTCGCTATTTGGCTCGTGATCTACCGGCCAAACCAAGCGATCACGGCCTCGCGCAGCTGCTCTGCCGGGTCCGGCGCGGCGGGGTCGAGGCGCAATTCGGCCGGCTCGGCGGCAAACCAGGTCATTTGGCGCTTGGCGTAGGCGAGGTGATCAGCCAACAACCGCGCCGGCAATTCGCTAGCCTGCATCTGGCCTTGGACGACCTTTGCCGCATCCCGATAGCCCAGCGCCTGCATGCCAGGGGCGTCGACCGGTACGCCTGCCGCCAGCAACTGGGCCACTTCTGCCAGCAGCGGCGCGACCATCGCCTCTGCCCGCAGAGAAATCCGCTGGTGGAGCCAAGGTTTTTGCGGCGTCAGCACTGCGGTGAAGGCGGCGACGCGGTCCGGCTGGCGGCGGTGCTGATCGTGCCATTGCGAAAAGGCGATGCCGGTGGCGCGGTAGACTTCAAGGGCCCGGCAGACGCGCTGGCGATTGGCCGCGGGCGTGGAGGCGGCATAAGCGGGGTCGACGGCGGCCAGCTCGGCGTGCAGGGCCAGGGCACCGCGCTCGGCAAGTTCGGCCAGAACGGCTTGGCGAATCCGCGGATCGACCGGCGGAATCGGCGCCAAGCCCCGGCGCAAGGCCCGCAGATACAAGCCGGTACCGCCGACCAAGATCGGCCAGCGACCGCGGGCTTGCACATCGGCCAAGAGCGGCAGGGCCTGATCGGCCCAGGTGCCCGCCGTCGCCGGCTCTCGCGGATCTAGCACGTCGACCAAGTGAAACGGCGCGGCGGCCCGCTCTTGCGGCGTGGGCTTGGCAGTGGCGGCGTCCAGGCCGAGGTAGAGCTGCGAAGCGTCAAAGTTGACGATGTCCACGGGCAGGCCGCTGCGGGCCAAAGCCACGGCGAGCGCGGTCTTGCCCGAGGCTGTGGGGCCGCCAATCGCAAAAACGCGAGGATGATCAGAGGGTAGCGTGATCATGTGCGGTGAAACCACTTGCCGATCTCGTCCATGCGCACCCGGGTCCACACCGGCCGGCCGTGGGGGCAGTAGGCCGATAGATCGACGCCGTCCATCTCTGCCAGGAGCTTTTGAACATCGCGCGGTTCGAGGATGTCGCCGGCGCGAAAGGCCCCGTGGCAGGCCAAGGTGGCGGCAAAGCGCTCCAGGCGCTGTTCCGTAGCGCGGCCGCGGTCGCCTTGCACAAGGCTGGCAGCGAGCTCCCTGACTTCATTGGCCAACTGCTGGTCGCGCAGCACAGGCGGGTAGGCGCGCACCCTGGCGAGGCGCGGACCGGCGGCCTCGATCTCAAAACCGAGCATGTGCAGCAGCTCTTGTTCATCGGTCAGGGCCGCCACTTCTGCGGGAGCGAGCGGCACCGCCAACGGCACCAGCAAGCGCTGCGATGCGAATCCATCTTTGCGGAACGACACGATGAACCGCTCAAACAGCACGCGCTCATGGGCGGCGTGTTGGTCGATGATCACCATGGCGCCATCGCCTTCGCAGACCAGAAAACACTGACCGACTTGACCGACATAGCGGAGCGCCGACCATTTGCCCTGATCTGGCCGGCTGAGCGGGAGGGGCTGGACCTGCGGTGGCGCGGCGGTGTCGGCAGGCTTGGGCGCGATGGCAGACGGAAACGAAGTGAGCGACGGAGACGGCGGAGCGGCCGGCGCATCGAGGTCGGGAAAAGCCCCGCGGCGCACCAGGTTTTCGATGCGAAACGGCGCGGTCTCAGGCGTGAGGGCGGGCCGCACATCGGCCACCGCGGAGGAACGGTCGATCGGCGCCGCAGCGGGCAAACCTTGGGGATGGACGCTGCCCAGCTCTTTGGCAACCCACGGTGTCGCGGCGAGCATCGGCTGAACTGCGCGCATCACCGCAGAGAACACCGCAGTACTGCTGGAAAAACGCACTTCCGTCTTTTGGGGATGGACATTGACGTCCACTGTGCCGGGCGGGCAAACCACGGACAGCACGCCGACCGGGTAGCGGCCCCGCTCCAGCAGGGTGCCGTAGGCCTTGACCGCGGCTTGAGCCAGGGTGCGATCGGCGACCAAGCGCCCACCCACCAGCAGACACAGCTGCCCCGGGCCGGCGTGAAAAAGCCCGGGTTCAGACAGCAGGCCGCGCACCTGGTACTCGCGGTCTTCGGCCACGGGGTAAAGCCGGTTCGCCACATCGGCTCCCCAAACGGCGTGGACTCGGCGCAGCAGATCGGGCTCCGGGGGCAGCTCTAGCAGGGTGCGATCGGCGTGGCGCAAGGTCAGGTGCAGCTCCGGGCGGGCCAGCGCCAGCCCTTCGACAAAACGCACGATTTGCCCCAGCTCCGTGGCCGCGGTGCGCAGAAACTTCAAGCGAGCCGGGACGTTAAAGAACAGGTCCGCCACTTCAATCGCCGTGCCCACCGCGCAGCCCGCAGGCGACTCGCTGAGTTCGACGCTGCCATCGCCGCGCAGCTTCACGCCGACCGCGTCGTCCGCCCGCCGGGTGGTCAGTGTCACACGGGCGACGGAGAGGATCGACGCCAACGCCTCGCCGCGAAAGCCAAAACTGTGAAGATCGACCAGGTCGTCGGCGCTGCGGAGCTTGCTGGTGGCGTGGCGGGCAAAGGCCAAGCGGGCGTCGGCGGCGGACATGCCGTGGCCGTCGTCCGTGACGCGGATCAGTTGGCGGCCGCCGTCGACCAACTGGATGACCACGCGCTTTGCCCCGGCATCCAAGGCATTTTCGACCAGTTCTTTGACCACGGAGGCGGGGCGCTCGACCACTTCGCCGGCGGCGATCTGGTTGGAGACATCGGGACTTAGCAGGTGGATGCGCGGCGGGTCAAAGCTCATAGGGCAAAGCTTACCACGCCATGCGGGGATTTGCCGACCCTGGCCCCATCGCCGAAACGTACGCGCTCAGTTGACCAGGGCGGCCTGCTGCTGCTGGGCCCCGGGCCGCTGCATGAAGGGACCAAAACCCTGGGGCAGCATCGGGTTGCGCGCCAGGCGGTCGCCGCCCAACTCCTGCCATTCGGGGTACAGCCAGGCGTAGGTCTGGGCGCTGGCGGTCACCTGCATCACGTAGGCGCGGGTCGCCGGGTAGGGGATGTTCTCTACAAAAGCGTCGGTGGGCAGGTGGGCCCAGCGCTTGACCCAGTCGCGGGCGGCGTAGGGCCCGGCGTTGTAGGCGGCGGCGGTGACTTGCAGACTGCCCTTGTAAAAGCTCAACATTTGCGCGAGGTAATGCGCACCAATCGTCAGATTCACCTGGGGGCGCAGCAGCGATCCCGCCCCGGCATAGGGCAAGCGGTGCAGGTCGGCGACATTCTTGGCCGCACCCGGCAAGAGCTGCACCAGGCCATACGCGCCGGCATGGGACACGGCGGTGGGCACAAAGGCGCTCTCGTGGCGCATGATGGCGTACAGCAAGCTCTGCGAAATACCTGCAGCCTGGCTCGCTTGCACCGCTTCTTCGGCAAAGGCCCGCGGAAAGGACTGCCGCCACATCTGCGCGGTCGAATCATCGGGCCGGGCGGCGCGGCGGGTGTGGCGCGACATGACGCCGTAGGCCAGGCGACGCTGACCGTCGATTTCATAGAGTGTGGACAGGAGATGCACGCCGTCGCGGGGCAATCCGCGGCTGATTTGCTGACCTAGCAGGTGGCGAGCTTCTGCAGACATCCCCGCGCGCACCAACAGCACCGCCTCTTCTAGGGCCTGGTGGCGGGCCACGCGCAGGCGCTGCAAGCTCGGCGGCGGCACATCGGCGGACATGGGGCTGGGCGGCGGCCCTTGAAGGCGAGCTGCGCGATCGCCGTCGATCTCGCGGATGCGGTCGAGGGACAGAATGCCGTAATAAGTCTGCGGATAAGTGTTGGCGACACTGGCCCAGGCCTCGAGAGCCCCTTCGGTCTGGCCCATTTCTTGCAGAGATCGGCCCTGCCAATAGATGGCCTTTGCGCGCCAAGGCTGCTGGGCGCCCGTCCAGAGGTGGCCATGCTCGCGCTCAAGTTTCACAAAGGCTTCAAGGGATTTCGCCCAATTGCCGCCGAGAAAGCGCTGCCAGCCCAGCGCCCACACCGCCAGCTCGCGCTCATTGGCGTCTGGGTGCAGATCCAGCAGGCGTTCCAGCACTTGCTCGGCGTCGCCTGGGCGATCGATGGCGTTGTACAGGCGGTGCAGCCGCGCCAACGTGCGGGCCTGGACTTCTGCCGCAGCGGCCCCCGTCTGGCCCTGGAGCAGCGGAGCGACTTGGCCCAGGGTCTCAATCGCCGCCTTGTCTTGGCCGTTCTTGCCCAGCGCGTCGCCCAAAGCAAATATCGCCCTGGCCTTGTGCAGAGGATCTTCAAGGAGCTCAACCGCTTTGGCCAGGGCCGGCGGCGCTAGATCGCGGGTCTTCTTGTCGCGAATCCACAGCGCCCCCTGGACGTAGAGGCGCAGGCCGCTGCCCTCTTCGGTCACAGCCTCGGCCTCGCGCAGCCAACCGCGCAACTGATCGGCCTTGACGCCGCGGCGCCGCAGAATCCGCTCGATATGCTCGGCGGGACTCGGCGGCGCATCGATCTCCACCAGTCGCTTGGCCGCACGCTGGGCATAGGGCTCCACGTCGCTGTTCCAGGCGTCTTCAAAGGCCTTGCGGGCCTCGGCGAGCTTGCCCGAGCGCTTGGCCACTTCGCCGCGCAGAAGGGCGTGCAGCGCGCCCTGATCATCGCTCAACCGCGCCGGGGTCAGGCGGTCCAGCGCGTCGATCGCCGGGCCAATGTGGCCTCGCTCCAGCTCCAGGCGGGCCATTTGCAGCGTGGCGTTGTCGCGGGCGACGTGCCAGCTGGGCACCGCAGCCAATTGCGCCAATGCTTCCGGGACATCCTTGCGGCGCATCGCCAATTCGGCCAAGTGCTGACGGGCGCGCTGGGCGAGGGGGCCGCTTTGGGCCAAGCGCTGCCAAACCCGCTCGGCTTCTGGCCATTGGCGCAGCCCTTCATGGCCCAGGGCCTGCAGCATCAGCGCCGCTTGGACCATCTGCGCCGCTTGCCGCGAGGCGCCGCCCGGAGGCCGATCGACGAGGTCCGCGGCGCGCTGCACCAAAGTCAGCCATTGCCGTTTGCGCCAGGCCTCGCCTAGGTCCTTGAACTCCGGCGAAACCTCGGCAAACGGTCGCAGGTCATAGAGATCCTCTGTAGAAGCGGCGGCGAGAGCGGGCTCTTTGGCGGCCGGCTCGGCGGCACAGACCTCTGGCGCCTCCGGCACGTCGTCCACGGCTTCTGCGGGGTCGGCCTGGGGCAGGGGCGGCTCTGCAGCCAGGACTGCGGCCCCAGGCGCCGTCAAGGCCATGGTCAAGGCGACGCCGGACAGCAGCGCGCGCGACGCCAGCCGGCGGACCCGCAAGCAAAGCGACAAAAACCTAGCGATGGGGGCAGAGGCTCGCATCAGCCCCATGCTGACCTCGTTTGGCGGGGCTGACAAGAAAACTGCGACGTCCTGAGGTGGCCGTTCCCCCCAAACCGCCCTCGACAGGCGCAGAACACCTCACCGCGCCCGGGGGTTGCACCTGACCGCCGCGATCGCCGAGGGGCAAAAACGCCACCGCCTGCCGGGATTGGAACCCCGACAGGCGGCAAGCACTCACAGCAAGGCTAGATTATTCCGCTGCTTTTTCGCACTGCGCTTCTTTAATCATCGTCGCTTTCAGGGCCTCAAAGGCCGGGTCCCCGTCGTTCTTGACGGCAATCTCGCGGCGATCGCGGTCAAAAGCGTTCTGCTCCCAGATCAAGTCCTCGGCGTCCTTCTTGCCCTGGTCCGACTTGCCGGCATACTCCTTGGAGAGGCGAATGCAGTGCAACTCTTTGAGCACGCGCAGGTAACGCGTCTGGATGGTCCTGGGCTCAGGCAGCATGTCAAACGAGGCGTTGTCGATGACCAGCTTGCCGTCCGGCTGCTTCTTGAACTTGCGCAGCGTCCACTTCTCGCCTTCGAGCTTCTTCTTGTCGAGCTCCGGCGGCAGCGGATCGTCGTAGAACAGGATGTTGCGCGGATAGTGGCCAGGGGCCCACAGCTGCACTTCATACGTCCAGGTGGACACGGCGACGGTCTTGACCTCCGTGCTCGGGTCGACCTTGACCTCTTCGCCCTCCTTGGGCTTGGGCGCGCTCTCCAGCTTCTTCTGCAAATCGGCAATCGCCTCGGCCGTCAGGCGCTTGCCCGTGCCATCGGACTGCTCCTTTTCGAGCATCGGCACGCCTTGAACGCTGATGGGCAGGGCGATTTCCTGCAGCACTTCGGTCTCTTTGCCGGTCGCATCCTTGGTCTTGACCTTCTGCGGCCACCAAGTGATGGGCCCCTCAGGCGGCTTGGCGGGCGGCGGCGGAGGCGGAGGAGGTGTCTCGCCCGGCTTGAGCGGCGGCGGCGGCGGATCGGGAATAAGCGACGGAGCGGCGTTACCGGTGTGCTTGGCCTTCCAATCCTCTTGCGAAACAAAGGCGATCGAGCCGGTGCGGCGACCGTCTTCGGACTTGCTCTTGCCGAGCTGGTAGTCGCCAAAGCGGGTCTCGACCAGCTTGCGCGTGTCGGGGCCGTTGTCGCGCACGCGCTTGACGAAATCGTCGCGGGACTCCTCATAGCGCTTCTGCACAATGGTGATCCAGCCGATGTCTTTGGGGCCGTAGCTCAGGTCAAACGCGCCCTGCACGGGCACCATCAGCTGCTGCTCTTCTTCCGCCTTCTGCTTCTTGAGCTTATTCAGGCGCATCTGCTCGGTCTCGCACTTGTCGACCTTGCCCAACACGTGGCACTGGAAGGCGGCGAGGCGCTCGGCGCTGCTGGCCAAGTAGATGCCCATCGATCCGACCACCAGCGCCACGGCGCCCAGGGCAATCACCGGCGTGGGGATACCTTTGCGGCGCTTGGGCATGACCGCATCTTCGTCAGAGGCGGCGGGCTTGTGCAGGCGACCGTCGTCGTGATCGTCGTCGTGATCGTGGTCGTCGCCGCCCCCAAGCAGGGCCTTCATGGGGTCCTTCTTGGCCGGCGCTGGCTCGGTTTTGGCCGCGGGCGCTGGGGATTTTGCCGCCGGCGCTGCTGTAACGGCGGGCTCGGCCTTAGGCGCGGGCTCTGCTTTGGCGGCGGGCGCGGTGTCTTTTGCGGGGCTCACGGCAGCGGGCGCCGCGGCAGCGACATCGAGCTTTTCTCCGCATTCTGGGCAGAATTTGGCGCCGGGCAGCAACTTGTGACCGCACGCGGGGCAGAACTTGGGGCTGGGGTTGGACATGGCGAATTCCTCGACTGGAGGGCGACGCAATCGCTGGGCCGCCGGGCGCGGGCCTGATGCGCCGCTGGGATGCTGGCAAGCTGCAACCCATCCGTCAACACCCCGGGCAACCGCGGGGCTAGAAACCAATTGGCGGGTCGGTCCGCCGCGGCCGCACGGCCAGCGACAAAAGCGAAGTCCTCACTCCCTGCAAAGGGCAGGCAGGGAGCATCGGCTGGGTAGCCGGGGCATTTTCAGGTTCGCGGCGCCGGAGTTGGACGCCGGGACCGCCCTTCTGGCAATCTGTGGCCATGACTGACCTCGAACCGCTCATCACACCGGTGCCGCGCCTAGCCCACCCAGGCCGCGTGGAGCGTTTGCGCCAGTGGGCTGGGAGCGGGGCATTTGAGCCGCAGCGAAGCGACGAGCTGGAGGACCCCGACGCCACCCGCAACCTGCCCAGCGCCGATCAAGCGGACGGCACCGGCCACTGCAAGACCCGCAGCCTGGACCAGGCCCGCGGCGGCAACACTGCGATTTTGCTACAGCGCCTCAGCGCGGCAGGCCAACTTGAGCCGGGCAGCGCCAGCGACGCGCCGTTTGGCTGGTTCCACGGCTGGCGCATCATCGGCGCTGGGACGCGCATCGACGGCGGCATTTACCTGGGGCGCAAACCGCGCGAGGCAATTGTCGTCGACATGCGCCGGCCGGGAAGCGCTCTGCGCAGTCTCTATGACACCTGGCTGCAGAGCCTGCGCGATGGCCACAGGGACAGCGACGTGCGCCTGGACTTGATCGAGCATCTGGCTCTGCGGGTCGGCGAGCTGGTGCGCGGGTATATGCCCTATGATGAAGAGGTGGTGCGGCGGTTGGATAGCCGCGGCCTGCTTCAGCCCGATCAACCCATCGACCTGGACGTGTTTCTGCGCGAGCGCGGCGGGGTGTGTCGCCACCAGGTGTGCATGGTCGGCGCCCTGCTGGAGCGGCTGGTCGACGGCGGGTGGCTCGGAGGGCGGGTATCGCTAGAGCGAAAGCATGTGCCGGGCTGGTTCAGCCACGCGTGGGTGCGCTACGACGATGCCCAGGGCGACGAGTGGATTCTCGACCCCGCCCAGCAGCGCTACGGCAGGGTGCGCGACCTTGAAGAGGGCGCTAAGATCCTGTACGCCGACGAGCCGCACGAGCCGCCGGAAAGCCCCGAACCCGACGCAGGACCGAGCCGATGAACCACGCCCCCTCTGCCGATACCAGCCAAGCTCCTGTTCTGCTTGAACAACGCGGCGCTGTGGCGATCGTGACCCTGAACCGAGCGGACAACCGCAACAGCATGACGCCCGAGCTCTTGGACGGGTTTGCCGCGACGATCCAGCAGGTGCGCCAGCTGGAGGGCATTCGCTGCGCGGTGATCACCGGCAAGGGCAGCTGCTTCTCCGCCGGCGCCGATTTTCGCAGCGTGCTGCAGCGCGATCGCGACGGGCGGGTGTCGGGCGAGAAATCCTTTGCGATGTACGGGCCCTTCTTGAGCGTGCTGGAACTCGAGGTCCCGGTGATCGGCGCCCTGCAGGGCCATGCCGTCGGCGGCGGCTTTGGCCTGGCCCTGACTTGCGATCTGCGGGTCGCCCACAAAGGCTCGCGCTACGGGGCCAATTTTGCGCGCGTCGGCCTGCATTCCGGCATGGGCATCAGCGACGTTTTGCCGCGACTTATCGGCGTGCCCAGAGCGCTCGAGATGCTGCTGAGCGGCAAACTGGTGAGCGGAGCAACCGGCGCGGACTGGGGGCTGTTCAATTACGCCACAGAGGCCGACGAGGTGCTGCCCAAAGCCCTCGCCTTGGCAGAGGAAATCGCTCAAGCGGCGCCGATTGCAGTGCGCCTGATCAAGCAGGCGGTATATGCCAATCTGGGCTGGAATCCGCGGCAGGCAGCGCGACGCGAGGCGTTTGAGCAGGCGGCGACCCTGGCCACCGAAGACTGCCGCGAAGGCGTAGCGGCCCTGCTGGAGAAGCGACCGCCGCACTTTCAGGGGCGCTGACACCCGCGTGCGATCTGCGCTATGCTGCGGGATTCGCCGCCCAACCCTTGGGCACAGAGTCGCCTGATGTCCGACCGCCCCGCCGCCCGCCGCTCCAATTTTCTGACTGATATCGTCGACGCCGATCTGGCCGCCGGCCGCCACACCAAAGTGGTGACGCGCTTTCCGCCCGAGCCCAACGGCTATCTGCATATCGGCCACGCTAAATCGATCGCCCTGAATTTTGGCCTGGCCCAGCAGTACGGCGGCGTCTGCCACTTGCGCCTGGACGACACCAATCCCGTGACCGAAGACACCGACTATGTCGAATCAATTCAGCACGATGTGGCCTGGCTCGGCGGCAATTGGGACGGCGAGGTGCGCTACGCGAGCAACTATTTTAGCCAGATGTACGCGCTGGCTGAACGGCTCGTGACGGACGGCAAGGCGTATGTCGACGGCCAGACGGTCGAGGAAATCCGCAAGAACCGCGGCGACTTCACCACTCCTGGCGTGGCCAGCCCTTATCGCGATCGGCCGATCGAAGAGAGCCTGGAGCTGTTTCGCCGCATGAAGGCCGGGGAATTTGCCGACGGGACGTGCGTCTTGCGCGCGCGCATCGATATGGGCCATGCCAATGTGCTCATGCGCGACCCGTTGATCTACCGGATCCGCCACGCTCACCACCACCGCACCGGCGACGAGTGGTGCATCTATCCGATGTACGACTACGCCCACCCGCTGGAAGACGCGATTGAGGGCATCACCCACTCCATCTGCACGCTGGAATTTGAGACCAACCGCGAGTTGTACGACTGGTTCCTGGACCACACCGGCCCGTGGAATCCGCGGCCACGGCAATACGAATTTGCCCGCTTGGCGCTGGGTTACACGGTCATGTCCAAGCGCAAGTTGCTGCAGTTGGTGGTGGACAAGCGCGTGTCGGGCTGGGATGACCCGCGCATGCCAACGGTCGCCGGCATGCGCCGCCGCGGGGTCACGCCTGAAGCGCTGCGCGATTTTGCCGACCTTATCGGAGTGGCCAAGAACAACTCCATGGTCGATATCGGCAAACTCGAGTTCTGCATCCGCCAGGATCTGGAAAAGAAGAGCCCACGGGCGCTCGCGGTGCTCAAGCCGCTGGCCGTGACGCTGACCAATTGGCCGGCCGACATGGTGGAGAAGCTGAGTATTCCCTGGTGGCCTGGCGATCCCAGCAAAGGCAGCCGGGTCGTGCCCTTTGCCAAGCACCTGATCATGGAGCGGGACGACTTTAGCGAGGACCCACCGGCCGACTGGAAGCGCTTGGCGCCGGGCCGCGAAGTTCGCTTGTATGGGGCGTATTTTGTCAAGTGCGACGGCGTAGACCGCGATCCCTCCACCGGGGCGATCACCGGACTGCGCTGCTCGGTGGACCTGCACACCAAGGGGGGCACGGCGCCCGACGGTCGGCAGCCTGCCGCGACGCTGCACTGGGTGGCTGCCAAGACTGCGCTGGACGCGGACGTGCGGCTGTACGACCGCCTCTTTAGCGTGGAACAGCCTGACGCGGAAGGCGATTTTCTCGCGCACCTCAACACCGCGTCGCTAGAGGTGCTCGCGGCAAAGCTTGAGCCCGCCTTGGCCCAAGCTAACCCTGGTGAACGATTCCAATTTGTACGTCAAGGGTTCTTCATCGCCGATGCGATTGAGAGCCTGCCCGGCGCCCCTGTATGGAACCGCACGATCAGCCTTCGCGACACTTGGGCGCGCCCGGTTGCGATCGCCAAGCCGGCCTCGCGAACTTCTGCGGATAAGCCGGCCAAGCCACAGAGCACCGCGGCTAGTGACCAGGCCGTCGCTCGGCTCGCGTGGCTCGATAGCCAGCCAGAACTCAAGTCCCTTTGCGCACAGGTCGCCGCTGAACCAATGGTATTTGCAGCTTTTGCTCAAGACGAGTCGGCTGTCGCTTTCTTGCGCGCCACCCTGGCGGCAGGGGCGGATCCGGAGACGACCTTCCGCTGGCAGCGGAACGAATTGGCCGGTGCACTGGCCAGCCGCAAGCTCGCCGCCGCGCCGTTTGATGCGGGGGCTTTTGCCGCGTTCGTGGGCCTAATCAAGTCGGCGGCGGTGACTCCCGCTGCGGCCAAGCGCTTGCTCGATCACTTGTGCGAAGCGGGCGGGGATCCGCTGCAGCTCGTCGATCAGCTGGGCCTTCGAAAAATGGAAGACCACGGCGCCTTGGAAGCGGCGGTCCAGGCCGTTCTCGATCAGCACGCTGGCGAAGTCGGGCGCTATCGGGCCGGAGAAACCAAGCTGTTGCCCGTGCTGCTGGGCGCTACGATGCGCGCCGCCAAAGGCGCCGATGCCCAGGCCGCCCGCGCCACTTTGCTGCGGCTTCTAGCCGGCTAAAGGTGCATCTACATACCTTTCCGTGGCGGGCGGGATCAGCCACCTAATTGGCGAGGCGGAGAGCGTTTGCAGCCCCTTTGGAAACACGCTCGCGCCGCGGCGGACCATCCCGCCCTTTGGTTCCTCTTTGCTTTTGCCCTGCTGGCGTATGCCGCGCCGCCCCTCAGCG
This sequence comes from Myxococcota bacterium, assembly GCA_964201005.1. Classification (GTDB taxonomy): domain Bacteria; phylum Myxococcota_A; class UBA9042; order UBA9042; family UBA9042; genus SXRM01. The sequence continues at coordinate 40,433 of CAXNCS010000016.1, forward strand.
ACCATCCCGACACCGTTCGCGACCTGCTCCAGGCCCGCGACTGCGTGGAGGGCGGCCATTGCGTTGCAGGCGGCGCCCAAGCGAGTTTTGGACAGCTCCGCTCCGGCGCCGCGTGGCCGGCGACCCTGGTGGCGCTGCGCTGGCTTGGCGCGCCCACGGAAGCCGCCCACACTTTGGTTCTTGCTGCAGATAGTGCCGCAGTTGCCGTAATTGCCGCGGTGTCTGGCGCGTGGCCGGCAGCGCTCCTGACGACCGCGCTGATGATCGCCACCCGGGAGCACCTCATTTGGTCCCCAGCGCTACTGCCGCTGGTTGCAGCCCTGGCGGCGGCTCTGTGGCAACGCAGTCGCCGGACTCAGCAAATCCACTCCTGGGCGGCCCTAGGACTACTGTTGGGCGTGCAAATCGACTTGCACCCCCTGGGTGGGCTCTATGCGTTTGCGGCGATGCTGGTGTTGCCGTGGACGGCGGGCCGACCTCTACGCGCCACTTCTGCGAGCATCGCAGCCGCCCTGGTCAGCGCAATGGCGCTGGCTCCAGAAGTGCAGCTTGCAAACCTCCGCGCTGTCCATCGACAGGGCGGCTGGCTCTTGGCCACGTCCGCCTCCCTGCTCTTCGCCAGTGGAGTTGCGGCCTGCTGGTACGCCAGGAAATCTCGTCCTATCTTGGCCAAATCCGGCCCTCCCGATCTTGCCAGCGCCTGGCCCGCATCAGCCTCTGCCGTCCTGGGAGCTGGAGCCGTGCTGCTAGCGGCGTCTCTTGGGGTGGGATCTTTGCACCCCCGCTACTTCTTGGCCGCACTGCCGGCGGCGTCCATGGGCCTGGGGCTGATGCTCTCTTGGTTGCCAAGGTCTGCGGCCCCTGTCGTTGCCGCCGCCACAGCGCTCGCTTTGGGCCCTCCCAGCATCGGCATAGGCCACCCTTGGTCCGTAGTAGCGCAGACCGCACGCGACCTAAGCCAACACCGCCAAGGCTGGCCGACCCACCTCTACCGCGTTCAGGGGCCGGGCTGCCGGCGGTTGGCTGCCGCCGTCCAGCTTGAGCTACCCGCCGTGGCATCTCCCTCTGCCGAATCGCTGGCTCTTGCCTGGCAATTCATCGATCTTGATGACTCCGCGGAGCCGACAGGCCCTGGCTGGCGGGCCACCGCGACTTGGCAAAACGGCCCTCATCGCGTCCGCACCTGGTCGCGCACCACCCGGCCTTGGCTACAGGTCCACACAGGCAGAGGCTGCCTTCTCTCGGACAGCCACCGGGAATGTCAGCCCCTGAAGCCCGGGATCCTGCCGAGTGGCTTTGCCGCGCTGCCCCAAGCGAGCATCCCGTGGCACTTGCGCACCTTTCCAGCTGCCGTGACCTTGGCGCCTGGCAAAGCCCCTTCGCAAACGACATTCGAATTGCCTTTACATTTCCCCGTTTCCGGCCAACGGCGCATTGCCCTGAACCAAGTTCCTGCGCGCCGCTGCCCTTGGCGAATCGAGGCCGTGCGCGGTTCCGCTGCCCTTTCGGCGGTTCTGGCGACCGATCGACAATCCGTCGAGGTGGACGCCATCGAAGTAGGCCTGGCGACCTTGCTCGTGACCCGCAGTTGGGGTCCGGGGTGCGACGACAACACCGAGTGGGAATACGGCCCGCCCTGCCTGCTAGAGACGGAGATCCAACCTTGATCCAGCGCAGCCAGAGGGTCGGCATCCTCACATGTACAGCCAGCCTCGCTGTGGCCAGCGCTTTGTGTGCCGCTCCGGCTGCTGGGCAAGAACCACACGTCCTACCGCCTGAATTCGCCCCGGTCCTCTCTGATATCCAGCGGGAAATTGCCGAGTCGGATCCAACTGGGCCCCTTGCGCGGACGCAAATCGCCGTTCTTGCCGACCGAGTGCTCTTTGTTCACCCCGAAACTGGTGAAACTCTCCTGGTGCTGACTGAACAACTCGCTTCGCCCTGGTTCGCAGGGTCATCGCCGCGAATCCCACCGATGGACGTCCAGCGAGTGCTCGATTTGTTGGGGCAAAGGCTGCGGCAATCGCCTTGGCACGCGCCGTCGTCGCTGGGCACAGCCGCTGGAACCGCGACATCGCTGAGAGATCCGTGGCAGGCAGAGCCCATGCGGCCTTTCGCGTTTGCCCTTGGTGCAGCATCCGCAGTCTGGTTGGCGATTGCGTATGCGCTGGTTCTGGCAGTTCGGTCGCGTCGGCCGCGGAAAGCGTCGGAGCCCTTGGACTCGCCCGAATCAAAGCTCTGACCCCCGGCGCCGGCCCGCCCAGCGAGGCCCAAGCAGCAAGGCTCAGGTAGCGGGGCCCAGGTAGCAAGGCCCGGGTAGCGAAGCCCGGGTAGCGAGGCCCGGGTAGCGAGGCCCGGGTAGCGAGGCCCAGCCCGCGCGCCACGGCAAGCGCCGCCAAGCCCAGTCCGACTGTGACAAAACGCAAAAATGCCAACACCCCCCTGCAGACCGAAGTCTACAGGGGGGTGTTGGTCGTGGATTCCGGCAGCGTCCTACTCTCCCAGACGGTCTCCCGTCAAGTACCATTGGCGCTGGAGA
>CAXNCS010000017.1:0-42106 GCA_964201005.1 Myxococcota bacterium
GCGACCGCGGCCACGGCGGCGCTTTGGACCATCTTGGGCGCCTCTCAGCTCGCCTGGCGCGCCGGTGACCACGCCCCGGGGCTGGTGCGCATGGGGGCTTTGGACATCCAACTCGCCGCAGATCAAGGCTATTGGCCCTTGCTGACCGCTACCTGGCTGCACCCCGGGCTGGCGTCTACGCTGGCGGGTGTCGCGGCTCTGGCGTGGGCCCGGCCCTTGGAAACCGCCCTGGGCCGGTCGCGGTGGCTGGTGATCCTGCTGTGCGGCGGGCTCGCGGGGGCGGCGCTGTCCGCCGGCGGCGGCGATTGGCCTGGGGTGGGCGCTCCTGCGGCGGCGGCGGCGGTCATGGCGGCGCGCCTGATGCTCTGGGGCCGGGCTGGGCTGCCTATGCCGCGCTGGGCTGGACTCCCCGGCCCCGTGGGCTTTAGCCTGGTCTTGTCTGTGCTCGCGGCGACCCAGTGGCTGCAATTTCGCTCCATCGCTGCGGTATTCTTGGGCGCAGCGGTGGGTGCTTTGGCAGTGGTTGGCTCCGCTGCGTCTTGGGGGGCTTTTGAGGATCCCAAGCTGTCGGCCTACGCCAACGCCAAGGCCCAGTGGACCTCGCGGTGGGCGTTTCGCTCGCTTACCGCGGCGCTGGGGCTGGCCAGTGTGGCCACGCTGCTGAGCCATTGGAGCGAGGCCCCACCGTGGCATGCCGGCGCCCCCCGCGGCTGGAAGGCCGCACAACCTTGCAAAGACGCTCCAGGTTTTGAGGTTCCCATTGGCTTAGGCCCGGCGACATGCCGCAGCCAGGGCGGCCGGCAAACCGCCCAGGTCGGCCAAGCGCGCCGCGACCTGATGACCATCAGCGCCATCGCCGAGCCCACCTCCGTCACGGGAACCAGTGCCGCGGCAGAGACCGGGGCTTCGCCAGCCGATCAGGAGCGCTTCTTGCGCGCCCACCTCGCCGCGACGACACCGCTGGGCCTTGACGTCGAAGCGACGACTCGCCTGCCCATGGCGGGCGCTGTAGCGGTGTTGCAGCAACAGACCAGCCGCTATGCGTGGTTGCCGCGGGTGGCGATGCTGCGCTGTGGCCGCCTGCTCGACATTCAGGTGTCGGTGACGCGCGGCGCGCCGGGGGCCTGGCATGAAGCCGCGGCGCGGGTGGCGGCGTCCTTTGGGGCGCGCTGCGGGCCGTGAACTGTGCTCCGCCGGGCCCCGCTCAGTTGAGTGGCCCTCTGTATTCCCCCGACGGACGGGCGGCCACAGGGAGCCAAGCATCGGCGAATTGCTGGGCATCCATGGCCTTTCCAAACAAGAAGCCCTGGCCCACCTCCGCCCCCATGCGCTGCAAAAGCTCGCGCTGCGCCGGCAGTTCGACCCCCTCGGCCACGACCTTGTGCCCCAAGTTGTGGGCCATATCGATGATCGTCTGCACCAAAACCGCGTCGCTCTCCGCCACGAGCATGCCGCTGACAAAGCCCCGGTCGATCTTGATGACAGAGATGGGCAGCTGCCGCAGATAGGCCAAGCTGGAATAGCCGGTGCCAAAATCGTCGATCGCCACGGTAACCCCCATGGCAATCAGCTGCTCCAACTGCTTGATCAGCTCCGGCGTGTGGTTGTACAGGGCGTCTTCTGTAATCTCCAGCTCCAGCATCGACGCGCTCACACCGTAATGCAGCAGAAGGTCCTGCAGCGCGAACACCATCTCCGGGCGCTTGAGGTCCAGAACGCTCTGGTTGATCGACAGGCGCCAGCCATCCTGCCACTGCCCCTCGGCAATCCATTGCCCCAGCTGCCTCAGCGCTTCATGGACCACCCACCGGTCCAGCTGTACGAGCAAACCGCAGCGCTCCGCCACGCCGATAAAGTGCCCCGGCAGCACCAAACCATTTCCCGGCCGTTGCCAGCGCACCAACGCCTCTGCGCCCACCAGCGCTTGATCCGCCAGCCGGCATTTGGGCTGATAGTGCAAGCGCAATTGCTGGCGCTCGATGGCGAGGTTCAGCTCATTCTGCAGGGCAAACAGCTCGTCATTGGCGTGGCCCATCTCTTGCGAATACGCGCGAATGCGGTTGTGCCCGTCGGTCTTGGCCGCGTACATCGCCAAATCGGCGCTCCGCAGCAGCAGATCTGGGGTCTTGCCGTCGCGCGGATACACCGCCAGCCCAAGACTCGCCATGGGCCGATAGGGCACGTGGTCGCTCAGGAATACGTCGACATGAACCCGCTCCAGGATCCTCGCAGCGGTCGCCAGCGCGCCGGCCTCGTCGGTCTCTGGCAGAAGCACCACAAACTCGTCGCCGCCAATGCGCGCCACCGTGTCTTCCGTGCGCACCCTCTCCTGCAAGCGCTGGGCCACCTCCCGGAGCAGCCGGTCGCCGATGAGATGCCCCAGGGTGTCATTGACCTCCTTAAAGCGGTCCAGATCCAGGAACAACACGGCGAACGTCTTGCCGTGGCGCAGCGCCGACGCAACCAGCTGCTTGAGCCGGTCCGTCAGCAGCGCGCGATTGGGCAGCCCCGTCAGGTTGTCGTAGTGGGCCTGGTGGGCAAGCGCGAGTCGCACGTTGTGCAGTTGCGTCACGTCGGTCTGAATCGCGACGTAGTGGACGACCTGGCCGTGGGCATCCGCCACCGCGTTGATCACCGACCAAACCGTGTAATACGTGCCGTCCGCGCGCCGATTGCACAGCTCGCCACACCAGCTCCCCGTAGTCGTCAGGCTGTGCCAAAGGGCGGAGTAAAAGGCGCTGTCCTGGCGACCGGACTTCAGGATGCTGGTCTTGCGCCCTTGGAGCGACTCGGGAGAAAAGCCCGTCTGCCGGGTAAAAGCCGGGTTGACCCGCACGATGTAGGTGTCGGCGTCGGTAATGATGATGCCGTCCGACGAACTCATGAACACCGTCTCACTCAACATGGCGTGGCGCTGTTGGTCCTTGATCGCGGTGATGTCGGTCGAAATGCCCGCTACGCCATAGGTCCGGCCGTTGAGGTCGCGGAGGGGAAACTTGCGCGTCAGATACGTGGACGTGCCCCGCGAAGCCGGCCTGTGGACCTGCTCCTCCACCGTCAGCGCGTGGCCGGTCTGCAGGACCTTTTGGTCGGCCTCCAGGTGCAGGATCGCGTCGCGCAGGGGCAAAAAGTCGTTGCGCGGGTGGCCCACCACCTGATCGCGTGTGCAATCCAAGGATTCGAGCAGGGCGCGGTTGGCCAGCAGCATCTGGCCGCGATCGTCCGCCGCGTAGATGAAACTGTCGCTCGAGTCCAGCATCGCCATGTAGAACTGCTGATCCTGCTGGCGCGCGATCTCGCTGGTCTTGTCGACCAACAGCGCCAGGGTTCGGCGGTCCAGCTTGTAGTCGATCGACAGTCCAATCAGGTGGGCGTCAAACACCGCGGCCGTGGCCACCCCGCTGCCAAGCCGCAGACTCTCCACCAGCTGCGTTTCGCCCGGGGCCAATTCGCGCAGGGCCCTGTGGACGCGCTGCCGGTCTTCGGGCTCCAGGCGCGTCAAAAACCGCCCATCGCCGGGCCCGCGGAGGCTTCGCGGCCCCAGCAGTTCGTCCGCGCGGCCATTGCAGTCGTCCACCTTCCCCTGCTCATCCAGCACCATCGCCGCCAGCGGCATTTGGGTAAACAAGTGCTGGTAGCGGCGGCGCGCGGCATCGGCTTCCAGCTGGGCGGCATAGAGCTCTTCATTCTGCAGCTCCAGCTCTACCTGGTAGGTGCGCAGCTCTTCCATCAGCTTGGCCAGCTGCAGAGGATCGAGCCGGCCATCGGCGCTGATCTCCTCAAACCTAGATGCGGCGAGCACTTCCTGGGCGCGGCGTCGCAAAAGCTCCAGGCGTTCAGCCCTCTTGGTCACCGTCGCCTCGGAACCGCTCATGGCAAGTCCCCATCCGGGCGGTGGCGCCACTCAGTTATGTTGGCATGGCTGACGACCGCGCCGGGCTGTTCGCCGCCCACAGCCGACACATGCATCACAAACCAGCGCTCCTCGGTGGGCGAATGGCAGGGATACTCCAGCGAAAAGTGGTTTCTCCGGCCGCGCAATACCTCTTTCAGGCCCTGCTGCGCGGCGATGGCCGTCGGGTCGTCCGGCGGCTGGTGGATGTCCCTGCACGCATCCAGATAGCTCACGCCTGGTCCCGAGCGGGCCATGAACGGATCGCCGTTGCTCTGGGCAAAGTTGCGCCACGCCGTGTTCACCAGCGTGATGACGCCTTCTCGGTTCAGGACCGCCACATGTTCATACAGGGCGTCGATGATGCTCTGCAGCCGCGACACCTCGTGCAGCGCCGTCACATCCATGAACGTGATCACCGCCCCCTTGGCCCTGCTGGAGGGCACCCGGTACGGCAACATGCGCACAAAGTAGTGCAGCCCATTGATTCCGCGCACTTCCTTCTCGATCTTGTTGCCGTCGTCCAGAGTCCCGTGCAGGTCGGCAATCAGCTCCGGATACAGCAGCGTGTGGGTCAGGTCGTCCAGCGGCCGGCCAATATCGCTCGGGCGCATGCGGAAAATGCTGGTCGCGTCGGGCGAAAACCGCGTCAGATGCATCTTGTCGTCGACAAACACCGTGCCCGCCGCCACCGCTTGGGCCATGTTGTCCAGGTCTGCGTTCAGCCGATTCAGGATGTCGATTTTCTCCTGGTATTCGGCGTTGACCGTATTCAGCTCTTCATTGACCGACTGCAGCTCTTCATTCGAGCTCTGCAGCTCCTCATTGGAGCTCATCAGCTCTTCATTGGTGGACTGCAGCTCTTCATTGCTGGTCTCGAGCTCCTCCACCGTGGCCTGCAAGCTCTCGCGCGTGGCCACCAGCTCGCGTTCAAGCAGTTCCATGCGCTCCGCCGTCTCCGTATTGACGTCGATGGCGCTAATCGAGGAGATGTCCGGCGGCGCTTGCATCTGCTCAAATGCGAGCAGCGTGAGGCGCTCCCCCTCGCTTTCCGGCACAATCCACGCGCTCAGCCGCAGGTACTCGACGTTGCCGTCGGCCGTGACAAAGCGCAGCCCCTCTGAGCTCACGCTGGTCTGTTCGCGCGAGGCCTTAAAGAGCAGAGCGACAGCCACCGGCACCAGCGACTCTGGGAGGATGCGGTTGAGCTCCAAGCTCGCGCTGCCCTCGCGCAAATGCAAGAACTTGGCGACGTTGCCGTAGGAGTGCACCAGCTCTTGGCGCGAGGTCACCAAAATCGCCGCCGGCGGCGCAAAGGCTCTGATCAGCGTGGCAAAACCCTGCTCCACCGCGGTCGATTTCAAGCGGGGCAAGCGCCCAACAGCCGCTATGGGCTGCGCCGCGGTGTAGCCGTAGCTCCCGCCTTTGGCCACGTCCAACGGCTGGTTGAGCGGCTTGATCATCTGCCAAATCTTGTGCTTGGCGCTGATCGGCGTGAAGTCCTTCTGCAGCTCGCCCAGCGACTCGCTCGATCCCAGGAACAGATAAGCCCGCGGCAAGAGCGCGTACTGCAGGCGCTTCAGGGCGCGCTCCTGAGCGGGAGCCTTAAAGTAAATCAGGGCGTTGCGACACACTACCAGGTCCATCCGGGTAAACGGCGGATCGGACAGCATGTTGTGGCGCGCAAAAACAATGCACTGCCTCAGCTCATTCTTGACGACAAAATTGCTGCCGCGTTTGACAAAGAAGCGCTCCAGCTGCTGGGCAGACACTTCCGCGGCGATCGACTCGGGATACGTCCCGGCGCCGGCGGCTTCTGTGTTCAACTGCTCGACATCGGTGGCAAAAATCTTGAGCGTGGGCCAGCGCTTGAGGGTGTCAAAGGTCTCTAGGAACATCATCGCCAGCGAATAGGCCTCTTCGCCCGTGGCCACGCCGGCGGCCCAAACGCGAATGGTGTCGCCCCCCTGCTTGCGCGCCACCAGCGGTTCCATGATGAGCCGCCCCAGAATCTCAAACGCCTCCGGGTCCCTAAAGAAGCTGGTCACCGGGATGAGCATCTCGCGGCGGAGCACCAGCACCTCATTGCGGTCTCTGGACAACAGGTCCAGGTAGGCCTCCAGCGAAGTGACCTGGCGCACGTTCATGCGCCTCTCGATCCGCCGCATCACCGTGCCGGTCTTGTATTCCTGAAAGTCGATGCCACCCAACTGCAGCAGCAGCCGCAAGACGCCGTTGAGCGCGGCCTCAGGGCTCAGGGGGAGCGCCAGCGGCCCGGGCTCTTGGATCGCCAAAGCGGCCTGCACAATCGGCTGGTTGGTGATATGCGCCAGCAACCGCGCGCCAATCAGCTGCACGGGCAGAATAGCGTCGACCAGCCCCGTGGCGATGATCGAGCGCGGCATGCCGTCAAACTTGGCGTCCTCCGGCTCCTGGGCGATGAGAAAGCCGCCTGCGTCGTTGATGGCCGAGGCGCCGCGGGTGCCGTCCGAGCCGGTGCCGGAGAGCACGACACCCACCGAACGCGGACCGTAGTGCTGGGCCATCGACTTGAAGAACACGTCGATCGGCAGCGTCAAAGTCCTTGGATTCTTTGGCGTCAGTGTCAGCTTGCCGTCGCCCATGTGCATGATCGCCCCGGGCGGGATCAGGTACACGGTGTTGGGCTCAATGAGCATGTCCTGCTCGACCATCACCACGGGCATCGCCGTGTGGCGCGAGAGCAGGTTGGCCATCATGCTCTTGTGGTCGGGCGACAGGTGCTGGATGACCACAAATGTCGCGCCTGAATCGGTAGTTAAGCCGTCAAACAGCCGCTCTAGCGCTTCCAATCCGCCGGCAGAGGCGCCAATGGCCACGATGTGGGCGCCCATTTCAGCATCTGCGCCGGTCAAGCCAGCACGCGGTCCGGGATTCTGTTCGCCAACCATGCCAGCCTCAATCGCGCCCCACGGCTCGCGTGAACGCGCACTCGGGGCCTAGGTTTGGCGCTCGCAGATTCACTTTCTGCGCCAAATTGTCTGGGCGGCTGCACCGCCTGCGCGCGCACCGTTGGCCCCGCCGGCATGGTATGCAAGCGCAGGTCTCCGTTTCAACTCGCCCGCAAGAGCGGCTTATCACAACTTCGCCACGAGAATTGACAACCCGCTGGCCGCCGCGCAAAGTGTTGGCCTGGCGCATAGATACGCCACAGCGACCTGCCCCGCGATGACCCCTCCCCCCGCAGGCCCCGCCGACCCAGCCCGTGTCCGCCAATACATTGATATCTTTGCCCATTGCCTGGACGAATGCGCCGCTACCCGCGCGGGTCCGCACGAGGTGTTCCTGTGGAACGCCCGGCGGCTGGGCGAGGCCATGCTCTACGCCCTGGCCGAGGGCACCCCGTGGGCGGCCCAGCCCAAGCCGCTGCAGGGCCGGCCGATGGACTTGGCGGAGCTGCAGCGCAAGCTGGTCGCTCAAGGGCTGATCCCCTCGCGATCACTGGGCAATTTGGACACGCTGCGCCACTGCGGCAATGTCGCGCCGCTGGCTCAGGGGCCGGACACCGTGGCCGAGACGAGCACCCTCGACGCCACGCGCCGGGCCATTGTCTCCATAGCCCGTTGGTTCTACACAGAATCCTCGCTGCAAGAGCCGATGCCGCAGCCGGTGCTGGAGGCCTTGCGCGACCTGGAGTCGGAGCAGCCGCGCACCCCGCGCCAACACCGCACCGAGATGGAATTGCGCCGCCTGCGCAAAGCGTTAGAGCTTGCCGGAGGGCCCAGCAGTGACGGGCAGGTGGAGTTGGGCGGCGCTGAGATGCGCCCGGGGCTGAACAAGGGCCTCGCCGCGGCGGCAGTGGTCGCTGCGCTGGCCTGTGGTTTTGGCCTCGGCTGGGGTCTGAAGCCGGCTCTGGCGCCAGTTCCGGCTCACACCTTCGCACAACCAGTTGACTCTACGCCACCTCCGCTGACTGCGACGGCAAAATCCCAGGGGATCGCCGCAGCCGCAACGGCAGCCGCCGCAGAGCCAACGCCGGCAAATGTCCAAGCCGAGGGCGAGAACCAGCCGATGGCGGCTGCGCCGACCCCGGCGGACGAAGCTCCCGAGGAAGCCCAGGCCCTCGACGTCGACGCAGGCAAAGCCGCCAATCCGCTGGTAGAATCAGCAGCTCCGACGGGCAACTGCCCCGCCGGTGCGCTGTTGATCCCCGCCCGCCGCCTGGACCTGATCCAGGGCCCAAGCCCGCGCCCTGCGTGGCCTCAGCCCGATCCAGATCCGCCCGCCCAGGATATCAAAAGCTTCTGTATCGACAGCCAATTCGTGACCGCAGGTACCTTTGGCAAGTGGCTGGCCGGCCGCAGCGAGGCAGAGCGGCAGAACCACTTGAGACGCAAAGGCAATGCTGCCCTGGCTGGCGCCGAAGGCCTGCCCGTCAACCGCGTCAGCTGGCGCGAAGCCCAGGCCTTCTGCAGCAGTCGCGGCGGAGATCTGCCCAGCATTTTGCAGTGGGAATCGGCCCTTCGCCACAGAACGGCGCCGCGCTTGGGCACGGGCACCGGTGAATGGGCGGCCGACTCGTTTCCGCCCAGCGCCTTTGGCTATGCCGGGAGCACCGCGTCAGACCGAGTGCTGTACTTCAAAGAACACCTGGGCGGCCGGGCCAATTCGCGCAAGCCGTTGCTATCCTGGCAGCGCGGCACCGGCAAACACGGCTCGCCGGCGGTGTCGTTTCGCTGCGTTTGGCCGGGCTCGGCGCACTGAATTGGTCAATTGCCGGGCCCTGGGGCTTGGTTCGCTACTTGCCTGCCGCCGGCACTTCCGCCCAGAACCAGCCGCGCACGTCGTTTTCCGCAAAGCCGGTGGCGCGGTCCTGCGGATAGCCCTGGGCCAGCGCGGTCTTGAGCCCGGGATCCATGGCCTCTGGGGCGCCGTGGCAGGTCAGGCATACCGGAGCCGTGCCAATGACCCGCAGATAACCCTTGCCGCCGCCTGGCAATTCGACTTGGGCCATCTTGGGCCCCGCGGCGACTTTGCGCCCGCCCTGGGCTTTGACCCAGGCCGCAGCCCAGGCCGGGGCCTCGCTGGCGCTGTTGCGCAGCAGGTGCGAGGTGCGGCCGATCTTGAGGCCAGGGCTCTGCAGACCCGCCGTGATAACCGGGGCTTCACTGCGGCAAACCTCAGCGGCGGCGGCGGGCCCGCCCTTCTGCAGCTCCGCGGTCAGCCTCTCTTTGAGCTTGCCCTGCAATTGGTCCATGGCGGCAGACACATCGGCCGGCAGCGCCGTCACCGGAGTTGGGTCTGCGGCGGCGGCCACGGGGGTCGGCACAGCGGCGGCCGCGGCCTCGGCGTTGGGCGCCGGCGTCGGGCTCGCGGCAGGCTCCGCGGCGCGGTTGCACGCAGCGCTCAGGGCCAAGGCGATACCACTCAATACAACAGCAGAATTCGACAAAGCTTGCGACACGGCGACTCCCTCCAGCGGCGATTTGGGCCAACAACCTCCGTTCGAGCCTGAAGGCGTCCAAAGGGTTCAAGGCAAGAGGCCCGGCAATTCAGCCTGCTCCCTCAGGTCAAGCGGGCTAACCATGGTCCGCCTAGCGATCAAAACCCCTGCCCGTTGCCTCATTTGGCTGGTTTTGCTACAAGCCCGGCTGTTGGGCGGATCCGCAAGCCGTTGCGCACGGAGCCAGAACCGGCTCTCAGAGCGACGACCGTTCAGCTTCCAAACGGGCAAAGGACCATGCAAATCAAAGACCTTGGCCAGCACTGCCGCAGTCAATCCCCGCTCTTTGCGCAGTGGCGGCTCTGGGCAGCGCCCCTTGTGACGGCCTCCCTCGCCCTGCTAAGCGCTTGCGGCGGCCAGTCGGTCTTGCTCAAAGAGGTCCGCCGCGAGTCGCTGACCTATGACGCCACGTGCAAGAGCGCCGCGGCCAAGCAGAGCGAGCGGCTGATGTCGGGCGAATACAACCCGGCGCAGCTGTTTGTGCACACTTGGCCCCAGGCGACCGCACCGACAGAGTTGATCCTCCATGAAAATCGCTTGGTGGAGGCCATGGCCGCGGGCCAGCTCAAGAGCGTGCTGATCACCGCGCGCGGCGGCCTGGGCAAGACTTCGCTTGTGGAGTCGCTGCGCGCCCAAATGTGTGCGGCGACACCGGTCTTTGCCGTGGACCTCAAGGACATCGCCGCGCTAGCGGAGCCGAGCGCCCACAGCATCACCGTCAAGATCGCCGAGTCGGTCGGGGCCAAGACACCTGAGGCCTTGGCCGATCTCAAGGCCGCCATGGCCGCGGCGCCCTTTGTGGTTTTTCTGGACAGCATTGAAGAAACCGACCTCGCTCGCCGCGGCGCCGCAGTCCAAGCCGTGCGCGGTCTGGCGACCCAGTACCCGGCGGCGACCCTGGTGTTGACGGCCCGCTCCCCTGTGCTGGAAGCGGACTACGGCCTTGAGTTTGACACGCGTCTGGAAATTCCGCCGCTGGAATGCCGGGTTTCTGAGGCGATGATCGCGCGGCAGTTCAAGGACGAAGAGCAGCGCCGCCGCTTTGCCGCGCTTCTCAAGCGCTATGGTCTGGATGAGAAGAGCAAGTTTGGCGCGCAGTGCGCTTATCCCTACCTGTCGACCTACCGCGACATCAACACCCTGGCCGAATTCTTCCGCAAGACCGCCAGCGGCGAAGTGCTGGTGAGTTTCTCCAGCGTTTATGAGACCTTGATCGGCATGCGCCTCAAGAAGGAGTTTGACAACCTGCGCTGGACCCAAGCCGATGCCCTGGACATGGGCGACCGGCTGGTGCGCTCGGCGATCGCCAAACTCGGCCGCGTTAGCCTGATGTTTGACCTGCCCCTGTGCGAAGCGGCCACCGATCCGCGCTGGGGCGAGGCCGCTGTCGACGCCGGGGTCGCGGGAACCCCGCAGCTGCGCAAACGCCATGTGTGCGAAAAGACTTTGCAGTCTGCACTGTTTACCCGGGCCGAGGGCAGCGGCGCCTATGCTTTTGCCGACCGCGGCACCCTGGATTTATTCCTGGCCCGCTGGCTCAACGGCGAAGTGGCGCGCGCCGGCGGTTCCGACTGCAGCGTGCTGGACCAGCACAAGGACGTGTTGGCGTCGCCGGGTGTGGTCAAGTTCTTTGTCGGTCAGGCTTTGGGCCGGCGCTGTGTCGCCCAAACGATCGCTCAGCACTGCGCCCGCCATTCCGATGCAACCGGCGCCTCGACGATCGCCGCTGCGGTGGAACTGGGCCTGCCGATTGGCAAAGCCCGCAGCCAGATCCTCCAAGAGGCCCGTGCCGCCGGCTCGGCGCTTCAGCCGCTGGCGTGCATCAACCAGGTGCTCGACGACTTGGACCGCACGGTCACCGAGTAAGCGCCAGAGCCGCAGATCGGGCCGGCGAGCGAAACAGCGCAGCGCCGAGGTTTCCCCAAGGTTTTCCAGAGGTTTGGCTGGCAGCGGAGGTCGATATGTCCAAGGGTTGGCAGCGGAGCCTCGGTCTTGTCTCGGCGCTGATGGGTGCAAGCGCCCCAGGTGTGGCCGCGGCGGTGCCCTCGACGGCTTTGGTTGAAGGCGCGCTCTTTTCCTCCGGCGGCGGTGCGGCGGCCGATGGCAACTACACGGCCACAGTGTCCTATGTCGATGCGGGTGGTGCCGTACAGTGGAGCGAGTCGGGGCTGCTGCTGCAGGTCAAGGGCGGCCAGTTCGCCGCGACCTTGGGCAAGAAAACCCCGCTTGCGCCTGGGGTTTTTGCCACCGCAGTGCAGATGACTTTGCAGATCGGCAGCGATCCGCCCCTGCCAGCGGTGACTCTTGGCTCGGTGCCCTTGGCTCTGCGCGCCGGGCTGGCGGAGGGCCTGGACTGCAGCGGCTGCGTCAAAGCCAACCAGCTGGATCCCAGCGTGACCCAAGGCCTTGCCAAGGCTACCGATTTGCAGGGTTTGGCCAAGCTCAGCGACCTCAGCAGCTACGCCAAGGTGAGCGATCTGAGCGGCTACGCCAAAGCCAGCGACCTCACTGGCCTGGCCAAGACCGCCGACCTCGCCGATTACGTTAAGGCTTCTAGCCTGGCCAAAGTCGCCGCGACCGGCAGTTACGCCGACCTGGGCAACCTGCCGGTCCTCGCCAAGCTGGGTACGAGTTGCGGCACCGGCCTGGTGCTCAAGGGCCTCAAGGCGGACGGCAGCTACGAGTGCGTGGCGGGCGGGGTCTCCGCGGCGAGCCTGCCCAAGGACGGCCTGGATGAGATCAGCAACGGCCTTTTGACCACCCAGTTCACCGAGATTGGCGCGTCGCTCAAGACGCCCATTGCGATTCTGGACGCTTTTCCGGCCGGCACCACAGACGAGATCGCCGTCCCCGACTTGGGCACTGCGGAAGACGTGCAGGTCGCCCTGGACATCGTCAACAGCGATGTGAGCAAGCTCAAGGTCACCGTCTACGACCCCAACGGCAACGCCTATGTGCTGCACGACAAGACCACCACCGGCACCGCGCTCAAGACCACCTACCCCAGCCTGACCGCGCTCATCAGCGGCGACTTGGGCAGCTGGACCGGCAAGAACCCCAAGGGCAAGTGGTCGATCTCTGTGGCGGACCTCGCCGGCAACATCGGCGGCACAGACGGCGCGCTGCAGAGCTGGTCGATCCAGGTCAAGACCTTGTCAAACGCCAAAGTCGGCGTCGGCGGCGTGTTGATGATGTATCGCTCGGCCGGTGCGCCCCTGCCCTGCAGCGCAAGCGTCGCCGGTGGCCAGTACTTTGACACGCAGACCAACACCTTGCGCTATTGCGACGGCAAGGTCTGGCGCTCCCTCGCGGACAGCTGCGGCAACGGCGTGCTAGAGGTGACGGAAGAGTGCGACGACGGCAACTTGGTGGACAACGATGGCTGCAGCGCCATCTGCGTGGCCTCCACCGGCTTCTCAAAGGCCAAAGCCGGCAAGTCCTGCCTGGACAACTTCAACGCCGGCGTCAGCGCCAACCTCAAGCTCGCCAACGGCGTCTTCTGGATTGACCCAGACGGCGCGGGCGCAGCGGCCCCCATGCAGGTGTACTGCGACATGGTCAGCGACGGCGGCGGCTGGACCCTGGTGATGAAGAGCGGCGACGGCGGCAGCCACAGCTGGTCGACTCAGGACCAGGGGTCGAGCGGCAACCTGCTCAGCACCGCCCAGCCGCCCAGCAACACGCACTACAAGTTCTCAGACGCGCTCATCAACCAGATCAAGGAAGCCGTGACCAAGTCGGGCGACCAGATCGCCGTGCGCTTGCACGAGTCGCAGGCGTACAACGTCAAGAAGTTTGGCAAGGCCTCCTGCAAGCTGTGCACCAGCTACGCCGACGCGTGCAACGCCAATTGCGTTTGGGGTACAGATACTTACAGCACGACACCGAATTGGAGTAACTTGTCCGACGGCGACGACTGGAAGTACTACCTGGGCGCGGCCAACACCGGCGCCACCCGGGGCTTCCAGCGCATGAGCGTGTACGGCCGCAACAACTGCGCTTTTCACTACGGCTGGGTCGGAGACTGCTTGGGCGGCTCGATGTGGGTGCGCTGATTTCCGCGCCGCGCCTCAGGTTTTTCGCCGCAGGGCGCTAGCCTCAGGGCTACGGGAACACCCCGCTGGCCGCGGCGCTCTCAAACATCGGCACAGAAATTCCTAGCACGATCTGCCAGTTGGGCTCTAGGCCCCCCAGGCGCGCGGAGACGAGCCAGCTGCCCCAAGAGAGTCGGCCGCGCACGCTTAACTCGCCCAGGGCCCGCGTGTCCAGGCTCGTCACGCCGACTTGGCCGCTCAGGCCCAGGGCGGGCCACTCTCCGCCGATCCCCGCGCGCGACAGCCAGATCTCTGGGTTGGCAAAGCCGCCCAAGATGCCCAGGCCGTCGTAGAAGCCGCCGCTCAGGCCGCCATCCAGCATCCCCATGTATCCGTAGAGTCGTTTGGGCCCAAGCCGCACGCCCAGCGCCGGGAGGCTGCTGTGCCCCAGCCACTGCCAGCCGGCGCTTGCGCTCGCCCAACGCCCCTGCCAGAGCAGTGCCGGTCGCGCGCCCCAGAGGATGCCGCCGGTGGCGTATTGGCGCTCGCGGCCGTCCACGGTCCGTTCGGTGAACTGGTTTTCTTCGCGCACCGCGCCCACGTCTAGGCGCACGCCCACGCGGCTTTCGGCCGATAGCGGCACGGTTGCTTCGGCTCGGCTGGACAACTCTTCAAAACTAGTACGCTTAACTCCGCCACAGCTGGCGGCCTGATAGCTGCCGGTGCCGTAGCTCAGCTGGACCTCGCCGTCTGCGCCCCCGGCGGCCGCGCCCATCAGCCACGGCAGGCAGACGCCGATCGCACCAAGCAGAAGCAAGCGCGGATTCACGGGATTTCCTCGTCAGCCCGCCTACGGCTGCGCTCCATCGCGGGGCGGCTGCACCCGGACTAGGGCCGTCGGTACAACCACAGCGCCGCCTTGGCTGTTGTCGGTGATCAGCCAAGCTGCGGCCGGATCCTCAGAATCTGCAGCGATTCCCTCGACATTAGGCACCTGAGCGTAGACCGCCGCCAAGGGCTTGGCAAGGTCGGCGTGGACGCTCGCGGTAATCTCTGCCGGCAGTTGCGGAGGCACGACAGCGCGCAGCCAGCGGGCGGTGCCGTAGTGGCGCTCGATCGCCCACAATTCGGTCTCGCCGCCCGCTAATTTGCGGCAGGCCAGTGCGGAAATCTTGGCCCGCTGGCTGGTCAAACGCAGCCGGGCCACAGACCAGCGGCCGTCGTCTTCGCGGCGCGCCAGCGGGGCCCAGCGGCCGCGCTCGTCGCTGATCACCGTCTCTGCGGCGACCCACAGCCGCCCGGCCCAGCAAAGGCCCTCCAGACCGCGGTTGGACTCCCCGCGAATTCCCCAGCGCGAATAGGGGATTTCTAGCCGTTCATCGATCTGCGCGGCCTCAGCGGTCAGGTGGCCCAGCAGAACCGCATCCGACTCGCGGTCGCCGCCGTGGCCTTCTGTGGCGATGGCAAACTGTCCCGCGCCCCACATCGCCAGGCCTTCGGCGTCCAGGCCCGCGGGTTTGCCCCGCAGCGGCAGGATTGTCGCGGCGATCTTGCCGCCCTCAAACCCAAGGCGCAGCAGGTGGTCCTGGCGCTCCGGCACGGCCCAAAGCGAGCCATCGGCGGCGCGGCTAAGCGCAGACAAACCGACCAATGCGGCGTCGTCCGACTCCGCGTGGCGAGAAACTTCAACCTGAACGCTAGTTTGGGCTGGCGGCTCGGGCGCAGCGTGGCGACCGCAACCAGCCAGCGCGGTCAATGCGGCCGCAACCAGGAGCGCGGTCGAACGCCCCAAAGCAAGGTGATCCGGCGCCACATTCACTAGTCGTCGTCGCCCTTGCCCGGCACCGTTTCGCGCGCCGTGGGCACCAACTGCAGGCGCTTGAGGGGGATGCGCCGCCCGGTGCGCTCGCAGATGCCGTACATCCCCGCGTCCATGCGCGCCAGGGCCGACTCGATGTCCTGCAATTCTCGCCGCCCGCTGTCATCGAGCGCTTGCATGACCTCGTCGCCCTCTTGGTCGGTGGCCTGCTCTTCAAAATCGGCGGAGTGCGGCCCGTCTACTCGACGCAGGTGGTGCTCTAGCTGGGCCACCTGGCCGCGCAACTCGACTAGACGATGCTCCAATTTGGCGCGAATCGGTAGATACTCGGCTTGCAGGTCCATCGGATCCTCTCTCGCGGGTCGGCCACGGCAGCCCAACCGGCTTACCGCAGTGCGGGTCGGAACATTCGGGATGTCCTGCGGGGCAATCCCGCCACCGTGGGGCAGCATGGCCGCGATTGCCTGCAGGACCGCGGTGAATGTAACACGGGGCCGCAATCAGGATGCCGCTCGTTCGTCACGCCCCGGTCACGGCGGCAGGGCTACGCCTTCTCCACCGCAATGCGCCAAAGCCGCTTGATGTCTTGGGTTTCGCTCTCTGGGCCCGGCTCAAAGGTGCGGTCCTGGTGCCACGCCGCCTGGGCATCGCGCAGGGAAGAGAACCAGCCGATGCCCACCCCCGCCAGGATCGCCGCACCCAGCGCCGTCGTCTCGATCACCTGCGGTCTAACTACGCGGCATTGAAGCAGATCAGCCTGAATCTGCATCAGCAGGTCATTGGCCGCGGCGCCGCCGTCCACCCTCAGCTCGGCGAGTCGCTGGCCCAGGTCCTTCTCCATGGCATCCAGCAAGTCCGCGCACGACAACGCGATCCCTTCAAGCGCCGCTCGCGCAAGGTGGGCGCGCGTGGTGCCGCGGGTCAGGCCGGCAATCAGACCGCGGGCCTCGTGGCGCCAGTGGGGCGCGCCCAAGCCCACCAGCGCCGGGACAATCACCACGCCGTCGCTTGTGGGCACCTGCTTGGCCAGCGCCTCGATTTCGCTAGCTTTCTCAATAATCCCCAGGCCGTCGCGCAGCCACTGCACCGCCGCCCCGGCGATGAACACCGCGCCTTCCAAGGCGTAGCAGTACTCGTCGCCGACCTGCCAAGCCACCGTCGTCAGCAGCCCGTGGCGCGACTCCACCCGCTGCGAGCCGGTCTGCATCAGCAGAAAAGCCCCGGTGCCGTAGGTGCATTTGGCCATCCCGGCGTCCAGGCACAGCTGCCCACACAGCGCCGCCTGCTGATCCCCTGCCATGCCCGCGAGCGGGATCCCGTCCGGCAGCCCGGGCACGCCGCGGGTGGTGGCGTAGATCGCCGCGGACGGCTTGACTTCGGGCAGCATCTGCTGAGGAACACCAAGGATTTCACAGAGCTCCGCGCTCCATGCCCGCCGGCGAATATCGTACAGCATGGTCCGCGAGGCGTTGGACGGGTCCGTGACATGCACCGCGCCACCGCTCAGCCGGTGCACCAAGAAGCTGTCGATGGTGCCAAAGGCCAGCTCGCCCGCCTCGGCCCTCTGCCTGGCCCCAGCGACATTGTCCAGCAGCCAAGCGACCTTAGTACCGCTAAAGTAGGCGTCAATGGGCAGGCCCGTCAGCTCGCGGACCCGCGGCGCCAGACCATCCGCGCGCAGCTGATCGCAGATCGCCGCAGTTCGCCGGCATTGCCAGACAATCGCATCGGCGATCGGCCGGCCGTCGCTCCTTTGCCAAACCACTGTGGTTTCGCGCTGATTGGTGATGCCGATCCCGGCGATCTCGCTTCCCTGGATGCCGCTTTGGGCCAGCACCGCGGCGATGGCGTCCAGGCACGACTGCCAAATCGCCTCCGGATCATGGCTGACCCAGCCCGGCTGCGGAAAGATCTGCGGAAACTCGCGGTTGGCCTTGGCCACTACCTGCAGAGATCGGTCGATAATCAGCGCGGTCGAGCCGGTGGTGCCCTGGTCCAGGGCGAGCAGATAGCTGGGCATGGCATCCTCTAGGCGGCGCAGCAAAGCGCGCATCTGCCCAGGGGTGTAGCCCAGCGGCGCCTAGGTTTCAAGCTCCTTGCGGCGGGCGAGCGCGAGAGCAGCTGCGGCCAGGACCAGGCCGAGCCAACCGTCTGCATTTCCCGATGGGTTGGCGTTGCATCCGCCCTCGTCCTTGGGCGACATCAGCAAATTCGCCGCGGCCCCAGCGCCGTCGCCACCGCTCAGGCTGCCGTCGCCCGCAGGCCCATCGCCAGCTATTCCATCGCTAGGGGTCGCATCTTCGCTGGGGCTGAGGTCGTCGGCCGCGGCGCCGTCGGGGCCTGGGTCGGTGTCGATCACCTGCGCATCGGCCGTGGCCAGAGCCTGGCACTGCGTGCCTCCGGGGACCGCGACACAGGTCTCGAGCCCGACTTTGCACGTCGCGGGCACCAAGCTGCCGTCCGTGCAAATCCCCATCGCAGCGGGCGAAATCTTGGGCAGACACACGGTGGTCGTGCCGAGGGGTGGGCAGAAAGCCGAGGCGCAGCGCGGCCCCTTGGCATCGCTGACACAGCTGCCGGCCTGCAAGCCGGGCAAGCCGCCGCAGTCGATTTTGCCGCAGTCCGCAGAGACAAGCAGGTCGCCCTGGCATGATTTCGCACAGGTTTTTGCCGAGCACACCGCGCCGCTGCCGTCGTCACTGCAGCTGCCACCCGCGGGACACTCTTTCAGGCTCAGGTCGCCCGCGGCGCTGCAGCTGTAGCGCTTGCCGTCTTTGAGGCAGATGTCCTTGGCCTGGGGCTTTGCGCTAGAACTGCTGACACAGAAAGATGAAACGCACTTGGCCTGGCTCGCCGCAGCGCTGCTGCACAGGCCGCCAGTGGCGCTGCAGTCGCTGGTGGCGCTGAGCTTGCCGTTGTCGCAGTCGCCCAAAAGACCAGAGGCTGTGCAGACTTTGGCTTTGCCCAAGCCGGGGCAGGAGCTGTCGATGCAGCGCACGCCCAAGCTGTCGCTCACGCACTTGCCCGCGGCGCAGTCGCTTTTGGCGCAGGAGGCCTGTACGGCCACGTTGCCCTGGCAGCCGGGGGTGCATCCTGCCGTCGGTTGGACGGCGAACCCCGCCAGTGCCGCGGCGTCGCCATTCCAGCGGTTCAGATCGACGTTGCCGGAGATGCCGCTGACGCTTCCTGTCGACGAGTGCTGCCAGAAGTGCCAGGTGGTCCAAGGGGAGGCGATGGTTGGGCAGCTGGCGGTGGTGTATTGCGGGTGCCATAGCGGGTAGGCCTTGAAGGCGTTGGACTTGACGTTGCCTTCCCAGAAGTAGGCGCCGGAATAGATGATCGGCTTGACGCCTGTGGCCTTCTCGACATGGGCGATCCACTTGGCCACTGCGGCCGACAATTGCGTCGGCGTCGCCCCCAAGGTGCTCTCCACGTCGATCACCGGCGGCAGGTCCCCAGGCTGCAGCTTGCCCATCATCCCCAGCATCAGGTCGGCCTGGACGATCGGGTCCTCGGCGGGCTCAAAGAACTGATAGACCCCGCAGTGCAAGCCCTTGGCGTGACACTCCTTCCAGTTGTAATCGAATTTGGTATCCACTTTCATCGCGTGGGTTGCGCGCATGATCGCGTACTTCTTGCCCGCCGCTTTGACCTTGGCCCAGTCGATGTTCTGCTGCCAGTACGACACGTCGATGCCGTCCAGCATGACCGAATCTGGACAGACCTTGGTCATGGCCAGCGCCGCCGGCGCCCACGCCAGGACCCACGCCGCCGTTACCGCCGCCCAAACCGCCCGCGCCATCATCGTCCGCTCCGCGCCAGACGCTGCAGCATCGGCCAGGTCTGCGCCGTGTCCATGGCGCGCTCAGCGGCCAACTGCCAGTCGCCATTCACCTTCTTGAGCGCCACCACCACCTGCTGCCCCGACCCGGGTTCGCGGCTCAGCTGCGAGGCCAGGCCGTCTTTGTCCGCCAGTGCCGGGCACACCTCAGCTTGGCCTTTGGCCTTCTTGAGTTCCTGGCAGCGCTGGTGGTGCAGCATGTCGCCCTGCCAATCGACATCATCGACCAGGATCTGCTGCCCTGCCCTCAAGCCGCGCCCGCGCAGCGCCGAGCCCTGGGCCAGGGCCACCACGGTCATGTGGCGCTGGTGGCGGACAAAATCGCTGCCCACGCCCACAGTGAGCTTGGTCTGCTTGGCCACCGGCCGGCCGATTTCGACCAGGGCCACCGCGTCGCTTCGCTGGAGCAATTGCGGCCAGGTCAGGGTCTTTGCCGGTCGCTGCGGCGCTCTGGCCTCGGCGCTGGCCCCTGTGGCGATTGTCGCCAAGGCCCAAGCCGCCGCTAGAGTTCCTGCAAATCCGCCGCGTGTCTGTGCCATCGCCGCCTCCCAATGCCCAGAGCGTGGCGAATTTGCCGACCCGCCGCAAGACGCCATCGCCCTTGCCCGCTCAACCCATGGGCTTTTGGCGACCGCGCGACGAGCCGCTCTGGCTAACCCTCGCCCATATCGCGCTGGGTCACGCGGCAAATCGCCACCTTGAGGTAGCGGCCTTCGCCGTGGGCCGGCGCGGTCGGGTGATCGGCCGCGGCACTGCGCAGCTCGATCAGCTGCACCGCCACGCCGGCCTGCTGCGCTGCCTGACCCAGCATGCGCAAGAAGATCTCCGGCTCCACCAGCCCAGAGCATGAACAGCTCACCAGCAGGCCGCCCGGCTGCACCGCCTGCATCGCCACGGCGTTCAGCGCCTGGTACTTGCGCAGCGCCTGGTCCAGCGCCGCCGCCTTGGTGGCGTACTTGGGCGGATCGACGATGACCACCTGCGGCCTATCGGCTTCCGGCAGGGCGTTCATCTGCCGCAGCACGTGCACGGCGTCGGCACACTGCGCCTGGATCGCCACGGCGTTGTCTTCCGCGTGCTGGTTGGCCAGATCGACGGCCTTCTGCGAGGCATCGACGCAAATGACCTTCTTGGCTCCAGCGCGCGCGGCGTGCAGGCCAAAACCGCCCGCGTGACAGAAGGCGTCGACGACGAACTTGCCCTTGGAAAGCCCAGCCACCCGCTGGTGATTCTCGCGCTGGTCGCAGTACATGCCGGTCTTTTGCCCGCCCGCCGGCTCCACGCGCAGCTGCAGGCCGTTGTGGCGCACCTTGACCTCGGCGGGCACCTGGCCGTGGCTCTCGCTCGTGCCGCCCAGCAGCCCCTCGGACGGGTGGATGTCCGCCGGCACGCGCACCAACAGCCACTGCATCCCCATCGCCTTGAGCTCGGCCAGCACCGCAAGGCGCAGGGCCCAGGCTCCCGCCGTCGACAATTGCACCACCGCGCCGTCGGCGTAGCAGTCCACCGTGACACCCGGCAGAAAATCGCCTTCGCTGTTGATCAGCCGATACGCGTCGGTGTCTTTGCCGGGCAGCCCCAGGCTCTTGCGCAGCGCCGCCGCCTCGCGCACCCGCCGCTTGGCCAGGCTCGGCAGGTCCGGCAGCACGTCCGGCTCCAGGCCGTCCTGACCCAGCGCCATCATGCGCACGGCGATCTGGCTGGTCGGGTTGTAATAGCCCACGCCCAGGTAGCGCGCGTGCTGGTCAAACAGCGCACAGCGAACCCCTGCGATAATCGGCGTATCCGGGCCAGCCACGGTGTGGGCAATCGCCCCAGAAAACACCCAGGGGTGGCCGGCGAGCGGCGGGGTCGCCGTCCCGGGGCGCAGCACAGCCGACACCGCTCCGGTCCAAGTGGGCAAACGAGCCGGCAGAGCCGCGGCGGGGGCGCGAGTGCGCTGGGTGGGACGTGACATGACGGATACTTCCAATCGCGGCGTCTGGGCCGCAAGAACTGCAGGGGGGATCTCAACCTCGGGCGAGGTCAAAACCAGAGGAGTGTGGCGTATTTACGCGACGGGCACGCTGTCCGACGTATCGAGGAAGTGCTCAAAACTGACCACCTTCTCGCCCTCGCCGACATTGATGAGCTTGACGCCCTGGGTATTGCGGCCCACCACGCGGATGTCCTTGACCGGAATCCGCAACAGCACGCCGCCGTCGGTGACGATGAGCACCTCGCCCGCCGGATCCACCGCGCGCAGACCGACCACTTTGCCGTTGCGCGCACTGGTCTTGATCGCGATCACGCCCTTGCCGCCGCGCGTCTGCATGCGGTAGTCCTTGGGCGGCGTGGCCTTGCCGTAGCCATTCTCGCAAATGGTCAGCAGCATCGTGCCCACCGGACCGTCCTTGAGCTCGGTATCGCCCTCGACCTCTTCGACTTCCGGCTCCAGCGTCTCCAGAATCTCCGGCTCTTGACCCAGCGGCGCGGCGATCACCGCCAGGCTCACCACCGCGTCTTTGCCGCCCAGATCCACGCCCCGCACGCCGCGCGTCGCCCGACCCATGGGCCTCACGTCCGTCGACTGGAAGTGAATGCTCATGCCCTCGCGGGTCGCCAGCACCACGTTGTCGCTGTCGCGGACGATCTTGGCGTCGATCAGGTCATCGCCCTCGTCCAGCACGATAGAGATGATGCCGCTCGAGCGGATCTTGCTGAACTGCGTCAGCTCCGTCTTCTTGACCGTGCCAAACTTGGTCGCCATCAGCACAAACGACTCGCCCTCTTTGCCCGCTTCCTTGGCCGGACCAAAGTCGCGCACCGCCAGGACCCCGCGGATCTCCTCGCCCTTCTCGACCTGGATCAGATTGACGATCGGCTTGCCGCGCGTCGACGCCGCCCCTTGCGGCACATCGTAGACCTTGATCGAGAAGACCTTGCCCAAATTGGTAAAGATCAGCAGGTCTTGGTGGGTCGTTGCCACAAACAGGTCGACGACAAAGTCCTCTTCCTTGGTGGTCATCCCGGTCTTGCCCTTGCCGCCGCGGCGCTGCTGGCGGTAGGTCGACAGGGCCGTCCTCTTGATATACCCGGCCTTGCTAATGGTGACGACCATGTCCTCGTCGGCAATCAGGTCTTCGACCGAAAGCGCGCCGTGATCGTCAATAATATCGGTGCGCCGCGCGTCGCCGTACTCGTCGCGGATCGCCAGAATCTCCTCGCGGATGACCCCCATCAGCTTGCCGTCGTCTTCCAGCACCGCCTTGAGCCAGCCGATTTTCTTCTGGATCTCGTCCCACTCGGCCTTGATCTTGTCCCGCTCCAGGCCGGTCAGGCGCTGCAGCCGCATGTCCAAAATCGCCTGGGCCTGCAGGTCGCTCAGGGCAAAGCGGTCGATCAGCCCGGCCTTGGCAGTCGGCGGATCCTGGCTCGAGCGGATGATGCGAATCACCTCGTCCAAGTGGTCCAAAGCGATCAGATAGCCTTGCAGAATGTGGGCCCGCGCCTCGGCCTGCTTGAGCTCGTAGAGGCAGCGCCGGGTCACCACTTCGCGGCGGTGGTCCAGGAACAGCTCCAGCATCTCCTTGAGCGTGAGCACCTGCGGCTGCCCAGCGACGATCGCCAGGTTAATAATGCCAAAGGTCGTCTGCAGTTGCGTCTGCTGCAGCAGCTGATTGAGCACCACCTGGGCAATGGCGTCGCGCTTGAGCTCAATGACCACGCGCATGCCGGTGCGGTCCGACTCGTCGCGCAGATCGCTGATGCCCTCGATCTTCTTTTCGCCCACCAGATCGGCGATTTGCTCGACCAACCGCGCCTTGTTCACCTGGTACGGCAGCTCGTCGACGATGATCGCCTCGCGCCCGCCCTTCTTCTCCTGCTCGATGTGGGTCTTGGCGCGCACGCGGATCTTGCCGCGGCCGGTCTCGTAGGCGTCAAAAATCCCCTGGCGCCCGCAGATCGTACCGCCGGTCGGAAAATCCGGCCCCTGGACAAACTGCATAATCCGCCGAAAATCAATGCTCGGATCGTCGATCAGCGCCACCAAGGCGTTGCTGACCTCGCGCAGATTGTGCGGCGGGATGTTGGTGGCCATACCCACCGCGATGCCGCCCGAGCCGTTGATCAGCAGGTTGGGCACCTTGGTCGGCAGCACCGACGGCTCTTCATCCTGGCCGTCGTAGTTGGCGACAAAGTCCACGGTCTCTTTGTCGAGATCCGCAAGCAATTCATGGGCCAGCTTGGCCATGCGCACTTCGGTATAGCGCATCGCCGCGGCCGGGTCGCCGTCGACCGAGCCAAAGTTGCCCTGGCCGTCCACCAGCAGGTAGCGCAGGCTAAACGGCTGGGCCATGCGCACCAACGTGTCGTACACGCTCGCGTCGCCGTGGGGGTGGTACTTGCCGATCACGTCGCCGACGATGCGCGCCGACTTCTTGTACGCCAAGTTCCAGTTGTTCTTCATCTCGTGCATCGCGAACAACACGCGGCGGTGCACGGGCTTGAGGCCGTCTCGAACATCCGGCAGGGCGCGGCCTACGATCACGCTCATGGCGTAGTCGACGTAGCACGACTCCATCTCGTGCTTGATCGAGGTCATCAAGACCCGGCCGATGTCGGTGGCGACGCCTGCGCCTTCAACGGCTTCGTCAGCCTCGGGCTCACCGGCGACAGGGCCGGGCAGATCGTCGTTCTCTTCGGGCGGGACCATGGCAACCTCACAGCGGCGCCGGGCGCGCGGGACTGCGCAAACCGGGGGGCGAAAGTGTACGCCTATCGCAGCCAAACGTCAATGCCGACACATTCCCCAACCCCTTGATATGATTGGCGTGGACTGCGCTCTTGGCGCCTCTATCGCCCGCGATCAGGCTACCCCGCGACGCTACCGCGCAGATTGGCTATGCTCCGCGCCGCGGCAGGCTGCCGCCGAGTCCAACCTTGCCTAAGTCTTGGCTTCCCGCCTATTCCCTGCTCCCGCCCAGTCTGCCGGCCCATCACGTCGGCGTGTTGCTCCACGGCATTCTCGGCTCGGGCCGCAACCTGCGCAGCATGGCCCAGCAGCTCGCCGCACAACTGCCTGATTGGCAATGGCTCCTCGTCGATCTCCGCGGCCACGGCGACTCGACCGGCGCGCCCGCGCCCCACAACGTCCAGGCCTGCGTCGGCGATCTGGCGGCGCTCTGCCAGCACCTGGGCGTACAACCATCGGCCGTGATCGGCCATTCTTTTGGCGGCAAGGTCGCCCTGGAGCTCGCCCGCCCGCAGCCCGCCGATCTCTGGCCGAAGCTGCGCCAGGTCTGGGCCCTGGACACCCAACCGCATCTGACCCCGCGGGACGACACCGCAAAGGGCGGCGTGCTGCAGGTTCTTGAGGCCTTGCGCGAGGTACCGCAGCCGCTGGCTCAGCGATCCGACGTGGTGCGGGAGCTTTTGGCGCGGGGCCAGCCGCAGGCGATCGCCCAGTGGATGACCACCAACGTCGTTCAGGCTACCGACGGCCTGCGCTGGCGCTTTGACCTGGACATCATCGACCAGCTGCTCGCCTCCTATTTTGCCACCGACAGCTGGCCCGCGCTGCGCCACCCTGCAGCGGGCCTCGACGTGCACCTCCTGCGCGCCGGTCGCGAGCCGCGCTGGACGGAGCAATTGCTCGCCGAGCTCGAAGCCGCCCACCACCCGCGGCTGCACGTCCATGTACTCGCCAACGCCGGACACTGGGTCCATGTCGACGATCTCCCGGGATTGCTGAGCATTTTGGTGCCCTCCCTGGAGTCTCTGCCGCTCTGACCGCCGCTGCGGAGCCCTCCGGCTTGGCTTTTTACCTTCTGCTCCGTCCGGGGTCTAATCTTTCGAGGGCGCCGCGAGGAGGCCCTTCCCCCCTGCGATGGCGATGTTCATCGCCTCCTGTTCAGCGGTTGCGAGTGCGCCGCTCAATGACTGTGCTGTCCAGCGGTAGCCCCTAGGCCTTCCGCTCTTTTTGGAGTTCACCATGCGTCTGTTCACCGTTCTGGCTCTGGTTCTCGGTCTCGCTGTTGCTGCTCCCGTGATGGCGCAGGAGGCCAAGGCCGAGAAGGCTGAGAAGGTCGCCGAGAAGGCCGAGAAGAAGGCTGAGAAGATCGAGAAGAAGGCCGAGAAGGTCGAGAAGAAGGCTGAGAAGCTGGAAGAGAAGGCTGAGAAGGCCGCCGAGAAGGGCGAAGACAAGAAGGCTGAGAAGCTCGAGAAGGCCGCCGACAAGGCCGAGAAGAAGGCCGACAAGCTCGAGAAGAAGGCTGACAAGGCCGAGAAGAAGGCTGACAAGCTCGAGAAGAAGGCCGACAAGGCCGAGAAGAAGGCCGACAAGGCCGAGAAGAAGGCTGACAAGGCTGAGAAGAAGGCCGACAAGTAAGTCGTCCGACTGAGCACCTGCCGCGGGGGGTCTGGAGTCATCCAGGTCCCCCGTTGGCGTTTTGAGGCCCTTGACGACGGCGGCGCAGCAGCGACAATCGCTCATCCCCCACGAGGAGTTCGCGTGAACCCAAGAATCCTGCTGGTGACATGGGCGATGTCAGTCGTGCTGCCCGCGGCGGCGCTGGCGAGCAACGTCGGCCTGTTGGGGAACCTCAGCCGCACCCCCGCGAGCGACGGCTATCCCGGCGGCGGCTCTACCGGCGGCGGCGTCAGCGGCGGCCACGATTTTGACGACGCCTGGAGCATCGACGGCTCGTTCTCGCTGTCGCGGCCGATCACCCAGCCTGTGACCGAAGGCCCCTTGGCCGGCAAGACCAAGGGCGCCACCGTGACCTCCATCGGCCTCGGCACCACCTGGACGCCGGCCTTTGACTGGAACGCAGACGGCCAGTGGTCGCTGGCCTTTGGGGTGGCCTTCTCGCCCAAAGCGACGGAGAAATCCTCGACGACCCTGAGCCTGGAGCAATCGGTCGGCGGGTCGATGCAGACGGTCGACGCGGAGGCGCTGCTCAAGGCCACCTCGAGCTCGGCGGGCGCGTCGCTCAGCCTGACCTACGACACCATGGGCGACTCGAACTGGGAAACGGCCGTAGAATTGTCGGCTTCGCCCAACCGCTTGGCAACGACGCAGACAATCGAAGAAATGGTCACGGCCCAGGGCACCACCGTCACCCGTGACAAATTGCTGCAGGATTGCGCCAATGTCTATCCCAAGCAGCTCAAGCTCAAGAAGACCTGCGAGCGCCTGACCCCCTTGACCGCCAACCACGAGGCGACCGTGGTCAGCGTGCCCATCACCTTGTCGATCGACGAGACCATCTTCCAAAACACCGAGCTCTCCGTCTCCGGCACATGGTACTGGTACAGCGATGATCCTAATGATGTCGGCTACTTTACCCTCGCCTCGGCCGGGCGACCTCTGCCGGGCACCACCACCAAAGCGCCGCCCAACACCGCGTCTTTTGGCACCGGCGTGGCGATTGCGCCGTACTCCCTGCGCACCGCATTTGCCGCCGCCCAGAAGATCGGCCCCGTCAAGGTCAGCGCCACCTTTGGCCATGCCGAGTATCTGGACGACGCCGGCTACAACAACTCCCTCGGCCTGCGCGCCAACTGGAAAATCACCAAGCACTGGCGCGTTTCTGCCAGCGTGGCCACACAGAACGACGTCGACGCTGACGACGAGGCCACCCGCTCGTACAGCGGCTCAGCCGGCGTCAAATACACGTTCTGACCCGGATTCGCCGCCTTGGGCGCAACTCTGCGTTGTCGCTCCGGTCCGGTCCTCAACGTACCTCAAAGTACGCCTCCGGTCCGGTCCTAACTCCGCCTTGATTTGCATCCCAATTCGACGATCCTGAAGAATCCACGTGGTGGATTCTTGGCTGATCGCTGTCCTAAACCCGCCGCTGAGCCCTCTTCTCGCGGCTGCGCTCCAGGGCCGCCCGCACCTTTTCCACCTGATCCTGCAGGCGGTTCAGCACGGCCTGCACCTGCTCCTCGGCCTCGGTGTCGCCGTCATAGGCCTGCAGCAACAGCTCGACCGACGCCGCGCTGGTCTCCACGGCCTCGCGGTAATCGGCCATGACTTCATACCAGTAGCCGTCATCGCCATTGCAGATCAGCCCCGCCCAGCCCGGCTTCTTGCCCGCGTGCGGCATCATCGGCTGCAGCAACACCGGCAGATGGCGCAACAGCGTGTGGCGATTGCGCATGGGCTCCAGCAGCGCCCCCTCGGGCACCGCGCAGCTCAGGTCAGCGCCGTCCTTGGGCAGCGGCAGCAGCGGCAGCAGCGCCAGCAACGCCGTCAGCGGGGTCCCCTGGGCAAAGTAGCGGTCGTTCCAGCGAATTCGCCCCTGCCAGCGCCCCATCTCCTCGGGCACCTCGATCGGCCCTTGGGCCAACAGCGCCATGACCTGGTCGCGGTCCAGCTCAACCCGCGGCCGGCCCTTGCCGCTGTCCACCGCCACCATCACCTGGCCCAGGTGCAGCACGTCGATCTTGACGGGCTTGACCCCCTCGCCGCGCTTGAGATGGTCGGTCTGCAGCTTCCAGCGGTCCGCCAAATCCGGGCGGAATTCAGCGACCCAAGCCGATTTGAGCGCCACCACCTGCCGCGCGTAACAGCGCTGCGAGATGACGATCTCCGTGGCCACGGCAAAGCGCGGCGACATGCCGTACAGCGAGCTCGCCGGGTGAATCAGCACCTTGTCTTCTGACGGCCCCTCGTAGAACCGCCCGTGGGACGCGAGCACGTTCTGGGCAAACCCCGCGGCCACACAGCGGGCGATGTTCATCAGGTCGCCGCCGCTCGCAATCTCCGTGCCGCGCTTTTCCGCGATCTGCCTCAGCTGCCGATGGGCGCTGAAATTGAAGGCGATCGTCGAAGGGTCAAGGAAATTCTTTTGGCAGTACGCGGTCTTGTCCGCCGCCTGCTGCCATCCGCGGGCGATCTTCAGCGCGGTGTGGGCGTCGCCCAGCGGATCGGCAAAACGCCCGTGGGCCTTGCGCGCCAGGTCCTCTTGGCCGGCGGGATACAGCGTCGGCGGCCGCGAAGACCACCAGGCGGCCAGCAGCAGCACGTCGTCGGCGATGTCCGGGTGGTGGTCCAGCGCCTCGATCACCATGCGCGCCAGCTGCGGCGACAGCGGATAGGGCACCATCTGCTTGCCAATCGGCGTCATCACCCGGTTGGTGTCGATCGCCCCCAGTTGCAGCAGCGAGTCCAGCGCCGCCATCAGCCGCGTGCGCACCGGCGGGGTCGGAAAGGCAAAATTCTCCACGTCGCGAACGCCCAGATCGAGCAACCGCAGCACCGTCTCGGTCAAGTCCAGGCGCAGAATCTCTTCATCGGTAAACGGCGGACGCGCCATGTATTCGCGCTCGTTGTAGAGGCGCACACAGCGCCCCGGAGCCGTCCGCCCTGCCCGCCCCAGGCGCTGATCGGCCGACGCGCGGCTAATGCCCTCTTCGCGCAACTGCGTCACGCCCGTGCGCACGCTGACCCGTGGAACCTTGGCCAGCCCGGAGTCAATGACGTGGCGCACGTCGTCGACCGTGATCGAGGTCTCGGCGATGTTGGTCGCCAAAATCAGCTTGCGCCCGCCAAATTCGCTAAAGACCTTCTCCTGGTCTTCGCGCTGCATCGCCCCGTACAGCGGCAGCACCACCGCGTCGCGCTCGACACTGCGCACCCGGATCGCCGTCGCCGCCTGCTTGATCGACTCCTCGCCCGGCAAAAACACCAGCACATGCCCGGGCATCCTGCGCTTTTGAATCGCCAGGACCTCGTCGACAATCGCGTCCGTCAGCGTCTCAGGCCGCCCGTCGATCAGCGGCTTCCACACCAGGTCCACCGGATACGGCCGGGCGTCAATGCTCACCACCGGCACAACCGGGCAAATATCCTGAAAGAAGCTGACAAAGCGCTTGGGGTCGATGGTCGCCGAGCTGACCACCACCCGCAGATCGGGCCGCGACTTCAGCGCGTCGTGCAGCAAGCCCAGGGCAAAATCGATGTTGAGGCTGCGCTCATGGGCCTCGTCAATGACCAGCACGCCGTAGCGCTCCCAGTTGGCGTCCCAGTGGGCCTCTTGGAGCAAAATCCCGTCTGTCATCAAGCGAATGCGCGTGTCATCGCCGCTGCAGTCGTCAAAGCGGATGGCGTAGCCCACCTCGCGGCCGCAGGTCACGCCCTGCTCTTCGGCAATGCGCCACGCTACAGAAACAGCAGCCAGTCTGCGCGGTTGGGTCACACCGATGCAGCGATCCGTCAGCCCCGCCCGCAACAGCATCTGCGGCAGCTGGGTGGTCTTGCCGCAGCCCGTGGGCCCTGCAACGACCACGACCTGGTGATGGCGAATCGCCTCGACCAGCTCCTGCTCAAAGCGGTAAATCGGCAAATCCAGGGCCCGCTGGGCCGGAGGACGGGGAAAATTCTCATTTGCCATGGGGTCTTTGTGGGCAGAGCCCTGCCGGCCGCGCTGACGGGCCAGCTTCTTGGGCCGGCCTTGCCGCAAGCCGGCGTGCCAAACAGGGATGCGTGCGGTGCCGGGTGCCGGACTTGAACCGGCACGAGCCATGCTCTGGGGAGTTTAAGTCCCCTGCGTCTACCATTCCGCCAACCCGGCCAGTCCCACGCTCCCGCAGTTTGATCCGGGAGCCCGGACTGCCTTGTTCTACTCCGATCCGCCGCTTCGCGCTACTGCCCCGGCGGCCCTAGGGCGGGCGTCAAGGATTCGCCCCGTAACCTGACGCCACTCCCCTGCTGGGTGGGCCGCGTTTGCCCTGGCCCAGCCGGTGGCTCTGCAGTTGCTGCTGTCTATGGGGGAAGAATCCTTACCAGTTGCGTCGACCCGACCCCGTGCCCGGATTGCCGTACACGCCGTTCGAGAACTCGATCTTGTAGTCCGTGCAGCTCGCCGCACCGCCGGCCTTGTAGACGCGCACGTAGTACCAAGCCGAATCGTCCGCACAGCGCGTGTAGTCAAAGCCCTGCGGGAAGCAAACGCCTGCGGTGTTGTAGTCGCGGCAATACGGTCCACCCCAGCTCGGGCTGTAGTTCCAACCGTAGTTGCTCTGGTCAAACGAGTTGCCGCTGGCGCACGGGCACTCGCCGTATTCGCTCCACAGGTCTGAGTAGTAGCCGTCCGCCGCCTTGAAGTTGGTGAACCAGTTGAAGTCGGTGCGCGCACAGCAGAACGAGTTGGTACCGCCGGCTGGGCAAGTGCCGCGCCAGATGTCAAAGCGCAGGTTGCCACCCGGGTTGGCCAGGAACACCGCGCGCATGTTGTAGCGATCACAGGCGCCGTAGCCGCTGTCGGCGACGTCCTTGCCGTACACCGCGTACCAGTCCTCATCTGATGTATCGACCAAGCGGCCGACCACCACTTCTTTCTGACCCGCGTTCCCGGCGCCGATGTCGGACAGGCTCGAGCTCACCACATACGCCGATCCGCAGGTGTTGTTCGGCTCGTACAAGTCGCTGCCATTGCACTCGCAACCGTCGCTCCAGGCGCCATTGAGGTTGTGGAACCCGGGCATACAGCCCTTGACCACGCACTGGCCGGCTTGGCAGGTAAAGAACGTGTTGGGCGCCGTGGCGATACAGCCGTCGCTGGCGCTCTCGTCGGTGGTGCCGTTGCAGTTCTCGTCCACATTGTTGCACTGCTCCACCGCGCCGGGGTTGATGCTCGACGCCAAGTCGTTGCAGTCGCCGCCGCCCTTGGGGCAACTCGAAGGGGTGCCGATGGTCACCAAGGCCGCGTCGCAGTAGCCGTCGCCGTCCTTGTTGCAGCCTTCGTCGACCACGCCGTTGCAGTTGTTGTCGCCACCGTCGCAGCTTTCCGGCTTGCCCGGCGAGCAAGTCGCGCACTTGTCATTGCAGTCGCTGGCATTCTTCGACGAGAAGAAGCCCTCGGCCTTGCACAAGCACTGGAACGAGTTGACGCCAAAGCCGTCCTGATCGCCATCATAGTACCAGTTGGAGCAACCGCTGGAGCCAGCTTCGTCGGTCTGGCTGTTGCAGTTGTTGTCCTTGCCGTCGCACACCTCGGTCGTGGCGGGGCTCTGGGCCGCGTCGTTGTCGTTGCAGTCGCCGCCGCCGCTCGGACACACCGGCGGGTTGCCCACCACGGTCTTGGCGCTGTCGCAGAAGGCGTCGCCGTCCTTGTTGCACGTCTCATCCACCTGGGAGTTGCAGTTGTTGTCCTGCGCGTCGCAAATCTCCGCCTGGCCTGGGTTCATCGCCGCGCTGTTGTCGTCGCAGTCGTTGCCACCCTTGGGGCAGCTCGAGCCCAGCACCGTGTAGCAGTACACCTGACTGCTATTTGCTGAGATGCAGTACTCTTTGCCGTTAAACGCCATGTTGTAGATGGCGGTGATGACATTGAACTTGTCCACCAACGTGCCGTCGGTCTTCTTGTAGCG
Organism: Myxococcota bacterium; assembly: GCA_964201005.1. Classification (GTDB taxonomy): domain Bacteria; phylum Myxococcota_A; class UBA9042; order UBA9042; family UBA9042; genus SXRM01. Next base: position 31,429 of record CAXNCS010000017.1, read on the forward strand.
GAACACTTCGCCGTTGCCGCGACCCACGTAGAGGAAATCGCCTATCGCCGCCAAGCCGCCGTAGATGGTGGTATTGGTGCCAGAGCTCAGGTTGATCGTCTTGACCTGCGTGCCGTTGCTCTTGTTCAGCACCCACACCGTCATACCGTCGGCGCGCATGGCGTACACGTAGGTGTCGTCGCAGGTCACTGCGCCCGCAGTGGTGCCGATGTTGAAGGTCCAAACCGTACCCGATCCCATGGCGGTGCGCTTAGTAATGGTGTTGTAGCCCCAGTTGGCGGTGTAGTAGCTGCCGTCCGTGTCGCCCCACACCTGCATCATCTGGTACTGGCCTGTGTAGAACGACCCCAAATACTGGTAGTTGCTGTTGTAGCGGTAGATGTACGGCTGATCCCACTGCGGATACCAGTACTCATTGTACTTGGGCGAATAGCCACCGCCGTGCGAGCGCGTGTCCATGGTCACCGGCGTGCCCTTGTACACACCCACGGTCGGCGCCGGCGAGCTGTTGTAGACCAGCGAAGCGTCGCAGTAGCCGTCGTTGTCGTCGTCACAGCCTTCGTCGATCGTGCTGTTGCAGTTGTTGTCCTTGAAGTCGCAGATCTCGGTCAGCCCCGGATACAGCAGCTTGTTGTTGTCGTCGCAGTCGCCGGCCTTAGTCGCCGTGTAGCTGCCGTTGGCCGCGCACCAGCACTGGGACATACCGGTGCCAAAGCCGTCCGCGTCGCCGTCGTAGTAGAACGTCTTGCACGCGCTCGCGCCCAGCTCGTCGAGCTTGCCGTCGCAGTTGTCGTCGCCCGGCGTAGCGCAGTTCTCCTTGGCCTTGGGGCTGATCAGCGCGTCGCTGTCATTGCAGTCGCCACCGCCAGAAGTGCACGTCGGCGGCAAACCGTTCTGCTGGATGGTGTAGCAGTACACCGTCGAGCTGTTGGCAGAGATGCAGTACTCCTTGCCGTTAAACGCCATGTTGTAGACATTGGTGGCGACGCCAAACTGGTCGATGTACGCACCCGTGTTCTTGTTGTAGCGAATGACTTCACCGTTGTAGCGACCAACGTACAGGAACTCACCGACCACGGCCAAGCCGCCGTAAATCGAGGTGTTGGTGCCGCCACTCAGGTTCATCGTCTTGACCAGCGCGCCGTTGACCTTGTTCAGCACCCACACGGTCATGCCGCTGTCGCGCATGGCGTAGACGTACTGCGCGTCGACGGCGACCGCACCGGCGGTGCTGCCAATGTTGTAGCTCCACAGCTTGTTGCTGCTCTTGCCCGAGTACTTCTCAATGGTGTTGTTGCTCCACGTTGCAGTGTAGTACGTGTCGTCCGAGTCGCCGTAAAGCTGCATGACGCTGCCAGTTCCCGTCTGGAACGTGCCCAGGTATTGGTAGTTGGCGTCGTAGCGATAAATCGTCGAACCGGCCCACTCGGGGTACCAGTATTCCTTGTACGTCGGGCTGTAGCCGCCGCCGTGCGAGCGCGTGTCCATGCTCACCGTCGTGCCGATGTACACGCCCAACTGAGCCTTACTGGTGTCGATGAGCGTCAGACCACTGTCGCAGTAGTTGTCGTTGTCGTCGTCGCAGCCTTCGTCCACCGCGGTGTTGCAGTTGTTGTCCACGGCGTCGCAGGTTTCCACGCCGCCTGGGAACACCGCGGCATTGTCGTCGGCGCAGTCATCGCCCGTGCCCGTAGCGCCGGCCACCGGCAGCTTGGACTTGGTGCACAGCGCCTGCGACGTGATGATCTTGGCCGTATCGCAGTACTTGTCGCCGTCCTTGTCGCACGCGTTGTCCGTGCCGTCCTTGCAGTCGTTGTCCTGACCGTCACAGATCTCCGCCGCCGCCGGGTTGACCGCTGCGCTAGCGTCGTTGCAGTCACCGCCCTGGGTCACGGTCTTGCCGTTGGCCTGGTAGCACTGGCAGCTGCCCGTACCGGCGCCAAAGCCGTCCTTGTCGATATCCTCGTAGAAGTTAGTGCACATCGACACGTCGCCCAAGCCCGTGGTGTCGCCCTTGTAGAACGTCGGGTTGGTCGTGCCTTGGGCAGTGTCGAGCGAGTCGACGCGGATCCGGCCCGCCGCACCCGCGCCGCCGTTGCCGCCGTTGCTGCACTTGACGCCGCCCGTGCCGCCCGTCGCCTGCACGGTGCCGGTAACGGTGACCTTGCTGCCGCGCAGCCAGATCGCACCGCCCGAGCCGCCGCCGCCGCCGCCGCCGTCGCCGCACGCCACGATCGTGCCGCCATTGCCGCCCTTGGCGCTGACCGTGCCGCTGACGGTCACCTGGGTGCCGGTGATCTTGATCGCACCGCCGCCGCCGCCGCCGCCGCCGCCGGACTGGTTGATCGCGCTGCCATAGGCACCGCCGCCGCCGCCCGCGCCGCCGATCAGCGTGGTCAGCGCCTGGTCGCCAAAGCTGGCGCCGCCGGTGCCGTAGCTGCCGCTGGCTCCCGCGTTGCCGTTGCTGCCATTGGCGCCGTAGCCGCCGCCGCCGCCACCGCCGCCGTAGCCCGTGGCCGGAGCACCCGCACCGCCACCGGCGCCGCCGCCCGTGCTGCCGCTGCAGCCGTAGCAGGCACTGCCGCCGTTGGCGCCGCTCGCGACACCCGCGCCACCTGGGTACGTCACGCCGTCATAGGTCCCGGTCACGTTGGTGCCCGCCAGACCATCGGCCACCAGGCCGCCGGCAATGTTGACCACGCCCTGGACCTTGATGACCAGCGGCGCCGAACCCGTGACCGTGATCGTCACGCCCGACTTGATGGTAAAGCTCTTGAAGTTGTACGTGCCGCTGGCCAGCGTACCGCTGCTCGCCGGGTTGTAGTCGCCGTCGCTGCCCGTGCCGCACTCGGTGCACGCGCCCACGGAGGTCACGACGACGTTGTTCTCGCCGTCGCAGTTGTCGTCAAACTCGGTCTGGCACGTCTCCACCATGCCGGGATTCACCAGCTTGTTCGAGTCGTTGCAGTCACCGCCGCCCTTGGGGCAAGAGGTGCTGGCAGAGCCGTTGCCCACGCAGTAGCCGTCGTTGTCGCTGTCCTTGCACACTTCGTCGGCGCCCGCGGCGCAGTTGTTGTCGACGCCATCGCAGGCCTCGGCCTGGCCGGGATTGACGTTGGCCGCCGTGTCATTGCAGTCGCCGCCGCCCGCCGTGCAGGTGGTGGGGGCGCCGAGCACGCCCATGCCGCTGTCGCAGTAGTTGTCGTTGTCGTCGTCGCAGCCTTCGTCCACCTGGCCGTTGCACTGGTTGTCCACGTCGTCGCACGCCTCGGTCTTGCCAGGGCGCACTTGGCTGTTGGTGTCGTCGCAGTCATTGCCGCCGCTGAGGCAAATCGGTGGGGTGCCAACGACCGTCAGGTTCTTGTCGCAGAAGCCGTCCTTGTCGTCGTCGCAGCCGTCGTCGATCACGCCATCGCAGTTCTGATCGACATTGTCGCAGGTTTCTGCGGTCTTGGGCTTGATGTTGGCGTTGGTGTCATTGCAGTCGCCGCCGCCCTGCAGACAGGTGGCCGGCTTGCCGGACGTGAACAGCCCCGCGTCGCAGAAGTCGTCGTTGTCGTCGTCGCAGCCCTCGTCCAGCTGGCCGTTGCACTGATTGTCGACGTCATCGCAGCGCTCGACCACGCCCGGGTTGACGTTGGCGTTCAGATCGTCGCAGTCATTGGCCTGGGCGGTGATGAACAGGCCTTCGGCAAAGCACTGGCACTGCGAGGTACCCGTGCCGTAACCGTCCTTGTCGCCGTCCTTGTAGTACGCCACGCAACCACTTGATCCCACGTCGTTTTGCGTGCCATTGCAGTTGTTGTCCTTGGCGTCACCGCACACTTCGGTCGCGCCGGGGTTCACGGTGCTGACCGTGTCGTCGCAGTCGCCCAGCTTGCTGCCCGCCGCGGTGTAGTTGCCGGTAGGCGCGCACCAGCACTGCGGGACGTTGACGCCCCAGGTGTCCTTGTCGGCATCCAGGTAGTACTTGGTGCAGCCCAGGGCGTCCAAGCCGTTGAGCGAGCCGTCGCAGTTCTCGTCCACACTGTTGCCGCACTGCTCCGCAACCGACGGATTGACCGCCGTATTGGCATCCTGGCAATCGCCGCCGCCCTTGATGCACACCGCGGGCTTGCCCACCGTGATCATCGAAGCGTCGCAGAAGCCGTCCTTGTCGTCGTCGCAGCCCTCATCGGTGCCGTTGACGCAGTTGTTGTCGATGCCGTCGCACATCTCGGGGATGCCGGGATTGATCAGGTCATTCTTGTCATTGCAGTCGTTGTTGCCCTTGGTCGCCGTGTAAGGCGCCACAGCCTTGCAGCTGCAAACCGCGGCTTTGCCGGTCTCGCCATAAGCGTCGCCATCCGCGTCCAGGCCGTACGGCGTGCAACCTTGGGCGCCCGGATCATTGGTATCGCCGTTGCAGTTGTCGTCGTAGGTGGTGTTGCAGTACTCGTTGCCGGTTGGGTAGATGGCCTTGTTGCCATCGTCGCAGTCGCCGCCGCCGCTGGTGCAGACAGAGGGCTTGCCGATGGTGGTCATCGCCGCGTCGCAGAAGAAGTCGGCGTCGTCGTTGCAGCCTTCGTCCTTGGCGCCGTTGCAGTTGTTGTCCAGATCGTCGCACTGCTCGGCCTTGCCCGGGTTGACGCTGGCATTGCTGTCCAAGCAGTCGCCGCCACCAAGCGCACAGGTGCTCGGCAAGCCGATGGTGGTCATGGCGCTGTCGCAGTAGCCGTCAAAGTCGTCGTTGCAGCCTTCGTCGACGCCGCCCGCGCAGTTGTCGTCCGCGTCGTTGCAGACCTCGGTCTTGCCAGGGCTTACTGCAGCGGAATTGTCGTTGCAGTCGCCGGCATTGGCCGCCTTGTACGGCGCCTCGGCCACGCACAGGCAGCTCTTGAGGCCGCTGAGCCCGTAGCCGTCGTTGTCGCCGTCCACATAGAAGTCCTTGCAGCCCTGGGCGCCCGCGTCATTCTCACTGCCGTTGCAGTTGTTGTCTTGGCCGTCGCCGCAGACTTCCGGAGCACCGGGTTTGACGTTGGTGTTCGAGTCGTTGCAGTCGCCGCCCGCTGGCGCCTTGAACAGGCCAGACGAGATGCACATGCACTTGCTGATATTGACACCTGCGCCATCGCCGTCGCCGTCGTAGAAGAACGCGGTGCAACCAATCGAATCAACGTCATTTTGCGAGGCGTTGCAGTTGTCGTCGATGCTGTTGCCGCACACTTCTTTGGCGCCCGGATTCTGGTCGCTGTTCAGGTCGTCGCAGTCGCCGATGCCCTTGCTGCACACGCTCGGCGCGGGGTTGCTCACGGTCATGCCGGCATCGCAGTAGCCGTCCTTGTCGTCGTCACAGCCTTCATCGGTCACGCCGCTGCAGTTTTCGTCTTTGCCGTCACAGATTTCGCTGGTCTTGCCGGGCGAGACGTTGGCATTGCTGTCGTCGCAGTCGCCGCCGCCGCCCATGCACGTATCGGCCGAGGTCAAGGTCATGTTGGCGTCGCAGTAGCCGTCGTTGTCGTCGTCGCAGCCCTCGTCCACGGTCACGCCAGAAGGCGCGAGGTAGATCTCAAAGCCCAGGTCCGTAGCCCCGGCGCCCAGGGAGGTCCAGGTAAACGGTGCGCTCGGCGCCGTGAACGCCGCGCCCTTGGAGTAAGCATTGGCTGAAGTCGCGTTGATCTCCGCGCCAGCGCCGCTCGCCTTGACGATCAGCGTCCACGTCTCACCCGCACCCACCGTGGGCTTGATGAACGAGGCGAACTTGTAATCCGCAAACGCCGCGCCCGTCGCGCCAATCGACACGGGGCCGATCGCTTCCGCATACCCCGTCAGCACAGAAGGCTTGCTCCCCTTGAACAGGTAGAGGGTCGCCGTCTGGGCGTTGGCCGCGCGCAGCCGCAGCAGCACGTGATCCAGGGTGCCGCCCGTGGCAAACACCACCTCTTGGGCCACAAAGGTCGCCGCCGAAGTCTGGGTGGCGCCAAAGGCATTCTTCTCCGCCACTTGCGGGTTGGCGCTGCAGTTGTTGTCCAGGTTGTCGCAAATCTCGGTCGCACCGGGCTTGACCGCCTTGTCGTTGTCGTTGCAGTCCTGGGCATTGCCCGCGGTAAACGCGCCGGTGGGCGTGCACAGACACTTGGCGGCCGAAGAGCCGTAACCGTCGCCGTCCGCGTCGCCGTAGAAGTTGCTGCAGCCAATCGCACCCGAATCGTTCTGGCCGCCGCTGCAGTTGTCGTCGACGTTGTTGCCGCAGATTTCTGCCTTGCCGGGATTGATGCTGGCCGCGGTGTCGTCGCAGTCGCCGCCGCCATTGGGGCACGCCACGGAGCCAGAAGTGCCCACGCCCTGTTTGGCGTCGCAGTAGCCGTCCTTGTCGTCGTCGCAACCTTCGTCAACAGTGCCGCTGCAATTGTTGTCAAAGTCGTCGCACAGCTCGATCGCCCCGGGGTTGATACTGGCCAGCGTGTCGTTGCAGTCCGCGGTCTTCTTGGCCTTGAACAAGCCAATCGGGCTGCAGTAGCACTTAAAGTCCTTGGTGCCGTAGCCGTCCGAGTCGCCGTCGATAAAGTACGGCTGGCAGTTGGCGGCGTTCAGGTCGTTGCTGTTGCCATTGCAGTCGTCGTCGTCGGGCGTGTTGCAGTCTTCAGCCGCGCCGGGATTGACCTTGAGCTTGTCATCGTCGCAGTCGCCGCCGCCCTTGGGGCAAACGCCGGGGGCGCCGATCACAATCATGTTCTTGTCGCAGAAGTCGTCGTTGTCGTCGTCACAGCCGTCGTCGATGATCCCGTCCGAGTCGTTGTCGACGTTGTCGCAGATCTCCTTGCCCGCGGGGTTGATCGCCGGATCGGTGTCGACCGTGTCGCCCGGGCCCTTGGGGCAGATCTGCGGCGCCACACCACCCGAACCGGTGCAAGTGACTTGAACATTGAGGGTCTTTGCCGTTCCTGCGCACGGATCGCCGCCAAACTGGGCGTTGGTCGCCGGAATGGTGCAAGTCGGCTTGCCCAGGCACAAGTCCTTGATCACCTGCATCGACGTCGCTGCGTGGCAGCTGCCCGTTTGGTAGGCCTGGCACACGCCGGCCGGATTGCCAAAGCTAGAGAAATCGACCGCGGTGATCGTCGACCCCGCGCCACAGGTCAGCACCAGGTTCTGGAGGTGCGGAGCGCTGCCGCAGAGCTTGGTCGATCCGCCGATCGCCTCGTAGCCCAGGCCGGTGTCGCAATAGCCGTCCTTGTCGTCGTCGCAGCCTTCGTCGGTCGCGCCGTTGCAGTTGTCGTCGGCGTCGTTGCACACCTCGGGGGCGTCGGGATTCTTGTTCTTGTCGTTGTCCTTGCAGTCGCCGGGCTTGAACGCGCTGATCGCCCCCTGGGCAAAGCACTGGCACTTCTTGGGCAGAGCTCCCCAAGTGTCCTGGTCAACGTCCGTAAAGAAGTCCGAACACCCCTGGGCATTGGCATCGTTCTGCGAACCCGAGCAGTCATCGTCAAAGCCGTTGGAGCAGATCTCGAGCATGGCCGGGTTGACCTTGTCGTTGTCGTCCTTGCAGTCGCCGGCCTTGATCGCTTTGAAGGCGCCCGCGGGGGCACACAGGCACTTGCTGGCGCCGGCGCCGTAGGTGTCGCCGTCGGAGTCGATCCAGTACGGCGAGCAGTCCTGGCTGCCCTCTTCATTGCCCACGCCGTTGCAGTTGTCGTCCTTGCCGTTGTTGCAGATCTCGACCGCGCCCGGGTTCACCGTGCCCACCGCGTCATCGCAGTCGCCGCCGCCCTTGCTGCAGAGCGCCAAGCCGCTGACCACGGTCATGTCCTTGTCGCAGTAGCCGTCGCCGTCGTCGTCGCAGCCCTCGTCGATGCCGCCGTCGCAGTCGTTGTCGACGCCGTCGCACAGCTCGCCGCAAGCCGCGTCACCGCAGCAGGACGCCAGGTCGGCGCAGTCGATCTTGCCGTTGGCGTTGTTGTCGATGCTGTCGTTGCACACTTCGGGCTGGCCGCACGAGATCTGCACGTCCGCCTGGGCGGTGCCGCCGGCCGGAACGTCCAGGATGATGAAGTAGTCGTTGCCCGCCGCCCCCGCAAAGGTAAAGGTGCCGGCACTGGCGCCGCCCATGGCGATGCACTGCTTGGCGTCGCACGCGCCGGCGTTGCCCTTGAGCACAAACACCTTGGCTTTGGGGTCGCTCAGGTTGGTGATCTTGACCGTGACGGGGGCTGAGGTCGCCGCGCTGTACTTGGTGGCGAACTCCTTGCCGGTGTATTCGATATTGGGATCGCAGCCATACGTCTTGACCGTGTTCGTCGATCCGGCGCCGTTGCTCACCAACGTGGCGCTGCCGCCGCAGCTCAGCGTGCTGCCAGAGGCGCAAGAGCAGGTGGTCTTATTGACACAGGCGCCCGCAACGCAGCTATCCACGGTGCAGCTGTCGCCGTCGTCGCACTGGTCGGCCGACAAGCAGTCCACAAAGCCGTTGTTAAAGAAGTAGAGCAACCGCGCCATCATCTGGTTGGCGGTGTCGCCGGTGGGCCCGTCCATCACGCCTGCAAAGGGTGCCGATGAAGCCACGCTGCGATAGCCCTGCGGATCGTCGTGGCCGACCTGCACGCCCACAATCTCCGCACCGTCGCTCACGAGGACGGTCTTGGTCCGCGGAATCGAGGTCTTGCCGGTGATGACATCGTTCAGGTTGTCGAAGTCGGGGTTGCCCGCGTCGTAGCTGAACTTGTAGGTCTTGGCCGGGGTCTGGCTGATATCCTTGTACATGCCAGAGCCGGTCAGCGGCCCGGCCACGCCGTTCTTGGAGGTTTCCGCCAGCGCCAGCACCTTGAACGCCGCCTGGATGGGCCACTGCTGGTCAAACGCCCAGGTCTCGCCGCCTTCCATGTACAGCCGCCCGGACTCGGCCAGGTAGGTCATCAGCTGGGTCGAATCGGTCTCCGACAGCACGTAGTTGTTGGGATACACGCCCAGAGCCACAAACACGCCCTTAAAGCCCTTGAGCGACGGATACAGCGACAGATCGGTGATGTGCTGGGCGGTCACGCCTTGGGCCTTGAGCGCGGCAAACAGCTTCTCCCCGTGGATCGCCGGCACTTTGCTGGGGCGCCACACCAGGTAGCCACCCTCATAAGTTACCGTAATCTCAAAGGTACACAGCGAGTACAGCGAGCCGTCAGACACCTTGACCGTCACCGGCCACGTGCCCACATCCGCCACGGTCGACGGGCTGATGTTCAGGTTGGTGTTCCACGACTCGTCGAGCCAGTAATACAGCGCCGACGACAGCGTGATGAACGACGGAGCATTGACCAGCTGGAAGCTCAGGATCGCGTCAAAATCCGGGTCCTTGGCCTTGATCGGGATCGACTTGGTCGCGCCCAGCGGCACCACCTGGTTGACCGGACACTTGGTCATCGACGGCTTCTCGCCCTTGACGATGCAAATGTTGTCCAGCGCGTAACTGCTGATATCAAAGGTGCTCGCGCCCTGAACGCAGAAGGCCAAGCGCAAGCCGTTGGAGCCGGTCAGAGACGTGGGCAGCTTGATGTCGACGGTCTGCGGCCCGAGGATCGCCCCCTGGTCGGACCACGTCTGCACCAGCACCGCCTGGGCCCAATCGGGCGTCGCGCCGCCCAGCGAGCCGTACACGCTGATGTTGGCCGAGCCGATGTTGGGCGCGAACTCGTGATCGTATTGCAGCGTGATCGCCTTGGCGCCCGCGGCCTGAATCACTGGCGACTGCAGGCAGGTGTCGTAGTTGACCACCGTCGGCGTCCAGTCGAGCTTGGCGTGCTTGTCGGGACCCAACCCGGTGTCCGTCGCCACTTTCCAGTTCTTGGCAGCTTTGCCGACGCCCAGATCGCCCGGGTTCCAGCCCATCGACGGCAGGTCGCTGCCCGTCTGAAAGTCCTGGCAGTAGCCGATGTTGACCGTGCACACCGGCAGGCTCTGCGCCTTACAGCCCTTGGTGCCGTCGGGCTGATCTGCACACACGCCCTGGGCACAGTCGGTGTTCAGGTAAGCGCAGTCCAGGGCCTCGGTTTCTTTGGAACAGCACAGCTTTTCGCCGCTGGAGGTCTGCGGGTGGATGCACTCGCTGAACACGCAGTAGTCAAACGTGCAAGGCGATCCATCGTCGCAGTCGAATTTATCGAGGCAGCATCCGGCGATCGGCGTGTTCTTGCACAAGCCGCCCGTACACGAGTCCGCCGTGCAGGCGTTGTTGTCGTTGCAGTCGATCCCCGCTTGCGCGGCCTGAACGTTGCAGGTGCAGCCCGGCTGCTGGGTGTGGTTGCACGATCCCATCTTGCTGGTGGCGTCGATATTGGCGCAGGCGTCCACGGTGCAGCTGCTGCCGTCGTTGCAGTCGGCATTGCTGGCGCAGCAGCCGTTCTTGGGCACGGTGTGGTGGCAGCTGTTGGCCACGCAATAGTCGATGGTGCAACCGTTTTTGTCGTCGCAAGTGGTCTTGGCGTCGGTGTCGCCGATGCAGCAACCGGGAATCGAGCTGTTGACGCACTGGTTGTTGACGCACTTGTCCTGGGTGCATGCCGCCATCGGATTGGCCGGCTTGCCGTTGATCTCTTTGGCGTCGTTGCACTCGTAGTCTTCTGTGCAGCAGGACGCCTCGACCTCGTGCTTGCAGGCGCCGCAGCCGGGGTTGCTGGTGTCGCAGCTGTCGATGGTGCAGGCGTTGCCGTCG
>CAXNCS010000018.1:0-41546 GCA_964201005.1 Myxococcota bacterium
CGCCGCAAAGCCATGGTCAAGGCGCGGCGCGAAGAGCTAGAGTCTTACGAAGAAGCTTTTGCCAAAGCCGAGTTGCGGCTATCCGCTCGGGAGCGCTTGGTCGCGCAGGCGGCGGTACAGCTTCAGCGAGAGCTGGCCGGCGATGCACCACAGGCGCCGAACAATGCCAAGGTGCTGCAGGCCCAGGCGGGAACGCCGCGCAGCGCAGCGGGGGAACTGCCGACGCCGCAGCTGACGCCGATGGGGGACAGCCAGCCGCTGCTTCCGCCGCGAAGCGCCAAGCGTGTCACAGCAACGCCCACGTTCCGCCCCGTGTCGCAGCCGACCGTCGCGGCCAACGCGGAAAGTGTGTTGCTGGGACCGCGCCCCGAGGCCACCACCCGCCCAGAGCCCCTTCGCGATATCGGCCCCTCAGGTCCTCAGGGGCGCAAGCCGTCGACCGCGCCGACCCGCACGCGCGTGCTCGTCGACTCCGATGCCGCCAACGTCGAGCGCCATGCCGACACCGCGGCGATCGAGAACTCCGAGAGCTCAAGCCCCGGAGCGGCCGAGCTGTACCGCCTGACCCAGGCCCGGGGAAAGGGCCAGTCGGCGACCATCCTGCCCAGTGACCTGCCCGAGTCGCCGCCCGATCTTCCCCAGCGCTACCGCGGCACGACGATCAGCGTGATGGGCGCGATGTCGATCGAAGACCTGCCCGTGGCCCGCCGGCAGATCGAGTTTGACCGACCTGGGCGCACCATCTTGCTGTCCTTTGAAGGCTCGCAGCCGACCTTCGCCAAGCGCACGGAATTGCTGTGGCGCGACCGCGATGGCACCCAGACGCGCTTTGCCGTTCAAGTGCGCCGGGTGATGCCTGCGCCGCCCCGCGGGACTGCCGTAGTGCTGACGCCTGTCGACTGGCTTGAGCAAGACTACGATGCGATCGCCGCTGTTCTGGAGCGGATGCCCTGATCTCCGGGCCATACCGCAATGATCCAACCCCAGCCAACTCCATTGAGTGACAGCCGCCGCCTGCGTTGATCCGCGGGCAGAGCCGCATTCGTCATGTCCATTGATCTCAGTGGCTGCGCAGGGCCTGCCGCCCGCCAGCCCCCGCAGATCTGCGGCCTGCCAAAACGCACAAGGGGTGCCGGCCACCGCGCGCCGACACCCCTTGCTGTTCTTCCGCTGGCTTTAGCCGCCGATCGCGTAGCCGATGGACTCCAGACCGCGGCTCTCTGGCGAGCCGATCTCGATCTCCATGGTCGTGTACGCGGGCAGACCGGTACCGGCCGGGATCAACCGACCCATGATCACGTTCTCCTTGAGCCCGTGCAGGTGGTCCTTCTTGCCGGCCAGCGAGGCTTCCGTCAACACCTTGGTCGTCTCCTGGAAGGACGAGGCCGAGATGAACGACTCCGTCGAGAGCGACGCCTTGGTGATGCCCAGCAGCAGGGGCTCGCCGACGGCCGGCTTGCCACCGTCCGAGCGAACCCGCTGATTCTCCTCATCAAACTTGTGCTTGAGCACCTGCTGATCGACCATGAACATGGTGCTGCCCGTCTTGGTCACGCGCACCCAGCGCAGCATCTGCCGCACCACCGTCTCAATGTGCTTGTCATTGATGCGCACACCCTGGAGCCGGTAGACTTCCTGGATTTCGTCGACCAGGTACTTGGCCAGGTCTTCGATGCCCTTGACGTGCAGAATGTCGTGCGGGTTGAGCGGACCGTCCATCAACGGGTCGCCGGCGCGGACGCGGTCGCCGCTGGCCACCGTGGCGTGCTTGCCCTTGGGGATCAGGTACTCGCGGCGATTGGTACCGCCGTCCGCCTCGACAATGACCTGCTGCTTGCCCTTGACCGGCTTGTCAGCCACGCGGACCGTGCCGTCGATTTCGGCCATCACCGCGTGATCCTTGGGCCGACGCGCTTCAAACAGCTCCGCCACCCGCGGCAGACCGCCGATGATGTCCTTGTTCTTGGCAGCGTCGCGGGCGATCTTGGCCAACACTTCGCCAGGGCGAACCTGCTGATCGTCGTTGACCACCAAGTTGGCGCCCACGGGCAGGCTGTACTCGCCCACGCGGCTGGTGCCGTCAAAGATCTCCACGCGCGGGCGCTTCTTGCTGTCCTTGCTGTCCATGATGAACTTCTGGGCCAGACCGGTGGTCTCGTCCAGCTGATCCTTCATGGTCACGCCTTCTTCGACATCGATCAGCTTGACGCGGCCGCCGACACGGGTCAGCACCGGGGTGAACGAGCTGTCCCATTCCGCCAAGATGTCGTTCTTCTTGACCGCGGCGCCGTCCGCCACCTTGACGCGAGCGCCCGCCTGAATGGCGAACGACGGGCAGCGGTCATCGGGCACGCCGGGCAGGGTCACGAGCATGTGACCACGGGCCACCGCCACGACATTGCCAACCTTTTCACGCGGATCCACCACCATCAGGTCGCGGTACTTGACGATACCGTCGACCGGCGCGCGGTGCTGCGGCAGATCGCGGCTGGTCGAAGCGGCGCCACCGACGTGGAAGGTACGCATCGTCAGCTGGGTACCGGGCTCGCCGATGGACTGCGCGGCGATGACGCCCACCGCTTCGCCGACGTTGACGGTCTTGCCGCGGGCCAGATCGCGCCCGTAGCACAGCACGCACACGCCGGTCTGGCTGCGGCAGGTCAGCACCGAGCGGATCTTCAGCTTGCGGATGCCCGCACCCTCGATCGCCGCGACGCCGAGCTCGTCGATCGTCTGATCGGCCTCGACCAGCACGTTGCCATCCGAGTCCTCGATGTCTTCCAGGGCCACGCGGCCGAGAATGCGCTCGCCCAGCGGCTGGATGATTTCGCCTGACTCTTCAAGCGCTTCCATGTCGATGCCGTCGAGAGCGCCGCAGTCGTACTCGGTGATCACCGCGTCATTGGCCACGTCGACCAAGCGGCGCGTCAGATAACCGGAGTTGGCGGTCTTGAGCGCGGTGTCGGCCAGACCCTTGCGGGCGCCGTGCGTCGAGATGAAGTACTGCAACACGCTCAGACCCTCGCGGAAATTCGCGGTGATCGGCGTCTCGATGATCTCGCCCGACGGCTTGGCCATCAGACCGCGCATACCGGCCAGCTGGCGCATCTGCTGCTGAGAACCGCGGGCGCCCGAGTCGGCCATCATAAAGATCGGGTTCAGCGACTTGGTCTCGCGCGACTCTTCCGGGTTGTCCGGATTGACGATCCGCTGCTTGGAGATGCCCTCCATCATGACCTTGGTGATCTTTTCCGACGCCGCAGACCAGGTGTCGACCACCTTGTTGTAGCGCTCGCCGTCGGTGATGAGACCTTCCAGGTACTGCTGGGTGATGTCGGCGACGGTGTTCTGCGCCTCGTCGATCTGGGTCTTCTTGGCCGCCGGGATGGTCATGTCATCCAGCGACACCGAGATACCGGCCTTGGTCGAGTTGGAGTAACCCGCCGAGCGCAGCGCATCGGCCAGCAGAACGGTCTTCTTGGAGCCAAAGCGCCGGTAGACTTCGTCGATCAGCAGACCGATTTCCTTCTTGCCCAGTTCCTTGTTGAACAGCTTGAACGGCGTGCCCTTGGGGATCACTTCGCTCAGCAGCACCCGGCCCGTGGTGGTCTCCAGGACCTCGCGGCCGTCCGACTCGTCCTCGTCCGGATCGCGGCCCTCGCTCCACGTGGGCATGCGCACCTTGATCTTGGCGTGCAAGTGCAGCTCATTGGCGTCATAGGCCGCGCGCACTTCGCCCGGGCTCGCGAACAGCTTGCCCTCGCCCTTGGCGTACGGCACATCGCGGGTCATGTAGTACAGACCCAGCACGATGTCCTGCGAAGGATTGATGATCGGCTTGCCAAACGCGGGGCTGAGGATGTTGTTGGTCGACATCATCAGCACGCGGGCCTCGATCTGCGCCTCCAGGCTCAGCGGCACGTGCACGGCCATCTGGTCGCCGTCAAAGTCGGCGTTGAACGCGGTGCAAACCAGGGGGTGCAGCTGGATGGCCTTGCCCTCAATCAGCACGGGTTCAAACGCCTGCATGCCCAGACGGTGCAAGGTCGGCGCGCGGTTGAGCAGCACGGGGTGCTCTTTGATGACATCTTCAAGGATGTCCCACACCACCGCCTGCTCTTTCTCCACCAGCTTCTTGGCGCTCTTGATCGTCGTGACGTAGCCCAGCTCTTCCAGCTTGGCGTAGACGAACGGCTTGAACAGCTCCAGGGCCATCTTCTTGGGCAGACCGCACTGGTGCAGGCGCAGATCCGGACCAACCACGATGACCGAACGGCCCGAGTAGTCGACGCGCTTGCCGAGCAAGTTCTGGCGGAAGCGGCCCTGCTTGCCCTTGAGCATGTCGCTCAGAGACTTGAGCGGGCGCTTGTTCGGCCCGGTGATGACCTTGCCGCGGCGGCCGTTGTCAAACAGCGCGTCCACCGCCTCTTGCAGCATGCGCTTCTCATTGCGCACGATGATTTCCGGCGCGGCGAGCTCGAGCAGCCGCTTGAGGCGGTTGTTGCGGTTGATCACCCGGCGATAGAGGTCATTGAGGTCCGAGGTGGCAAAGCGGCCGCCATCCAGCGGCACCAGCGGGCGCAGATCCGGCGGAAGCACCGGAATCGTCGTGAGCACCATCCACTGCGGCTTGTTGCCGCTGGAGCGCAGCGCTTCGACGATCTTGAGGCGCTTGCCCAGCTTCTTGATCTTGGCTTCGCCGGACAGGACTTTGTTGGCGTTCTCGCCCTTCTCTTCCCAGTTCTGCACTTCTTGGCGCAAGCGCTTGGCCAGGTCGTCCAAGGTCTCCGCGCCCACGCCGTCGCCCGGCCAGCGCTTCTCAGCCGGCGGGATGCGACCCGGGTCCATGTAGCTCAGCAGCTCGAGGATGGCTTCGCCGCCCATTTCCAGGCGCAGGCAATCGCTCGCCGGCTCCGTGTCAAACGACAGATCGCCGTAGAGATCCTGCAGATACTCGTAGTCTTCCTGCGAGACAATCCGACCAACGCGCAGCGGGCCCACGTCCGGCAGCCACTTGGGCAGGGTGCCGCCGTGAACCTTGGTGATCACATAGCCGTTCTGCACGTCGTAGTAATCTTCTTCGTTGACCAGCGAGCCGCGCACCACGTCCTTGGAGTAGCGCGAGGTCAGCTTGTCGAGCTCCGGCTGGTCGATGATCGAGCCGCCGTTGGCCGCACCCTCGAGCTCGCCGAGCAGATCGGCCTTGCGCTCGCGCGGGATGTAGAACGGCGGGTTGCCCTTCTTGCCCTGCGTCTCCTGCACGGTGTCGGCGCCCAAGCAGACGTACTTGGCGCAGTACAGCACGTACTCCAGGTCCTTGAGGGTCATGCCCAGCAAGTTGCCAATGCGCGACGGCAGGCTCTTGAGGAACCAGATGTGCGCGACCGGCGTGGCCAAGTTGATGTGGGCCAGGCGCTCGCGGCGCACCTTGGACTGGATGACCTCAACGCCGCACTTCTCGCAGACCACACCGCGGTGCTTCATGCGCTTGTACTTGCCGCAGTTGCACTCGTAGTCCTTTACCGGTCCAAAGATCTTGGCGCAAAACAGGCCATCGCGCTCGGGCTTGAAGGTGCGGTAGTTGATGGTCTCGGGCTTCTTGACCTCGCCAAAGCTCCACTCCTGGGCAATGCGCCGCGGACTGGCCAGACCGATCTTGACGGCCCGGATGTTGAGGGGATTCTTGGGCTGCTCGAAGAAGTGCAACATCTCTCGCATGGACCACCTTTGCTTGGCTCAGGGCGACCGCTGGGGCCGCGCCTGTATGTGCGGGAAACTGGGACCCGGCGGGGTCAGGCTGCAGCCAGAACCGCCAGGGAGAGGGAGCTAGGGAGAGGGGGTCGGCGCGACGGCCTCCGCAAAGAGACCGCCGCGCCGCGTACCTCAGCCCTACGGAATCGCCGTGCCTTCGCGGTCCTGCAGCTCGACATCCAAGGCCAAAGCCTTGAGTTCCTTGAGCAGAACGTTGAAGGACTCGGGCAGACCCGGCTCGAGCAGGCCTTCGCCGCGGACGATACTCTCGTACATCCGCGTGCGGCCGATGACGTCGTCCGACTTGACCGTGAGGAACTCCTGCAGGGCGTAGGCGGCGCCATAGGCCTGCATGGCCCACACTTCCATTTCGCCGAGGCGCTGACCACCGAACTGCGCCTTGCCGCCCAGCGGCTGCTGGGTCACGAGCGAGTACGGGCCAATCGAACGGGCGTGGATCTTGTCGTCGACCAAGTGGTGCAGCTTGAGGACGTACATCACGCCGACGGTGACCTTCTGGTCAAAGCGATCGCCGTTGCGACCGTCGTACAGATCGGTGCGGAAGCCACCGGTAATGCCGGCGCGCTCAAGCAATTCGCGGATGTTGCCTTCCGTCGCGCCGTCGAACACCGGAGAAGCCAAGCGGATGCCTTCGCAGTTGTCCTCGACAAAGCGCGCCAGGTCGTGGCCGTCCAGTCCGTCGATGAGGCTGTCCACATCCTTGTCCTGGAACACGAACTTCACCGCTTTGCGCAGCGACTCGATGCTCTCACCCGCCTCGATCTTCTCGTGCAGCTTGAGACCGAGCATGCGCGCGGCCCAGCCCAGGTGGGTCTCCAGAATCTGCCCCACGTTCATACGCGAAGGCACACCCAGGGGATTGAGCACCACGTCGACCGGCCGACCGTCCGGCAGGAACGGCATGTCCTCTTCGGCCAGAATGCGCGACACAACGCCCTTGTTGCCGTGGCGACCGGCCATCTTGTCGCCCACCTGCAGCTTGCGCTTGATGGCGACGTAGACCTTGACCATCTTGATGACGCCCGGAGGCAGCTCATCGCCGCGGACAAAGCGCTTGATCTTCTCTTCGAAGTACATGCGCGTCTCGTTGGCGTGCACTTCGAGGTGGTCGAGCAGAGCCGTCAGCTGGGCCGACAGGTCCTTATCGCCGACGCGCAGATCCGCCCACGCCGCCGGGACCTTGTAGCGGTCGCCTTCGTCGTAGAGGTGATCGGGCAGCTGGTCGACCAGCTCGTCGGTCAGGTCCACGCCCTTGGCAAACACCACTTCGCCCTGGTCATTGACCACCTTGCTTACGGTCTTCTGACCGAGCAACAGGCGGCGGGCTTTGTCAAAGGTCGAGCCGGCCAGGATCTGGACTTCGTCCGCCATATCCTTGAGCAAGTTGGACTTCTCGTCCTCCTCGATCTCCAGCGTGCGCTCGTCCTTGGGCTCCGACTTGCGGGTAAACACCTTGGCGCCAATCACCGTGCCCACGGTGCCCGGGGGAACCTTGAGCGAGGTGTCGCGAACGTCGCCGGCCTTCTCACCGAAGATCGCGCGCAGCAGCTTCTCTTCCGGGCTCAGCTGGGTCTCACCCTTGGGGGTGATCTTGCCGACCAGGATGTCGCCCGTCTTGACCTCAGCGCCGATGCGGATGATGCCCGAGACGTCGATGTCCTTGAGCGCCTCTTCCGAGACGTTGGGGATGTCGCGGGTGATATCCTCTTTGCCCAGCTTGGTGTCGCGGGCTACGCACTCAAACTCCTCAATGTGGATCGAGGTGAAGAGGTCTTCCTTGATCACCTTCTCAGAGATCAGGATCGAGTCTTCGTAGTTGTAGCCGCCCCAGGGCATGAACGCGACGACGATGTTGCGGCCGAGGGCCAGCTCGCCGCGGTCGGTCGCCGGACCGTCGGCAATCACGTCGCCTTCGCGAATGTGGTCGCCGCGCCGCACGATCGGCCGCTGGTTCACGCAAGTCGACTGGTTCGAGCGCGTGTACTTCACCAGCTTGTAGATGTCGGTCGAAGCGCTCGGATCGTCCGGCTCCACATCGCGCTTGACCACGATGCGGTTGGCGTCCACGCGCTCCACCGTGCCGGAGTGCTTGGCCACCACGGTCACACCGGAGTCCGCGGCCACAGTGCGCTCGAGGTTGGTACCCACCAGCGGCGAAGTCGTGCGCAGAAGCGGCACGGCCTGGCGCTGCATGTTGGAGCCCATCAGCGCGCGGTTGGCGTCGTCGTTCTCCAGGAACGGAATCAGCGAGGCGGCCACGGAGACGAGCTGGTTGGGGCTGACGTCCATCAGCTCCACTTCGCTCGGAAGCACCTGCTTGAATTCGCCGGACTTTCGCACGTCAATCAGGTTGCCGATCAGGTGACCCTTCTCGTCCAGCTTGGCGTTGGCCTGGCAGATGACGCGATCTTCTTCTTCCAGCGCCGAGTAGTACTCGTAGGCATCCTGCGGAATACCGTCGTGCACTTCGCGGTACGGCGTCTCGATGAAGCCGTACTCGTTGACGCGGGCGTAGGTCGAAAGCGAGGCAATCAGACCGATGTTCGGACCTTCGGGCGTCTCAATCGGGCAAATGCGGCCGTAGTGGGTCGGGTGCACGTCGCGCACTTCAAAGCCAGCGCGATCGCGGGTCAAACCGCCTGGGCCAAGGGCCGACAGACGGCGCTTGTGGGTCACTTCAGACAACGGGTTGGTCTGGTCCATGAACTGCGACAGCTGCGAGCTGCCAAAGTACTCGCGGACCACCGCGCTCATCGGCTTGGCGTTGATGAGCTCGTGGGGCATCGAAGTCTCGATGTCCTGCGCGATGCTCATCTTCTCCTTGATCGCCCGCTCCATGCGCACCAGGCCCACGCGGCACTGGTTCTCCATCAGCTCGCCCACCGCGCGCACGCGGCGATTGCCCAGGTGGTCGATGTCGTCGATGACATAGCCCTGGCGCTGATTCTTGAGAGCCAGCAAGTAGCCGATGGTCCGGAGGATGTCCGCCTTGGTCAGCGTGTAGCACGGCGTCACCGGGGCAAAGCCCAAGCGATCGCGCAACTGTTCGTTGCCTTCGACGCGGATCTGCACCTGGCGATTGCCGCGCACGGGGGTGATCAGCACGGTGCGCTGCTTGGTCACGACCGCGGTCAAAAGACCCGTGTTGACGCGCACTTCAGCCTGATAGACCCCACCCGGCATGTCCAGGCGCTGGCGCAGCAGCTCGTTGGCCTCGACGGCGACTTCCGCGCCCTCTTCCTTGGCCTTGATCAGCAGCTCTCCGCCGTTCTCCAGGCTGACGACCACCGGGCTTTCTTCGCCCCACGCCGTCTGCAGCGCCGCCGCCAATTCACCCGGCAGGGCCTGGGCCACGTTGGCAAAGGCTTTCTGGTCGATCTTCCAGCTGACCCGCTGCTCGACGCCCGCGGAGTTCCGCACGGCAAAGCCCAACGCCCAGTCGGCCTGCTTGACCGTCTCTGGCCGGCTCAGGTCGGTGACCGAAAACACCCCAGCGAGGTGGTTGGCCAGGTCCTGCGGCGAGACGCGCTTGGGGTCGGCAAAGCTGTTCTTGTCGAGGCGCACCTGGAAGGTCTTGACCTTGACGCCGGTGTTGTACAGCTGGAACTCGAGCTTCCAGTTCTTGAAGTCGCCCGCCGGAGCGCCGAGGTCAAAGCTGCGGTCGCGGCGCATCGACACGGTCTCAAGCCGGACCAAGCCCTGCTTCTTGAGCGCCTGCAGCGCGTCGCGGTGGGCGAACTTGTACTCCACCTTCATGCGACCCACGTCGCTGAGGTCATAGCGCTGCTCGTTAAAGAACAGGTTATTGAAGTAGTTGCGCGCCTGGTTGGCCGACGGTGGATCGCCCGGACGCAAGTGGTGGTAGATGTCTTCGATCGCCTGTTCCGGGCTCGGCGTGCGCTTGCGCTTCTGAACGTCGTCCAGGTCTTTCTTCAGCGTGTCGCGCAGGTGCGGACCGTAGTTGAAGCGGTCGATGAACAGGGCGTCAAACGCCGGAATGCCCGCCTTGACGATCTTGTCGACGTCGGCACCGGTTAGCTCGGTGTTGGCTTCAAACAGCACTTCACCGGTGTTTTCATCGATGATGTCGTGGGCGGTGACCTTGCCCTCGACCGTGTCCATGGCGATCTCGAGCTTGGTCAAGCCGTGCTCGCGCAAGCGCTTGATGACGCGCGCCGTGAACTTCTTGTTCTTCTCGAGCATCACTTCCCGGGTCTCCGGGTGGATGATCGCTTCGCCGGTGCGCTGGCCTTCCAGCAGCTCAAAATCGAGCGAGCGATAGACCTTGAGCTCGTCGCCGTGCTGCTCAAAGGAAATCTTCTCGATCTCATAGTAATAGTTGAGCAGTTCCTCAACCGAGTAGCCCAGCGCGCGCAAGAGCACAGAGACGTACAGCTTGCGGCGGCGGTCGATGCGCACCCACAGCGTGTCCTTGTGATCGAACTCAAAGTCCAACCAAGAACCGCGGTACGGGATGACCCGCGCCGAGTAGATGCGCTTGCCGCTCGCGTGCGTGCGGCCCTTGTCGTGCTCAAACAGCACGCCGGGGCTGCGGTGCAGCTGGCTGACGATGACGCGCTCCGAGCCGTTGATGATGAAAGTGCCGGCGTCCGTCATCAGCGGAATTTCGCCAAAGTAGACTTCCTGCTCTTTCGCATCGCGGATGGTCTGCACGCCCGTCTCGGACACGTCAAAGACCACCAAGCGAATCAACACCTTAATCGGCGACGCGTAGGTCATGCCGCGGGCGCGACACTCGCCGACGTCGTACTTGGGCTCTTCGAGGTGATAGGAGAGGAATTCCAGACTCGCCGTCTTGTTGAAGTCCTGAATCGGAAACACCGACGAGAAGATCGCCTGCAGGCCGACGTTCTCGCGCTGCGCCGGAGGCACATTCCGCTGCAAGAACTTGTCGTAGGACTGGCGCTGCACGTGGATCAGGTCAGGGACCTTGACCACCCGGTTGATGCGCGAAAACGACTTGCGGACCCGCAGATCCATCGCAGTGCGTGCCATGCTTGGGGTGCTCCTTCGGAAAAATGTCGGTGCCATCAGCGGGGGGCGTGGGAAGAATTCCCGCCTCCCCTCTTTCTGCTGGGAAGGCAACAACCCCGCATTGCGGCTGGCTGCTGCCCGGCTTTAGACGCAGATGCCCCCCGAGGCCCAGGTGAGTTTGGGGCTCACCCGGCCTCGAGGGGTTATCCGCAGGCTGCTGCAGAAGCTGGATCTGCCGCTAAGCAAGGCGCGCGGCCCGCTCGTGCAGCAAAGGTCCAGCCGCTCGGCACTACTTGATCTCGACCTTGGCGCCGGCCTCTTCGAGCTTCTTCTTGATGCCGTCGGCATCCGCCTTCGAGACGGCTTCCTTGACCACGCCACCGGCTTTCTCAGCCAGATCCTTGGCCTCCTTGAGGCCCAGGGCGGTGATCTCGCGGATCGCCTTGATGACGTTGATCTTGTTGGCGCCCGGATCGAGGATGATGACGTCAAACTCGGTCTTCTCTTCGACAACCGGAGCCGCCGCAGCGGCAGCCGCCGGGCCCGCCGCCATGGCGACCGGAGCCGAGGCCTTCACGCCCCACTTGTCTTCGAGGGCCTTGATGATGTCGGCCAGCTCGAGAATGGTGAGGCCGGAGAGGTGGTTGATCAGATCGTCCTTGGAAATCGACATGACAGTACTCCTGAGGTGGCGCGGTCTGCGAACGTTTGTCCGAGGTGGGGGGCTCTAGCCCTTCCCGTTCCGCGCCTGGATTGCTTGGGTTGGTTCCGGATCGAATCCCTGCGAACCGTGCTTAAGCGGCCTGCTCGAGCTGCTCTTTGCGCTGCGTGAGCACGTTCATGAAGCCCGAGCCGATGCCGGCCAGGGTTCCCACAAACTTGCTCGGTACCGCGTTGAGCGTTCCGAGGAACATCGCCCTCAACTCGTCCATGCTAGGCAGTTCACTCAAGGTCTTGACACCCTCGATATCGAGGGCCTTTCCTTGAATCACGCCGCCTTTCACAACGAGATTTGGGGTGTCTTTGGCCACTTTGAGAATCGCTTTGGCGGGACCCACTGGGTCTTTGCCAAAGGCGATCAGCACGGGCCCTACCAGCTTGTCGCTGGCGACCTCCAGAGAGGTGCCTTTTACCGACAAGCGAGCAAGGGTGTTCTTGACGACGCGAACATCGCCGCCAGCCTTCCGAACCTCGGCGCGCAGAGTCTGCATCTCCTTGACGGTGATGCCTTTATTCTCTGCCACGACCAGGCCGTCGATGCCGACGAGTTCCTGCCGCAGGGTGTCGACCCGCTGCTGCTTTTGCTGCTTATTCACGGGCTTTCCTCCTTGCTTCGCCTGAGAACGGGCTGCCGGCGCCGTGCCGACCGCCCCACGCTGGGATACGCTGCCCGGCTTTTCACCGGACTAGTCCTGAACCCTCAACCCCCACGGGGCAGCTGCTGGTGCGAACTGCGTGTTCTCCTCGCGCCTCCGCCGGACTTATCGCTGCTCGCGCAGCTCGCCGGCTTCTCAGACGCGCCCCCGAAGACTCGGGAGCTCCCCTCCGACCCGTGCCAGGCCGGAGGCGTTGTCCAGCCGAAGCCAGACCACGTTCATAGAGCCCTTACAGGCTCAGTAGCTGAACTAGTGCTTCTCAGTGTGCACAGTCAGCGGATCCACTTTGACGCCGGGCGAGTGGGTCGTCGCCACGGTCACCGCGCGAACGTAGGTGCCCTTGGCAGCCACCGGCTTGGCCTTGACCAGCGCGTCCACGAGCGCCGCGACATTCTCAGTCAGAGCGGCGGTCTGGAACGAGCGCTTGCCCACGCCTGCGTGGATAATGCCCGACTTCTCAGCGCGGAATTCAATCTTGCCGCCCTTGGCCGCCTTGACCGCAGCGCCGACGTCCATGGTCACCGTGCCGACCTTGGGGTTCGGCATCAGGCCGCGGGGGCCGAGCAGCTTGCCGATCTTGCCGACCGCGACCATCATGTTGGGCGTGGCGATGCAGGTATCGAAGTCAAACCAGCCGTTCTTGACCTTTTCGATCAACTCGTCACCACCCGCGAAATCCGCGCCGGCGTCGAGGGCTTCCTTCTCTTTCTCGCCGCGGGCAAACACGAGCACGCGATTGACCTTGCCGGTGCCGTTGGGCAGAACCACCGCGCCGCGAACCATCTGGTCGGCGTGCTTGGGGTTGATGCCCAGGTTGATGGCCACTTCGACGGTCTCGTCGTACTTGGCGGCCGGCATGGCCTGCACGAGGCTAATCGCCTCTTCCACGGTATAGCGCTTGGTGCGGTCGACGGTGGCGAGCGCCGCACGGTATTTCTTAGAACGATTCGGCATAGCGAAAATTCTCCTGTCTTCCGTGAGTTAGCTCAACCAATAACGTCGATACCCATCGAGCGCGCGGTGCCGGCGATGGTGCTCAGCGCACCCTCCATGTCGACCGCGTACAGGTCAGGCATCTTGATCTTGGCGATCTCTTCCAGTTGCGCCTTGGTCACCTTGCCGACCTTGTCGCGGTTGGGAACCGACGAGCCCTTGGTCAGGCTAGCGTACTTCAGCAACAGGCGCGAAGCCGGCGGCGTCTTGGTAATGAAGGTGAACGAACGGTCCGAATAGACCGTGATCACCACCGGAATGATCATGCCGACCTGCGAGGCCGTCTCTGCGTTGTAGGCCTTGCAGAACTGCATGATGTTGACGCCGTGCTGACCGAGCGCCGGACCAACCGGCGGCGAAGGCGTAGCCTTGCCGGCGGGCAACTGCAACTTCACGTATCCAGTGATTTTCTTTGCCATTTTCCACTCACACCCGCACCACTCTCGCGGCGCCGGTGTCCCTGCTTGCCCGGCCTGCCGACTGGCATCCGCGCACCGTGCTCAAGCGGCCGGTTGGACTCGCGTCCAGTTGCCGGCCTCGCACCCACTTCACCCCGCGACAACCCATGCCGCGGAGCCGTACGGCGATTCTTCCCGAATCAGCCGCCGATCTTTTCGACCTGCATAAAGCCCAGTTCCACGGGGGTGGCGCGACCAAAGATCGACACCAACACCTTGAGCTTCTGCTTGTCCGCCTGCACTTCGGCGACTGTGCCGGAGAAGTTGCAGAACGGACCGTCAATGACCCGCACCTCAGCGCCTTCGTCGAAGGAAACTACCGGCTTGGCCTGGACCTCGCTCTGCTCGAGCTGACCGAGGATCTTGGCGACCTCGTGATCCGGGACCGCGGTCGGCATCTTCATCTTGTCTTTCTCAGACCCGACAAAGCCGATGATCTTCTGAGTATTCTTCACCAAGTGCCAGCTCGACTCCGTGAGCACCATCTGCACGAGCAGATAGCCAGGGAAGAACTTGCGCTTGGTCTCGCGACGCACGCCACCGGCGCGCACTTCAGCGACCTTCTCAGTCGGCACGAGGACGTCGCCAAACAGCTCTTCGAGCCCTTCGTCTTTGGCGCGCTGCACGAGGCTGGCGCGGGCGACATTCTCGGAGCCGGTGTAAGTATTGACGATGTACCAGCGCTTGCGCGGTGGACGGCGCGGCGGCAGGCCGGTATCGGCCACCGGCTCGGCGTGCTCGGCGCTCGCCATCGGGTCAGTCAGCTGGGTTGGCGTCTGCATGATCTACCTCGGGGTGCGCCAGGATGCGGCAGCGCCCAGGGAAAGCGCGGTGCGTGGGGCAAGGCTGCCTTGCCACGGCTGTCGATTCCGCTAAATGCGGTACACCAACCGGGTCAGGAAGGCAAACACGGTGTCAAACGCCCACAGGCACACGCCCACCACCACCGTGGTCGCCATCACCACCACAGTCGACAACTGCACCTCGGGCCAGCTGGGCCAGGTGACTTTGCGCAGTTCCCCCGCCACTTCATGGGCGAGCTGGAAAATGCGCTCGTTGCGCCAGAGGTACAGGCCGCCGGCGACGCCAAGGGCAATCCCCAAGAGGTTGCTCAACCGCAGTTCGCGGCCAATCACCTTGAGGTCCCAGCTATCGACGCTGTCACCCAGGAAGGTCCAGTCGTGGGGCGGCGCCGGAAGGGCATCGAGACCCGACGCCAGCAAGCTCGCCCCGATGAACCAGATCAACAGGGCTGCCGTTACGAACGCCAAGTTGACGATCCGCTCTTGGCTCATCGGCGCACTCCGCTGCGCCTCTCGCAGAGGCGCTTGACTCTAGGTGCCGCACACGCGATTCGCTAATGCGAGATCCGTTTGCTTGGGCCCTGGTTCGTGCCGCTCAGACCCTGGATAGGGGTCGATGCGGAGGGGCAGGTCAGGCGGGATTCGAACCCACAACCCGCAGATTTGGAGTCTGCTGCTCTACCGTTGGAGCTACTGACCTGTCGTGCAGGGAACCCCGAGGTCCTCTGCCCAGTTGCCACCAGAAGACGGCAGGGCGGGCGGCCAACAGCCGCGTCGCCCAGCGCGTAGGCCTTACTTGGTTTCCTTGTGCTCAGTGTGCTTGCGCTCAAAGCGGCAATACTTGCTGAACAGCAGGCGACCCGGCTTGGTCTTCTTGTTCTTGGTGGTCGTGTAGCGCGAGACACCCGGCAGCCCGCTGGTGCGGCAGCTCTGGCACTCGAGGTGGATGATGCTGATATTGGTCTTTGCCATGGTATTCTCGCGCCCTTATTCGCTTACCGGGGCTCAAGGCCGGCCATTGTGGCGACCGACCTTGAACCCCGCTCGAGCTGCGCTCTGGTCTTAAGCGGACCAGGCGCGAAGTTGTTCCGGCGCTTGAATCCCGCGAGGGAGCGCCTGCAAACCTCAGTCCTTGAGGATCTCAGCCACGGCGCCGGCGCCGACAGTGCGGCCGCCCTCGCGGATGGCGAAGCGCATGCCTTTCTCGAGGGCCACGGGGTGGATCAGCTTGATGCTGAGCTCCACGTGGTCACCCGGCTTGACCATCTCCACACCCTCGGCGAGGTCGATGTCGCCGGTGATGTCGGCGGTGCCGAAGTAGAACTGCGGGCGGTAACCCTTGAAGAACGGCTTGCTGCGGCCGCCTTCGTCCTTGGAGAGGACGTACACCGAGGCCTTGAACGAGGCGTGCGGCGTGACCGAACCCGGCTTGCACAGGGCCTGGCCGCGCTCGACGTCGTCGCGCTTGATGCCGCGAAGCAGGGCGCCCAGATTGTCGCCGGCCTGACCCTGCTCCACGATCTTGTGGAACATTTCGATGCCGGTGACGGTCGACTTGACGGTCGGACGGATGCCGACGATCTCGACTTCCTCGTTGACCTTGATCAGACCGCGGTCGACGCGGCCGGTCACGACGGTGCCGCGGCCGGAGATCGTCATGACGTCTTCGACGGGCATCATGAACGGCTTGTCGAACTCGCGAACCGGGTCGGGGATGAAGTTGTCGAGGGCGCTCATCAGCTCGTCGATCGACGGGGTGCCGAAGCGGCTGCCGTCACCCTGCAGGGCCAGGAGGGCCGAGCCGCGGATGATCGGAGCATTGTCCCCATCGTAATCGTACTTGCTGAGCAGCTCGCGCAGCTCCATGTCCACGAGGTCGACGAGCTCGCCGCTCGGATCGTCGGCGTAGGCGATGTCGCACTTGTTCAGGAACACCACGATCTTGGGCACGTTGACCTGACGGGCGAGCAGGATGTGCTCGCGGGTCTGGGGCATCGGGCCGTCGGTCGCCGCGCAGACCACGATCGCGCCGTCCATCTGGGCAGCGCCGGTGATCATGTTCTTGATGTAGTCGGCGTGACCCGGGCAATCCACGTGGGCGTAGTGACGCTTGGCGGTCTCGTACTCGACGTGTGCGGTCGAGATCGTGATGCCGCGAGCCTTCTCTTCCGGGGTCTTGTCGATCTCGTCGAACGACTTGACCTTGCCCATGCCCTTGGCGGCTTGGTGCTTGGTGATCGCAGCCGTGAGAGTGGTCTTGCCGTGATCGACGTGGCCGATGGTGCCGACGTTCACGTGGGGCTTGGTGCGCTCAAACTTGGCCTTGGCCATGACTGCTGTCCTCCCGCCACGCCGAGTGGCGTATCCCGTTCTTAAACTGAACCACGTCTAGGCACCGGCCTGCGTGTCCATGGGGTTCGCGCCCGTCTCTCGGGCAGAAACTATTGCCCGCCGCTGGAGCGGAGAGAGTTGGACTGCCATCGATGGGAAATCGTTTGACCGTTCCCGGACTGGCTGATCCCGTTGGCTTCCCTCCGTTTTACCGGAGAGGGGCAAGAGATCCTGCGCGCGGGCCGAGCGGAGAATACCTTCTCGCAGACCTTTGCCGGGGATCCCGGAGCCTATGACCGGATTTGAACCGGTGACCTCTTCCTTACCAAGGAAGTGCTCTACCTACTGAGCTACATAGGCACTGTCGCGCAGCTTGCGCATTTTCTTCCCGGGCTCTTCGGCCTGGCGATCCCGCCCTGCCCTTCTGCCCGCTCTATTCTGCCCGCCCTTTGGCGCTCCCCGATGAACTCGGGCGGCGTGAGGGGCATCGAACTCCGCTCACCCCTCTCGCGAGGCCGCAATAGCCTGGCTGACGAGCGCGGATTTGTAAACTGGCGTCCAGCGAAACCGGTCCAGAGGGGACTCTGGTCCGCTTGGGAGCGGGAAACGGGATTCGAACCCGCGACATTCAGCTTGGAAGGCTGACGCTCTGCCAGCTGAGCTATTCCCGCAGCGAACCGGAACCGCGCACAGCGATTCAGGGTGGAGGGTGGTGGATTCGAACCACCGTAGGCGTACGCCGGCAGATTTACAGTCTGCTCCCATTGGCCACTCGGGCAACCCTCCAGAGTTTTTCTATTCGCAGCGGCAGATTGCTCTGCAGCTATTGGTGCGGTTGGCACTTTCGCGCGTTCGCACTTTCCACTTTCGTCCGAGGACAACCGCTCCCTTCCCAACGCCTCTTGCCAGACTGTTGCCCCGCCCTTCCGGCGAACCGGGGGGCTGGAGCTGGCGATGGGACTCGAACCCGCAACCTGCTGATTACAAATCAGCTGCTCTGCCAATTGAGCTACGCCAGCACAGAGGTCCGACGCAAGGTACCGGTACCCACCGCGCGCAGCCGAGAGCAGGAGGCTCAGAGGCGATTGCCGCGGGGAACCGGTCGGCCAGGGAGCAACCTGGAGGGGTCGCCTTGAACTGGCTGACGGGGATTGGAGGGTGGCCCTGAAACCCGCGCGCAGCGGATTCATTCGGGGGCACTGTTATACGGCTTCTTGGCGAGTCGGTCAAGAGGAAAGTCGCCTGCCGCTGCCGATTACTGCCCCGGCATGGGCTGCTGAGCCCGCGCCAGGTGCAGCGCGAGGGTAGCGAAGGCGGAGACGTTGAGCGACTGCATGTCGCCCAGAGCCGACAATTTGGCTATCATATCACAGCGCTTGCGCACCAGAGGCCGCAGGCCGCCGCCTTCAGCGCCCAGCACCAGGGCCGTGACCGCGTCAAACTTGTGGGTCGCCAGATCGCCGCACCCCGGCTCCAGACCGGTGCCCACGACAAACACTTGGCGATCCTGGAGAATTTGCAGGGTTCTAGCCAGATTGACCACCAACACCACGGGCACGATCGCAGTCGCGCCTCGCGAGATCCTCTCTACCAACGGCGTGACACCGGCGGCGCGATCTTGAGGAATAATAACGGCTTGCACCCCAAAGAACGCCGCGGAGCGCAGGATAGCGCCCAGGTTGCGCGGGTCGGTGATCGAGTCGAGCACCAAGATCAGCGTGCCGCGCGGGCAGCCCGTCTCCGGCACGACCTGATCGAGATCGGCGTAGGCGAACTCTGTGACGCGCAGCGCAACGCCCTGGGGATTGCCTGGGTCGTCGTCAAAGGCTGGAACTTCTTTGTCGATGACCGGCACGCGCGCCGCGGCAGCGGCCTGACGCACTTGGGCCTGGACCCGCGGATCGCGCGACCACAAAAGCACTTCGCGGACCCGCTGCGGCTTGTGCTCCAGCAGAGCCAGCGCGGCGTGAATGCCGGTGACTAGGTCGTTGGGCGGGGCAACGCGACCGGTCCGCTGAGAAAATTCTGCAGCATGGGACTCAGCTTGCGCGTCGCCGCGCCGCGGCGCGTGCTGGGCGATCTGCTCGCGCGGACCGCGGTCATCGCGGCGCGGCCCCTGGTCGCGGCCGCCGCCGTAGCCACCTCGGCCGGGTCCGCCTCGCCCAGCTCCGCCTGCACCTGGTGCGCCAGAGCCTGGTCCATCCCGGCGCTCGAAGCGATCGCCGCTGCGGGGCGGGCGGCCATTGCCCCCTTGGCCGTCTGGACGCGGAGCTCCATTGGACTCGCCGTCTGGCCGGCGACCAGGGCGCGCCGCGGGGCGGTCAAAGCGGCCTGGCCGCGGGGTGCCGCGATCGTCACTGGGGGGTTGAGCCATGGTGCCTCCAAGAACCTATGAAAAGTACAGTGCAAAATCTGTTCAAATTCGATCAGGGGCCTGGTCGATTTGCTGGAGCAGCCGCAGTACCGCGTCGCGCGGCTCGGAACTGCCCAGCAGGGGCCGGCCCACCACGAGAATCGATGCCCCTGCGCGCAGAGCCGCCTCGGCTGTCGCCGTGCGCCGCTGATCGTCGATCCGGCCGGCGCCAACGGGCTGCGCGGCGATCGGGCGGATTCCCGGGGTCACACGGAGAAAGCTCGCCGGCAATTCCGCAGCGAGGGGCAGGTCTTCAGCGGCGAGCACCGCTCCGGCCAGACCGCAGTCCGCCACCAGCCGCAGCTGTTGAGCGACCGCCTGCTGCAGATCGCCTTGCTGCCCACTATCCGCCCAAGCTGCGGCATCGATGCTGGTCAAGACGGTGGTGCCGAGCACCCGCACCCGCCCTCGCGCCGCGCGTTGGGCAGACTCCAGCATCGCCCGACCGCCGCAAGCGTGGACCGAGACCAATTCGACACCCAACCGGGCGATGTTGTCGATCGCTTGGCCGACTTGGTGCGGGATGTCGCACAGGTTGAGGTCCAAATAGACCGCCAATCCCGCGGCGCGCAAGTGATGCACCACGGAAGGGCCAACCGCACTAAAGAGAGACATGCCGACTTTGGCGAGCACCGGTAGGCCGGCAAGGGCGTCGATGAGCGTCTCCAGCGGCTCTAGGCTCGCGCCATCCAGGGCTACGGCCAGGCGCGGCAAGCCAAGCGGACCCAGAGGCCCCCCAACGGCTGCAGCCAGCGGCGGCGCCACGGCGATCAGTTGAGCAACGCCGCGGTCAGCGGCTGGCCCGCGCGACCCTTGACCATCGCCTGCGCCACCACAGCCGCCAAGCCAGCGGCTGCCAGCTCCAGCTTCTCGCCGGTGTGGCGAACCTTGAGTTCCACCACCCCTTCGCCCGCCTTCTTGCCCACGACGATCTGAAGGGGATAGCCGATCAGATCCGCGTCGTTGAACTTGACGCCGGGGCGCTCGTCGCGGTCGTCCAGCACCGTCTCGACCCCAGCGTCGCGCAACTGTTCGGCCAACTGCTCAGCGAGGCTGGTAATCTGCGGATCCTGCCCCATGGCGAGTACGACGGCTTCATACGGCGCCAGCGCCACCGGCCAGCGAATGCCGCGGGCATCGTGGTTCTGCTCGATCGCCGCCGACAGAATCCGCGTGACGCCGATGCCGTAGCAGCCCATCTCAAAGATTTGCTCTTGGCCCTGTTCGTCCAGGAACGTGGCGTTCATCGCCTTGCTGTAGCGCTGACCGAGGTAGAACACGTGCCCCACTTCGATGCCGCGGAAGGCCTGCAGCGCGCCGCCACAGCTGGGGCAAGCGTCGCCCGCCACGGCCATGCGCAGGTCGGCAAAGGTCAGGTGGGCCAAATCGCGCGAGGGCGAGACGTCCACCAAGTGCTGCTGCTTGACGTTGGCGCCGCAAACCGCCGTGATCATGCCGGCGATCTCCGCGTCTGCAATGAGTTTGACCCGACTGGGCTCAAAGTCGTCCGGCAGGATCGGCCCCAGATAGCCGGGCGGCAGGCCCGTGGCCTTGACGAACCAATCGGCCTCGGCCAAGAACAGCGCGTTGCAGCCAAGAGCCTTCTTGACCTTGATCTCATTGACTTCGCGGTCGCCGCGCACAAACGCCACCGCCGGCGCCTCATCCGCCATGTACAAGACGGCCTTGATCATCTGCTCCGGCTTGCACGCCAGCTGCTTGCAGACCTGTTCAATGCTCTTGGCGCCCGGTGTTTCCACCGCGCGGGGCATCGGCAATTCTTCAGGCGTATCGGCCCAATCGCTGGGCTGCAGCGGCGCCTTCTCCACATTGGCCGCAAAGCTGCACGCACTGCAGGCGACGATCGCGTCTTCGCCCGATTCAGCCAGCACCTGGAATTCATGGCTCATCGAGCCGCCGATGTTGCCCGTGTCGGCGTCCACAGGGCGAAACAGCAGGCCCATCCGCGTAAAAATCTTGTTGTACGCCTGGTACATCCGCTGGTACGACTTGTGCGCACCCTCGACCGAGGCGTCAAAACTGTACGCATCCTTCATGACGAATTCGCGGCCGCGCATCAAACCGGCGCGCGGGCGAATCTCATCGCGAAACTTGGTCTGGATCTGATAGAGGTTAACGGGCAACTGCTTGTAAGAGCGCACATCTTTGCGCACCAGATCGACGACCACTTCTTCGTGGGTCGGACCAACGCAATACTCCGCCTGCTTGCGGTCTTTGAGGCGCAGCAGCTCCGGCCCGTATTTCTGCCAGCGCCCCGACTCGATCCACAGCTCGGCGGGCACAATCGCCGGCATGAACACTTCTTGGGCGCCGGCGCGGTCCATCTCTTCGCGGATGATGCGCTTGGCTTTCTCCATCGAGCGCACGCCCAGCGGCAAAAAGCTATAGATCCCGGCGGCGACCCTGCGGATATAGCCGCCGCGGACCAAGAATTGGTGCGAGATCGTCTCCGCGTCTTTGGGCGGTTCGCGCAGGGTGGGCAGGTGCAACTGACTGGCGCGCATAGTGATTCCTAGAATTGAAGCAAACAGCGGCGCAGAGCGGCTTGGGCCCAACGCCAGGGCGCGAGAGTGTAAGCGATCCGCGGCCCCCAGAAAAGCACATTGCTGCCGCGGGCCGCCGCGCCCCAAGCCTCAAAAGCAAACGGCCGACCGAGGATTGCTCCAAGGCCGGCCGCCCACCTTCTGGTCGCGGGGGCTATTTCTCGTAGACCTCGTGCATCGAGCGCATGATGTCGAGCAGCGAAACGCGGAACTGGTACTCAGAGAACAGGTAGTTCTCTTGCAGTTTGCCCAGGTTCGTCCACTTCTTCAGCTCGGCCTCGGCCAACTTGACCGCCAGATAGCCCGGATTGAGCGTCTCATCGGTCACCTTGGGGGCAATGTAGGTCTTGCCGGACAGCGGATCGGTAAAGGTCGCGACATCCTTGCTGTCTAGGTCCGCCGGCAGCTCGATCTGCTGGTGGTGGCCCTTGAGGAACACCCGGGACACGTCGAGGAAGGTGCGGTTAAAGCCCTTGGTCAGCACCGCCATGCCGTAGTACGCGGCCTGCAGAGGCATGCGGAAGCGGCTGGACGGGAACACCGGCCGCGCGTCCGGGAACACATTGTACTTGAGGCAACCTTCGCGCTCGGCGTCCGTCGCATCGGTCGGCAGGTCGCCGCACAGCTTGCGCTGCTTCTGCGCTTCGCTGCCCACCCACGGCCGCGGCACGAGCTTGTCATCATCGCTGTTCTTGCCCGCTACCACCTGCCAGCCGTACGCCGTGGCGTCTTCCACCGACATCGAGGCGAGCAGATTGGTCAGCTGGCGGGGGAACACATTGTAAAAGCTGACCAAATACCGGCGCGTGTCTTCCGACTCGTTGGTCGCGATAAACGACGGATAGGTCGGATCGGTCAGCATCGCCAGGGCAGACAAGCGGTCGTACATCTGCCCACCCGACTCCGGACGCGTGACGTAACCGTCATAGCTCCAGTTTGGATACAACGGCCGGCAGCCCATGACTTCGTCCACGCGCTTGATGTCGGTCCACTGCGCCTGGTCGACGTCCGTGTACGGCTCGTAGCGGCCCTTGACCGGGTTCCAGCCAAAGAAGCCGCAGCCGGGGCGGCCCAGAGCCTGCGCCAAGGTGTTGAAGGTGTTCAGCGTCGAGTAAGCGCCGGCGAGACCGCCGTTGATGTCCTGATCGTATTCCACGCCGTAGCGCTTCTTCCACCAGCCGTCCTTTTGGTTGGTCGCGAAGTCCACAGCCCAGAACTGGAACTGGCGGGTGGCCGTCCACATCGAGCGCTCCACGCGCGCGGCGTAGTTGTTGGGGTAGAAGATCTCGCTGTCGCGGGCCCAGCCGTAGAACCACCAATAGTTCTCGTAATCTTCCATGGCATTGCGCGAAATTTCGTAGGCGTCCAGGCCTTCGTCCCACGTGGCGCAGTTGGGGGTCTGGCCGTTGTACTCGTCCGAGCAGAAGCGGTACGGCACCTCGACCACGCTGGCGTCGCGGCAGTACTTGTCTTCGCCAAAGGCGGCGCACTTCTTGCCACCGGTGCAGTCCGCGTCGGCTTCGCAGCGGTCGCCCTTGAGCTCGGTCCAGGAGACGTCCTTGCGCTTGAGCATGTTGTCCACGCCCTTGAAGTACTTGGGCAGGGTCGACCAGTGCAGCCGGCGGTTGAGGATGTTCATGTCCTGATTGCCCTGGTGCTGCAGCATCAGCAGACCGGCCGTGCTCTTCGCCGGAGTCTCCAGGTACTTGGCCGCGGGGGCCAGCGGGCCTACGCCGTCCGGATCGGCATCGAGATCGGTGGGCTTGAAGTTCTCAAACACTTCGACCAGGTTGCCGTAGCCGAACTTGATCGCCGCGCGGTCGTACAGACCCACGCCGGCATACCGGCCGTTGAACTTGCTGGTGTAGTCCATCACCGAGGCCAGCTGCTTCTCGCGCACGCGGGCGATGGCCTGCTCGTACGTGTCCTGCTGCAGCGGATTGGCGACTTCGTCATTGCTGCCGGCCTTGAGCTTGGCGGTCCAGAACTCCTTGGTGAAGTTCATGGCGTCGGTCGAGGCCTCAAAGTTGTGGCGCAGGCCAAGGGTATGGCCGACTTCGTGCTCCTGCGTGCCCATGTAGATGCGCTCGAGCAGCTCCGCCTTGAACTTGGCGCGCAGCGTATCGACCATCGGCCGGCCGATTTCCTGGGTCGCGCGGATCACCGGGTCGACCGTATCGGTGTACAGCGGGCCCGGGAGCACGCGGTAAGACTCCGCCAGGGGGCTGCCGCCGTTGGCCTTGTTCAGGGCGACGCGGATCGTCTGCATCAAGCTCTTGGTGGCGCAGGCCTTCCAGTAGCTCTTGCCGTCGCTGGCCTTGGCGCAGATCTTGCCGTTGCCGGCGCCAGCCGACTGGTATTCCGCTTCCGTCGTGCATACTTGAGCGGCAGTGCCCGGCAGGGCCATGGCGCTAGAGAACAGCGTACCAGGGGCGACGGCGTAGACCTTGCAGAACTCCGCGTCGTAGCGCCGGCCGTACTCGTCTGCCAAGCCGAGGATGGCGTTGTCGGCAAAATCCTGGAAGTGAATAGTCTTTTCCGCCAGCGCCGCCGAGGCCCGGTCGCGACTGATGCGCGCCGCCGTGTGGTTCCAGTTGGCCAGGCTAAACGCCTGCAGCTGGTCCGCCGTGTACTTCATCGGGCCCTTGGCCGTGGTGACGCGCGGATCCTTGAAGCGCAGCGGGATGGTGTGGCCGTCGTCATCGCCAGAAACCATTGCGTTTAGCTCAGGAGCCTGCTTGATCTTGGCAAAGCGGCCCTGGGCGTACGTACCGCCGTTGTCTTCCTGCGGCAGCCCTTCATTTTGCAGGCGGTCGCGCACATCGGGGTCCATCATGCCGGCGACTTCAGCTTGAACCGCGGCGAGCCCCTTGTTCGAGGACACCGACGGCCCATCATTGGCCAGCGAGGTGATCTGGTAGCCCGTGAACTTCTTCTCATCGGCGCGCTTGATGTCGTTCCAGTCCTTGACGCCCGCGAGGAGCTCCAGGTTCTGCAGGGCCGCCTCGGCGCCGGGCTTCATGACGCCTACATACGCGTGGGCCGAAGCGGCGACGATTTCGCCCGTCAGCGGATCGGCGGCCGACGGGCCGTAGCCGTACAGACCGACCTGAATCGGATTGGGCACGGCGTGCATGACCGACCAGCGCAGGTCGCCAAAGCGGTGCGGCTTGTCCATTTCTTTGCAGAACTTGGCGGCCGGCGTGCCCGATCCCGACCACTCGGCCACCGGCAGACCCTTGGCCTTGGCGGCCTTGGCGTCGGCGTCCGAGTTCTCGCACAGAATGTACATCGGGTGATCGGCCTTCTTGCCCTTGACGGCGGCGACCGTAGCGTCAAAAGCCTCGGACCACCGGCGGGTGATCTCGATCGACGCGGAGACCAGATCGCGCGGGTGGTCGCTGTTGATGTAGTACACCACCGGCACCGGGCTCATCTTGCTGTAGTCAAAATCGCCGCGCCAAACGGTGTCCTTGCTCTCGGTCACGCACTTGGGCTTGCCGTCCGCGCCCTTGTCATCCTTGGGGTTGACGTTGCACTTGACGTACTTGTCCCAGATGCGGTGGCGCTCGACCCGGCGAATCGCGCCGTTGTGGGTGTTGCCAAACTGGATGTCGAACACCGGGCGCTCGGTGCGGAAGTAGCCGAACTTCTCCATCTCCACGTCATCGCTGTCGCGGGCAACGTAAGCGCGCTCAGGCTCTTTGCTGAACTTGGGCACTTCTAGGAAGGAGTAGCGGATCTTTAGCTCTTCCGAGTTGCAGTCGAACACGCCGCCCGCGTACCAGGGGTAGAAGAAGCAGATCGGAATCTGACCAAAGCCCTCCAGGTAGGTGCTGGCCGGCGCCGCGACGACTTTGGCGATATAGTGGAACCACTGCTGCGGCACCGTGTCATTGAGCTTGGTCGCGCCCTTCTCAAAACCTTCGCCTTCTGGGGCATTCTCGCCTTCGTAGATGATGGTCGAGCCGCCCGCTGCGGCGGTGTCGAACAGCACGTCGTGGTCGTAGCTGGTGACGGACTGGCCGCCCCAAGCTACGCGCATGTACTCGCGGTCAAACCACTTGCGGTCGCTGGCGTTCTCGGAGAGGACGTTGTTTTCTTCGCCGGTCGCCGTGCTGTAGCCCCGCACGATGTCAAAGTGCGAGGAGATGGGGTAGCCCAACACCGGGGCGCCGCGGTAGACGTACTTCTTGCCCAGGCGCACACAGTTGCCGTGCCAGTTCTCTTCTTCCGGCCACTTGTCGGCGCGCCACTTGTTCGCGCAGCGCGAGGCCTTGCCGCATTCCGCAGCGTTGCCGTTGGGATCGCAGCTGATCTGCTGGTAATCCTCGGGCACCGCGTGGGTCACCGGCTTGCCGTTGGCATCCTTCATCGGGATGTCTACGTCCGACTTCTGCGCGTACGCCTCCG
Source organism: Myxococcota bacterium (assembly GCA_964201005.1). Classification (GTDB taxonomy): domain Bacteria; phylum Myxococcota_A; class UBA9042; order UBA9042; family UBA9042; genus SXRM01. The sequence continues at coordinate 26,119 of CAXNCS010000018.1, forward strand.
AGCCTTCCATGAACTCATAGGTGCGGTAGAAGTAGAGCGCCCGCTCTTGGATGTCGAACACGCCGCGAACCATCTTGGACATGGCCCCCGGGAAGGTGCTGCCGACGCCAAACGAGGTCTGCACCACCGTCGATCGCAGGTACCACTCGCGGCCGAGCAGTTCGCTCTTCTTGGTCGCGTTGGGCTGGACTCGGCTGATGTCCTCGCGGTCCTGGGCGCAGCCGGCGACGGTCGCGGCAGCGGTGGCAGCGACGATCAACTGCAGGCTCATGCGCTGCACGAGGGAGCGCTGGGGGCCGGTCTTCTGGGCTTGGGCGAGCTTCATGGCTTGCTCCGGATCTTGGTTTTACGCGGCTCAACCGATTCTATGACGGGGCCGGGGTCAAGGGCGCGGCCTGGGCCGCAAGCGAGAGCGTTGCAACAGTTTGGCGTTTAGGCGGGCCTAGTTGGTGCCCGCGCCGATGTTGCCGTAGACCGAGTAGAGCTGGCGCAAGTAGTCCAGCACTTCGATCTCCGACTTCATCTGCTGGAGCAGCTTGTCCTTTTCGGCGCCGCTGGCCTTGGTGTACCAGGTCTCGCCGCGGCAGGCGGTCTTGTCACCGCAAATGCCCGGGGCCGCACACGCGCCGTCCGACACTTGGCACGGCTGGCACTGCGAGCCGTCCGAGCAACCGGTCTTGAGCAGGTTGAGCTTGCGGCACATGGAGAACGCCGCGGAGTAGCGGTCGACGCTGTAGTTGGGCTTGGGCGCCACGTAGGTTTTCTGACCAAACGGATCGAGGAACTCGCACACCTCCAGGCTGACCTTGTCCGTGCCGACCTGGCCGCTGCCGATGGTGAATTGCGGACCCTGGCCCTTGAGCCAAACGGCCATTGAGTCCGTGTACGACGGATCAAAGCCCGCCGGCAGGTTGGCGATGGCCTGCCACGCTGCAAACAGCCGCAAGCTGTGGTTGACGACCGACGGAGTCACGCGGGCGTCCGTGGTGGAGACCTTGCGGAACGGGTCAAACGGCTTGTAGGCATTGGCGCCGCTCTGGCTCTTGCCCACAGTGCCGGCAAACTGGGTGATATCGCCCGCCGCCACGCCGCCAAGCACTTGGGCCAGCTGGTTGGGGTACACCGTGTTGTAGCCAATGGCCGTCGCGCGGAACACCGGCAACTGCTCGCCGACGTATTCGGAAAGCAAACCGATGGTCGAGTTGGTCAGCGCCATGATGGCCGCCACCTTGTCCCAGTACGCGCCGATCCACAGCGGGTGGTCGTACATGTAGTAGCCCTTCTGCGTAGCGAACGTCGTCCACGGGAACTTGCCCTGGCCCAGCGGGATGTCCAGCTGGGTCTCCGGCCGGCCGGTCTCGTAGTCGACGTTGACGTAGCTGTTGCTGTTCTTGTCGAACACGTACGAACCGGGGGCCGGCGTGGCGATCATGTTGGTCAAGGCGCGGAAGCTGGCTTCGGAGGCCCGGCGCATCGGCGCAAAGCCCTGGGCCTGGCGCTCCCACTCCGGGAACCACGAGCGGACGCGGAAGATGTTGTTGTAGATCGCGTAGTAGCGACCAGCGGCAGTGATGGGCGTCAACCAGCGATCCTGGATGCGCGCCATGTACGACAGCGGGCTGCCGCCGCGGCCAAACCACAGGCGCTCGCGCTTGAAGGCGTCAAAGATGTAGTACTCTTCCAGGGCTTCGGCGGCGTGGAAGACGATCTCTTCCATGTTGACGCCCGTGTCAAAGTAGTAGCAGCCCATCGAACCGCCGCGGTATTCGTCCGAGCAGTACTTGTACGGCACCTCAAAGAAGGTGCGATCGGCCGCGCCGCGGAAGTAGTTGTCGGCAAAGTAGCGCTCGGCCTGGACAAAGTGCTCCGGCACCGAGTAGCGCTGCTTGTTGTACTCCGGCGGCATGAACTCGTTGAGGTAGTAGAACTGCGGCACGATGCTGTCCTTCCAGTTCTCCGTCTCCAGGTTCCACGACACCTGCTCGATGCCCGTGCCGGCGCGCTTGGCGTACTGCTTGATGCGGTCCGTCAAATAGGTCGGGTTCTTGTAGACTTCGACCATTTCCGCGTAGCCGTAGCGAATCGCGGCGTAGTCGTACTTGCCCAGACCCCACAGGTCGGAGTTGATCTTCTGGCCGTAGTCCATCACGGAGCTGTACTGGAACTCGGTGCGGCGACCCTCGATCTCCTTCTGGGTCAAGCCCGCGCGCGACAGCAGCTTTTTGGCTTCGCTGCTCACCTCGTCGTAGTGCAGCTTGGTGCGCGGGGCCGCCGAACGCGCGTCGACGCAGTAGCCGCCATCGCAGATGTCGCCGCCCGAGCAGTTGCTGTTGGCGCTGCAGGTCAGGCGGTCGTGGCAGAAGCCGTCGACGCACTTGCCGCCGCCGCACAGGCTGTCATCGGCACACGCGGTGCGCTGCCAAATGTTGGACTGGCAGGTGCCGACCTGCACGCCGTCGCTGTCGAGGCACTGCTTGTTGCCGCCGCAGGTGGTGCCGGTGGGGCAATCGGCGTCTTTGCTGCACGCCTTCATCACGCACTTCTCGCCAAAGCTCTGGTTTTCGCAGAACGCGTCGCCGGGAACCAGGCCAGTGGGCAGGGTCACGTCGCCACAGGCCACGAATTCGCGGGTGCGGCCGCCCTTGTCCTCGTCGTAGTACTGGTCAAAGTAGTTGAAGGCGTCGGTCGAGGCGGAGAAGTTGTGGCGCAGACCCACGGTGTGGCCGACTTCGTGGGCCAAGGTGGCGTGGTACAGCGCGACCGACAGGGCCGTGCGCAGAGCGTCGCCCTTGTAGCACTTCTTGCCGCCCATCAGGTCGCCGTCGTACACCTCGGTCGGGGTCTCGCCGTCGTCGCACTTGAGGCGCTTGGCCAAGCCGAGCATCGCCGGGTCCTGGAACTCGGACATGGTGATCGAGTTGATGCCGAGGAACTGCATGCGCTTGCGCTCATCCAGGGTGCGGCGCGGGGTGGCCCAGCCGAGCGGCGAAATCTTCTCCATCATCTCAGGGCCATAAGCCTGGCCGGGCTGCAGCGCACCCTCGGAGCCGACCAGCATCATCTCGTCGGTGATCATCGCCGACTCCAAGCTGGTGCCCTTGATCTTGTCCGCGCGGGCCTGCAGGGCGTCGATGTCGACCGACGGCAAGTGGCCATCGATCCACTCGTTGAGGCGCTTGGGGTTTGAAAATTCAGCGGTCTCGCGCTGGGCGTCGATCTGGTCTTTGACCGTCCACTTCACCGCCGCCTGGTCCTTGAGGCTCAAGGTAGCGCGGTTGCGGGCGGCGTCGTCCAGTTCTTCCGGCGTCATCTGCGGCAGCTGGTCGGCGATCGCTCCAAACAAGCCGTCGTCCTGCTTGCTCTTGGCCTGCGCCAGCACGTACTGCTTGATGTACGAACCGGTGGCGAGGCTCTTGGGGTCCAAGTCGCCGTTGAGCAGGTCGACGATGTCCTTGCCGTACTGCGCGTAGGTGTTCTGGCTCGCGCCGTAGACGTTGGCGATGGCCCAGAAGATTTCGCCGGTGTCCGGATCGGCAGCCGACGGACCGTAGCCAAGCGGCGACGAGGCGTGGATCTTGGTGACCCAGTACATGTAGTTATAGCGAGCATCGCCCTGGATCTTGAGCTTGGCGGCCTCAGGGGTCTCGCCAAAGTCCTTCTTGTCCGCGCAGGGGTTGTAGCGCTTGCCCGGGCGACCGTAGGCCTTGCCGTCCTCGACCCAGTAGCGGCAGTCGTTCATGAATTCGCTCTTGCCCAGCTGGCCGTCGGCCTTGCACTTGTCAAAGCTGCGGGTGAACTGGTTCTCGCAGGTCACGAACATCGCCGGCAAGCTGGCCTTGATCTGCTCGCGGCTCTTGAGATCGGCTTCGCTGATCTGCTGCGACCAGCCGACGCACTGACTCGTGCCCTGCACGGTGGCGCAGGTCACGTCGCTGCGGTGGCCCGGCTCGACAAAGGCGATGTGCGCGGCCTCGCCGACCTGAAAGAGGTAGTCGCTGGGGCGGCCAAACTCGAGTTTCTCGATCTGGCGCACGCCGTTGACGCCGACTTCCACGGCCTTGTCAAAGCCGCTGACCACGCGCAGGCCGGACTTGGAGGAGCCAACGCTCTGCAGCACCGTAGCGGTTTTGCCGCCGACCGCGACCACAAAGACCACTTCATCCGCGCCGATTTTGACGTTGGGCACGGCGATGGGCGCGCTGCCACCGGTAATGGTCAGATCGACCGTGGCGAGGGCGTTCTTGGGCACGATGACGCGCGAGGCGCTGGCCGGCAGGACCGAGACCTTGCCGTCTTTGATGCTGTTTTTGTACTCGATGTCGTTCAGGGTCAGGCCGGCGGGCAGGCCGGTCAGGCTCAGCTTGGTGCCGGGGCTGGCATTGACGAACACCACCGCGGCGGCGCCGGCGAGCTTGTCGCGGTCAGCACAATCCGCCTTGCCTTCAATGGTCTGCAAGCACTCTTCGACGGCCACGCCCTCGGTGGACGAGATCGGCACGGCGATGCGATTGGCCTTGTACGGCGTGGGCACCTGCATCGACAGAGCGGCGACCGCAGCGCAGTCCGCGTTAGTCTTGCACAGGCGCTGGCCAAACTTGCTCACGCCCTTGTCAAAGCTGTCGACCTTGTCCGCCTTCCACTTCTGCTCCCAGAACAGCAGCCAGGAAACCGAGTCCTTGAACACGTCGCTCCAGCCATCGGCGCTGTCGTAGGCACCGCGCAGGTGATTCTCCGGGTGATCGACGCTGAGGTGGTATACGATGGGCCGCAGGCCGCGCTCGCTGTACGGGATGCGCGCGCCGCTCTTGCAGACGCCGGGCTCAAAGAAGTCCTTTTGGTCGCAGACCGAGGGCTTGGCGCAGTCGTTGTCCGTCATGCACTGAATGTCTTTGCCCTGCGCATCCTTGACCGGGGCAAACGTCTTGGACTTCTGCCAGAGGTTCCAGCGCGCCGCCTTAGAGTCGCGGCCGGTGTAGACCAGACCGTATTCTTCGTCGTAGCGATAGCGCTCGGCCAGGAAGAAGCCAAACTTGTCCTGCTCGACATTGTTGCGGAACTGGCGGATTTCATAGTCGTGCAGCCGCTTGACGTCGACTTTGCGGAAGGCGATGCGCGTCTCAACCACGGCGCCGGAGCAATCGCCGGGGGCGAGGCTGTACGGCGAGCAGGCGCCCGTGGACATCGGCTGGCCAAAGAGCCGGCGGGTAAAGTGGAAATAGTCTTTGTCCGGCGCCATATAGAACTGCGCCGGGTTGTCGGCGGCGCCGTCTTCGCCCGCGGGCACAAAGTAGTCCACCGCGCTGTACTTCACGGTCCCCTGGGGGAACATCAGGTTGGTGATGAGGTTGGTGCCCCAGTCGACGCGAATGTACTCGCGCTGCCACCACGGCTTGTCGCTGGTGTTCTCCACCAGGACGTTGGTCTGCTCGCCAGTGGTCGTGCTGTAGTCGCGCAGGATGTCGAACTGCGAGGTGATCGGGTAGATGCCGACCGGATTGCCCGTCGAAATCTCAATGAAGTCCGATTCCTTCACCTTGCGATCGGCGCGATCCTGGATGGACTTGTCCCAGTACTTGCGGATCTTGCGCTTGGTCCACTTGGCGTCGCCGCCCACAGCCTTTTCGCTGTAAGGGTAGACCACCACGTGGTTTTCCTGGACGTCAAAGATCACCCGGCCCGAATCCTCGGCCCCGTAGTTGGTCTGGCCGGCAAAGCCAAAGGCCGCGGTGGGCGGAATGTCGGTGATGACGTCGATCTCGTACCACACGCCGCGCAGGTCCGCCTTCTTGATGCGGTTGACCTGGGTGCGATCGATCTCGTCGATCTGCGAGGTGCAGCCTTGGGCTAGCAGGGCAGCGCCTGCGGCCAGGGCCAGGGCAACGAGGGAGTTGCGAAGGAAATTCATGTCTAGGCTCCTGAACGAGCGGAGAACCGTGAACTGGGAGAGCGGACGGTCAGCGGCACTGCGCCGCCGTCGGCCTGAGAATGCGGCTCAGAAAGAGTGCGAAAGCGTGGCGCCCACACTGGAGTAATTGTCCGCCGTGGAGCGGAAATCCCAGAATGGGAAGCGGTAGGTCTTGTTGTCGGCAGAGAACGGCGCGCTGGCGGTAAAGGTGCTCAGCGACACTTCTGTGTGGGCGGCTTCGTCGAGCGTGTAGCCCAAAGAGGCAATGCCCCACTGCTGGTCAAAGCGGCCGCGGCCCGCCTTGGCGTAGAGGCTCGACTTGTCATCCAGCGGCGCGTCGTAGTAGCGAAACCCTTTGAAAAGCAGATAGGTGAGCGAGAAGTTGACTCGCTGCGTCAGCTGCAGGCTGGCCACCGCGAGCGAACGGATCGAAAAGGACGTCAGCGGCTGACCGGTCGAGATCGACTCGCCGCCGTTGAGCACCTCTTGGCCGTTAGGCCGGGCGTAACCGGCAAACTCGGGCGTGTTGGGCAGGATCGCCGTGGTCGCCTTATTGAAATTGTTGATGACGGCCACACCAGCGACCAAGCTCAACTTGTCTCGGAGCAGCCCGCCTTTGCTGAAGGACACCGACGGAGTCAGCGTGGTGTAGCGGCCCAGGTAGTCGGAGGCGCGCGAGGTGGGAATGGTCACCGTCAGCGAGGTGTTCATGCGAATGCCGCCGGGCAGGCTGATCGGCTTCCACTCGCCCTTGTCGTTGGGCAAGCGCGGCGACCAGCCCAGGGTCACCAAGACGTCGCCAAAGGTGCTGTCGTAGGGCCGCGATGCGCCGGAATCGGCGTTGGTAACGAGGTTTTTGTTGAACAACTGCGAGGCGGTGAGCGACAGGCCTTTGCCGAGCACGTACACCAAGGTGTAGCCAAAGGAGAGATCGACGGAAGGGCGGTTGCCGGCGCCGGAAACCAGACTGCCCGCACCCACCGAGGGATTGACGCGCACAGTGCCGGTCAGTGGTACCGCGTCCGAAGGCAGCTTCTTCTTCTTGCCGCTGGTGACGAGGTCCGAAGTGGCGGTCGCCGCGGCGGCAGCTTGGGCATAAACCTTGGCCGGCAGCGCCGCCTGGCCAACAGCCAAAGCCAGCGCGATCGCGGCACCGCGGCTGAGAATTTTGTGCGTGGTCGGCGTCTGGGTCTTCGACATGAAACCTGCGCAATTGCGGCGGCATAGGCAAACGCGTTCTCTGCTTCGGCTCGGGGCGGGGCTTGGGACCCTGCGGCGGGGCGGAGATCGCGGAGGAACCTGGTGCGTCCGAAAGCAACTGGTCTGGCGACGCCCCACCGGCGGAGCAGAAGCAAACCCATCGAGAGGAGGCGAACAAGGCGCAGGGACTCAGGCCCCTGGCATTGGACCAAACCTAGCAACTTATCACCCCCGTTAGCGGCGATCAAGGGCCAATTGAAGGTTCGTGTGAGAAGCCTCACCTGGCCTGGACAGCGGGGGTTGCGCGGAGATGCGCTTTGGGGCATGAGGGCGGGGCGCGGCGCTGGGGTCGCGCGGGTACGGCACCCAAGGGGGGCGAGGTGAACGACTGGATGCAAGGCGACGCCCGCGATCTGCAGCGGCTGCCGGCAATGGCTTGCGGCCTCTATCGCAGCGGTGCGGCGCTGCTCGCGCGGGGGAGCGGCGCGGCGCTAGAAGTCAGCCGCCCGGCCGTGGTGGCGGAGCGCCGGCTCGTCTATCTGCACGATCATCGACCGGAGGAATGGCCAACGGTGCAACTGCCCCTGGAACTGCAGCACGGCCGCTGGGAATTCGGCGAGGAAATCGAAGTGTTGGACGCAGTCTTTTTGCTGGCGTTGGAGCCCTTGCCGCCCGAGGGCTGGTATGTGTTGCGCCATGCAGTGGAGGCGACGAGCGGCGCAGATGGCGGGGCCGAGCTGCCGGCGCGCTCTCTAGTGATGCTGGGCTACAACCGCAACGCCGAGCCGATCTTGAGCCCTGCGCAGTTTGGCGCCCGGGAACTGCGTTTTGGCGACGCAGGGTTGCGCTTTGACAGCCCGGACGTGCTCGACCAGCTGGAGCCGGTGAACTTTGAAGTGCCAGAGGACGCTGCGCGCCGGGTGCTGCACTGATGGGCGCCCGGGACAGCTCCCCCGCGGCGGGCCAGTGCGCTGCTGCGGAGGGCGGTCTGGCGAAGGGCGCTTGCGCGGCGGGGCGAGGCAAGGTTAGATAGGGGTTTGCAGTCCGAGGCGACGGAGGGGATCGTGCGTTTTACTTGTCCAGCGTGCAGCAAGTCCTACCGGTTGCCTCCTGAGCGCTTGGGCCCGGCGGGGCGCGCCCAGATCAGCTGCCCCAATTGCAAGGCGGTGGTCCTAGTTAAGGCCACCGGCGACGGCGAACACCTGGAATGCCAACTGCTCCAGGGCAATGCGCCCCAGGCTGCGGCGCCGGCGATGGCCCAAAGCAGCGCCCAACCCGCCGCAGAGCCTGCGAGCTGGTATGTGGTGGTCGGCCGGGACAAGGTCGGGCCGCTAGTCCCCGGGCAAATCGCTGAATACTTGGCCAAAGGCGAGCTGACCATCCACTCGCTGGCCTGGCACAAGGGCATGGCCGGTTGGGTCAAGATCGAGGAATTGCCCGAGCTTCTGCAGCTATTGGCCTCGAGCAAGGCCGTGGGCGCCGCCCGCGAGTCGGGGCTGATCGCCGCCCAGCCGGTTCACCCAGCCGCCGCCCCCTCTGCGGGCCACGGCCAGGCTCAGGCGCCGCAGTCGCAAAACCCCCGCGCGTCTCAAGGGATAGCGCCGCAGCCGATGAGCCCGCGCGCCTCCCAGGGTTTGGCGCCCCAGCCTGTGGCCCGCCCCGCTGCCGCGCCCTCAGCCGCCCAGCCTGCGGCGCCCTCACCTGCCCAGCCTGCCGCACCGAGGCCCGCGCAGCCCGCAGGAGCTCCGTCCGCAGCGCCTCAGCAGCCGAGACCCGCGCCGGCGCCCGCCCGGCCGACCAGCCCCCAGCAGGCCAAGCCGAGCGATCTGGACGATGCCGGACCGACGATGGAAGCGAGCATTCCCGCGCAGTTGCGGGCTGCTCCGCCGTCGAAGGCCCAGGGCAAGGCCGAGGCCAACAAGGCGCCGGCGGGCAAGGCCGATGCCGCCAAGTCCGAGGCCCGCACCGCCAAGTCGCCGCCGCCGCAGCTGAATACCGCTGACGTGCACGGCGACGCTTTCTTCAACAGCCACCACGATCTGCACGACATTGAGCTGGCGCTCCCGGATCCCAACAAGCACAAGCCGACCAAAGAGGAATACCAGAACCTCATTCAAGAATTCAGCGTGATGTTCCGGCTCGACAAGCGCACCAAGCGCCAGAAGGTGCTGATCGCGGTGGTGCTGGCGTCGCTGCTGATCGGCGCGATCGCCTTTGGCGTGATCCTTTCCGTGTCGGCGCAGCGCAAGAAGGACTTGATCCGCGACAGCAAAGAGCTTTTGGCGGCCTTTGACCTGGGCTACAAGGCCTCTGTGGTCCCCGATCTGTCGCCCGAGCAGAAAGAGGAACAGGCGGCGGCGGCCAAGGCCAACCCCGGCCAGCCCCTGCCGACGATCAAGGCCGCGGGGCCGATCTCCATGGTCGGCGACAAAATGCTCAAGGCGGCGCGGCGCAAGGCGGCCAAGTCGGCCCCCGGATCGCAGTTTGCTGCGGCGGCTCGGCCGAGCGGCGGCGACGCGAGCAAGCAGGCGGCGGAGCTTGAGAAGGCAGACGCAGATCGCAAGGCCGAGTTGGCAAGGCGCATGGCCGCAGCCGATAAGCAATTCGGCATTCAGGGGAAGATAGAGAGGCCGATTGTCGATTTGGGCGCGCCCCAGGCTGTGTCGAGCTCGGAAGTGAAAAAGCTGTGCCGCGATCGGGCGGGCGACCTGGCGGCGTGTGCCAAGGCCGCGGGGGCAGAAGGCGGCTTTACCGCCAAGCTCACCGTCAACGTCATGGGCGGCATCGACAAAGTCACCGCCACCGTCAGCGGCTCGGCCGACTCGAGCCTGGGCAGCTGCATCAAGAGCAAGCTCAGCCGGGTCACCTTTGGCCGCCAGCCGTCGGAATCCACGCACACCTGCGAAGTGAACTGAGCCCAGGGCCCGCCGCTAGGCCCGGGGTGAAGATCCCCAGGGGAACCAGCGTTGCCTGTGAGCCGGGTCGACCGCGCCATCGCCAGGAGCCGCCCATGATTGCCCTGCCCTCTGCCCTCCGCTCGCTGCTTGGCCGCCCCTGGCTGGCCCTGGCTGTCGCTCTGGTGAGCCTTCTGGCCTTGCCCGCGCTCGCCCAGGAAGTCAAGATCTCGTACAAAGTCCGTGGCTTCTCGGCCGACCAGAAGAAGATGCTGGTCGAGGTCGAAGACATCAACAACTCCACGCCGTTTCTGCGCATTTGGGACCTGGAGACCAGCGCGTTTGACGAGAAGTTCAAGTTGCCGTTTGCCAAGGTCGACGGCCCCAAGACCATCCGCGACACGCGCAAGAAGCAGAAACTGGTGGACGCGGGCATCGAGGACATGCTCTATCCCCTGGATCCCAAAGATGAAACCAAGACCCTCAGCTTCTTTGGCCTGATGGCCACGAAGGAGCGCTTTGTCCTGGCCGTGACCGACAAGCAGCGCCTGGGCAAAGTCAAGGATATTCCGATCAAAATCGATGAGGAGACCAAGACGCTGGCCAAAGCCAACCTGCGCGGGATCTTCTGGAGCACCGACCGCAAGCTGTTGGTGGCGGTGGTCTCCCAAAAAATCGACATCGGCAGTTTTGTGAGCGAGCGCGATGAGTTCCACGTGGTCAAGTTCAAGACCGACGACATTTTGTGGGTCGATCCCAGCCCGGCGCCGGCGAAGTAGGCCGCTGGCCTGGAGCCCATGAGCGAAGACAACCCGGCAGGAACGCAGAAAAAGCGCGGTATTGGCCAGGACTGGCAGCTCATCGCGCGGTTTTGGCCGCTGGTGCGCGACGCCCGGCCGTGGCTGGTGGCGGCGCTGTTGGCGATGCCGGTGATGACGGCGGCCGGCCTGGTCCAGCCGTGGCTGGTCGGCAAGGCCATCGACGGACCCATTGCGGCGGCGCTCAAAGGGCTACCTGAGACCCTGCCGTGGACCCTTGGGACCGTCGCTGGCGTCTATCTGCTTGCTGTGATTGCCGAATATGGCGCGCGCAGCCTGCAACTCTACGGCCTGCAGCGCCTGGGTTTTCTGGGGCTCCACCGCCTGCGCCGCAAGGTGTTCCTGCACGTCCTGGGCCAGGGCGGGAGGTTCTTTGACACCCGGCCGACGGGCAACCTGCTCAGCCGCACGACCAGCGACGTCGAAGCGGTTGGGGAGGTGATGACCTTCGGCATCGTCGGGATTATCGGCGATATCATTGATATTATCTCCATTCTGACCGTCATGCTCGCCCTGGACGCCCGCCTGACCGGGGTCAGTCTGCTGATGGCGCCCGTCGTCATCGGCGTAGTCGCGCTGTTTCGCCGACAGTTACGCAAGTATTCCAGCGACATCCGTAAAGCCATGGGCACGGCGAGCGGCTACTTTCAGGAGGCCATGGCGGGCGCCAAAGTCGTGCGGCTCCACGGCCGCCAGGAGACCAGCGTTGACGAGTACAAGTCCCTGAACTACAGGTATTTAGACGCCTACCGCCTGTCCAATTGGTACGACGCCTCGCTCTACGCGGTGATGGACGGCGTGGCGGCCCTGTGCGTCGCCCTGCTCATTTGGTACGGCGGCGGCCGCGCCCTGCTCCCCGCCACAGACGGCGACGCGGTGACCGTGGGCCTGCTGGTGGCGTTTATCGCGTATATCCAAAAGCTTTTTGTGCCAGTGCGCGAGCTGTCCGGCAAGGTCGCCACGATTGAGCGGGCCTTGGCCGCCTTGGAGCGCATCTACGCCCTGCTCGATGTCGACGAATCCGTGAGCTTTGGCCAGCACGCCCCCGCCAAAGTGCAAGGCGAATTGCGTTTGCAGAATGTGACGTTCAGCTACGACGGCACCACCCAAGTGCTCCACAATTTGGACCTGCACGTCGCCCCAGGGCAGATGCTGGCGCTTGTGGGGCCCACCGGTTCGGGCAAGTCAACCGTCGCCAAGCTGCTGACCCGCATGTACGGCGGCGCCAGCGGCACGGTCGCCCTAGATGGCGTGCCCGTCCAAGAGTGGAGCGCCCCCGCATTGCGCAAGGCGATTGGGGTTGTCCAGCAGGACGTCCTGCTCTTCTCCGGCACGCTGCGGCAAAACGTCGATCTCGGCGGCAATTGCGCCGACGATCAGCTCCTCGGCGCGCTCCAGGACGCCTGTCTAGGCGAACTCGTTCAACGTCTGGGAGGATTAGACGGCACCCTAGGCGAGGGCGGCGGCAGCCTCAGCGCCGGGGAGCGACAGCTCCTGTCGATCGCGAGAATTCTCGCGGCGAATCCGGTGGTTGTCGTACTCGACGAGGCGACCGCGTCGGTCGACTCGCAGACCGAGGCGCTGGTTCAAGCGGCGATTGAACGGGTGCTCCAGGGCCGCACCGCGGTGGTGGTGGCGCACCGTCTCTCTACCGTGCGCCGCGCCGATCAAATCGCCGTGCTGCGCCACGGCCGGCTGGTCGAGATCGGCAATCACGACGAATTGCTCGCCCACGGCGGGCTGTATGCAGAGCTGGTCGCAGCTGGCGAAAGGCAAGGTAAACTGGAGTAATTCGCTTGCAGCGGGGCTTTTCTGGCGAAGCGAATTCCGCGCTCCGCGCGAGGGGGCTTTTGCCTCTCCAGGCGGGTGATGTAGGGGAAGGAACCATAGGGAACGTGGGGGCTTCGCAGCCCCCTACTACCCTAACGTTTCCTTCCCCTACAACCCCTTCCTCCCTTACCCTCCTACCCCCGCGAAATCCCTGCCGAGGGGACGTCCGCCAGCCGCGAGCGGAGCAATGCGGCGGTGAAAACCGCCCTAACCCCTCGATAGTCTAGACCGAGACCCAGCCGCGAGCGGAGCAATGCGGCGGTGAAGACCGCCCTAACCCCTCAATAGTCTAGACCAAAACCCAGCCGCGAGCGGAGCAATGCGGCGGTGAAAACCGCCCTAACCCCTCAATAGTCTAGACCAAAACCCCGCCGCGAGCGGAGCAATGCGGCGGTGAAAACCGCCCTAACCCCTCGATAGTCTAGACCGAGACCCAGCCGCGAGCGGAGCAATGCGGCGGTGGGAGCCGTCCTAACCGCGCGATAGTCTAAACCAAAACCCAGCCGCGAGCGGAGCAATGCGGCGGTGGGAGCCGTCCTAACCCCGCGATAGTCTAGACCGAGAGCCAGCCGCGAGCGGAGCAATGCGGCGGGGCGGCCGCCGTCCGGGACTAGACTGCCGCCTCGACTTCAAGCCGCGCTCCAGCCCATTCGCCCGGATCCACCGCTTGGGGCAGCACAACCCTGAGCAAACCCTGGTGATTTTCCGAAACACTCACGTCACTCAAGGCCCTTCCCGACCTCAAAACCACGCGAAAACGCCATTGCCCGCCAGGAACCGGCATGTCCGTCTCGGCGACGCATCCGTCAACGCCGCGCAAAGCGGCGACCCAGACTTCGCCTTGGCAATCAGCAAAATGAATCCAGCTCCCCGAATTCACGACGCAAACGCAGCGCCCAGGCAGTGGGCAGAGGCCTGGGCCAGCCACGCCGACGGCGCGCGGCGCACGCGCAAAAGCCTCGCATTATCGGCAACATGCTCCGGACTACCCATGCCTACCAGCGCCGTGGCGACCCCGGGCAGGGACCGGCTGAACTGCAGCGCCCTCAAAAGCGTAGGCGGCAGACCAGCCGTGGGATGCTCACTGGCAAGCTCCGGCACATGCGCCGGCTGCCGCCGAATCAGCTTGCCCTGGTGGAGCGGCGAACTCGCAAACACCATTAGGCCAAGTCGCTCTGCGGCCTGCAGGACGGTCATAGCCTGACCGCGAACAAACTGGTTGGCCGCCAAGTGCGCCTCAGGCATGGCTAAATTCACGGGCACCTGCAGCGCCTTGAAGCGGTGCCGCGGACCTGCGACCTCTTGGGCGACCTGTACCGCCTCTTCCAGCGAGATGTAGTCGCGTTCATGAGGCTTGGCGCGCACGCCGGACCAGGTGGCCAGGCCATAGACGCGGATCCAGCCGCGGTCGGCGGCGGCTTCTAGGGCGGTAAAGGCGTCGCGCAGCCGCTCGCGGAACACAGCGCGGTCGAGCAACTGCAGCTGCGTCTCCGGATTGTGCACAAAGTAAGCGTCGATGGTCTCAAGGCCCAGGTTGGCGCGGCTCTGCTCCAAAGTGGCCGTCAGGTAGTCGCCGGCCATGCAATGGCACCCTGCCATCAGTTCGGAATCCAGGCACAGGCCGCGCTCCACCGTGACGGCGCGAATGTAGCCGCTGACATCAGGCGGCGGGCAGCCCTCAAAGGGCACAAAGCCGGCCTTGGAAGTCACCAGGATCTCTGAACGATAGACCTCGCCGCTCTCCAACAGGTGGCGCAGCGCCTTGCCTACGGCGCGCTCAGAGCGCTGGCAGCGGTAGTTGGAGGCCGTGTCGATGACATTGATGCCGCGGCGGATTCCGTCAATCACGGCATGGACATAGGCTTCGTCAGCGGCATCCGTACTCGGCCCTAGGTAAGTACCCAGGCCGATCGAGGAAAGCCGGAGCTGGCCAAACAGCCCGTAGGCGTCGGCGGCCTTGTCGTGGCCATGGCGGTCGGCAAACCGCTGGGTGCCGGCTTCGGTGGCGTAGGCTCTGTGGATGATCAGCTCGCTCAACATGGAGGCCAGAGTAGGATTTCCCGAAGCGTTGTCCAGTTTGTGCGCCGATGCCGCTGCCTGCGATGGGCAAAGCGCCCGCGGCCGGCACCTCAGCCCGCAGCGGCGGCGCGGCGGAGCTCGGCGATGGCGGCGGCGCGGTCGGGCTGACCAAACACCGCGGAACCGGCGACAAACCAGTCGACCCCAGCCCGGCGGGCCGCGGCAATGGTGGCCGGGGTGATGCCGCCGTCAATCTGAATGCGAAGCGCGGGCTTGTGCTCATCTCTCCAGCGAGCGATCTGCGCGACTTTGGGCAGCACTTCGGCGATGAACTGCTGGCCGCCAAAGCCCGGGTTGACGCTCATGACCAAGACAAAGTCCAGATCGGGCAGAATCGGCTCGAGCTGGGCAAAGGCGCTGTGGGGATTGAGCGCCACGCCGGGCGACATGCCAAGGGCGCGAATGCGCTGCACGGTGCGGTGCAGGTGGCGACACGCCTCCAGGTGAACGCTGAGCCAGCGCGCCCCGGCCTTGGCAAAATCCTCAAGCAAATGGTCTGGTTCTTCAACCATGAGGTGGCAGTCGAGGGGCAGCGAGGTGGCCCTGGCCAAGCACCGCACCACCGGGGCTCCCAAGGTCAGGTTGGGTACAAACCGGCCGTCCATCACGTCGACATGCAGCATCTCTGCGCCGCCGCGGGCGACATCGGCGCACTCCTCGGCCAGACGGGCAAAGTCGCAGGACAGGATCGATGGCGCGATC
>CAXNCS010000019.1:0-40980 GCA_964201005.1 Myxococcota bacterium
GTGTACTCGTCGAAACGACCGTCCAATACACCGCCGCACCGCTCCGCTGGCGGCGGACAGACGCCCTTAACTACTGGATTGATCAGGGGGATGGAGGGTAAAGGAGGGGGAGTGCAGAGGGGGAAACATTAGGGAGGTAGAGGGCGGAACGCCCCCACGTTCCCTATGGTTCACCCTTTGCAAAACGCAAGTAATGAATAGCCAATTCTCCCCTCGCGCGGAGCGCGCCCAAAAGCCCGGTCGGCCAGACCTACATCACCTTCATAATGACATCGGTCACGATATTGGCCGCCGCATCGGCGCGGTCCGCCGCATTGGACAAATGCCGATAGACCTCTCGAAGTTTGAGCAGATGCAGAACCCCATCGATGGAATCGACCTTCTGGGTAAAAAGCGACGCTATCGCCTCGCGATACACCTTTTCCATGCGATTTTCGCAGTGTTTGGCGCGCATGGCGTGCTCATTCGCCACCGCCGGGTGCTCCAAAATCCTCTGCATGGCCAGCAGCATTTCTTTGCCGGCGTCGCGGAGCAGTTCCGACATCTGCGTCAGGTGCGGCGTTGAATCCAAACGAAAAAGCGTCATTTCGTCGACCGTCGACCAGGCGTAGTCGAGAATATCGTCGATCGCCCGCGAAAGCGCGAAGAGATCCTCGCGGTCCAGCGGAGTGACAAAAGTACGGTTCAGTTCATCGATGAGCATGCGCCGTTCTTCGTCGCCGCGCTCCTCGGCCTCGCGAACCGCCCGGGCGTTGGCCTCGGTCGGGTTCTTGCAGTACTCGACGAGCCCCTCTAGGCCCAGAACACACGATTCCGATTGCTTAATCAGATGCTCGACAAAGCGATCGCGGCGGGGCTTGAGGGGATTCTTGAACCAGTTCATAAGCTGCCTCGCGCGAGGGTCTAAAGAGAGGCCAAGGGGGCCAGCGATCAGTTGCCGGTGCCGCCCAGGGCCTTAAACATCCAGTATAGTCCGCCAGATACCGCCGCGGAAGCCGGAATGGTCAGCACCCAGGCGAGCACGATGTTGCCGGCCACTTGCCAGCGGACCTTGCGGAAGTTTTCCGAAGCGCCGACGCCGACGATGGCGCTCGACATCACCTGGGTGGTGCTGACGGGACCGCCGAGGACCGCGGCGCCCAGGATCACCGACCCGGAGGCCAGCTGCGAGGTGAAAGCGTGGATGGGCCAGATCTTGTAGAAGCCATAACCTAGCGTTTTAATAAGGCGCCAGCCGCCTGTCGCGGTACCTGCGCCGATCGCCGCCGCGCTCACGACCATCACCCACAAGGGCACGTGAAAGCTGGAGATGGTGCCCGTGGCCACCAAACCCATGGTGATGATGCCCATGGTCTTTTGCGCGTCATTGGTGCCGTGGGCCAGGGCGAGCGCCACTGCCGTGCCAAACTGAGCATTGCGGAAGAACCAATTGGCCTTGGGCGTCGCGCGCATCCAGACCATGGTGTGCAGCAGGGAGCGCTGGATGATAAAGCCGGCGGCGGCGCCAAGAATCGGCGAAAGAAACAGGGCGATCAAGACTTTGCGCATCCCGGCCCACTGGATCGCCTGCAGGCCAAACTCAACCGCCACGGAGCCTACGATGCCGCCGATCAGCGCGTGCGACGAGCTGGACGGGATCCCGAGCCACCAGGTCAAGACGTTCCAGGCGATCGCGCCAAACAGCGCGGCGATGATCACCGGCATGAACACCGCGCCCTGGGTCAAGGCGCTGCCGCCCACGAGCTCGGAGCCGATGGTGGTCGCTACGGCGACGCCAAAGAGAAACGGCCCGGTGACTTCGCAGACGGTGGTGATGGCCAGCGCCTGGCGGCCGGTAAAGGCGCGAGACGAGATCATGGTGGCGACAATGTTAGAGGAGTCGTGAAATCCGTTGAGGAAGTCGAAAACGATCGCCGCCACCAACAGGATTACCAGAGAGACGGTCATGACACCCCTGCACGGCAGCGCCGCGGCCGAACGGCCGGCTTGCGCCACGCCCCGCGAGTGTGCCGCGGCGCCGAGCGAAAGCAACCGCAAGACGGGGCCCGGGCACCGCAATGAGACAATTCGGTGACAGCTGCGGCCCGGGCTTGGCGGCTGGGCCGGGGGAGGCTAAGAATCCGCGGCATCAGGAATCAGTCTGAGGCGACAGCGCCGAGTCGCGCCCAGGACGGCGAATCCGGGCTGCGGGCTGGGGTTGCCGCTGCCCAACGCCGCGGGTACCCTGGGGTGCTGAGGTGTCCGATGCGCAATTTGATGACCGCCCTCTCGTCCCCCTGGGTACTGCTGTTTCTGCTCGTGCTGGCCCCAGGGTGCCAAGAGCCGACCCAAACGGTGGCGGGCGGGCAATTGCAGGATACCAACAGCGGTTTTCCGGTCGATGTCGTCGATACGGCCGACGGTTCCAAGACCGATGCCGCGGTGAACGACACGGCTGTGCCCAAAGACGCCCTGGACGCTGGCGATGCCGCGGGGAGCGACAGCGGCGCCCTGGAGGACAGCGACACGGCCGAGGACAGCGCCGGGACCGATGTTTCGCCAGGGGATTCCGCCGAGCCAGACGGCGCCGGTCCAGACAGCGGCGATGCGGACGGCGGCGGGACTGCGGACGCCGGCAGCTGTGCAGAGGGCGAAAAACTCTGCGCCACGGCCTTTGCGTATACCGGTGCGGGGGATGAAGGCGTCGTCGAAGTGCGCGGCAGCTGGAACGGCTGGAAGGCAGCTGCGCCCATGGCCCTGGACGCGGGCGTGTGGAAGGCGACGATCAAGCTGCCGCAAGGTCAGGATATTCTGTACAAATTCCGCGTCGTGTCGTCAAGCGGCAAGGAGCAGTGGCTGGCCGACCCAGGCAATCCGCAGAGCGTAGACGACGGCTATGGCGGCAAAAACTCTATCCTATCTGCGCTGAGCTGCCCGGTCGATGGCATCTGCCCGCTACCGACCACGCTGTGCGGCGCGCCCGCCAAGGTGGGGGCGTTCGATTGGCGCGACGGCGTGATGTACTTTGTGTTTGTCGACCGATTCCTGAACGGCGACACGGGCAACGACAAGAAGAACCCCAACAGCGGCGTGCCCGACATTTCCAACTGGATGGGCGGCGACTGGAAGGGCGTGACGCAGAAAATCGAGGCCGGCTGGTTCAAAGACCTCGGGGTCAACGTGCTCTGGCTCACGGTGCCCATGGACAACACCGAAGCCGCGGAGTACGGCGACGACGGCAAGCTCTACACCGCGTTTCACGGCTACTGGCCGCGGGATATCAATAGCCCGAATGCCCACTTTGGCAGCATGGCCGACCTCAAGACCCTGGTCGACACGGCCCACGCCCAGGGCATCCAGGTGGTGCTGGACTACGCCATGAATCACCTGCACAAAGACGCGCAGTTGTTCAAGGATCACCCGGACTGGTTCTACGCGCTGAACGGCGGCGGCGGTGATTGCATCTGTGGCAGCGGCCCTTGCCCCTGGGACGGCCCGTCGGGCATTTGGTGCTGGTTCCGCGACTACCTGCCGGACTTCAACTTCAACAACGCCGCGGCGCGCAAGGCTTCGCTCGACAACGTGATGTGGTGGATGGAGCAGTCGGGGGCGGACGGTCTGCGCCTGGACGCCATCAAGCACATCGACGGTCCATGGTTGACGGAATTGCGCCAGCGCCTCAACGCCGAGCTGGAGCCCAAGCGCGGTCAGCACATCTGGCTGGTGGGCGAGACCTACACCGGTGACCAGAACCTCATCAAATCGTTCATTGATCCCTGCACCAAGCTCGACGGCCAGTTTGACTTCCCCTGGCGCGCCGTGCTGGACGAGGTGGTGCTGCTTCGCAAGGGCAAGATGGGCGACCTGGAGTCGTTCATGAATAAGAATGACACCTTCTACGGCCCAGACGCGGTAATGTCGCCTTTTGCCGGCAACCACGACCTGCCGCGGCTGATCCACTTGGCCACCGACCCGCCGCTGTTCCAGAGCGTTTGGGACGCCGGCAAGGGCAGCGCTTGGAACAACCCGCCCGAAGTGGTGCAGGACCCCAAAGCGTACGAGCGGGTGGCCCTCGCCATGGCGGTTCTGATGACCAACCGCGGCGTTCCGCTGATCTACTACGGCGACGAGATCGGCATGCCCGGCGCCGGTGACCCCGACAACCGCCGCATGATGGCGTGGACGGGCTGGAATGATCCGCAAAAGCAGCTGCTCGCCCAGATGAAGAAGCTGGGGCAATTGCGCAAGGAACTTCCAGTCTTGCGGCGCGGCGTTCGCACCACAGAGTGGATCGGCCAAGACGCGTGGGTCTACAAGATGAGCGACGCGAGCGGCAGCGTGTATGTGGCCATCAACCGCGGCGACGCGCCGGTCAGCGTGGGCGGCTTGCCCGCGGGCAGCCTCAAGGACTCGGTGAGCGGCGAGAGCGTTAGCGGGCCAGAAGTCAGCGTACCGGCTCGCGGATTCCGCATTTTTCCGGTGACGCCGTGAATCGCCGGCTTGCCGCAGCCCTTGGGCTGGCGACGCTGATGACGGCCGAGCTGTTGAGTGCCGGGGGGACCCAGGCCCAACCCCTGCCGCAGACGGAAGAATTGCCCAAAGAGGCCACGGAGACCGCGGCGAATGCCCCGCTTCCGGGCGCGCTGGTGGCCCACTGGCAGCCGTGGCAGGCCTACCGCGAACACCCGCTGGTGGCCGACGTGCGCTCCCAAGGCCTTGTGCGCCTTGAAGATCGCGAGCGGATGCTGCGCGACGAGCTGCCGGCGGACCGGGCTCTGGCCGCCATCGACGCCGTGGGGCCCGCTGCGCTGCGCCGGCACGCGGTGGAGCGTTTCCTGCTAATCGGCATCACCGGCCGCTTGACCGTGGGGCCGAGCGGCAGTCTGCGGGTGGAGAATGTGCGCACGGCGGAGGCGTCTGCCCGCCATGCGTTGCTGTTGGGCTGGGCACGGGCGCTGGTCTACGCGGACGAGCCGGCGCGGCTGCTGGCCACAAGTGATCGCTTGCAGCACGCTGGGGCCGTTCAGTTGCTCGATCTGGCAGCAAAAAAGGCACCGGGATGGCAGGTGGCGGTGGTGGCCGCTGCCCTCGCCCGCGCCGAAGCCGAACAGCAGCTGGGACCTTGCCACCTCGCCAAAAACCTAGACAAAGCCATGCGATTTTCCGGCAAGGAGGCCCTGCGCCTAGACGCCGCGGAGCGCGTGCAGTCGCTGGTGCGCGGCCTTGTGTCCGGTGCCAATGCGCGCTGTGGGCCAGAGCTGACCGCGCGGGTGTTGGCGCCTATCCAGCTGCCGCCGGCCAAGCCTGACGCGCCGGCCAACACGGGTCGAGCGCCGCGCAGCGATGGCCACCTGTTTGGCGAGGCCTTTGCCGCCGCGGCGCCGATTTTTCCGGGCTGGCTGGATCAGCCGCTGGTCAAGCGCCTGGCCCTGCGCACCCCGCTGGATGACGTGGCCCTGACCGAGCTGATTCGCCAGGACAAGACCGGAGATGCGGTGGTCGCCGCGCTCAACGCCTCCTTGCACAACCGCCGCATCGGCGTGCTGGCCAATGCCGACGTGGCGTGGTGGGCGGTGCTGCGCAGCCTGGGCCTGAGCGACGCCGACCGCGACCAGCAAGGCCGGGTCAAGCTGAGCGACCTGTCGGCCGTGCAGGCCCTGGCGCTGGGCTACGGCTACGCCATCGGCAATCGCAACACAGAGCTGAGCCGCGGCACGGGGTTAGCCAGGGACGCCCCGCCCAAAGAGCTCCTGGAGTACGCCCGCAGCCGCTTGCCGATGGACGCGCTGCTGGGGCCGCTGATGGCCCAGGCGCACGCGGTAGACCTGGAGAGGCGCAGCGATCCCTGCAAGGCGGCCCGGCGAGCGGAAGCCCTGCGCGCGGCGATCAGCCATGGCGCCCTGCCCGCTCCGGCCAAGCAGGCGATGAGCGACACGCTGCAGAGTGTGGAGAAGGCCTGCACCGCGCCCGCGGCCCCACAGCCTTAGTGTTTTGATCTCAGTGGTATAGCTGGCGGCCGGCCGACGATGGCGCTGCCCGACCCCGCAGAGATCGGTTCAAACGCCGAGAATGTTTGACCGCCGCTGGGGTTCGATTATCGTCTACTGGCCGACCTCTGCGGCTGAGAACTGCCATGCGCATCGCTTCCCTCCTTCGCCCTGCCCTGTCTGCCAAGTCGCGTGCCCCCGGGGCCGGCGCGCTGCTGATGGCCCTGATGATCAGCGCTTGTGACGGCGGCGAGGCCAAAAAGCCCAAGCCCGGCGAGGCAGAGGCGGAAGCGGCCCAGGGCGGCGAGGCCAATCCAGCGGGCACCGAGGCGACCGGCCCGGCGGTCAAGACGCCGACGCTGGCCGAGGTCATCGCCAAGCTCAGCGCCGCGGCCGAGCAAGCCAACGCCGCCGAGGCTGCGGAATTAGCTAAGCAGATCAAGGCTTGTGGCCCAGATGCCAAGGTCGTGGCGGCGCTGCACAAAGACGGCGCCCTGCGCTTTTTTGGCCGCGACGGCCAGCCCAACAGCGACGCCCAGGCTCTTCTGGCCTTGCTGGCCGATCTGGAGCGCCACGGCATCGACAAGGCCGGCTATCGCCTCGCCCAGCTCGATCAGGCCACCGCGGCGGTGCCAGCGAGCATGCAGGCGGAGCGCGGCGTACTGCTGACCATGACCCGGCAACCGCTGGCGGCGGTGGTGGGCGGCGCGGCGGCGCTGTGGCTGCGCGGCGGCGAGGGCGGGGCGGTGCAATTGTCCAGGGCTGGCGCGGAAAAGCTGGGCCCGGCCGGTCTGCAAGCCCTGGATCGCGCGGTGCCAGAGCTGGCCCAGGCGGCGACCAAGGCGCGGCTGGCGGTGCTGGCGGCCGATATCGAGCTGAGCCGGGCCGCGCTGCGCTATGTCATCGACGAGCAAATGGCCACGCCCATGCACCCGGTCAAGGCGCAAACGCCTCAGGATATCAAGAAGCTGGCCGACAAGAACGCCGAAGCCCTGCAAAAGATCCTGGGCGAAGCTCCGGGGCGGCTGGGGGACGCGCTCAAGGCCCTGTGGCCGACCCACCCGCAATACGCCAAGCTGCTCGAGGCCAGCGAGCGCTATCAGCAGCTGGTGACGGCCGGCGGCTGGCAGCCCCTCCCCAAGATCACCGACAAGACGATCAAGAAGGGCGCGGTCAGTCCGGCCAACCTGGAGTTTATCAAGGCCCTGCGCACGCGGCTGCGGACAGAAGGCTATGATGTCAGCGATGGCGAGCTGTTTGACGACGAACTGGAGGCCGCGGTCAAGGCTTTTCAGGGCCGCCACCAGCTCGATCCCGACGGCGTAGTCACCAAGACCGTGATCAACGAAGCCGACGTGCCGGCCGACAAGCGCCTGCGGCAGATCCGCCTGGCGTTGCAGCGCTACCGCGAGTCCGAGGCCCGCGACCCGGGGACGGGTTTCTACCTCTTTGTCAACATTGCCTTTCAGACCTTGTGGGCCATGGACGGCGGCGAGCCGATCGCCAAGCACCGGGTGATTGTCGGCAACAACGACAGCGACACCGACCAGCTGACGATGATGAAGGGCAAGATCAACCGCACCAAGCTATTTTCGCACAAGATGAGCCGGGTGATTCTGGCGCCCAAGTGGTTCCCAACCCAGCGGGTGGTCGAGCTGGAGCTGCAGCCCAAGCTGGCCAAGGACCCTTCTTTCCTGGAAAAGGAGGGCTATGTCCGCGAAGTCCAGCCCGACGGCACCGAGGTGTGGTACCAAAAGGCCGGCAAGGCCAACCTGCTGGGCGACGTCAAGTTCCAAGGGCCCAACAAATTCAACATCTACCTGCACGACACGCCGTTCCGCGCGCTGTTTGGCAAGGCGCGGCGGCCGTTCAGCCACGGCTGCGTGCGCGTGGACAAACCTTTGGATCTGGCGGAGTTGGTCCTGGGGCGCGACCAGAACATGAGCCCCAAGGCGATCCGCGACATCATCAAGGAAAAAGAGGAAAAAGAGATCAGGCTCAAGACGCAGATTCCGGTGCACATCGACTACGCCAGCGCCGGGGTCGACGAAGACGGCAACGCCATCTTTGGCTACGACGTCTACGGCTACGACGCCGCGGCCTATGAAGGGGCGCTGCCAGTAGAAGAAGCTAAAGAATTCAAGGCCGGCAGCACCCGCGGCCTGTAGGTCTGGAGCGGATCATGGCGGGGCCCAAGCTGCAGATCGCGATCTCCGTGCTCGCCGATGGTCGGGTGGTTTTTGGCGACTTGCCGCCGGAATTGGCCGAGGTTGCGGCGATCCTGAGCGGTGAGGGGCCGCTGTTGCCGGGGATGGCCGCAGAAATCCAGGCGCCGCCAACGGCCGAGGGCGCGGCGGATTCGCCAGATCCCGATCCACTGGTGTAGAATCGGCGGTTGCCCGGCGAGTGCGTGAAGCGACCGACCGCGGCGCGCGTCACAGGGCGTGCGGGTAAGGCGCAGGCGAGGCGGGAGGATCGAGCGGGTGATGCGGCTTTGTCCCAAGTGCGGCAAGAAAAGCCAGGAGGCGCGCTGCCCGGACGACGGCACTGCGACCTTGGTGTTGGCGCAAAACCCAGACTCCAAGCTCAGTGAAGGCACAGAGGTCAACGGCCGCTATCGCATCGGGCGCATGATTGGCCAGGGCGGGTTTGGCGCCGTGTACCGGGCCAAGAACCTGGCGACCGATCAGGATATCGCGATCAAGCTGCTGGCGGTGTCGCTGGAATCCGACGATTCCGACATGATCCAGCGGTTTTTTGCCGAGGCCCAGGTCACGGCGTCGCTCAAGCATCCCAACACGATTCGCGTTTTTGACTTTGGCCAGACCGAAGGCGGCGCGCTCTACATCGCCATGGAGCTGCTGAGCGGCCGGCCGCTGAATGAAGAGCTGCGAGAGCGGGTTTCGAGCCAACATTACTTTGAAGAACAGGATATTATCACCATTGGCGCGCAGATCTTGCGCTCGTTGGCAGAAGCGCACTCGGCCAACCTGGTGCACCGCGATCTCAAGCCGCACAACATCTTCTTGCACGAGGTCGAGGGCGACGATCCGGTGGTCAAGGTACTGGATTTTGGCATCGCCAAGCGCCTGGGCTCCAACCTGACCGGCACGGGCAAGGCCTTTGGCACGCCGACCTACATGAGCCCGGAGCAGGCGCAGAACAAGGGCTTGGATCGCAGAAGCGACCTCTATTCGCTTGGTTGTGTGCTGTATCAGCTGGCAGCGGGGCGGCCGCCTTATGACGGCGAGAACCCGCTGTCGGTGCTGCTGTCGCACGTGGCGGACCCGATCCCGGACTTGCGGCAGTCGGCCCTGGTGCCGCTGTCTGAGGCGTTTGTGCGCGTCATTGAGCGCGCCATGGCCAAGAATCCAGAGGACCGCTTCGCCAATGCCCTGGAGATGCGCCAAGCCCTGGAGGCCTGCCGTGGCGCGCCGCGGGTGGGTCCGACGCGGTCGCTGCGGGTGATCGCCGATGCGGCGATGGTTTCGCCAGCTGATCTGGACGGATCGACAGATGGTTACGATGCGCTCACCGTAGAACCGCGCACGGCGGCGTACAAAATGCCCTCTGCGCCTGGGGCGGCATCTTCCGCGCCGCCGCTTCAGAGTCCAGGTGCGGTAGCGCCACCTAGCTCTGGCCCGCCGCCTCTGGCCCCGCCTCAAGGCCCAGCGCCCGTCCATCGCACCCCGCCACCTGGGGGTGCCGCTACGGGGCTGTATTCGCCCACCGCGCGCAAAGACGCCGCTGCGGCCGGGCCTACCACTGCGCCGCCCGCAGGTCCGGCTCCCACGAGCGGGGCAGCGGCGACGACAGCAACGGGCGCAACCGCCCAGGATGAAGTCGAGGCCCCGCCGGCCAAGCGCTCAGGCGCGGTGATTTTCGCGGTGCTGGCGGTGCTGCTGATCGCCGGTGCGGCGATTGCGTGGCTGGCTGGCGGCGGCGAGACCGCAACGGGTGAGTCCCAGCCCCAGGCCGCGGCCGATGCGCTGGCCGGCCAAGCTTCGGCGGATCCGGGCGCAAAACCCCAAGCGGCGGAAGGTGCTGCGGCAGCGGCGGGTTCAGCCGCGATGGCCCCAGCGGCTCCTGTTGCTGTGGCAGGCGAGGCGAGCGCCCAGGCCGACGCGGCGGCAGCCCCAGCGGGCCCAGTGGATGTCGAAGTGGAGAGCGATCCGCCCGGTGCGACCGTGGAGGTCGGCGGGGTGGATGCGGGCAAGACGCCGTTCAAGGTGTCGCTCAGCGGCGAGGGAAGCAAGACGGTGGTGCTGCGCCTGGATGGGTACGCGGACAAGGAGATCTCTTTGGACCGCAAAGATGCCCCCCACGCCAAGGTGACGCTGCGCAAGCTAGAGGGCGATGACAAGGTCGCGGAACCCAAGAAAGCGGGCGGCAAGGCGGGCGGCGGTCGGGCGGGCGGCAAAAGCAACGGCACCCCCAAAGAGAACAAGAGCGCGTTGGAAGAGCGGCTCTGAACGCCGCAGCTGAGAGCTAGACGGCCCCATGGCCGCGGCGACCACGCCCACCTACGCAGCGACAAGCGGAGACGCATGGCAGAGATTCTGGACAATTTGACGATCATCGTGCCGGCTTATAACGAGGCCGGGCGGATTGGCGCGACGCTGGAGCAAATGCTGGCGTGGCTGGACGTGCACGCGCCGACGACCCGGATTATCGTGATCGACGACGGCTCGCGCGACGCGACGACCGAGGTGGTGCGGCAGAGGGCGGCGACTGAACCGCGCCTGCGCGTTGAGAAATTGCCGGTCAATCGCGGCAAGGGCGCGGCGGTGCGGCGCGGGGTTGAGCTGGCGCAGAGCGATTGGGTGCTGTTCTCAGATGCGGACTTGTCGACGCCGATTGAGGAATTGCTCAAGCTTTGCAAGGCGATTGACGCGGGCGCCGACATCGCGATTGCCTCGCGCGACCGGCCGGACAGCAATGTCACCCGCCACCAACCGGCCTACCGCGAGGCCATGGGCCGCACCTTTAACGCCCTGGTCCGGGCGATGGCGCTGCCGGGGTTTTCCGATACCCAGTGCGGCTTCAAGCTATTCTCTGCCGAGGCGGCGCGGCGCTGTTTTGGCCGGATGACCATTGAGCGCTTTGCCTTTGATGTTGAAGTGTTGTACATCGCGCGCAAGCTCGGCTACCGCATCGCTGAGGTCGGGGTCCGCTGGATCAACGACGAGCGCACGACCGTGAGCCCGGTGCGCGACGCGTCGAAAATGCTGGTCGATATCGCGCGGATCCGCTATCGGCACCGCGGGATGACCTGAATTGACCTAGGGTTTTTGAGCCTCGCCGACGACGCTCCGCCCCACGAGTCGCACAAGGCAGTGACGCACCTGCGACCGCGGGTCAGCCGTGCAGCCCAGGCGCGTGGCGTGATCGGCGAACACCCGGTCGACGGGGTGCACCGCTGGCTCAGGCAGGAGCACCAAGCGGGCCAGATGGGCGGGCAGATAGACGCCGTGTTCCAAAGATTTGCTCAGTGGCTTCAAGGCATTGGCCAGTTCCATGCCGCCGCGACGGGCGGGTAGAATCGCCGTGGGCTCGGGAAAGCGCTGGAGCAAGGCGAGGTCGGCCGGGCCCAAATGGGCGCCCTGGAGAGGCTCGCTCGGGCCCATCACCCCGGGAATGCGCCCCGGCAGCGAGCGGCGATCGTCCGCACTGACCCAGAGATCGGCGGCCAGCAAGGCGATCGCGGCCAGCAGCCACACGGCGACGCCGACACGGCGACCCATCTGCAGCAACCCCGCCCAACGCCAAGCAAATCCGACGCCCGCCAGAGCACAGGCCAGCGGGGCGAGCACCAGCAGCGCGTCCAGAGAGAGGCTCAGAGGCGAGCTGGCAATGGCCAGGGTCAGCAGCCAACCCGCAGCGACCGCGGCCGCCCCAGCCAGCGGCGTTGCCCGCCCGGAACGGCCCAAGCCGCGCAGCAGCGGCCCCAGGGCCAACCACGACACTGCGAGCGGCGTTTGCGCCAACAGCGCCACCCACGGGCCCACCACGGGCCACCCTGCGGCGCCGCCGAGCTCGGTCACCGCTTCTGGACGGCGCAGCACGGCAAACTGCGCGGTGCCCCAGGGCTTGAGACCGCCCGGCCCCACCAGAGCTAAGAGCAGCCCCACAGCGAGGAGCACGCCCGCCAGGACGCCCAGCCAACGCGGGCCGGTGGGCAGATCCGGGCGATCGAGCGATTCCGCCAAGCCGCCACCTGCAGCCGAACGCGCCGGCTCCAGCGGCAGGAGCATCGCCGCCAGCAGCAGCAGAGGCCCGACCAGCAGCCCAAGCGGATGCACTGCGACCGTCAACGCCGCGGCTACGCCAAGCCCCAGCGCCGCTGCCCGCGGGGAATTCACCTGGGATACCGCGGCTAACGCCGCCATGAGCGACGTGAGAGCCAGAGGTGTCTCGGCGGACCAGGTCAGCAGCGCGGCGCGCCCGGCCGGCCACAGCAGCACCAGCGCCACCGCCGCGACGGCCCCCGGACCGCGGGCGAGCGCCCAAGCCAGCCGCCCGACCAGGTAGATCCCCAGCCCCGCCAAGGCCGTCTGCAGCACCTGCAGCGCCCACAGCGGCTCGCCGCGCATCGCCGCCGGCAGACCCTTGGCCAACCGCCGCAAGAGCACCGCCCAGGGCCCATCCACGGAGGCCGGAGCGTCGCCGAGCCAAGCCGAAAGCGTGGGAACACTGGACGCAGCCACGGTAATACCGGGCGATAACAGCCAGGCCGCTGCGACGACGGCCGCGACAATCGCCGCGACCTCCGCCAGCGCGCGGAGGAGAGCCGCGCGTGTCGACCACGTCGCCGCGGGCACGGCGGGCGGAGATGCCCATGAATCCATGGTGTTCATCGCGCCTCCGTGCCGCTGAGCCGCGGGGCGCGCGGACCGCGCATGCGCACGTCGACGCAGGCCATTCTCATGCTGTGGTCGGTGACCGACAACTCCACCCGCAGGTCGGCCTGGCGGTTGCCGCTGGCGATCGATTTGACCACCTGAGCCAAGTCGGCGCTACTGCGGGTCTCCAACTCTGCGACAATATCCTGATCCAACAGGATTTTGAGGCGCACCGGCGAGCCGTCAGGGGCACCGTCCACAAGGCCCAAGCTCGCGCTGAGTTCGGCGCCGACGGTTGTGCCGGGCCAGCGCAGCATTGTCGTCGAACCCGCCGCGACCGGGTGGGCCCAGGTGCAGCGCCGGCCCTGGCCTTCGGTAGTGCCGCCGTAAGGGCCGACATAGGCCCATGGGTCTTCGCCGCAGCGAAAACGCTGATCGGCGGGATTCCAGACACAAGGCTTTGTGACTCCTCGATTTTCAACGGTGACGGCCGCCTTGGGCAGGTCGCGCTCCAAGTCGAACACCGCGTTCGACGCGCGCGGTGCCGGTGCGACGGGGCGGCCGAGCCACGCGGCCGCGCCGGCTGCGAGCAAAGCGGCGAGGACCCACGCGGTCAGCGACGGGGGCAGGAAGACGGCGTCTTGGGACTGCGCAGAGTAGGACACGGCACCTCCGCGAAGGGGTGTAGCCCACCGGGCGGTGGGGCGCAAGGGGTTGCGGCCCTGAGGGTGAGAGAACGCGGCAAAGGTCTATCCGCCCTCCGGGCGAGGGGGGTTTTGGCCTTTCATCGCAAAGTTTTCAAGGGGAGGAACCATAGGGCCGATGGGGCAAAGCCCCCTTCGCCCTAAAGTTTCCTCCCCTTGACCCCTCCTCCTTTACTCTCTACCCCCTTCCTTGCAATCAAGATGTCCAATTTCAAATATATTTTCTGACAATGATGGACGCCCGCCGCCAGCGAAGCGCGGTGGCGGTGTACTGGACTGGCCTGTCGTCAGCTCACCTAACCAGCCCGCCGCCAGCGAAGCGCGGTGGCGGTGTACTGGACGAGCCTGTCGTCGGCTCACTTAACCACCTGTTTTACCGAGATTTCCCCCCGCAACGCCAGCTCGTGCTGACAGGGTCGGTTCGCGGCCTGTCCCGCCAAAGGTCTCGATAATTCCCACCGCCACCGCGCTTCGCTGGCGGCTGGGTTTTGGCTCGTCCCACCAACAGTCTCGACAGTTCCCACCGCCACCGCGCTCCGCTGGCGGCTGGGTTTTGGCTCGTCCCACCAACGGTCTCGACAGTTCCCACCGCCACCGCGCTTCGCTGGCGGCTGGGCCTTGCCTTGAGCGGCCCACGCCATTTGGGATCTGCCGCCCCAAATGCTGGGAAGGGGTTGAGAGTAAAGGAGGGTGGGGTGCAGGGGAGGGAAACTTTAGGGCGAAGGGGCTTTGCCCCTCGGCCCTATGGTTCCTTCCCCTGCAAAACTTCGCCAAGAAAAGCCAAAACCAACCTCGCGCGGAGCGCGGATCGCCCCCCTGCCGCGCAGGCCGCTTGCGCCGAGTACGGCCCTCCCCCTATGCTAGCCGCGCGCTGCGGCCTTGCCGTTGCGCAGGAGGAAGCCGGTGAGACTCCGGCACTGGCCCGCAACCGTATGCGCAACAAGCTCTTTCTTTGCCTGTCGCCCTTTGGGTCGCAGCAGCGGAAACCCGGAGCTTGCTGCGCGAGTCGGGAACTCCTTGTTGCACGCTCCCTCGTGGAAAGGGGAGAGGTGGTCGCGCCCGCTTGTGTGCCCGCTCCTAGTCGCTCGGCTGCGACAGGCCCGGACCCCCTGTTGGGCCCTCTGCCCTTCTGAAATCCTCGCGGGCAACGGCATCAAGGAAATCCCTGTCTACTTTAGGGTTTCCGCAAAGAGCCTGCGATGATTCACCGGATGACGCTGCCCCGCCGCTTGGCGAGCGCCTTGACCCCTCTGCTTCTGTGCGGCGCGCTGACGGCGTGCGACAGCGACTCCAACACGACCAGCACCGCAACGGCGAGCGACGCTTCCGGCACTGACGCGGCCAACGCCGACACCAGCGCCGCAGCGCTTGAGCTCATCGGCACGTGGACGACCAACTTTGCCACGGAAGAGGTCATTGGCGCCCAGAAGTGGGGCCCTCAGACCATCGCCAGCTTTGACAACGCCAAGAACGTCGCCTACACGCAGAATCCGCCGGATGACAAGTATGGGCCCAACAAGTTCAGCAAGCAGGTGTGGACGGAGCCCAAGGGCGAGGTCTTCTACTACTGCACCGTCGATTACGGCAAGGATAGCCTGGAATTGGCCAAGGCCAGCACCTTGGTCGCCGATGACAAGGATCCGGACAACAGCGGCTGCGGCGGCTTTGGCTGGACCAAGATGACCAAGAAGAAGTAGATGCGATCCCTATGGATTCTAACGCTGGTCGGCGTCATCGCCCTGGGCTGCGACGATGGCGCGCCTCTTGATGCGGCGGTCAAGCCTGCGGATCCGTACGCGGACCGGGTGGTGTCCTTCGCTCCCGGGCCGACGGCCGGTTTTGGCGCCGACAAGCTGCCGTCTGTGGTGCTCGGTCCCCCCAAGGGCGCCGGGGCTGCGGCGGGCGGCTTGGACGTGGTATCGCTGGGCGAAGCGGGCACGATTGTGCTGGCCTTGGACGATCAGCCGCTGATCGATGGACCGGGGGCAGATCTGCTGGTGTTTGAGAACTCATTTGCCGGGTATGTGGAGACGGGCCGGGTCGCGGTCAGCGCCGATGGCGTGGTTTGGCACTCCTGGCCCTGTGCAGCGCTGCAGCCGCCGGACTACCCGGGCTGTGCCGGGGTTGAACCGGTCTACAGCTCTCCGGGCTCGCAGATAGCGGCGACCGATTGGCCAGCAGCCGGCGGTGACGCCTTTGATCTCGCCGATCTGGGCGCCATTGGCCCGGGGCCTTTCCGCTTTGTGCGGGTGGAGGACAGCGGCGTCAACCCCTACGCGGGCAGCGCGGGCGGCTTTGATTTGGACGCGATCGCGGTGCTGCATCACCCTTAAGGTTGGTATCCCCATGACTTCCACGCCCGCGCCGGCGCTATCGCCCCATCGCAAACGCGCTGCCGCCGTTCTGGGGCTGGGCTTGCTGGCCGCCGGACTCTCCGCGGCGATTGCCATGCGCCAGACACCGCACGTGCACACGGACCTCCTGGGCCGCGGTGCCCCAGAATTCGCCCTGCCGCTGATCCGAACGGACGGGGGCCCGACGCAAGCGCGGATCAGTCCAAAGGATTTGCGCGGCAAGCCGCTGCTGGTGCATTTCTGGGCGCCGTCCTGCAAGCCCTGCGCAGAGGAGTTGCCGCGCTGGCAGGCGCTCTGGAGCGACACGGCGCGGCGCGGCGATCTGCAGGTTCTGACGGTCGCCGGCGATGAATCGCTAGACGTGATCGAGTACTTGCGCAAGCACAGCTACACCTTTCCAGTGGCCTACGACGGCGCCGGGGCTGCTCACCGCGCATGGGGGGTGGACGGCATCCCATTTAGCGCGGCTGTGGCGGCAAACGGCGAAGTGGTCACCTCTGTCGAGGGGCCATTGAGCGACAAAGGTCTGCAAGATCTGGCAGATCGGGCCCGTTCAGCTCGGCGCGATCCCTGAGATCACCAGAGGGTTCGCCCCTTGACTGTGCCGCGGGGGCGGGCTTGATGTAGGCGAGAAAGCGCCGGTACAGCTCTTCAGCCTCGGCATGGCGACCCGCGACGCGCAACACCTCTACCACGGTCTCTGCGGTACACAGCCCCGATTCTTTTTGGTTTTTTCTGAGGTTGTATTGCGACGGCGCGGCGGGCACAAAGCTGACGCGGCGCAGCGGATGCAAGTACGGGCTGCGCTGGTGGATCTTTCGCGCGGTGATCCAGGTGCCATCGATCACGACAAACTGGCTGATTTCACTAAAATCCTGCCCTTCGCTGTCGCCGCCACCGGGATAGACCAGGGCCACACCGCCGCGGGCGATCTGCTCGATCAGGCGCTGCGGCGGCTGGGTCCGCTCCCAGCAGACTTGCTCGGCGCCGTCGCCCAGCACATCGACCACCAAGCGGCCGGTGTTTGAGCGCTTGCCAAATTCCTTGCGGTGGGTCAGCAGCGTAAACAGCGCGCTCACGCAGACCTCTTGGGGTCTCCGGCGGCTCTGGCTTCGTCCACGCTCCGGCGGATGCGGCGCAGCTCAGCCTCGGCGCCGATCTCCGTAAAGATGCGGATCGCTTGGCCCAGCCTCTCCTGGCTCTGATAGGGCACCGCGCGCGAGGCGTCGTAGAGGGCCGTGGCGGTCTCCCAGCGGTTGGGAGTCCCCTCCAGTACTGCGATCGCACGGCGAAAGATCGGATCCGCCGCCTGCGGCCCGTCGACAAAAGCGACATAGCGCGCGCGGATCCGCATGGCCTGCCCGCGCAGATAGGGCACGTGGCTAGACAGCCTGGACGCCTTGGCAAAGCAGCGCCGCACGATCTTGATCAGCTTGGCCCGACCCACAGAAATCGCTGAGTTTTCAAGGGCAAATAGCGCTGCCTCGCCGGCATAGAGCCACGCCGACTGCAGAAACGGCACCTCCACCAAGTAGCGCGTCACCGCTTCATGGGTGCGCACCGCCAAGACCGCGGCTTTTTCAACCTGGCCCTCGCGCACGGCGATCACCGCCATCAGCTGCAGCGTGGCCACGGTATTGGCGAGGTCCTTGGCCCGGGCGGACAGCTCCAGAGCCTGTTCGTGATACGGCGCCACATCTTCAGCGGCAATCTCGCCGAGCAGGTAGCGGCAGAACGGCGTCCAGGTCAGCGCCCAAGCCTGGTGCATGATCGCGTTGATCTGCCGGCCGGTCTGGCCCATCTCTTCATACAGGGGGATGGCGCCGGGGAAGTCAGACAGCATGAGCCGCGAGGTCGCCGCGAGCATGAGCGAGGTGTCAAGCTCCCACATCTCCCCGACTTCTTTAAAGATCTCAATAGACTCACGCAACAGTCGCTCGCCCTGCGCGAGGTCATTGCGGAACATCGCCGCCAAGCCGAGCCGCTGCACCGCCACACCCTCCGCCACCGGGTCGCGAGCGCGCCGGGCCAGCTCGACCGCCTCTTCGCACCAGCGGGTGGACCGCGCATTCATGCCGATGCCGACCAGCATCACCCCGTAAAAGCTCAGCGCCAAGGCCCGGTCGCCATCGCGCGGCAGGCGGCGGGCGGCGTTGACCGCGTACATGCCCACCCAGGTCACCCGCAGCAGATCGATGAAATAGTAGATGCGGATCAACGCGAACATGATGTCAGCGCGCCGCTGCAAGGTCGGGTCGATGGCCTTGGGCGGGTCTTCAGCGGCCGAGCGGTGGCGACCGGAGACCGCCGTGTGCCACTGGTGCAGCAAGAAGTGCGCCGCTGTGCGCATGACCATCGCCACCGTGCTGCGCGGCGAGGGTTGGCCGTACAGCTGCAGGGCCGTCTCCAGCTCGACGATGGCGCGGTCGGAGTCGCCCATTTCCTGGTACACCCGCCCCAGGCTGCCGTGCATATCGGCGCGCTCTGTGGCGCTCTCTGCCCTTTGCAGCCGGCCCTGGAGCAATTCGGCGGCGCGGGTATAGAGGCCCGCCTGGCGCGCGGCTTGAGCGGTCTCTTCCTCGACCTCGCGGCGCAGAGCCAGTGAATCTGGGTCCTTGCGGGCGGCGAGCAGACGGAGAGCCGTCTCAAAGTAGCGCACGGCATCGTGATTTGCGTGAACCGCGTGGGCCTTGCGCGCCGCCGCCAGACCGTAGCGCAGGGCCTGGTCCTCGTCACCCGCGCCAAGCCAGTGAAACGCCAAACCATCGACGTCTTCGTCGCCGCCGCGCGCCTGCGCATCCTCGGTCAACACCCGCGCCCAGGCGGCGTGGATGCCCCGCAAGGCCTCTGGGGCGAGACCGCGAATCACCAGTTCGCGCACGCGGTTGTGAAAGGTCTCTACGCTGTCGCCCTCGTCATCGCCGGCGGTGCGGACAAAGTGCGTCGAGCGCAGCCGCAGCAGGATCGCCCGGGCTTCGCGCTGCAGCTCGGCCGCAAGCACGGCCAGCCCTTGAGCAATTGGCCGGCCCGCCACGGCAATGACCTGCAGCAGCTTCTGCGCGGGGGGCGACAGGTTGGCGACGCGGGCGCCGAGCACATAGTCGAGCGACACCTGCCGCGAGCTGGCCGAACCAGGCGTCGTCGCGCCGCGGTCATCGCGATACCGCGCCAATTCGATGACAAACAGCGGACTTCCCTGAGCCTCGCGGGCCACAAGCTCCATGCGCTCTTCGTCTTCCGCCTCTCCGACCATCGCCCGCGCCAGCGCCCGGCAGTCTGCGTCGCTCATGCCTTGGAGCGCCACGTCGCGGGCCTGCAACCCCGGCACATGCGGCGGCGCCAGCTTGCGCACCCCGCGGAGCACCGGCGAGTTCGTCCAGTCCTCGTCGCGATAGGCCAGAATCAGCAGCATCTGCGGCACTTCAGGGGGCTCAAACAGGCTCGCGAGCAGCTCGACGGAGTCCGGGTCGCCCCACTGCAAGTCGTCAATCAGCAGCACGAGCGGGCGAAACTGTCCGATTCTCCGCAGCAACTGCCGCAGCACCGCAAAAGCGCGCCGCCGCACGCCGCGTTTGTCGAGCTGGTCACCCTCGCGCACAGCCGCCGCCTGAGCCACGGCAGGCACCCGGCGCAGCACCGGAAAAACCTGAGCCAACGCGCTAATTTCGCGGGGCAACAGCAGCTCCGCCTCCCCGGGTTTCAGCTGCAGCAGCCAGCGCGTCAAGGCGTCAATCAGCGAATCCAAGGCCTTATAGGGCACAGCCTCGCGCTCATGGCAGCGGCCTTGCAGCAACACCGGCGGCGGCTGAGTCTCGCGCAGCTGGGCAAAAAACTCCCGCACTAGCGCGGACTTGCCGATACCCGGCGCCCCACTCAAGTGGACCACCGCTGGAGCCGCCGCATGGCCGCTGGGTCCCGGCCGGCTCGCCACAAAGGCCGCGTGGAGCGCCGCGAGTTCCGCTGCCCGACCCAAGAACGGCGGTTCATCGGCCACAGCCATCTCTAGCCCGGCTTCTTCCTCCGCCGCACCGCCCAGAACCGCCAGGATCTCCGCTTCTTTGGGGCGCTCCTCTGGGTCAAAAGCCAGCAGTTTCATGGCTAACTGCGAGAGCGACTCGGGGGCCTGGGGATTGAGGTCGTGCGGACGCAGCCGCGGGCCAGCCCTCTTGCTCTCGATCAGCTGAAACCAGTTGCCATGAAAGGGCAATTGCCCCGTCAACGCCTCATAGAGCATCACGCCGACGGCATACCAGTCCGCCGCCGGGCCCATCGGCCGGCCCATCGCCTGCTCGGGCGCCATGTAAGCCGGCGTGCCGCTGATAATGTTGTCTTGGTGCGAGTCGCGCTTGCGGGTGCTGGTGTCGCTGACCAGGCCAAAGTCCAGCAGCACGACCCGGCCAGCGCCGTCGATCAGCGCGTTGGACGGCTTGATATCGCGGTGCAATTTTCCCGACCGGTGGATGGCCCGCACCCCGCCCACCAGCTGCCTCATCGCCTCCACCAGCAGCTGCGGATCGGCCGCGCGCCGCCTCACCAGCGTCACCGCCTTGGCGCCTCTGCTGGAGCTGTCGAGCTGGCCTTGGAGCGCACCGCCGTCCAGCGTCGCCTCTTCAGCGCACGCCATCGTGTCTTCGCTGCTGATCTCGTCTTGCTCGGGGCTCAGCGCCTGCGGTTCCGCGGCCCGCACCGCCGTCAAAAAGTCGCGGCCTTCGATCAGCTCCATGGTAAAAAACCACAGCGGCCCAGCCGAGACGAGGTCGTACAAACCGACCAGGTTGCGGTGATTGACATCGGAAAGGGCGCGGAATTCGGACTTGAGGCGGTAGATGCCGTCGGCGTTGATGGCCGTTAGCACCTTGAGGGCCACGTCCATGCGCTTGACGTTGTCCCAGGCGTGATAGACCACGCCCATGCCTCCCGCGCCAAGGCGGCAGCGCACTTCGTAGCGTTCTGTCCCGGCAAAGGTTTCAGTTAGCGACACTGACCTGCCTGCGGCCACTCCTGGTCCGCTAATCGCGCAGTCTACCCGCCCGGCGTGTGAGCCGGCAAATGAACCGCAGTTCCCTGCGGGTTTGCAGTCCCCTGTTTAGACCCCTGCGCTACAGATCACCCTGTTCGACCGCAATGATCGCGGCGAAGATGAGAGCGATCTGTGAATCATCTCAGAACGTCCAGTCGATGCCGCCGCCAAAGTAAGGGGCCGTGCGCAGACCGCCCTCGATTTGCACGGCCAATTCTGGCGTGATCTTCCACTGCAGCCCGGTCAGCGCGCGCACGGACGGCAGCACCGCCGG
Organism: Myxococcota bacterium; assembly: GCA_964201005.1. Taxonomy (GTDB): domain Bacteria; phylum Myxococcota_A; class UBA9042; order UBA9042; family UBA9042; genus SXRM01. The sequence continues at coordinate 21,161 of CAXNCS010000019.1, forward strand.
CAGGCCGACCTCTTTGCTCCCCACTTGCTGCCAATGGGCACAGGTGGCGGCCTTGGCGGGCGGGCAGTTGGGCAAAGTCTCCGTCTGCTGCACCGATCCGCCGACAAAAGCGATGCCCAGGCCGCCGCGCAGAGTCCAACCGAGCCGCTCGCTCAGGGCAATGCGCCTCAGGTAGTCGGCCCCCAGATCCACGCCCACGACGCTCACTTGGGTAAACAGCGGCGCCGGCTTGCCCGTACTCGACCACCAGTTTTGATCGGGCACCTGGGGCAGGAGCATGCCGCCGCGCCAGATCACCCAAGCTTGGTGCGAAAGGGCCATTTGGTAGCCGATGTCCACCGCCACGGCCTGGAGCTTGGGGTGCTGATCGCGCACGCCGCTGCCCACCGAGGTCAGGTTCTGCACACTGCGCAGCAGGCTGTCCGGCATCCAGCTGTAACCAATCCGCAATTCTACGCCAGAGCGGGCAATCGGCGGAGGTCTCTGCGGCCCGCGCTCGCCGTCCTGGCCTGGCGTCTTGGCGGTGGGCTTGGCGACGGTGGGCTTGTCGGCAGCGGTCTTGAGCAAGCGCGGCAGCGGCAGCTTGGCCGATCCGCTGGGGCCCGCTTCGCCGGCGACGCCAATTTTCTTGCCATCTTCAGAGACTTCCAGGGCTGTCGGCGTGTCCGCATAGGCCGGAACGGCCCGCAGAGTCGCCAAGGCGCAGGTCAGGGCGATGAGCCCCAGAAGCGAACGGCAGTGCAGTGGGCTTGCCGTCATGGCGAGCGCTCCTCGGCGCGGTCCTGTGCCGACGCGTCCATGACGGTAACGCGACCGCCCGTTCTTGGCAATCGCCGCCCAATCAGCCACACTGTGCTCAGCCCCCTGCGAGCGGGGCGGAGTAGAATTGCGGGCATGCGCTACCCGTTCCTGATCGTCGACCTCAACGGCACGCTGGTCGATACCTTTGACGACCTGACCGACGCCCTCAACGATCAGCTGGCGGCGATGGACCGGCCGGGCTTGACCGTGGAGCAAGTGCGCCAATGGCCTGGGGAAAACCTGCGGGCGATCCTGCGATCGGCCTTGGCCCTGACCGGCGAAGTGCCGACCGACCTGGAGATCAGCGAGAGGCTGCCCGCCTTCAAGGCCGCGTATGAAGCCCACCTGGGTGTGCGCGGGTTCCTGTACGCCAACGTCGCGGAAGTCCTGCAAGAACTCGATGAGGCCGGCGTGCGCATGGCCGTGCTGACCAACAAGCCGCTGGCGCCGTCCCTCAAGCTGCTGCAGCAAATGGGCATTGCCGGGCGCTTTCAATTCCTGCTGGCCGGCGACGCAGAAGTGGCGCGCAAGCCCGATCCAGAAGGCCTGCTGACCCTGGTGCAACAGCTGAGCGGCGAACAGGATGCCCGCGATCGCGCGTTGATGGTCGGCAGCTCGCGCATTGATCTGCACACGGCGCGCAATGCCGGGGTGCGCTGTGCGCTGATCGATCACGACCACAGCCGCGCGGTTCACGCCATGGGCGCCGACTATGTGCTGGACGGCATTGAGCGCTTGGCGCGCCTGGCCCTGGGCACCCGGCCGTCTGGCATCTGGCCGGTTCCGGAAGTGGACGGAAAATCCCCAGCGAAGAGCTAGATTTTCGCCAGCCCGTCCGTTCCGCCTAGCCCGTTGGGCCGGCTCTACTGGGCGTTATAGCGATCCCCCGACCACGCCGAGCGAAACGTCTGCTTGGCGCGCTTGGGCAGCTTGCCGAGCATCGTCTCCGTGTCGCAGCTGATCGCGATCGGCCCGGGCTCCTGGCCCGAGGAGTCGATCTGCGGCGCTTGGCACACTTCGGCCTGGTTGACGGTGGGATCGGTGCGCGACTTGAAGGTCATGGAGGTGCGCTCCCACAGCGCCCGCGTCTCGCTCTGGCCCTGGGTGCGGCCGTACAGCCCCCAGAGAATGCTCTGCTCACCGCCGCCCCCCTTGGAGTCGTAGCGGATTTGCTCAATGCGCACCTGCCAGGCCTCTTGCGCCTTGGACAGCGGCACTCGGCTGAGCTGAGCCCCCTTGGTCGGGCCTCCCGGGCACACAGAGAGCCTGGTCTTGGTGTCGATTTTGACGGGCCCCGCCGGCTTTCCCGCGAGCTCAAGCAGCCAGCAGTTGGGCAGCCCGCCGTCGCGGCCGTCGTCTAGGCGCACCAGGGCCGCAGAGCCGGCGGCGTGCTCCCTCTCCAGCGGTTCAGCCACGGCAATCACCGTGATATCGCGGAGATTAGCTGACTCGGCCTCCGCCAGCAGCTTGGCCACGGGGTGCCCGGCAGGGGGCTTGGCAGCAAAAACCTCAGGGGCAACAAGGAACATCGACACGGCGGCGGCGCAAAAGCCGGCCCCACCGCGCAAGAGGCGAGGGTTCACGGGGACTCCAGAAATCTGAGGAGGGGGACAGAATGCCCAGGTCTACAGCAGGTTGGCGGCCAGCTCAGCCAGCGGACTGCGCTCGCCCTTGGTCAAGGTAATGTGGCCGGCAATCGGCTGATCCTTAAAGCGTTCAACCACATAGGTCAGACCGTTGTTGACGCTGTCCAGGTACGGCTGGTCGATCTGGTACGGGTCGCCCGTCAGGATGATCTTGGTGCCAGCGCCGACGCGGGTCAGCACGGTCTTGACCTCCAGCGGCGTGAGGTTCTGCGCTTCGTCGACGATCATGTAGACGTTGGGCAGGCTGCGGCCGCGGATGTAGGTCAGCGGTTCGACTTCTACAATCCCTTGATCTGCCAAGGTTTCATAGGACCAGACCCGCGCGTCCCGCCCGCCATCTTTGCCGCCGTCTTTGCCGCCGTCCTTGCCGCCATCCTGCTTGCCGCCCTTGGCCGAGCGCGACTGCGAAGTCGTCAAGTAGTCAATGTTGTCGTGGATCGGCTGCATCCAGGGGTTGAGCTTCTCTTCGACCGAGCCGGGCAGAAAGCCGATGTCGCGACCAAACGGAAAAATCGGCCGCGAAACCAGGAGCTTGCGGTAAATTTCCCTCTCCGTCACCGCCTGCAGACCCGCGGCCAGGGCCAGCAGAGTCTTGCCGGTGCCCGCCTTGCCCACCAGGGTGCAGAGCTGAATGTCGTCGCGCAGCAACATGTCGATCGCGAACATTTGCTCGCGGTTGCGCGGCCCGACGCCCCAAGCGGTCTGCTTGGCGTTGCGCAGGTGCTCCAGCCGACCGTTGACCACCCGGGCATAGGCGGTCTTGGACGGCAGGCCCTCAGCAACCAACTGCAGGTACTGATTGGGGTAAATCGTGTAGGCCTTGCCCAGCTCTTCTTGGCCCAAGCTGCCTTCGGCAAACAGCGTGTCGATGGCTTCCGCCGGCACGGTGATCTCTGCGCTGCCCGCATAGAGCTCGCTGACATCCTGATTCTGCCGGTCGTAATCGACGGCGTGCAGGCCCAAGGCGTCGGCGCGGATGCGCAGGTTGGTGTCTTTGGTGACAAACACCACCTTGCGGTGCGGCTCTTCGCGGTGCAGGAACAGCGCGCTGGAGAGGATCGCGTCGTCCATGGTGTGGGAGACGGAGAAATGGTTAGGCAGATCCGCGCGATCCATGACCACGCGCACGATGCCGCCGTTGTCCATCGGCACGCCTTCGCGCAAATTGCCTTGCTCGCGGTAACCGTCTAGCTCGCGGGCGATGCGCCGGGCATTGCGCCCCAGCTCCCCCTGGTCGCGCTTGAAGGTGTCCATCTCCTCGATCACGTAGATCGGGACATTGACGACGTTATCGGCAAAACTGCGCAGGCAGTCGCTGTCGTGCAAGAGCACATTGGTGTCGAGGACGAAGTTCTTCATGGGCGCGCTCCCTGTAGCCGGTAGGCCCTTTGTCCTTCGTATCGCATGCGCCGGGGGGCCGGTCAAATCGCCCGGGCTGCAGCGGCGAAAACTCGCCTACAGGCAGTAGTTCTTGTCGCAGTCGTCGAGCTTGGCGTTGAGCAGCGTGTCGGCCTCACTGCCCTTGGCCTTGCACCCGGTGATGCACGGCACCGGATTGGCGTCGGTGCAGCCCTTGAGGCAATCGCGCACCGCCGAGCAGCCTGCACTGGCTTTGCACTGCAAGCTCAAGCTCTTGCACATGGCCCCCTCGCAGGCGTCGACGCACTGGATGTACTGGTTGCCGGCGCCGCTGCATTTCTTGCCCATCCAGAAATCTTTGATGCAGAAGGCCTGCATGCATTGATCGTAGGCGGCAAAGGCTTCTCCGCTGCTGCCGGGTGCGCCGACCAAGCACTGAACCATGCAGCTGAGGTCGCTGCCGCAGCCGCTGAGGCACGCGCCAAGGTCTTTGCAGCCGCTCACCGCGTTGCAGTCGTCGGCCTGGGCCTTGCACTTGGCTGCGGTGCAGCTGGCTAGGCATGCCGAGTCGCTGGGCTGGCAAGCGCCGCCGTCCTCGGGGCAATCGCCGGGGCAATTGGCCGCGGTCTCCGCACTTGCGCACCAGCCGTCGCCGCATTTGGCGGGCAGGCAGATGCCGGCGGTGCAGGTCTGGCCGCCGCCGCAGCTGGCCCCGGGAACGGCCGCGGCGTGGCTGCAGCCCAGCGCTGGGTCGCACGCATCCACCGAGCACGGGTTGCTGTCGCTGCACTGCAGCTGGCCGCCGCCCTTGCACGCGCCGCCGGTGCAGGTGTCTTCTGTGGTGCAGGCGTTGCCGTCCCAGCACGGCGAGGGCCAGGCTTTGGCCTGACAGCCCAGCACTTTGTCGCAGGTGTCCTGGGTACACAGATTGCCGTCGTCGCAGCTGAGCGGCGCGCCCGCGCATTTGCCCTCGCTGCACTTGCCGGCGGCCATGCACGCGTCGCCGCTGCACGGCTGGGTGTTGTCTTTGTGCAGGCAGCCCGCCACAGCGTCGCAGAAATCGTCGGTGCACGGGTTCTTGTCATCGCAGTTGGTCGGCACGCCCGCGCAGTTGCCGGCGCCGTCGCAGGTGTCCTTGGTGGTGCACGGCTTGCCGTCGTCGCAGAACAGGTCTTCTAGCGGCGCGTTGCTGCAGCCCTTGGCCTGTTCCGCACACTGCGCCACGGTGCAGGCGTTGTTGTCGTCGCTGCAGACCACCGGAGCGCCGGTGCACACGCCCTTTTTGCAGCCGTCCTTCTCGGTGCAGAATTTGCCGTCGCTGCAGCTCTGGCCGTCCTTGACTGGCTCGTGGGTGCAGCCGAGCTTGGGATCGCAGGCGTCGCTGGTACACGCCTCTTGATCGTCGCAGTCCAAGGCCTTGATTTTGGTGCATACGCCCTGGGCGCAGTTGGCGGCCACGGTGCAGGCGCTGCCGTCCAGGCAAGGCACGACCGCTCCGCTGACCGCGACGCTGACGCAGCCGGCGCCGGCCTCGCAGGTGTCCGCGGTGCAGCCGTTGCCGTCATCGCAAGAGAGCTTAGAGAAAGCACATTGGCCGGCTTTGCAGCGGGGATCGAGCTTGCACTTGTCCGCCTCGGCGCCGGTACAGGTGCTGTCGTCAGGCAAATTGGCGACTTGGCACAGCCCCGTCTTGAGGTCGCAGCTGGCGCTCTGACACGAACTGAGGACGAGATTGGCGCAATCGCTGCTGCTTTTGCAGCCTTTGTCGACGACCTGCACTTCGCCGACCGCGGCGTCTGTGCTGCTGTCGCCCCCTGTGTCGCTGGCGTCGGCGCTGCCGGTGTCGGCGCTGCTGTCGCTGGAGGTGTCGCCGCTATCGCCAAGGGCCGTGTCTTCTGGCTCCGCGGTGTCTTCTGCGGCGGCGGTGTCGGTCGACGCGCTTTCGCCCTCGCAGCCGCCCAGCCCCAGGGCCAAAATCAGCGCCAAAGCCAGGGGGGCCAGAGCCGCGCGCACCCGTCGCTTACCCCGATGATCCCTGGGGTTTTCCGCCCGTCGCCGCGTTCCTAGTTGCCGCATTGCCCCCCCTTGCACGCCCCGCCAGGGCAAACTGCGCCGTCCGCCTCAGCGCCGTGGACACAGCCGCCCGCGGGATCGCAACTGTCCGCGGTGCAGGCATTGCCGTCGTCGCAGCTGATGGCCTTGCCCGCGCACTTGCCGCCGCTGCAGCTGTCGGTCTTGGTACAGCCGTTGCCGTCATCGCACGGCCCGCCGTCTGCCTTGGCCTTGCCCTTGCAACCCACTGCAGAATCGCAGCTTTCCTGGGTGCATGGGTTGCCGTCGTCGCACACGACTGCCGCGGTCTTGCACTGCCCCAGCACGCATTTGCCCGCGGTGGTGCACAAAGAGCTGGCGCTGCACGGCGATTGATCGTCGAGTTTGGTCGGATAACTGCACTGGCCGCTCGCGGGATCGCACTTGCCCACCAGGCATTCTTTGGCCGCACACGCCGGCTGGGCCACGCACACGGGCAAGGCGCCGCCGGGCTGCCACTCACTGCCATCCCCGCTCAAGCACAGGCCTTTGGCGCACAGGTCGCCGCTCTTGGCGCCGGCGGGTGTGCACGCACCGCTGCGGGCGAGGTGGCTGCAGTTCCCCGCGGCGCATAGGTCAAAGGTGCAGGGATTGCCGTCGTCGCACAGGGATTTGGCTAGGCAGGCGCCGGCTTCGCACTGCCCTGGACCCAAACAGCCGCCGCTGGCCGTGCACACCACTTTCTTGGCGGTACTGGCAAATCCCAGGTGATTGCACTGGCCAGAAGCGCTGTTGCAGCTGTCATCGGTGCACGGGTCGCCGTCATCGCAGGCCTTTGGCTCGCCCACGCACTGACCGGCCACACACAGGTCCACGGGGGTACATTTCTGGCCGTCGTCGCAGAGAATCAGCTGCAATGCCTTATACTCGCAACCTTTTTGCGGATCACAGCTGTCCGCGGTGCAGCTATTGCCGTCGCTGCAGGGGACGGGAGCGCCGGCGCACTTGCCCGCTTTGCAGGTGGCCTTGCTGGTGCAGGCGTCGCCGCTACAAGCCGTGCCGTCAACAGCGTTTTCCGCTTGGCATAGCCCCGTGGCCAGATCGCAACGGCCGCTGGCGCAAGGGCCAAAGGGCAGCGCCGCGCACTGGGCGTCCGTGACGCAGCCGGGGATGCCGATCACCGTGGTGTCCGCTCCTGCGCCCCCGTCATCGCTATCGTCCGGCGTGTCGGCTGCCGCAGCGGCGTCCGCGTCGTCGCTGGCCGTGTCGTCGGCCGCTGTGTCGGCCCCGTCCGCGCCGCCGCTGTCCGTGTCTTTTGCGCTGGCGGTGTCTTTTGCGCCGCCGCTGTCGCCGCCGGCGTCTTGCACCTTGGGCGGGGTCCACACCTCGTTGTCGCGCTTGCCGGGCATACAACCGCTCGCAATCACGACAATCGCCCACGCCGCCCACAGCGACAGCCACACCAGCCGCGAGGCGCCCGCTGGCGGCGGGCCGGGCTGTACGCCAAACCGCACGCCCGTGTGCGGCGTCCGGTGGGCTGGCTGGGCGGGCAGGACGGGCAACAACGGACCTCCGGAAGGGCAAGCGGCGTTCAGCGCCCTCGCCACAGAAAAACCGCGCAGGCGCGACCACCTGCCGGTCTGCCGAGTGTATGCAAGCGCCATGGCTGCGTCCACCGCGGCGGCGTGCAGGCGCATCCGCAAAGCGCGGCCCTGGGTTGCGCGCCGCAAAAAACCGCCAGAGGTCCGCAGATTGACAATGACCCTGACCTGCTCTACGGTCCAAGCGGGGGGCAGCGGGGGCGCAAAAGGCGCCCTTGGCACCTGCCCCGGCCAGGGGACACGCGGCCAGAAGTGCAGCGCTTTAGCAGCGTTGGGCCAGGCCGGCAAACGGGACGGCTGCGCGAGCGGGTGCTGCAGAGCGCCGGCCAGACGGGCAGCACCGCCGAGGAAGTCATGAGCAATGCCAACCGCAACCTGCGCCTGGGCATCGTCTACCGCGGCAGCATCATTCACGAAGAGCAATTCGACCGCAAAATCGACATTTCGATTGGCCGGCGCGCGGGCTCAACGGTGCATATCGCCCCCAAGCAGTACCCAGACTTCCCGGAATACATTGATTTTCTGACGTGCGACAACGGCCTGTTCTACCTGGTGGTGCCCGCCGATCCCAATGCCCGGGTTAATCTCCGCGGCGCCGCGGGCAATCAGGACGTGCGCACGGTCAAGGGCAAGAGGGCGATCCCGATCGAGGACATCGCCGGCGGCTCGCTGGGCATTGGCGAAGTCACCGTGATGTTTCAGTTTGTTCGCGGCGACAGCCACCCGACGGTGACCCGCGAGCGCACCGTCCTGCGCTTGGGCCTGGTGTTTGAAGAGCGGCTGATCGACGACCGCATCTTCCCGGACACCAAGCTCGTGTCGGTGGGTACGGGCCGCGACTGCACCATCGTGCTGCCGGAAGAGGACTATCAGGGCCCGCCGATCTCCTTTGAGAATCACAAGGATGGCAGCGTCACCATGCGCGCCCCGGCGGCGATGAAGGTGCGGCTGGCGGTGGACGGCGCGCCGATGGAGCTCAAAGACCTGCAGGCCAAGGGCAAGGCCCGCCAGGAAGGCAATGACGTGGTCTGCCACCTGAGCCTGGGGACCCGCGGCCGGGCGATTGTGGGCCAGCACACCTTGCTGGTGCAGGTGGTCAAGCAGACGGTCACCGTGCCGGTGTTTGGCAAAACCTCCTTCCCGGATCGGGTGGTTGCGGGCGTTCTGGCGGAACCGGCTTGGTGGATCTCCTTTGCCGTGTCGGCGATGTTCATCCTGGGTCTGGTGTTCCAAGCGGCGTATTTTGAGAAGAATACCAACCGCTTCCTGGGCTCGTCTAAGGCGGCAGAAGAGGCGGCCAAGACCACTTATGAAGTCGTGGTCGAAGAGAAAGAGGAAATCAAAGAGCCGCCGCCGGATCCGGAAGAGGACAAGAAGCCGACCGCTGAAATTATGCCGGAATCGGTCAAGGCCAAGGCGGACAAGCCGGCGGAGAAGGCCAAAGATGCCCCCAAGGCGGATGCGGGCAAGTCCGACAAACCTGCGTCCTTGGGCGAGAAACAGGCGGATCCGGACGAAGCCAAGCGCCAAGCGCGCGCAGCGATTGAGCAAAAGACCATCGCCGGCGCTTTTGGCGGACCTCAGGGCGGCGCGGCGACCAAGCTGTTTGGCGAAGCGGCCGAGGGCGAAGCCGGCGAAGTCGTGGCCAAATCCTTTGGCGGCGATGCGGGGGCCGGCAATGGCGATGCCCGCGGTCCTGGGGCAGGCGGCGTCAAGCTGGCGGGATCATCGGGCGGCGGCACGGTAGAAAAGGTCAAGGCCGGCAACGGCGGCAAGGGCTTTGGCGAGCGCAAGGCCGACGAAACCAAGGTCGAAGGCAAGAAAGAAGAGGCGACCATCACGGTCAAGCTGAGTTCCGGCGGCGTCGACGGGCCGGGAGAGAACAAGGCCGAGGTCGCCAAGGTGGTGTCGCGCAAGAATTCCGCGGTGCAGCGCTGCTATGAAGAGGCCCTGCGCGACAACCCGGATGAAGGCGGCAAGGTCAAGGTCACGTTTACCGTGGGCACCGAGGGCACGATCACCGACGTGAGCGTCTCCGGGGCGTCGGGCAAATTCTCCGACTGCATCAAGGCCAAATTCTCTGCGATCCGCGGCCTGCCGCTGCTGACTTCCCCGCAGACGTTCAGCCAATCCTACGTCTTCTCTAAGGGTTCCTAGCAAGCTGTGGACCCAAGCGCCGTCCTGTGCGATGGGTTCGCGAGAGTCATCGCGGGTTTAGGGTCCGCCTGCTGGGTGCTCGTTCCGTCCATCAACCACAGGTTCAGCGATAAGCCTCCGGGAACTTTGGGTTTGATGTACTAGCCGATCTCGGGCGGGTGGCAGACGTGGTGCAGCTGCAGTTGGTGGAACAGCACATGGGGGTGCGGGCGACGTCTCGCGGCTGGCTGGTGCCGGCGGCGCGGCTATCCCTGGACGGCGATACCCGCCAGCGCGTGGGCTTTGTTGCGGATTTTGACCTGCAGCGCCGGCTCTTGCCGCGGGTGTTGTGCAGTGCCGCGGTGGCCGAGGGCATGGCGGGCAACGGCACCTGTCTGACGCCGCCCTGGGCAAAACCTTTTCAGCTCGGCAAGTTGGCTGTCGCCCTGCTGCCTGCGGGCAGTTCCCCCGGTGCGGCGATGCTGCGCTTGCACCTGGAAGGTCAGACGCTGCTGGACGCCCGGCCTTTTGCCGAGGTGGCGTTTGCCGGCGCCCTGCCTGCGGAATTTCGCGAAGCAGATGGCGTGTTGCTCGATGCCAGCGCCGCCCACCTGACGCCAACTTGGCTGCCCGAGCTGCAGGCCTGGAGCGGCGCGTTGATCGCCGTGCTGCAGGGGCGAACTCTGGAGACGCCGCTGGAATTGCGCGTGGACGACGCCCTGAGCGGCGCATGGCTGGTGGCCCAGGCCCTGGATGCGGTGGACGGCTTGCACGTGGAGCTTACCCCGCCGCTCCGCAAGGCCTTTGGCTGGCTGGCGCCGCCGCGCATGCTGCCCAGAAAACGCAAGGATCCAAAGCACTTTCTCCGGGTGGCCCTGCGCAGTGAAGGCGAATTGCCGGCCGGGGCCTGGCTGCTCTACGATCCGCAGCGGCCGCCGAGCCCGGGACTCGATGAATCCGCCGCCGAGCTGGGACCGACGCTGGCTTGGCGGCGCCGCGCGGTGGGCCTTCAGGTAGAGCGAGCTGCGGAGCGCTGTGGCGCAAAGTGGGCTATTTTGCAGGATGAATCGGAAGACTATCCCGGAGCAACGGCGCTGGCTGAGCGGCTGGCCCAGCGCGGGGTACAGAGTTGGCTGCTGAGGGCCGCGAGGCAAATGCCTCTGATGTAGGCGGAATTGACCGGACGGCCGAGCCCGGAGGGCCGTACAGAAGAGGCAGACCCGCAATGGCCGCTCAGAAGGGTCGGCGCAGCTGCCCGCGCAGTGACAGGAGCTCCGATGTCTAAGCCGCAGGTAGGGGTCATCACCAATCCCAATTCCAGAAAAAACCGCCTGAATCCAGGGCGCTATGAGCGAATGCGCGAGGTGCTTGGGCCGCTGGGGCTGGTGCGCCGGACCAAAGACGTCTCTGCGATCGCCGAAGTGGTGCGCGAATTCCTAGACCTTGGCGTGCCTTACATGGTGGCCGACGGCGGCGACGGCGCCTTTCACTGGCTGATGAACGTCACCGATCAGGTGCTGCGGGAGCGAGGCCACGGCGACAGCCCCGGCAAGTGGCCGGCGATCCTGCCTACAAATGCCGGAACGATTGACTTTATCGGGCGCAAGGCCGAGGTGGTGGGCCACTGCGATGAGCTGCTGCCGCGGCTGGCCGAAGTGCTGCGCAGCGGTGAGGCGCCCTCGGTGGTCGAATTGCCGACTTTTCGCACCGTGGGCGTGTATGGCCCCGACGCCGACCTGCCGGGCAAGCGCTTTGAGAAGATCGGCTTTGCCGGCGCGATGGCCGGGGTGGCCCAGCGGTTTTTTGACAAGTTTTACGCCCACGACCGCCAGGACGCCGTGGGGATCGCCTACTTGGTCGGCAAGATCCTGGCTTCGCAGGCGACGCGGACGGTGCCGCTCAAGTGGCTGCCGATGCCTGTAGATTTCCGTTACTTTGGCGAGTCGGTGTTTGAGCCCCTGCCCGCGGCGGTGTGGGTCGACGGCGAGCGCATGCCGATGGACTTGTTTCGCGACCTCGAAGTCGGCGCCATCGACATCAACCTGGCCAATGTGTTCCGCTTCTTTCCGTTTGCCAAGAGCGGTGCGGGCTTGCACGTGCAGTGCGGCAACCCCGGGGCCCTGGACATCGTGCGCAATCTGCCGCGGATGACCACGGGACAACCCCTTGAGTTTAAGGCTTTTGTCCAGCGCCAGGCCCATGAGGTGCGCATTGTCCCGGAGCCCGGTTACACCGTGGATCCGTGCATTGACGGCGAGCTCTACTGGGGCCTGGTCGAAGTCGACATTCGCATGGGGCCGCGGATTCCCGTGGTGCAGTTGCGCGTTTGAAGCTCTGTGCCGGCGCGAGCGCCTGACGACAGGGCCATGACAGGCCAGCGGCGGTCTGGGTTGATTCCTGCCCCTTGCCGGCGCACCATGCCGCCGTCGCCCCCACGACACCGGCGGCGACCTACCCAGCCCGCGGCCAGCGCCGCCAAGGACCTGAGCGATGTCCAAGCCTTCCGTGACCCCTCACAACCCCTGCTTTTCCTCCGGCCCCTGCGCCAAACGCCCGGGTTGGAGCCTCGCCGCCCTGCAGGACGCCGCCATCGGCCGGTCGCACCGCGCCAAGATCGGCAAGAACAAGCTCAAAGAGGTGATCGACCGCAGCAAGGCGATCCTGGGACTGCCCGAGGGCTATCACCTGGGCATCGTGCCCGCTTCTGACACCGGCGCGGTGGAGATGGCGATGTGGTCGCTGCTGGGCCCGCGCGGCATCGACGTGGTGTACTGGGAGGCCTTTGGCGAAGGCTGGGGCAACGACATCGCCAAGCAGCTCAAGCTCAAGGATGTCCGCACCTTTAAGGCCCCCTACGGCAAGCTGCCGGACCTGAGCCAAGTCGACTGCGACCGCGACGTGATCTTTACCTGGAACGGCACCACTTCCGGCGTGCGCGTGGCCAATTCCGATTGGATCAAAGACGACCGCCAGGGCCTGACCATCTGCGACGCCACCAGCGCGGCTTTTGCCATGGATTTGCCGTGGGAAAAGCTCGATGTGGTCACGTGGAGCTGGCAGAAGGTGCTGGGCGGCGAGGCGGCCCACGGCATGCTGGTGCTGAGTCCGCGCGCGGTCGAGCGCTTGCAGAGCTACAGCCCGCCGTGGCCGATGCCCAAGATTTTCCGCATGACCAGCGGCGGCAAGCTGTCGGCGGGCATCTTTGAGGGCGAGACCATCAACACCCCGTCGATGATCGCCGTAGAAGACGCGCTGGACGGCCTGCGCTGGGCCGAGTCGGTGGGTGGCCTGGCTGGGCTCAAGGCGCGCAGCGAAGCCAACCTCGCCGCCGTGAGCGCGTGGGTAGACAAGACGCCGTACGTCAAATTCCTCTGCGACGACCCCGCTGTGCGCTCCTGCACCTCCGTGTGCCTCATCTACGACGACCCGTGGTTCAACAGCCTGGACGAAGCGGGCCAAGCGGCCGCCGCCAAGCAGGTCGTCAGCTTGCTCGACAAAGAAAAGGCCGGCTACGACCTGGGGCCCTACCGCGACGCCCCTGCAGGCCTGCGCATCTGGTGCGGCGCCACCGTGGAGACCAGCGACGTCGCGGCGCTCCTGCCGTGGATCGACTGGGCGTGGAGCCAAGTCAAGCCTGCGTAGGCCATCGGGAAGACCAGGGCTGCAGCCATGCCTGGATAGGCGACCTATTGACCTCCACGAAGGAGGCATAGCGCGCAACTCCAGCTCCAATTCGACACTGGCGTCATCTTGGGCCCCCGCTTTGAGGCGGGCGCGGTCGCACTTCACTGCCCGAGCAGCGGCGATCGCATGGAACTCTTGAATTAGGTCAAGGTTGACCCGCTCTAAAGCTCACTCGACCAGGACTTTGGGCTTGGCCTCTGTGGGCCGGGCTTTGGCCGGCTTGGGCTTGGCCGCCGCCGCTGGTGCGACTGCAGCGGGCTCCTGCCCGGGGGCCTCTGCGGGTGCGGCAGGCGCAGGCGCGGGGGCAGGCACAGGCGCAGCCGGGGGCGCAGGCGCAGGTGCAGGCGGAGCGGCCGGCGGAAGCGCAGGCGCGACCTCCGGTTTTGCAGCCTGCACCGCGGGAGCGGCGACGGGAACCGCTGCGGCGGCAGGCTCGGCTTGCGCGGCGCTGGGGGCGGCGGCGGCGGGAGCGCTGGCCACCGGCGCTGATTCCTTGCCTCCCAACAGCATCGCCAAGGCCGCGGCAACCAAGGCAATGCCAACAAAACCGGCGAGAATCAGAGGTGTTTTGGAGCGCGCTGGGGCGGGTGCCGCGGCGGACTCGGCGGCGATAGGCGCGACTGGATGAGCCTGCTCCACAGAAGCTTTGACGGCTGCGGCCTGGCCGGCGTCCAGGGCGACGGTGGCCAGCTGGGCGGGCCCAGGGGCTGCCGGGGTCGCAGATCCCCGCGGATCTCCGGCTAAAGGCCGCGCGGGGGCCCGCGGTTTTGGCCCTGGGCGAGAGGTAGCCGCAGCTGCTGCGACCTTGGGCACTGCGACCACAGACGTCGGCGGTGAAACAGCCCGCGCCGCGGCGTCTGCAGGCTCGGCCGGCGAAATTGCCGCGGGCGCCTGGGCAATTTGCACTGCCGCAGCCGCCACCGTCGCCACATCGCCCACCGCTTGAGCCATCTGGGTAGCCACCTCAACGGCGGGGGCCCGCCCGGTGGCTGTTCCCTGGGGCTCGCCGACCTTGACCAGGGTAAAATCCCCAGCGCCGGTGCGGCCAGCCACATCAATCCCGGCGTCGACGGAGACCACATGGGCAGAGGCCGGCTGCTTGATCGCCTCGCCGAGCGCCTTCATCATCTCCTGGGCACTGGCAAAGCGCAGTTCTGGCTGTGTCGCCATGGCCTTGAGCACCACGTCGCAGAACGCCTCTGGGGTCGGGGTCAGGCAGCGACCGCGCGGGTCCGGCGGCGGCTGGGTGATGCGCTGGATCAGCGTGTCGATCGCCGTTTCTGCCTGAAAAGGCACGCGGTTGGTCAGCGCCTCAAACAGAATGCAGCCCAGCGCATAGAGATCGGTGCGCGTGTCGATGCCCGTGCCGCGGGCCTGCTCTGGGCTCATGTACGGCGGCGTGCCGACAATCACCCCCGTAGCGGTGCGCGACTGGCTGCCGGTGGCCAGCGACTTGGCGATGCCAAAATCCAGGACTTTGACAAAATCCTCTTCGCCAAACACGGTCTGCATAAAGATGTTGTCTGGCTTCAGGTCGCGGTGCACGAGGCCGCGCGAGTGGGCTTCCGCCAGCGACTTGAGCACTTGCAGAGCAATATGGCCGATCCGCTGGTAGCCGAGCGGCTGCTCCTCATCCAGCACCTTGGTCAGCGTGGTGCCCTGAAGGAACTCCATGGCCAAGTACAGGTCGCCGCTGGCCGTCTGGCCAAAGTCAAAAACGCGCACAGTGTGAGGCTGCTTGAGGCTCGCCGTCACCGCCGCTTCATCTTGAAAGCGCGCCACCACCTCGGCATTGCCGGCCTGGTCGGTGTGCAGCACCTTGATCGCCACTTCATCGCCCGTGCCGGTGTGCTGGGCCTTGTAGACGGCGCCAAACCCGCCCTCGCCAATCAGCTTGGTCACGCGATAGCGCTGGGCAATGATCTGGCCGACCAGCGAGTCCGAGGCGCCGGCCGCCAGCACCGTGGGCGTACCATCGGCCGGGCAGTTGATCTCGTCGGTCTTGCCCTGGCACATCGGACACACGCGCATCGCCGCTCTCCTAGAACTTTAGCGCCAGGCTCAGGCCGTTTTCCGTGGGCGCGACGGCAACTTTGGCGCTGCTGGGGCCGAGCAGGAAGCCCGCTACCGCCGCCCCGGCGCCCACGGCAGCCAGGCCGATGCCGGCAAAGTAGAGGGTGCTGCCCTTGTCGTAGTCGCTGCGGGCCTCATCGCGCTCGGCCACCGCGGTCTTGGGCAAGGCTGCAAGGCGATCGGTCGCCTCAAAGGTCTGTTTGCGCCCCACCAGCCACAGCGCCGCCCCCCCTAGCGCCACAGCACCGCCGCCGCCCCAAAGGGCCCACTGAAGCCCAGTTGGTCCAGCTGAACGAGGCGGCGGCGCTTTGGGCAGCTCCACCGGCGGCTTAACCGGCTTGCTGGCCTTGAGCGCGGCAGCCTCGCGGACTTCTGCTTGCTGCAGCGCCTCGCGGGCCTGGGCGATATCCTTGTCAAGCCTGTCTTTTTCTGCCGGGTTGCCGGCCCCGAGCCGCGCTACCTCAAACAACTGCACCGCGCGCTTGAGCGAAGCTGCATCGCCCAGGGCCTGTAACGCCCTCGCCGCCTCTTCTTCAAGCCGGGCCTGAGGGTAGCGGGTCGCCGCACTCGCCAGGGCTTCAGCGCGCTCGCGCGGGGTGGTCTTGCGCAGTTTCTCCAGGTTGGGCAAGAGGCTGGCTTTGAGATCGGCCTCGCTTTCCAGGGAGAAGTAGCGCTCTAGCAGGGTCAAGGCGCGGTCCCAGTGGCCGATCTCCTGCCAGGCTCGGCCGGCATAGCGCAGCACCCGAAAATCGCGCGCATCCAGGGCGTAGGCCTTCTCAAAGGCCAGGGCTGCCTCAAAGTACTCGCCTTTCTTGAAGAGTCCGGCGCCTTTGTTGTTCAACGCCTTGGACTCTTCAGCCGGTCCGGCCAGGGCGGTCGAGGGGCCGAGTTGGGCCGCGCTCACCGTCGCCAAAACCAGCCAGGCCGCCATCCGCCTGGGCCATTTGCCGCTTTCAAGGCCGCCGCCGCGACTTGCACTGGAAATTCGCTTGGCCACTCCCCTTCCCTCGCCGCACCGACCACCAAGGCGCCAACAGTCTGGCAGGGTTGGCCGGGCGATACAAGCCGGCACTTTCACCAGTTTGTCGCGCATCGCCGCGGTGGAGGGGTCGAGCGGTGGAGGGTCGCGGGTCGCCTCCGCTGAACCTGAAGGCCTCTTGCAGCCCTTGGAGGCCGGGTCGGGCGACGCAACCGCCGTGTCGCTGGGCAAGAGTTGCGGTTGGTGCTTGGATGGGCGCTTGGACCGAACCCGAGCTGGACCCTGGGAGCGGCCAGACCAAGCTAAACCGCTGGACGACCAGAACCTTTTCCAAGCTCGACGCGCCGGGTGCCTTGCAGGAATTGGCCGCGCTCGGTGTCGGTCAGCCCAGCAACCCGTCCGTCAGCACCGCCACCGCGGTCGCGGCGATTCCGGGGGTGGGCGCGGCGGTACTCCTGGCGAGCGGTTCCACGGTTACAAACGACACGGGCGATGTGCTGAGAGGGGCCTGCCTCAGTGCCCAAGGGGCGCCGCTGGGCCTGGTGACGATCGCCGATGACCCAGAGAAATCGCGGACCGGCATAGAGCTGCGGCAAGTCACCCATGGCGGACGTCTATCTGCAGATTTTGCCAAGCAAATAGTCTTGGCCTCGCCGACTGCGCCGGGGACTCGTGCTGGCGCCTGGAGCGAATCTGAGCCGCGCTAGGTCCGGCCGATTCGCCTGGGCGCCCGTCGCAGCTGTTCGCGGCACAAGCACTTGTGTACACTTGAGTTTGTCGCGCGCCAGCCGGCAAAGGCGGCCGAGTCCGGCAAACGCCCGCCGCGTGTTTCTGAGCCCCCGCAGCGCAACGGAGCCGCTATGGCCGACCTCGTCCCGGTGATCGCCGTCAACAGCGTGCAGGCCGTTGCCCTGGCAGCCCTGAGTGTCCTGCTGGGCAGCGCGGCTAAGCGCCGCCTGCCTGTGCTGGATCGCCTGAACGTGCCGGGCCCGATCGTGGGTGGCCTGGGGGCGGCGGCGCTGATTTTTGCCCTGCACGACCGCGCGGTGAACCTGCAGATCGACCTGAGCCTGCGCGACCTGCTGCAAAACGCCTTCTTTACCACGATTGGCCTGGGCGCCAGCTTGCGGCTCTTTCGCATCGGCGGGCCTCAAGTGGTGAGCTTTTTTGCGATTGCCGCAGTGGGCGCGGTGCTGCAGAACCTTCTGGGCATAGGGCTCGCCCGCGGCCTGGGGCTCGATCCGCTGCTGGGAATCGTCACGGGTTCGGTGGCGCTGACGGGTGGCCCAGCAACGGCCGCGGCTTTTGGCAAGCGTTTTGAAGAGGTGTACGGCGTCAGCGGCGCCGCCGAGCTGGGCATTGCCGCGGCGATGTTTGGCATCACCATGGGCGGGCTGCTGGGTGGCTTGGTGGGCGGGCGGCTGATCGAGAAGCACGGCCTGCGATCCACCGCGCGCAATGGCCGCGACCTGGGCGATCTCAGCGCGCTGCAGGCCGATGTCGCCGCCCGCGAACAAGCCAGCGCCGACAGCCCGGAGGCCAAAACCCCTTGGCTGATCAACACCCTGGTCTGGATCAGCCTGTGCATGGGCCTGGGATCGCTCATCAGCGCCTGGATCAAAGCCCAAGGCGTGGACCTGCCCAGCTACATCGGCGCGATGATCGCCGCTGCGGCCGTCCGCAACCTGGATGATCGCTGGAGAATTGCCGGATTGTCTGAGGAACGCGTCGAAATGGTGGGCGACGCGGCGCTGGCGCTGTTCATCGCGATGGCCATGCTGTCCTTGCAGTTGTGGCGGCTCGTCGAATTGGCTGTTCCGCTAATGATTTTGCTCGGCGCCCAGCTGGCGCTGGTATGGGCGATGTGCGTTTGGCTGGCGTTCCGCGCCATGGGCCGCGACTACGAAAGTGCGGTGATGGCGGGGGGTTTTTGCGGCTTCATGCTGGGCACCACCGCCAACGCCATGGCCTGCATGACCGTGCTGACCCAAAAATACGGGCCGGCGCCGCGGGCCTTCCTGGTGGTGCCGCTGGTCGGCGCGTCGCTCATCGACTTTGCCAACGCCGTGCTGATCCATGAGATGGCCGCCGGCGTGCGAGCTTTGGGCTGGTGAGTGCGGGCAAAACCTCCGCTCCCCGTCACGCCGCAGCGCAGACCGCCTCAACGCTGCAAAGGGCCACTCGGTTGCGCCCACCGCGCTTGGCTTGATACAGCGCCCGGTCCGACTGGGTCAGCAGACTCTCCAGATCGGCCGTTTGCTCGCCCAAGCAGGCGATGCCAATAGAAACAGTGTACTGGATGACTGCTCCGCTTGGGAGCTCCACGCGATCGGCAGCCAGGGCCGCGCGCAGCCGCTCCGCCGCAATCGACGCCTGGGCACACGAAGTCTGCGGCAAAAGCACGGCAAACTCCTCGCCGCCCAAGCGACTGGGCAAGTCGATTTCTCGCAGGGTCGCCCGGCTCACCGCCGCCAGCGACTTGAGCACGAGATCGCCGTTGTGGTGGCCGTGGCTGTCGTTGATGGCCTTGAAGTGGTCGATATCGATCATCAGCAGCGCCAATTCACTGCTGTAGCGGCGCGCACGGGCGAGCTCGCGGGAGCCGATCTCCATAAAAGCGCGGCGGTTGGCCAATTCCGTCAGGGGATCTGTGCGGGCCAGGCGCTCAAGCTCTGCGGTGCGCTCCCGCACCCTGGCTTCTAGCACCATGTTGTTGCGGTTCAGCGAGGCGCGGGCCACCCTCAGGCGCCTCAAGGCCACGCCGAGCACGGCGACCAGCCCCAGCAACACCGCAATGACGGCGGCGATCGCCAAGATGGTCTGGCGGTGAGTCTCCCACGCGGTAAACTGGCGATTGTACACGTGACTGTCCGGAGGCAAGGCAGACAGCGGCACCCCAAAGCGCTGCAACACTTTGTGGTCAAACACAAACCGATTGCCCGCGTCGGATTTTTTCGCCAACCCCGCCGGCGGTTCGCCGCGCATGATCCTCAGCCCCAGCCTTGCCGCGGTGCGCGATTCTTGTGCGAGACTGTACATATAGCCGCCGATTGCTCCGGAGCCGATCAGACTGTCAAATCCGGTCAGAACGGGCACCGGTGAAGCAGCGGCGAGCTGGCTCAGGGCTTGATCGGGCCGGTGAAAATGGCCATCGGCATCCTGAAAAAATGGGAAGTAGAGCACGGCGCTGCTGGCGGGCAGTTGGGCCACCTGCTGTAAGATCGCTGGCCAAGAGCGTTGCGCCACTTCGTTGAACTGCACCTTGCCCTGCAATTGCCGCTTGAGCAAGGCGGTGTGCACGAGCGAGCGCTGGTCATCCGCGCCCACGCCGTGCACCACCACGATCTCGCGGGTCTGGGGCCGGACCTGCCGCAACCATTCGACCGAGCGTGCGAAATCGTATTCGCCTTCCAGCATGATCACATCTGATGGATAAACCTGGGCTTTGCGATCCACTGCTGAGTTGTCAAAGGCCACGACCGGGGCAACAGGGGCGATCGGCGAACGCTG
>CAXNCS010000020.1:0-40194 GCA_964201005.1 Myxococcota bacterium
TACATCCTGGATGTTCAAGCAAATCGAGTGCTTGCGGTGAGTGCCGCAGTGGTGTGCCTGGCGACCGGCGGCTCGGGCAAGACCTACCTGTATACGACCAACCCCGATGTGGCTACGGGCGACGGCGTGGCGATGGCCTGGCGGGCTGGCGCGCGGGTGGCCAACATGGAGTTCTTCCAGTTCCACCCGACCTGCCTTTACCACCCAGACGCCAAGAACTTTTTGATTTCTGAAGCGCTGCGCGGCGAAGGCGGCATCCTCCGCAGCGGCAAGGGCGACGCGTTTATGCCGCGCTACGACGCCCGCAAAGACCTGGCGCCTCGCGATATCGTGGCCCGCGCCATCGACACAGAGCTCAAAGCGTCCGGCGAAGACTGCGTCTACCTGGACATGACCCACTTGCCCGCGGCCTTTCTGGAGGATCACTTCCCGACCATCCACGCCCGCTGCCTGACCTTGGGCATCGACATGCGCCGCCAGCCCCTGCCCGTGGTGCCTGCTGCCCACTACCAGTGCGGCGGTGTCCAGGTCAACCGCGAGGCAGAAACCAATATTTACGGGCTTTTGGCGATCGGCGAGGTGAGCTGCACGGGCCTGCACGGCGCCAACCGCTTGGCGTCCAATTCGCTGCTGGAGGCGGTGGTATATGCCGAGCGTGCGGCGACGACGGCGAAAAAGGTGCTTTCAGAACGCGGTGCTGCCGATCGGCTGCGCGTGCCCCAGTGGGACACAGGTCAGGCCGGCGACCCCGACGAGCAAGTGGTGGTGAGCCAGAGCTGGGACGAAATCCGGCGCTTGATGTGGAATTACGTAGGGATCGTCCGTTCCAACCGGCGCCTGACCCGGGCCCAGCGGCGCCTTCAGTTCCTAGAGGCCGAGGTGCGCGAAGACTACTGGCGCTTCTACCTGACGCCCGACTTGATTGAACTGCGCAATATTACGACCGTTGCCCAGCTCATCGTCGATTCAGCGCTGCACCGCAGAGAGTCGCGCGGGCTGCACTGGTCGATCGATTATCCAGAGCTGGACGACGAACTGGCCCAGCGCGACACGATTCTGCAGCGCTGACTTCGCTGCGGGCTGCGCATTCAAGGCTCTGGATCTAGGCCAGTTTACGACGGCGCACCACCAGACCGACGGCCAGCAGCAGCCACCAGCCAGCCGGCGAACCGGGCGAGGCCGCGGCGCTGCAGCCGTCGTCTACCGGCGCTGGGGCCACCGGCAACGGCTTGGCGGCGATATCCGCAGAGGCGTCGACTGCTGCGTCACCGCCAGGGCCCATGTCTGGAGCTACAGCGTCGCCGCCGGTCAATTCGCTAACGTTTGCGTCGTTGCCCGCGGCGTCAGCCCCCGCGGTATCCTCCGCCGCCGCGTCTGCGCCCAGGTCGCTCGGCGCGCCCGTGTCCTCGCCGCCAGCGGTCGAGTCCGCTGAAATTGCATCGACAGAGCCGGCATCACTGCCGCTTGAGTCCGCTGATCCGCCATCTGCTCCGCCGGGATCCACGGCACAGGCCTGGACGGACAGACTCGCCTGCACGAGCTTGGCCACGAGCGCTGTCCGCGCCGCCGCTGGATGCACGGTCTCTAGCGGCACCCCGCAAAGCAGGGCATTGGAATTGTTGGGCAACTGCTGGAGCGTCGCCGCGGCCCCCTTGGCGCCAGCGTAATTGAGCAGCACTGACGCGGTTTTGGGCGCCAAGACATCGGGGAAATCCACGTGGTAGCTGGGGCCCGTGCCGTCGTCAAACTTCCACGCGCCCGCCAGCCCCGCGGCGCCTTCCAGGCCGTAGACCCCAGCGTCATCGCCCAGGTAGCGCGCGCCAAACCAGGTCTCCAGCCAATCGCCGCCGGCCGGCCCCGCCTTGAATTCCAAGGCCCAGGTGGTTTCCGCGCCGTTGAGCCAGAGGCTGCGGCCCGGCTGCGCCTGTAGCCAATCGGTCAACAGGCTCTTTTGCCCCGCGTCCAACACGCCGTCGGCCGTGGAATTCTCCCCCGCGGCCCAGTCGACCAGGGCGTGACCGCTGAGCTGCGCCGCGTCCAGGGCCAGGCGCTCAGTGCTGTCGACCCCCAAGCCCGCAGCGGCCAAGTCGCCGATGTGCGCAACTAGGTAGTCATAGGTATTCATCTTTTGCTGGCGCATCCGCTCGATCTGCCCCAGGCCAAAGATCGACAGGTCTTCTACGGGCGCCAGCGCTGAGTCGAGGCGGGTAAAGCCCTGCACCACCAAGGCCCGCTTGGCTCCAGCGCAGCCTTCTACCGCGCCGACCACCGCCGACGGCAAGCTCACCCCACCCGGATTGAGCGCGACGACCCGGGCAAACAGCGGCGCGGACCCGGCAGGCAAAGTCACAGAAACGCTCGTGCCGACCACGGCGATACCCTCGTCAAAACCCAGGCCATCCTTGGACAATTGCAGCAGGTAGCTGGTCGGCGCCTGGCCGTAAGCGCCGCCCACCGGCCCGGGCTGCCACTGCACGGTCGCCTGCCCTGGCGCAGTGCGGGCCATGCGCACGGCCTGCGGCGGCTCGGGTTGGACCAGCAGGGCGATCTTGTCTCGCTCGGCAAAGTACTGGGCAATGGCCTTGTACAGCGACCGCGCCAGCAAGTGTCGAAAGCGCGGCTCGCGCAGCGCATCGGCGTCCTCTAGGGTGGAGTGGAACGCGGCCTCCACCAAGACGGCAGGCATCTCTGGATTGTGCTTGGGGTTGATCTCTCCAAAATAGGCCGTGTATACGCCGCGATCCTTCCACGCCGGATCCCAGAGCGCTTTGATATCCGCGACCATGAGCTTTTGCACGAGCTTGCCAAAGGCCTCCGAGCCCTGGGTGCCGCTGAAGTTGTAGGTGCCGTCGGGCGCGTTGGGCCCGTAGACGTAGGTTGAAGTCCCGCGGGCCGGCGACGGGGCGTTGGTGTGCCAGGACAGGAAGATCGCGTCCTCGCCTTCCTCATGGTGCCAGGCCGTGAAGCGGCTGCGGCAGGTGACGTCGTCGCTCGGGTCGTCGCTGGAGCTGTCATAGACACTCGCCGGCGCGCCCTGAAACTGTGCGTATGTACGGCAGCTTTCTTCCCAGCGCGGCCGACCGGAGGTGGGTCCTGCCGCCGGCGGCTTGCCCGTCCCGCGCGCCACGCTGCCCAGGCCGCCGCCCAAGCGCACGCCGTCGGCGATTGCGTAGCGATCCTTCAGGCCGCTTTGCGTATCATTGTGCAGTAAAATGGCGCCCTTGTTCGGATCGATACCCGCCGCGAAGTTGAAGTAGCCGAGCCAAGTCCAGGTGCCGCCGTGCTTGGTCTGGTCGACGCGAATGTGGGTGCTCCCGCCCAAGTGGCGAATTTCATAGTGGGCATCCGGCAAGCGGTTGGCGCCGACCACCCAGGTGACGTAAACGGCGTAGCGGCCCGTCGCCGGGACCTTGGCCACGTACTGGGCGCTGGCGGTGATCGCGGCATTGCTCGCGGCGGTGGCCCGATAACTGCCCATCACAAATGGATTATCCCCACCATTGATCACAGCCTGGGGGGCAAACCCCGGCGAGGCACCCTGCTGCCAGGTGCCCGCGAGCTCCTTGTAGCCGCTGCCATCGCTGCCCTGCGGCGTCGCGTCGTCCACCATTACCTCGGCGCTTTGCAGGTCCAGCTCGCGCAGGGTCACTACCTTGGCGCCGGCGTTGCGCAACATCGGCACCAAATAGTGCAACGCCGCTTCCGCATTCAGGAAATCTTCAACCAAATTATGGGTGTTGCCGCGCTGCGTGGCCCAGCGGTTGACGTTCAGGTTCCAGGTCAAGCCGTGGCCAGGGCTCAAGTAGACGGTCTTGCCGCTGAGCGCGCCCTTGGTGAGACCCGGTGGCGTGTCGCCGTCCAGCGTGGAGGCCACCGGCGCCGCGGGCAGCGGCTTTTCCCAAGGTCGGCGCGGCACCGGCGGCGGGTCGGCCATCAGCTGCGGCAGGGGCAGCCACCGCCCAGGGCGCGCGACAAGCCCTTTGATCCGCCTGGGCAATTGCCCCCACAGCTGCACGTGCCGCACTTGTTCGGGCAGGGGCTGCGGCTGGCTCAGGTCGGCTTGACCCGGCCCCGCACCGCTAGCGCGACCGATGGCGCTGAGATAACGCCGGTGCAACGCCTCCAGGTGCAATTCGTCCAGGCCGCGGGGCCCAAAGAACTCGGCGGGCAAATCGAGCCACACATCGGCGCGGTCTCCGCGGACCTCGCGGCGCAATTCGCGGAATTCTGTTGGCAGATCCTCAAATCCGCTGGCTAGGACGGGCTGCGGAGTCAAGCTCAGGGCGGGCGCCAGCAAAGCCAGCGTCAGCAGCCAGAGGAACGGCGTTTGCGGCGGGAAGCGACGGCCACCCCAGCGGGCAACGCGGTGTGAGTGCATGGGTCCTCCAAGGGTCGGCGGCCAAAGGGTCCGGTCCGGGATCGGCAGTTCGGCGGGCTATGGCCGGTCCAGCGCAGCAACTTCGTTTTCAGATACCAATAGTTGTCGCGCACGAAGCATCGCTTGGCCCAGCAGCAGGCTCGGCGCGCCGCCGACCACCAAGGTCCCCAGAGCAGCCCCCAGAAACGCCTGCGGCGGCTGCATGGACGAACCGAGCCCCCAACCCAGCAGCGGCGCCACGCCCACCACCAAAGTGGTCCACCGCGCGGTCGCCAGCTGCTGCCGGCGCTGCTGGTGCAGCCGTTCTGCCACCAGAGCCGCGCTGGCGCAATTGCTCAGGGTCCAACCGCTCAATTGTGCAGGCGCCAGGGCCGCGGTCAAGCGCTGCCAGCTCGGCGTGTCCACGGCCAGCCATGCCCCCGCTTGGCAGCGCCGCGCCCGCCCGGCCAGCTGCAGCCACAGCTGAACCAGCGCCAGCCAGTCCGCCAAGCTCGCGTGCTCCGTGCGCAATTCTCCTGCGGTGAGCAGCAGAACCCGGTCGCGGCGGGCGTCCCAGCCCAGCGCTTCAGCACCGCGGCGCGCCAGGGGCAACAGTTGCGCTGGCCAATCGCTGCCGAGCCCCGCAACCAGCTCGCCGGGATCGCCAAAAGCGCGACAACTGCCTATTTCTATAGCGGATTGCGGCCAGCCCTGGGCCAAGAGATCGGCGATGCGCTCGCTGAGGTCACAGGGCCAGCGCTCTAGCTGGTCGGCCGTGGGCACGGCGCTGGGGTAGCCCAACTGCTGCGCCTGCGCCAAGAGGTCGGCCCAAGCGGTCACGGCTCCTCAACGACGCGGGCGGGCGGCGGAAAAGCCACCCTTCTCTCCATGTCGTAGCGCGATCCGGGCGTCAACACGTGCAGGCGCACGCCGATCAGGTTGACCGGCTGGTTTGGCTCGGCCGTGGCCATCCCCGAGTGCTGCAACTGGCTGACATCAATGATGGTAATCCCGCCCTCGCCCGCGACTTCCATGACGTTGTCGGGGCCGATGAAGCCGGCGGTGTTCTCGTCAAAGCCCATGCCGATGGCAAACGGGTTGTAGGCAATCGCGGCGAGCACCCGGCCCAAGCGATCGCGCTGGCGAAAATGCTGGTCGACGATGATGCGATTGGTCAGCCCCAGGCCAGGCGCCAGAGTGACTTGCCCAGCGCGCGGGGTTGAACCGCCCTTGCCGCCGGCGATCATGTGCTCGCTGACAAAAGCTGCGCCCGCAGAGGTGCCGGCGATGTGGACCCCGCGGGCATTTCCCCGGCGCATGGCCTGGGCCACCGCGGTGCCGCCGAGGATCGTCGACAAGCGCAACTGGTTGCCGCCCGTGATAAAAACCCCGTCCGCGGCCTGCAGGAACTCCATCCAGTCTTCGCGATCAGCGTCCTGGCGGGTCTGATACGGCAGGGACTTGGCTGCGCCGACGCCGAGATCGCCAAACACTTCTTCATAGCGGCCGCCCGTGGAGGCGAGCTCAGAAGCCGTTGGAATGATGGCTATCTTTGCACGATCGCCGCCGCAAAGCTCAACAAAACGCCGCAGGATCACCCGATCGGCAATCTTGTCCTCGGCGCCGCCGATGGGAATGATGAAGCCGCGGGGCAGGTCTGGATGGTCGGGAGAGGGGGACATGGCCTAGCTATGGCCGACCCGCAGGCCGGAGGGACCAATACTCCAGCATCTTTCCAGCATTTCCGCAAGGGTCACCTGCCCATTCGGCCCCGATGGTGCGCAACGGCCGGTCCCAAGGGGGTCGCGAATTTGCGCAGTTGGCCGCGGCGTGGCAAGGTGAAAGCAACGGCCCCGCACGGCTACCCCCACAAACACATGAACTTATTTGATACTTCGCTGCGAATGTGCCCGGAATGCGGGTTTCGCACGGCAGCCACGCTCTGCCCGAGCGATCGCACGACCACCGTGGTGCTGCGCCACTATGTGCCCACCGCGCAAGTTCGAACCGGCGACGTGGTCGGCGACCGCTACCATATCGCCAGCGTTTTGGGCGAAGGCGGGTATTCCACCGTGTTTCGCGGCCAGCACGTGATCACCGGCCAAGAAGTGGCGATCAAAGTGCTCAAGGCGACATGGCCGGGCCCCGATGAGCAGGCCGTGCGGCGCTTTTATCGCGAGGCGCGGGTCACGGCTGGGTTGGCCCATCCCAATACGATCAGGGTGTTTGATGTCGGCCAGACCGAGGGCGGCTCGTTTTGGCTGGCGATGGAGCTGTTGCGCGGTCCGTCTCTGGAGGATCGCCTGCAAGAGCGCTGGTCCGGCCAAGGCGGGGCCCAAGGCGTGCTGAGCGAGTCGGAGTGCATCGCCATGGCGGTCCCGGTGCTCCGCTCTCTGCACGAGGCCCACCAGCGCAAGTTGGTGCACCGCGACCTCAAGCCCGCCAATATCGTGCTGGCCGAGGTCGCCGGAGAATCCCTAGTCAAAGTGCTGGATTTTGGCATCGCCCAGACCAGCGGCTCGACGTTGACGACCACCGGCATGGCCCTTGGGACCCCGGCCTACATGAGCCCTGAGCAGTGCCAAGGCCTGGATCTGGACGGGCGCAGCGACCTGTATTCCCTAGGGATTGTCCTGTATCGCTGCGTGTCCGGCGATGTGCCGTTTGCCGACCTCAACCCGGTCAAGCTGATGCAGGCGCACCTGTCGCGGCCGCTGCCGGACCTGTGGCGGGCGGCGCGCACCAAGCTGAGCCAGGGCTTTGTGGATACGGTGAACCGCGCCCTGGCCAAGGACAAGGGGCAGCGCTTCGCCGACGCCCAGCAGATGCGCGAGGCCCTGCTCGAAGCCGGATCAGACCTGTCCAAAACCGCGATGGAGATGCAGGTTTTTCGCACGGATGGCAAGCCGCCGCCGCCGCGCCAGCGCCGAACGGCCCCCGTGGCTGAGCCCGCTGCGGCCTTTGCTCCTCCGCCGCTGCCGCCGCGCCCAACGCCTGAATCCAGGGCACCGCGCACTGCCGACTCGTCAATGCCTCCGCCGCTGCCGCAGGTTCAGCATTGGGCAGACGGCGAGGACATCGACGAGAATACCCACAGGGTTCAAGTACATGCCCCCACCGCGCTGCCGGCTCCAGCGGTCGACAGCGGGCAAATCGGCCGGCGCCCGGAGAGAGAAAGCTCTGGGATCGAGCCGACCAAGCGGTCTTTCCGCACGACCATGCCGATGCACGGCGGGCCGCTGCGCGCGGACGGGCCTGAGGGCGACGAGAAAAAGCCGCTGTAGCCCTCAGGCTCAATGGATATGCAGCTCCACAGACACTACTGGGCGATGCACACGCCGGCGACGCATTTGGCGGTGTTGGGGTCGGGGCAGGCGCAGGAGGTCTCCGGCACGCAGACCTTGGCTTTGTAGGCCAGCACCAGCATTTTCATGTAGCTAAACAGCGGCTTGCCGGGCCCCATGGTGGTGATGTTGACAAAAGTGGGGCAGCCGCAGCCCAGGGTGTTGGAGACTTTGAAGGCGCAATCGGAGTCCGCCTTGCACTTGGCGCCCTCGGCTAGAGCGGCGGAGGCGGCGATGTCGAGTTCCTTGCAGGTCAGCTCTTTGGTGGCGCACTGGCCCGCACTGCACACGCCCACCTGGGTGGCCATGTTGGCGCAGCCCGTGCCGCACATCGAGCCGCAGCCGCTGCTGATTAGCGTCGCGCCCATGTCGATGAGGTTCTGCGTATCGGCGAGTTTGCCGTTGTAGTGGCGCTGGCAGGTTTGGCATTTGCCGTCGGCGACTGCCGGCTGGTAGCAGTCAAACGGGGTAGCGCACGTCAGCGCCTTGGTCTTGAGGCCGGCAAACTGGGCGAGCTTGGCGGCGCACGGATCCAGAGGGACATCCGCAGCAATGTCTGGGGACGCCGTGTCCGGGCTGGCGGTGTCGGGCTTGGCGGTATCTGTTTGCGCGGTGTCCACGGCAATGTCGGCTATGGCGGAATCGCTTTGGATATCCTGAACCACTTCTGGCGTGACCTCAGGTGCGCTGTCGCCGGCGTTGTCTGCGGCCGCGCCTGCGTCGCTGTCGCCTTTCGCTGCGTCCTGGCCGACCCCGAGATCAGCGCCAAAGCTGTCGGCCGTCGAAGTGCCGTACAGGGCGCCGTCCGTGGAGTCCGAGCAGCCCGGCGATCCGGCAAGAATCCCCAGGCAGATCAAAGTTTTGGTCCAGGTCCGCACTGACGCCATCTCGCCCCCCGCCGCGCACTCCGCGCTGACCCAGCCTACCACACGCCGCGCCGCAGTCTCTACGATCGGCGGTGGATCTGCAGATTCGCTCACAAGTGCAGGTTTTCGCTGAGCACGACTTGGCCGGCCTGCTGCGGGTCCAAGGCGAGCCGCAACAGCGCCTGCGCCAGCGTCCCGTCGTCATTGGAGCGGTAGCGATCCCGCAAAGTGGAAGCACCTAAGGCCCCGACAACCTGCAGCAATCCGTCCAGCACGACCCCCGCGTAGTGTTCGGCCGGGCGCTCCTCGTCGCGATCGCCGGTGATGATCGACGGCCGGGCGATCGTCCAGGCGACCCCGCTCTGCCGCACCGCCTCTTCGGCCCGATGGCGCCACTGCAGATAGGCCCCACTGGCTTTGGGCCCGGCGCCCAGGGAAGACAGGTAGACAAATCGCTGCACGCAACCGGCATTGTGCGAGGCGTCGGCCAGCAGCTTGGTCAAGCCGTAGTCGATCGCCTCGTAGCTGTTGGCGGCCTTGCCGTCGCGGCCCATGCGCTTTTGGGTGGTGCCGATGCAGCAGAACACCACCGCGGGGCCAAGGCGCTGCAATTCCAGGGTCATCGCCTCTGGTTGCCAGGCGACCGTGCTGACCTCCGCGCCGAGCCCAGCAAAATGCGCTTGCCACTTCTTTAGTTGCGCTGAATCCGGCCGGACATGGGCGACGACGCGATAGCCAGCCGCGCGACCTTGGGCGACCAGGGCCTTGCCGACAAATCCTGTGGCGCCGGCGACAAAAACGCATGGATTGGACATCGGTTCCTCCTACGCTATTCCGTGCGCCCGTCCAGCGCCGCGCCGCTTTGGCACAGCGCATCGACCTGCGCCGACGAAAGGCCCAGCTCAAGCAGCACCTCTCGCGTGTGCCAACCCGGCAGGGGCGCGCTGGGGCCGGGCTGAGCGCTGCTAGCAGAAAGACGCACTGGATTGGCTAGTTGCGCGACCTCGCCGCCCGCAGGTCGGGGCACCTGCACCACCGTGCCGCGGGCGACAAAGTGGGGCAGCGCCAGCGCCTCCGCCGTGGTGCGCACCGGTTCTGCGCATACCTCAATGCGCTCAAACAGAGCGAGCCAGTAGGCATAGGGCTGATCGGCCATCAGCGCCTGCAGCTGAGCCTTGAGCGCCGCCATCTGCTCTGGCGTATCCATGGGCGCGCTCAGCAGATCGGGGCGCTGCACCGCCGCGCAAAAGCCGTGCCAGAACTTGGGCTCCAAGAGCGCCAGCGACACCCAGCGGCCATCTGACGTGGCGTAATAGTCAAAAGTTGAGGCGCCGCCCAGGATTCCCTGCCCCGCCGCCGGGTCCTCGCCGCCCGCGAGCACGCCGCTTGCCGCCAGGGCATTGAGGAAAAGCGCGCCCTCGGCCATGGCGATGTCGATGTGCTGGCCCAAGCCGCTGTGACTGCGCTGAATCACCGCCGCCAGGATCCCCACCAGCGCCGGCCAAGTGCCGCCCGCCACGTCGCCAGCCAGCGCAGTCCAGGCCGTTGGCCCGCCGCGTCCGCCGCCCATCAGGTGGGCAAGACCGCTCGCCGCCAGGTAATTGATGTCGTGCCCAGGGCGATCGCGCCACGGACCCTCCTGGCCAAAACCGGTGATCGAGCACCAGATCAGCCGCGGCTGGCGCTGCGCCATGGCCTCATAGCCCACGCCCAGGCGGTCGAGCACTCCGGGGCGAAATTGCTCTACCACGATGTCATAAGTCCCGAGCAGTTGGGCAAAAATCTCCCGCCCTTCTGGGGACTTGAGGTTCAGAGCCAGGCTGCGCTTGCCGCGACCGGCAAAGGACCACGCCGCGCCGTCGCCGCGATCGTCGAGCGGTTCCATGTAGCGCAGCAGGTCCGGGCGGTCTGGCGGCTCAATGCGCAGCACCTCGGCGCCCAAGTCGGCCAGCACCAAGGTCGCCAAGGGCCCGGGCCAGAGGCTGGTCAGGTCCAAAATCTTTAAGCCCTGTAACGCTTTCACGCATCCTCCCCTAGTCGCTTGGCGCGGAGCCTACAGCACGGTCGCCAGCGCCTGAACCAACGGCGGGTCGGCGCGTTCGCGTAGCAACAGCTTTAGATAATCCCTTGCCAATCCGGGCTCTCCCAGGCGATCGGCCAACTCGAGCAGCGCATTTGCTTCCTGGCGCAGCTTCTTGGCCGGCACGCTGCCGTGGGCGCTGAGCGCGGCCATGCGCACCTCGCGAGCGAGCAAGGCCTGCAAAGGCGCCAGCGGTTCAAGCTTTTCGATGCAGCTCAGCGCCGCCCCATCGCGCAAAGGCGCCAGCACCACGGCCTCTAGGAGGGCCTGCGCAGCGTCCGATTGAGCGGCCAGCCAAGCCGGCAGCCACAGAGGGTCTTCCCAGGTCAGCACTTTGTCGAGCAGCACAGCGCGGCGCTGCGGCCATTCTTCTGCGGGGGTGCTTTTGTGCAGCCATTGCAGCCACACCTGCACCGGTTGGCGCTCAAAGGCCCAGTTGGCCAGCCGCACCACACCCGCGCGATTGCCCGCGGCATCAGCCCCAGAAACTCCAGCGTTGGCGCCAGCTTGCCACAGCCCCCCGCGCGGGTCGTACCAGCCGAGCAGGTGCACAAGGCCATCGATCTCCGCGCTTTTGCCCAAAGCCTGGGCCAAATCGACCAGCGTGGAGCGCATCGGCGGCCAAGCCATCGCGAGCTTGAGCGCGCCGGCCAGATCGCCCTTGGCCGTGGCCAACTCCACAAGCCCGGAAAACAGCACGTCGCGGCCGGTGGGCTGGCCAGACTCATGCCAGATATCCGCGGGCTGCTTGGACCTCCATTGGAGCAGGTGCGCCGCCAGATCAGGACGTGCCTGTTCATCGCGCCCGGCCAGCCGCACCAGCGCGTGCGCCACGGCCGGGGCGACTTGCGGGTGGCCATCCAGGGCCTGCTCCGCCAAACTACTAGGCAACTCCTTGGCATCAAGGGTATAATCAAACACCCCCGCCAGACGGAGAATCGACGCCTCGGCGGCCTCTGGCAGCGGCGTAAACACCACCTTGCGCACGCCCAAAGCCGTCAGCATGCGCACCGCCCACTGGCGGGCCAGCGCCGGTTGTTCGCGCACCGACTCGACAATTCGCTGGGTGATGTGATCCAGATCGCGCAGCTCTGGCGCCGCGGGCCTCAGCGATTGGCGCCAAGTCAGCGCTACCATGTCGACCGCGGCATCCAGGGGCAGGCGCTGCAGGTCAAGCAAGGCGCCGCGACTTTCTTGCGGATCGGCGCGCACTTGCAGGCGTTGGCGCAGGGCCCCCATCACCGCGTCTTGGGTGCGAGCGCTCTCTGCGGCGACCCGACCGCGCCGCTGCACCTCAAGCACCGCCGCCACCGCGTGGGCACAGCGCGCCACCCCACAGGTACACTGGCTGGCGATAACCCCGTCCTGCAAAGCTAATTGCACCACCTCGCCCGCTTCTTCGTCGCCAGGGTCGGTGGAGGCGCGCACCAGCACCTGCAGGCCCAGCTCGCGGTTGCTGAGCCGACCGACGGCACCGCTTCGAAAAAGCTCCTGGCCGCGCGTAGAGTTGCGCGCCCCTGCCCAGGCAAGCGTCGATAGCTGCACGGCGACCGGCCCCAGTTGGCTGAGCCAGCCGCGCTCTTGCTCCGGATGCCCTGCAGGGCGGCGATCGCCGGGACGCATCTACGGCTCCTGGGGTTGTTGCTTGGACAACTGGTGTTCGTACAAAAGCTTTTGCAGCTCTGGCTGACAGGATCCGCCGCAGGGCCCGCAGCCGGCAAAGGTGTCGTCAAACAGCTTGGCCAGCGTGTCTGCACCGCCGTCCATCGCCGCCTGAATCGCCGACAGTGGCACGCGATTGCATAGGCAAATCAGCGGGTCTGCGGCGTTCTTGCGGCCCTTGCCCAAAGCGAGCCCTCCGAGTTCCAAGCGAGCTGGCAGTCGATCGAGCTTGGCCATGGCCTCACCCCCGCGGTTGCGCCGCAGAGGACCGTGGACGATCGACCTGTTCCGCCAGCGCTTTTTCCAATTCCGTCAAAATCGCCTGCAGCTGCGGCAGGGGATCGCCGTTCAAGGTAGCACCTGCCGCGTGATCGTGCCCGCCGCCGCCCAGGGCGCGCATCACATAGCCGACCTTGACCGCGGCCTTGCTGCGCAGCGACACCTTCCACTCATCGGCGCTGCGGCCGGGCTTGACCATCGCAGCGATCAGCACGCCTTCAATGCCAATTAGCGTAGGGATCAGCTCGCCTAACGCATCGCCACCGACTTGCAGGCCTTCGGTCACCTCATTGCCCAAGAGCGCCCAAGCGATGCGGTGGCCGGCGGCAAAATGCACGCGGTCGATCACCCGGCCGAGCAGGATCACCTCATCGCGCGGTCGGCTGGCAAACAGCGCTTCCTGAATCGGATTGGCGTCCATGCCGGTGCGCAACAGCTCTGCGGCCACGTCAAAGGTGCGGGCCTGATTGCGCAAAAAGCGGAACGACCCTGTGTCAAAGGCGATGGCCGCATAGACGGCCGCGGCGACTTCAGCGTCCACGGGCCATTCCAGGGCCTTGATCAGCTGCCACACCAGCTCGCCAGAACTGGAATAGTCCGCGGCAATCAGCCCTTGCACGTCCAGATCCGCGGCGCAGGGATGGTGATCGACCACCCACAGCGGCACGCCCAGCTGCTTGGCCCGGCGCGCGGGGCTCATGGCCCTCTCGACCTCGTGGGCGTCAAAGATCAGCGCAAGATCAGCACCTTGAACCTTGTCTGCCTGGGGGTCAAAGGCGAGGATCCGCCCGCGCGGGTCCATCCAGGCATAGCGCGGCGGACACGGATCCTCATTGGCGATATGGACTTGCTTGCCAGCCAACTCGGCGGCGCGGGCAAAGGCCAGCTGAGCCCCCAAGCCGTCGGCATCGGGCCCCACGTGCGTCATCAGGACCAGCGTTTGGGCGCGCTGCAGACCCTCTAACAACCACGGGTCAAAGGGAAAATCGCTCAGTTTGCGCACAAGGGCCTCGGCGGAGCACGGCGGCCCCAGATCAGCAGGATTCCACGGCGGCGGGCAGTTCGCAAAGGGAAGCTTTGGATGCATGTGGCGCCAACCCGGGTTACACTGGGGATCGCGATTCCCCATGAGGCCAGAGACATGAAGACCGTTGCCGTCGTAGCGCCGTTTTTCCAGGACAATACCCTGCGCTATTTGCGCGCTTTTGCCGCCGTGCCCGACTGCCGCACCGTGGTGATCAGCCAGGATCCGCAGACCAAGCTCCCCGCCGACCTCAAGGAGAAGCTGGGGGGTCACTGGCAGGTGCGCAACAGCTTGGGCGGCCAGGACCTGGGCAAAGCCTGTGTGGAGCTTCAGAAAAAGTACGGCCCGCTCGACGGACTGCACGGCTTTTTGGAGCAGCTGCAGGTGCCCCTGGGCGAAGCGCGCGATCTGGCCGGCATCGCGGGGATGGGGGCGCGGATCGCCACGCAGTTTCGCGACAAATCGGTCATGAAGGACGTGCTGCGCGCCGCTGGAGTGCCGGTCGCCCGCCACGCGCTGATTGAAAGCGACGCCGACGCCTGGGATTTTGCCAATCTGGTGGGGATGCCGCTGATCCTCAAGCCCGTGGATGGCCTGGGTTCGCGCGGCACCCAGCGCATCGAGCGCGAGGCCCAGCTGACGGCGGCGCTCAAGCAGCTGCGCCCGTCGATCGAACGCCCGCTGCAGGCAGAGGAATTTGTCGTCGGCTCGGAGCGGACCTTTGAGACGGTGACCATCGCCGGGAAGCCCGTTTGGGACTCTGGCACGCTGTATATGAACCGGCCGCTCGAGGTGCTGGAGAATCCGTGGATGCAGTACTGCGTGGTACTGCCGCGCGAGGAAGATCGCAGCGAGTTCAAGGCGTTTCGCCCCACCAACCGCGCCGCTCTGCAGGCCTTGGGGATGGGCACGGGCCTGACGCACATGGAGTGGTTTCTGCGCAAAGACGGCACGCACGTGGTCAGCGAAGTGGGTGCGCGGCCGCCTGGGGTGCACATCATGCCGATGAACGGCCTGGCGCTGGAGCACGATTTTGTTCAGCTTTGGGCTCACCTCGTGGTCCACGAGCAGTGGCCGGGCGACCTGCAGCGCAAATGGGCCGTCGGCGCGGCGTTCTTTCGCGGCACCGGCAAGGGCAAGCGGGTGGTTGAAGTGCGCGGCCTCGACAAGGCCCAAGAGCTCGCTGGGGCGCTGGTCATCGATCGCAAGCTGCCGCAGGTGGGTCAAGCCCGCGCGGATGGCTATGAGGGCGAAGGTTGGGCGATCGTCCGCGCCCCCCGGACCGAACAGGTGATCGAAGCGCTCAAGGCCCTGGTGACCAACGTGCAGGTCCGCTACGGCCAATAGGCGGCGCCCATGGCTACTCCCCAGCCCAGCAGCGAGCCCGAAGCGCCGAAACAGGCCCCGCAAGTTCAGGCCCCGCCTGAGGATTCAGCGGTCGCCGCAGTGACTGCCGCGGAGCCCGACGCCGCCGATTCCGCGCTGCACTCCACGGTGGAGGCGGTGGAGGCCTTTGCCGAGCTGACCTTGGCTCCAGTCGCCGTATTGCGCCGGGGCCATTGGACCCACCGCGTGGCGGTTTTTGTCCATCTCTTGGCCGGTTTAGCCGCAGGTACGGTGGCGTGGCGCCTCAAGCTGGACGACTGGGGCGTGTACCTGGGCGCCGGGCTGAGCGCGACCGTGCTGGCGGCGAATTTCCTGCGCTGGAAGCGCCATTGGGGCTGGGTGCGCCGATCGCTGCTCACTTCCGCGGCTTTGGGGGTGACGCTGCTCTGGGGGGCGCTGCTGTTTGACCGGGCCCAGGCGAGCGTGCGCGGGCTGCGAGACCCCAGCGCTTCCAAGTGGTTCTGGATTCCAACCGCGGCCCTGGCGCTGGCCGTGGCGCTGATCATCGCCCAGCTGATCGTGCGCACCCGCCGCGACCGGCAGATCGAGCCCGTGGCCCGGGGTAGATAGCGGCCTCGCGCCGTCCCAGGCTACACTGGCGGTTTGGGCGCGGCGCGACGGACGTGCGGCGGGGAGATCGATCGGGCGATGTGGCGCGACCTGCTGTTGCGATACCGGCAGAAGCTGGTGCTCTTGCTGGTGCTGATCTCGCCGGTTGCGTCGATGTATTTTCACGGCAAAACCCGCACGGATACCTCCGCGATCGAGCGGACGCTGATGGCGGTCACGGGGCCGGCGAGCACGCTTTCGCACGATGCCGTGGGCCA
This sequence comes from Myxococcota bacterium, assembly GCA_964201005.1. Classification (GTDB taxonomy): domain Bacteria; phylum Myxococcota_A; class UBA9042; order UBA9042; family UBA9042; genus SXRM01. The sequence continues at coordinate 15,826 of CAXNCS010000020.1, forward strand.
GGTCAAGCAACTACTCAATGCGTATGTGCTTTTGACGCGCACTGAGGGGCGCAACCGCGACTTGGAGCGAGAAAACCGCATCTTGCTCGGCGAGGCCCTGCGCACCCGCACGCTGGCAGAAGAGCTGGTGCGCGTCAAGAAACTGTGTGAATTCAAGGGCGATCACCAGGAATTCACCACGGTGCCGGCCCGCGTCGTCGGTCGCGATGTGTCCCAGGTTTTTCAGGTCGTGCGCCTCAAGATCGACATCGCCAAGAGCCAAGTGCAAGAGGGCCAGGCGGTCATCACCCATGACGGCATTGTCGGCCGCATTGAAAAAGTCTCGGGCGAGTTCGCAGACGTCATGCTGGTGACCGACGCGCGCAGCAACGTCCACGCCACGGTGCCGGGCAAGGGCGTGGTCGGCTCCGTCAGCGGCAAGGGCAAAAAGGGCGAGTTTGGCGCGCAATTTGTGTACCTGGACAACTCAGAGCGCGCGGTGCCGCTGGCTTCTGGCGACGCAGTGCTGACCACCGGCCACGATCGGGTGTTCCCCGCGGGCCTGGAAATCGGCCACATTGCCGATCTGAAGTCGACGCGCCAGGGTCCGTACCACGAATTTGTCTTGGCGCCGGCCGTCGCCTACGCAACGCTAGAGGAAGTGCTGGTGGTGACGGATTACCGCGGCGCCAGTGCCGATTCTCCGCGCGCGGCCGATCCGCCCAAGTCCGTGGAGCCGCCAAAGCCGCCGGATTCTGGCAAGGGCGATGGCCCCCAAAGCCCGCCAATGCCTGCGAAATTCGCCGAACCGGCCAAGGGTCAAGATCAGAGCAAACCTGGGGCCAAGCGCGCCGTCGACCCCGCCAACACCCCGGATGCCCCGCCATGAAGCACCTTGCGTGGATCGCTATGGCCTATCTGCTGTTGGCCGTGATAAGCCCGCTGCTGGGTCACCTGGACGCCCAGCTGTACGCCCCGGATGTGGCGCTGTTGACTGCGCTTTACGTCGGCTCGCGCTCGGAGGCCCTGCCGGCGGTGCTGACGGGTTTTGCCGTGGGCCTGCTCAAAGACGGCTTCTCGATGTCGGCGCCCGTGGGTGTCTATGCCGAAATCTGCGTCTTGGTGGCCCTAATGGCCCGCGGTCTGCAGTCGCGCGTCGATCTGGTGAGCCCGCTGCCGGTGATCGCCACCTCGGCGGCGGCGTCGCTGTTGTCTTCTGCGCTGTTTCTGGCCTTTGAGTCGGTGTTTCATCGCAGTTTTGACAACCACGCGGAGGTTGCGGCGACCGCCCTGCCGCTGGCGTTGACCACAATGCTGGTGGCGCCGGCCCAGTTCGCGCTGATGGAGAGGATCCGCCGGCGTTTTGACCAGCAATCGCGCGGCGCCATGCTGCTGAGGCGATAGGCGATGGCCCTGCCCCTGGGCAAATCCCACGATCCCCAGCGCTTTCGCAGTCACGTGCGGGTCGCTTGGACGCTTGTGGCCATCGCGGTGCTGGCGCTGACGGCGCGGCTGGCCCTCGTCCAGATGGTGCGCGGCGATCGCTACCAGAAGTATGCGGTGATCGAGCGGGTGTCGCGGGTCAGGGCCCAGGCGCCGCGCGGGCTCGTCAAAGCCGCGGATGGCACGGTGCTGGCGCGCAATATTGAGAGCCATTCGCTAGAGGTGATGACCAACCGCGTCAAGCCGGAGCGGGTGCTGCCGCTGGCCCAGACCCTGCGCGAGCTCTTGTATATGACCGACGGGGAATATGCCGATCTGGTGGCCGAGCTGAACCGCCCAGTCGATCCGCGCAAACGCCGGCCGCTCACGGTGCGCCGCGACTTGGTGTCGACCCATTGCCCCTACGATTCAACGCCTCTGGAGCTCGTGGCTGAACAACCCCACGGCTATTGCTCCGCCTGTGGTCGGCACTTTGAGGCGGTCCCGCAAAAACGCACGTGCCCGTTCGATCAGCGGCGGCTCATGGCGGTGGGGCAAGGCTGGCACTGCCCGGCGTGCGAGCGCGACTTTCACCAAGGGCCCACCTGCCCTTATGACGGCACGGCGGTTCACAACGACCACCACATTCTGCAGTGCTCGCTGTGCCGCCGCACCTTCAACGACGAAGTGGCGGTGTTGCGCGCCAATCAGCACCGCCTGGCGGAGACGCGTGTAGTCGCTGAAATCCAACGCGAATACCCTTACCGCTTCCTCGCCAGCCACGTGCTGGGCCACATCGGCTACGTGACACCGCGCGATATCGAGCCGCTGCTGCCGTTTGGCACGCCTCGCCACGGCCTCAATGACCGGGTTGGCCGCGCGGGCATAGAGATGGCGCTGGAGCCGCAGCTGAGTGGGCTAGACGGCGAGCAGGTGCTGGTCAAGCGCTCCGGCGGGGAGGAAGCGGCCAAGGATCTTGAAGAGTTGATCGCGGCCATCAAGCCCAGGGCCGTGACCCCGGGGGCTAACGTTCGCCTGACCCTGCACATGGACCTGCAGCGCGCGGTCAAGCAGGCGATGAAGGACGTCTACTCCGGTGCCGCGGTGGTGATCGACCCGAACACCGGCTATATCCTGGCGATGTACGCCAAGCCGAGCTTTGATCCCAACGCCCTGTCTGGCAAACGCGCGCCGCAATCGCGCCCGTTGGCAGAAATTGCCGCCTATGCGCCGCTGCTCAACAAGGCCCTGCACGGCTACCCTCCGGCCTCAACCTACAAAGTTGTCCCGGCGATCGCCGCGCTGGAGGACGGCCTGGTGACGGCCAAGACCGAGTATACCTGCGGCGGCCACTACGATTTTGGCGGCCGGCGCTTTCACTGCCACAACCGCCGCGGCCACGGCGAGGTCGATGTCCACGACGCCCTGGTGGGCAGCTGCGACGTGTATTTCTACAAAGTGGGCGAGCAGTTGGGTATCGAGCGCCTGGACCAGTGGTCGCGCAAGCTAGGCTTTGGCGAGCCGACCGGCGTCGAGCTGCGCGAGTCGATCGGCCGCGTCCCGTCGCGCGAGTGGTATCGCACCCATGTGCCGGGCGGCTACTACCCCGGCTTTGCCCTGTCGACCGCGGTGGGCCAAAAGGACGTGATGTCCTCGCCCCTGCAATTGGCCAGAGTTTATGCGGCTTTGGCCAATGGCGGTGAGCTACCGAGCCTGACCGTGGTGGCGGGGCTAGAGGACGCCCAAGGCCGGCTGGTGGCGCCCAACCGCCTGCCCTCGCGGCGCTGGGAGGTCAAGGCGTCGACCATGCGCATCGTTCGCACCGCCCTGCGCGCCGTGGTCAATGAACAGGGCGGCACCGCGTTTACCGCCCGGCCCAATTCCGTATCGATGGCGGGCAAAACCGGCACGGCCCAGGCGCCCCAGCGGCTGCGCAAAGAACTGGCCGAGCGCATGAAGGACGACCCGGCGCAGCTGGCCCGCCTGACCGCGTGGCTGCAAAACGATCACGCGTGGTTTGCCGGCTGGGCGCCGTGGAACGATCCGCAGATTGTCGTGGTGGTGCTGGTGGAACACGGCGGCTCCGGCGGTCACAACGCCGCACCCATTGCCCGGCAAATCGTCGACGCGTGGTTTGCCAAGCACCCGGCGCCCCCAGAAAAGGACGAGCCGCCGCCGCGCGAGCGCAAGAAAGCCGCCGCGCCGGCAGAAGATCCCGCGGCTGTCGACGACGGATCACCGCAAGAGCCGGAGCATCAGCCCACGCTACCAGAACCTGAAGTCCCCGAGCGCGGCGAAGAACCGGCGGAGGTGGCGCCATGAGTGCCCTGCACCGCCTTCGCCAGCCCTGGACCTTGGCAGGCCTTTTGTGCCTGATCGGCATTTGCGCCCTCGCCGTCGACAACTTGGTGTTCACCGACAGCCTCATGGGCACCACCTATCACCGCACCCAGACCATCTGGTTCGTCATTGGCCTGATTTCCGCAGGGTTGGCGGCGGCTTTTGACCCGGTCTATGTGCGCCGGCTGTCGACGACCGGCTATGTCGCCCTGGTGATTCTGCTGGTGCTGGTGCTGCTGATCGGCCGCGAGATCAACTACTCCAAGCGCTGGATCGAGATCGGTCCGGCGACACTACAACCCAGCGAATTCACAAAACTCGCCGTGATCCTCGCCGTCGCCGACTGGTTTGACAAGCGCCGCGCCACCCAACCCTGGGGCCTGCTGCAGCTGTGGCGACCGGCGCTGATCATCGGCGTGCCGTTTGTGCTCATCAATCGCGAGCCCGATCTGGGCACCTCGCTGGTGGTGGCGCTGATCGGCGGCTCGATGATCCTCTATGAGGGCGTGAAGGGCCGGTCGCTGGCCATGGCGGCGGTGACGGTGCTGCTGGGCGTCAGCCTGGCCTGGGAGACGGGCCTCATCCACGACTACCAAAAAGGCCGCGCCGAGGCGTGGTACCAGTCGATGGTTGAGGAAGACGAGCGGCCCAAGCCGCAGAGTCAGCGCACCCAGGCCGAGCAGGCGCTGTGGGCGGTCGGCTCAGGGCAGTTGCTCGGCCGCACGGATGAAGAAGCGCGCCAGTCCGTGTTGCGCCACCTGCCCTTTATGCATACTGATTTCGCCCTCGCCCCCTTTGCCGCCCGCTTTGGCCTGTTGGGCAGCTTTGGCCTCTTTGCCCTCTACGGCGGCCTGTGCAGCTGGGCCCTGTACCTCGCCGGCCGCGCAGAAGAGCGCTTTGACGCGCTGATGGCGGTGGGCATCGCCGCGCTGATCTTCTGGCAATTCTTCATCAACGCCGGCATGGTGATCGGCCTGCTGCCCGTCGTCGGCATTACCTTGCCTCTGTTCTCGTACGGCGGCTCCAGTGCGCTCACCGTGCTGGTCGGCTGCGGCTTTCTCGCCAATATGGCCCTGCGGCGCAAAGGTCGCTGACGCCGGCCGCGCTCTTTGCCTCCGCCCTGTTTACCCGATTCTGCCTAAGGAATTCGCGCCGCCATGCCCCAGTTGAATCAGCGATGGCGCGGAATTCTGTGGGGCCTGCTGCTGTTGGGCCTGGTCGCCGCGGCCTACGCCCATTCCGCGCTTCAAGCCGGCTACGTCCACGACGATTTTGCCGCGGTGATCGGCCATCCCCAGGTGCGCTGGCCGGTGGACCTCGCGGCGTTGGCCAAAGCCCGCTATTTTGGCGGCGACGATTACGGCTACGTCTTTGCGGTGCGCCCCTTGGCCACGGGCAGTTTTGCCTTGGAGATCGCCCTTGGGCTGGACTCGCCGCTCGGGCGCCACCTGACCCAACTGGTTCTTCTGCTAGGTATTTCTGCCCTCACTGCCGCGCTCGTGCTGCGCTGGGGCAGGGCCCGGGGCTGGCAAGAAGGCCGCACCTTTGCCACCGCCGGGCTCAGTGCTGCGCTTTTTGCCGTGCACCCGGTGCACACAGAAGCGGTGATGGCCATCGCCTACCGCCCAGAGCTGCTCGCCGCGCTGTTCCTGGTCGCGGGGACGCACCAGCTGATGAGCCTCGCCGGTTCGCCGCGCCGCCCGTGGATCCACGCCACCGGTCTGTTCCTGGCGGGCCTAGCAGCACTGCTGAGCAAAGAAAGCGCTGTAGCGGGGCTGATTTGGTGGGCGCTATGGGCCCTGGCCGATCGCCACACCTGGGCGCGGCTCCGCCGGACTTGGCTGCCCCTCGCCGCAGCGATGGCGACCTGGCTCGCTTGGCGCGTTTGGGCGGTGGGCGCGCTGCTCCGCGTCCAGGTGCCGCGCCACGACAACCCGCTGGCCTTCGTCGCCTGGCCAGAGCGCCTGCTGGGCGGGCTGGACCTGACGGGCCGGGCCTTGATCCACCTGATTTTTCCCGCCCATTTGGCCCCCGACTACACCTTTGACGCCTGGCCGACGCCGCATGGCCCCACCCTGTTAGCGGTCCTTGGCTCGATCGCCTTGGTCGCGGCGGTGGCTTGGGTCATCCGAAGCTGGCTGCGGAGCTGGTGGCCGATCGCCGCGCCATCCCAGGACAATTTGCCGCCGGTGCCTCTTCCCCACGGCGGTTGGCTGCTGACCCTGGGTTTGCTGGGCGCATGGCTGCCGGTGTCGCACCTGCTGACCCCCGGCACGGTGCTCTTCGCCGACCGGCTGATCACCCTGCCCTCGCTGCTCCTGGCCATCGCGATCGCCGCAGCGATGGGGCCTTGGCCGGCCCTGCCGCGAACGCTACTGGCTGTGACACTCCTGCTGCCTGCCGTCGCCCAAACGCATACCGTCGCTCAGGATTGGACGAGTTCGCTGGCGGTGTTTGAGCGCGGCGTACGCTTGGAGCCCCGCTCTTTGCGGATGCGCCTGAACCTCGCCCACGAGCTGACCGTGAAGGGCCAGCCGCGCCGAGCCCTGCCCCACGCCCGCGCCGCCCTGGCCCTAGACCCCGCCGATCCAAAGACTTGGGTCAACGGCCTGGATGCCGCCCTGGCCGCCAAAGACTGCCCCGCCGCCGAGCCGTTTGTCGCCGCGATCGCCGCCTCCGACAAGAAAGCTGTCCCTGCCCGCCTCGCCGCCCTGGCCTGGGGCATGGAATGCCGCAACTTTTCAAGGGCCTGGCCCATCGCCCGCCGCCTGCCGACCGCGCGCCTAAGCGGCAAACACGCCCTGGACCTCTACGCCCTGGCCCACGCCGCTGGCGACGCCCAAGGCGCTATGGCCCTTGCTCAGCGCCTCGGCGTGGACGTAGCCCGCCAGCCCGCCTGGGTCAGCGCCGCTGTCTACGGCCACCTCGCCGCCGGCCGCCGCCTGAACGCCCTGACCTTGCTGGCCGATCTACAGCGCCGCCAGCCCTCGGCCGATATTGTCCGCCAAGCAGAGGAGATTATCGCCGGCCTCCGCGATGCCAGCGAGCGCACCGCCGCCGAGCGCATTTGGCCACCGGCACCCGCGCCTTGATCGGCGGGCGAGCCGCGTCCCCTGGCCGGGCGATCCGCCCCTTCAGGGCAGTTGATCCACCTCAGCCACGCCCATGTCCCGCCCCTGGTTCCCCCTGGCGAACTCCCAGTGGCTATCGCAGCAAGCAAGAAACCGGGGGGCTTTGGACGCTCGCGACGTCTGGACGGACCTGTTTGCCTGCCAATCCAGGGTTAGAACCCGTTGACATAGGTTAATTTTAGCCTGGGCCCCCGCCTCCGCGAGGGTGACGGTGTGGGCAGTCCCGCGGTTCTTGCGCTGGCCGCGACGCCCAACCCGCAGCCCGATTGACGCCGATCCCCGCGCTGCTTACTTGAGCCAAGAGAGGGCGCGAGAATGCCGCCGCGAGGTGCGCGATGTATGCCGCCAGTCGAGCCAATTCTATAGCGATCCGCTTTATCGCCTTCGCAGTGATCGCCGCAGCCGCCCCGGTGCATGCCGCGCCGCCCCAGCCGGTCCCCCAGGTCCAGCCGGCGCCCCGAGTCCCTCCAACCCCTTCCGCAGCCCCCTCGCCTCAGGGCCACCCGACACCGCCCGCGAACTGGAGCGTCGAGCAGCGCGGCCCAGGCCGCGACAGCCACTGGCTCGTGCGCATGTGGCATTTCCTCGTCGGCCTGCTGCAGGTGCCGCCAGGCCAACCGCCATTCCGCGATGCCTTTAGCGTCGAAGACCCCCAACGCCCCTGGCGCAACGCACCACCTCGGCGATAAGCAGGTCCTCGAGTCGCTCAAGCGCGCCGCTGGCTGAATTCGACCGTCCTGTGAGCCAATTCAACGCTCCGGCGCGCCGACTCAACGCCGCGACGAGCCGATTCCGGGGCCATCCGAGCGGATTCAGCGCCCCGACAAGTCAATTCCACCGCCGACCGAGTCGATTCAGCGCCCCGACAAGTCAATTCAACCGCCAACCGAGTCGATTCAACGCCCCGGCAGAGTCGAATCCACCGCCAACCGCGCCGACCCAACGCCGCGACGAGTCGAATCCGCCTCCCATAGGGAGGCCCTGACTAAACCCCGGGTAGCAGACCCCATCTGAAATTCGCAAGAGAAAACAAGGTGAAGGGGTAGAGAGTAAAGGAGGAAGGGGTGCTGGGGAAGGAAACTTGAGGGCGAAGGGGCTTTGCCCCTCGGCCCTATGGTTCCGTCCCTTGCAAAACTTTGTAATGAAAAGACAAAACCCCCCGTAGCGCGGAGCGCGAATACCCGATTGATCGCCCGCGCGGGCCGCGCAAGCCCAACCCACCTTGCGCGGAGCGCAAATTGTGCTGTACTCCCCCCTCGGCCAAGGCCGGCAGCCGCCAAGGAAAACCATGGAAATCCGCGACCCCATCCACGGCCCCATCGCCGTTTCCGCCGCCGAGCAGGTGCTCATTGAGTCGCCTTACCTGCAACGCCTGCGCAATATCAAGCAGCTCGGCTTCTCTGAGCTGACCTTTCCGGGCGGCAGCCACAGCCGCTTTCTGCACTCCTTGGGGGCGATGCACTTGGCCGGCCTGGCCTTTGACGCCGCCCTGCGCGATACGCCGTGGCTGCCCGCCGCCGAGCGCGCCCGCCTGCGCCAGACCGTGCGCATCGCCGCACTGTGCCACGATCTGGGCCACCCGCCGCTGTCGCATTCGTCAGAGGTGCTGCTGCCCAGCGGCGCGCTGCTGCATGTCCCCGGCCTCAAAAAACCCTTGCCCGCAGGCCACGGTTCGCACGAGCACTACACCTTGCAGTTCCTGTTGGGCTCTGGGTTCACCGATCTGCTGCGCCGGGTCCTGGGCCCGGAGGGCATTGAGCCATCGCACATCGCCGCGCTGATTTCTGAAGATGTCGCCTGCGAGTCCGCGGTGTTTCAGGTCGGCGGCCGCAACCTGCAGCGCCTGCTCGCTTCGCTGGTGTCCAGTGAACTCGACGTCGACCGCATGGACTACCTTCTCCGCGACAGCTATTTCACCGGTGTCAGCTACGGCAAATTCGACGTCGACTGGCTCATTTCGCACCTGTGCCATTTTGAGGCCGACGACGGCACCCTGCACCTGGGCTTGGAAGACCGCGCCATCTTTAGCTTTGACGACTTCCTCCTGTCGCGCCACCACATGTTCCTGATGGTGTATTTTCACAAAAAGTCCGTCTGTTACGACCACATGCTCCGGCGATTCTACGAACAGTGGCCCCAGGCGTGCCGCGCTCCGGCCGATCCAGAGGCCTACCTCGCCTTTGACGACCACGCCCTGTGGCGCACCTTGCGAGAATACGCAGGGATTTCGCCGTGGGCCGACGGTATCCTGAAGCTGTTGCCGCTCAAGATGATGGTCGAATCCGCGGGGCCCATGGGCCAAGCCGAGCCGATCGCCGCCCTGGTGGAGCGCATGCGCAGCGAAGGGGTCGACCACCTGCACGTCACCAGCAAGGGCGCGCTGTCCAAGTACCACGCGGGCGACGGCGCGGCGTCGATTTTTGTGCGCAAGAGGCCTCCCGTTGGCGCCCACCGCTGGCTGCCGCTGGCCGAAGCGACGCGGCTGTTCCAGCGTTACGCTGAGCAGACCGTGCTGGCGCGCATCTACGTCCACCCCAGCGACGCAAACAAAGTGGGGGCGTGGCTAGAAGAGCTCCGGGCGAATTCTCCGGCCAGCTAATCGCAAGAGGACCCTTGACCGCGCGCGCCAAAGCTTCGACAGTCGCCCCTGGAGGTCCCCATGCCTGTTCCGCCCCTCACCCATCGTCCTGCCCGCCACTTGTCTCTGCTTGCCCTCGCGCTGGGCTTGGCCCTGTTCACCACACCTGCGCAGGCCCAGCAGGTCATCCAGCCCGCGATGCCCGGCGATGCAGGGGATACCGGCCTATACGTCATTGTAGAGGCGACTCAGCGCCCCCTGGACGCCCTCATGGTCCTGCCGTTGCAGTGCAGTGTGGCCAAGAAGGACTGCGAGGTGGTGGAGTCTGTCCTGCTGACCGATACCCGGCTTTCCGGCTTTGTCCGCGCGCTCAAGGGCAGCTCCGCCCACGCGGCGCAAATGACCAAGGCCGCCCTGCCCGGCTTTCAGCTTCGACCTGCCGCGGCGCAGGCTGCAGGGGCCGACTATGTGCTGGCCACCTCACTGCGTGCGGGCAAGCAAGCGGGCCACTATGAGCTCGTGGCCTCCCTGGCAGGCGCGCGAGACGGCCGCATTTATGATCTGCAGGACTACGCGCTGCAGACGTCGCCCGCGGCCTCGGTGCGCTCCATGGCCCATCGCGTGCTCAACGGCGTTCAAGGCGCGATCACGGGCATTGAGGGCAGCTTTGACACGGTCATCTACTACAGCGCCCCGGGCCCGGGTTGCCAGCGCTGCATCTGGCAGGTGGACGCGGACGGCGCCAACCGGCGTATGCTGGTCAGCGACAACGGGATCCACATGTTTCCCGTGCAGTTGCAGGATGGCGGCTTGGCCTACACCAGCTTTCGCACCGGCATGCCCAGCCTTTTCAAGCTCGACGCGATGCAGCTCATGGCCATGACCGAGCTGATTCCCACCCTGCCCAAGTCCGTCAAACAGAAGAAGGACGCTCCGCTCAAGGAGCCCGCGGGCGAAGCTCTGCCGCTGCCTACGCCGTTCGCCGCAGGCAAGGACCTTCAATTCCGCGGCTGTACTCAGCATCCCCGCGGGGCGATCGTCGCGACCATCAATGACGGCGATCAGGCCGATATCTGGATGATCGACTACACCGGCTCGCCCGATCGCAACCTCAGCAACAACCCGGCCAACGATCTCAGCCCGTCCTTCAGCTCTGACGGCGAGCACATCGCCTTTGTCTCCGATCGCACCGGTGAGCCGCAGATTTATTTTATGAATGCAGATGGTTCCGGCCAGCGCCGCCTGACCTTTGCCGGCAACTACAACGCCGATCCGGACTGGGGTCCTGAGGGCAAGATCGCCTACTCGGGTCAGCGCGGCAACTCGATCGACGTGCTCACCGTGACCATGCAGGGCAAAATGCAGCGCCTGACCCCCGGCCAAGGAAAGCGCTCCCTGGAGCCCACCTGGTCGCCCTGCGGCAAGCGCTTGGTCTACGTGTCCAATGAAGATGGCCGCGGCCAGCGCCTGTGGGTAACTTCGGCCGACGGCGCGGCACGCGAGCCGCTGGACCTGCCGTTTGCCCAGTACTACACCCCGTCTTGGCAGCGAATTCCCGGCAAGCCGCCCAAGCGCTGGGGCAGGTAGGGCTCCCACAAGGACTCGCCCAGCTGCCCAGGATCCCAGCTGAGGGCCTTCTCATCGCCGCAAACCGCACCGCCATGGACGCTTGAAGCTCACTGTTCTACTATGCGGGGTTTGAGCCCCAAGGGCCGTCCCCAAGGCCCGTGAGGGCTAGTGTGGCATCCTCGCCAACGGTCGTGTGAATCTGCATGAAGCGCTGTGCCAATTGCGGTAGAACCTACCACGGGGGCGAACGGTTTTGCCGCGAGGACGGGACTTCTCTGCACGACGAGCCCGCCGCCGACGCCCCAGCCGTCGCCCAGGCTCCCCTCGCCGGAGACATCGCCCAATCCGATAATACAGATGAGGATTTGGCCGGTTCCGCTACCACAGTGGTCGGGCCGCTGCCGCAGGAGCCCTCTGAGGCCAGCGCCCAGCTCACGCCACCGCCCTTCCCCGCGCAGAGCGCGCCGCCCACCGCCCTTGCTGCTGCGGCGATCGCTGTGACGCCAGGACCGATGCAGAGCCTGGAATCGCGGACTTCGGCTTCTGCCCAGCTGCCTGTCCTGACCCTGCCCCTCCGGCCCCAACGCCCAGGTGGTGCGGCGCCGGCCCATGTACCGCTGCCAAACCAGGCGATCGCCCAGCGCAATCCCAGTCGCCCCGGGGCTGGCCCCCGCAGTACCGCGCCGCTGACCCAACCGTCCGGCGATCCGGCCAAGGCGGCGACCCTGGTCACCTCGCTGGACAGCGATGAAGACGAGCCCAAGCGCAGCGCCTATATCGGTCAATTGATTGATGATCGCTACTTGGTCCAGTCGATGATCGGCCGCGGCGGAATGGGCGCGGTGTTCCGCTGCGAGCAGGTGCACCTGAAAAAAACCATGGCGATCAAGATGCTCCATGAGAGCTTGATGGCCAAGAAGCAGCTGATTGCCCGCTTCACCCGTGAGGCCCGGGCCATCTCGCGCCTGTCGAGCCCGCACACCGTCATGGTGTACGATTTTGGCCGCTGGGGCGAAATCTTCTACCTGGTCATGGAGTTGCTTGAGGGCGAGGCCCTGGATGCCACCCTGGAGCGCGACGGCCCTCTGCCGCCGGACCGCGTCGCCCGCCTCGTGCTGCAGATGTGCGACTCGCTTGCGGAAGCGCACAAACACGGCATCGTCCACCGCGACCTCAAGCCAGAAAACATCATGCTGGTCGAGGGGCAAGCCCACCCCGACTTCATCAAGATCCTCGATTTTGGCCTCGCCAAGGTGCAGGGCGCGGACGACCCGTACACCATCCACAGCCAGCGCGACATCTTTGGCACGCCGTACTACATGAGTCCCGAACAGATCCGCGCAGGTGAGATCGACGGCCGCGCCGACGTCTACGCCGTGGGTGCGCTGATGTTCCGCATGCTGACGGCCCAGCACGTGTTCCGGCCCAAGAATACCTTTGACATCCTCAAGGCCCACCTGATGGAGCCGCCGCCCAAGATGGCCGACGCAGCGCCGCAGGTGAGTGTGCCGCCGCTGCTAGAAGCCATTGTCATCAAGGCGTTGGCCAAGGATCCGGACGAGCGCTTTCAGAGTATGGACGAGCTGAGCAAAGCCCTGGTGGCCGGCCTGCGAAGCGGCTGGAAGGAGTCGCTGCCGGGCCTGAACCCGCCTCGGCCAGTGGTCGTCGCAGCCAAGCAGCCCCACGCCGGTCTGGACGGGCCAACGGTGCAAGCGACCGCAGCCGCGCCGAATTCTCCGCCCGCGCGGGGCATGTCCGACGTCATTGAGCTCGACGCGCTCAAAGCCGGTCCTGACAAGCAAAAGCTCAAGACCGCCGCATTCTTTGCTGCGCTGGTGCTCGGAGTCGGCGGAATTGCCGGTGGCGCTTGGTGGTCGATCACCTCGCCTTCGGCCCAAGAGGTAGAGCCAAATGACGATTTGCCGCAAGCCCAGCCCCTGGGTCCCGGCGATGTCGCGGAGGGCACGATCGGCAAGCGCCGCTCCGAAAACACCGGCGATCGCGACTGTTTTTTGCTTCCCCGCGGCGGCGAAGGCGTGGAGTTGGCGGTCGGCGTAACGGGCCTGCCCAACATGGACCTGCAGCTGACGGTTCACGGCGGCAACGCCCAGCCCCTGTGGACCCTCAACCACCGCGGCAAGGGCCAAGGCGAGCTGCTGCGCTTGCTCAACCCGCGGCTGACGCCGACCAGCGTCTGCGTCGCCGAGGTCAAGCTGGCCGGGCAGACCCCTGGGGAGTCGCTGTCCGACCGGTATACGCTGCGGGTAGAGCGCAAGACCCGCTCCCTGCACAGCGAAAGTGAGCCCAATGACGAGCGCCCGGGCAATGAACTGCAGCCCTCGGTCGACTACAGCGCCGTGCTCGACGGCCCCGGCGATCGCGACGTGTTCAACCTGCCCGGCAACATCGACGGCCGGCTGATCAAGGTGTTTGTCGAGCTTGCCCCCGGCCAAGACTGGGCTAACCTTCGGCTTTCTCTGCTCGACGGCAGCCAGCGCATGGTAGCGGCGCGGCGGGTGGCCCCGGGCGAGCTCAAGCCGGTGCTGGCTTTTGTCGGCGCGACCCGCCAGCAGCCGGACGCCCTGGTGGTGTCGCGGGTTGCCCCAGCGGGCGCCGAGCTGCGGGCCGATCCGGTGCAGTACACGCTGCGCTATCAAGTGACCGACGCCGCCGACCAGGCCGAACAAGAGCCCAATAACACAGAAGAATCCGCTCAACCCATGGTACTGGGCGCTTGGCACCACGGCGATACCGGCGACTCCGCGGCGGTCGATTGGCTGCGCATTGACGGCGGCGATCCGGCCATGCAGCAGATCCGCATTGAGGCCGCGGCGAGCAATAGCGCCTATCTGTTGACCGTGCGCGATCTGGGCCGCGGCAGTGACTTGCGCCAGCTGCTCGTGACCGATGGGGCACCCAAAGAGCTGCTGATCAACACGGGAACAGGCGAAGGCTATCTGCTCAAAGCGACGCCCGCAGAAGGTGGAGCCAAGGCACGGCCCGGAACAGTTGGGGCAAATGCAGCGCGATGGCGGCTCAAGGCCCGCGTATTTACGGGCGAATAGCCTCTATTGACCGACTGAAAGCCGCCGAGCAAACTTGTCATCGTGGCCCGCTTCGCGAATGCGCGCCTGGGCACCGGCGATGTCGTACGGCACGCGCACGTGATCTACCGTCTTGCGCTTGGCGTCAAAGATCACAAAACACGCCTGCGGATTGCGATCGCGCGGCTGGCCTACAGAGCCGACATTGAACAGATAGCGGTGGCCCTCGCGAAATGAATAGTTGCCGGTGACGTCCTTGACCTTCTTGCCGCTGTATTCATACGTGGTGGTCAAGTGCGAGTGGCCGATGAAGTTGTGGGTAAAAAACCCTTCCTTCATGCGGGTCAGCGCCTCGGCCTCTTCGTTGCGCACCACGTAGTAGAAGCCAGAAGGCAGAATCGGCGCGGAGTGGTAGAAGCCGGCGTCCAGATCGGGGCGCTGATGCGTGTACGGAAGGCTGTAAAGCCAGCGGAAGTTCTCTTCCGTCAGCTCTTTGCGCGACCAGTACAGCACGCGCCTCGCGGAATCGTAATAGTAATCGGCATCCATCACGCCCACGGTGGCGGCGTCGTGGTTGCCCATCAGCACGACCGAGCAGTATTCGCGCAGCAGGTCGCAGCATTCATTGGGATTTGCCCCGTAACCGACCACGTCGCCCAGGCAGACGATCTCGTCGACGTCCTCCTTGTCGCAGCGCTCTAGCACCTTGGTCAGGGCCTGAATGTTGGCGTGGACGTCGCTGAGAATGGCGATGCGCATGGGGTCCCGTATCGGCGCCGCAGCGGGCAGCCAGATCGAAACCGTACCGGCTTTCGCCGAGATCGGCAACCGCCCCTTGCGTTCCCCGCCAAAGTTCCGATGCTTGGCCGCGCCGCGCTGACTGCGGCCCACAGGATTTGCCATGCCCACCGTTGGATCGCCCGCCCCTGATTTCAATTTGCCGGCCGATGACGGCACCTCGATCTCGCTCAGCGGCCTGCGCGGTCGACCGGTGGTGGTGTACTTCTATCCCCGCGACGACACGCCGGGTTGCACCACGGAGGCCTGCGATTTTCGCGACCGCCAGAGCCAGTGGGCCGCGGAGCACGGCGCGGTCGTCCTGGGCATCTCCGGCGACTCGATCGCCGCGCACGTCAAGTTCAAGGCCAAGTATGGCCTCAATTTTCCCCTGCTCAGCGACGCCGACAAAAGCGTCATGCAGGCCTATGGCGCCTACGGCAAGAAGATCATGTACGGCAAAGAGGTTCAGGGGGTGATCCGCTCGACCTTCCTGATCGACGCGAACGGCACCCTCGCCGCGGCTTGGCCCAAGGTCAGCGTCAAGGGCCACGTCGATCAGGTGCTGGCGGCGCTGGCCAAGCTCGGCTAAAGTCGCGCCCCGTCCAACCCAACTAGGAAGCCGCCATGAGTGAAACCGCTGCCGTGCACCATCTGCAGTCCTGGGATGCCCAACAGCCCGACCTGCGCGCCTGGAGCGACGCCGATCTGATCGCCGCGCTGGCGGAGCTTGGCCTTGCCACCAGCCGCGAGGCCCTGGAGGCCCAGGCCGCCGCTGCCGCCCTGCAGTCCGATGTGGAAGACGACTGGCTAGAGAAGGCCGGCGATCGCGTGGACGACAACACCCGGGCGCTTGTGTGGATGGCGGTTCAGGAATTGTGGGAGCGCTGGTCGCTGCCGTCCTGGCCCAAAGACCGCCTGGCGCGCATGACCACGTACCTGATCGACGCCGACTTCTCCGTGCAATGGGCCGACAGTTTTCACGCGCCCACCATCGCCCAAGTGCTCGACGCCCTGGACAACTGGCTGATTCAGCAAGCCAATCCGCGCGCAGCCATGGACGCGCTGATGGAGACGGCAGAGATGCCCCCGGCGGCATGGCCGACCAAGTTCCTCGACGCCATCGCCGAATGGGCGGAAATCGGCAACAACGCCATGGCTTTGCGCGGAGCCGACACCTTGGCCAAGGCCCTGGGCGAAGGCCATGCTTGGGCCTTTTTGGCTTCAGCGCTGATCTCCGCGCGGATGATGGATCGCGCTCAGGCCGCGGCTATGCAGGTCCCCGGCGACGCCAAGCTCGACGCGGGCTACAGCGAGATGATCGCCTATCTGTGCTTGGCCGCTGGCGATGTGGTGCTGGCCGACCACTGGCTCGCCAAGCACGACGCCATGGTCACCTCGCGCAAGAGCGAAATGACCTATGCGATTGAAGCCGTCCGCGATCACCTCGCGGCGTGGCGCCAAGGCGGTCGCCAAGACGGTGAGGTGGTGCCAGACAAGGTCCGCGCCGCCGCTCGTCAGGCCGCCTCGTGGTCGAGTTTCTACGTTACCATGGCGTTTTCCGGCACTGGCGCCCCCGGCGGACAACCCGGCGCGGCCAAGAAGAGCATGGCCGACTACTGATCAGCGCCCCGGTGCTCTGCGAGGGTCGGCGCGACCAGATCGCCCACCAGATCGCGCACCACCAGCGATGCCATCGCCATGCCAAACACCGATGTGACAAAAACCGCCGATCCTTCAATGAGGTTGCGGTGGCTGCACTGGTGGACATCGGCCTCATTGGGCGGGCAAACGCACTGAAAACCGTGTTCGCGATCCCAATCCGGCGGAATCGGCATGCGCCGGCTCTCCAGCGAGTACACCACCTGGATGCCGCTTTTGACCTGGCCGCCCTTGCCCGCCTCGGGCCACTGGTAGTGCTTGCGCAGCGATCGCCGCACCGCCCGCGCCAGAGGATCGGTGTGGGTTTGGTACAGATCGGCCACGCGCACTTGGGTCGGATCGAGCTTGCCGGCCGCGCCCATCGAGCTAACCACGGCGATCCCGTTGCTGCGGCAGCGATCGAGCAGGTGCAGCTTGGCGGTCACGTTGTCGATCGCATCGACCACAAAGCTCGGAGGCCGGTCCAGCGGCAGCAGCTGATCGGCGGTCTCCGCGCCGTAGAACGCACTGATCGCCTCGATTTGCGCCTGGGGATTGATGGTTCTTAGGCGCTCGGCCAACACCTCGCCCTTTGCGCGCCCCACATTGGTCGTCAATGCCTGGATCTGCCGGTTCAGGTTCGTCGCACAGACCACGTCGTAGTCCACCAGCGTCAACCGCCCAACGCCGCTTCGCACCAGCCCCTCGGCGGCATAACCGCCCACGCCACCCACGCCAAACACCACCACGTGGGCGTCCTGCAGCCGCTCAAAGCCGGGCACCGACACCAGCCGCACCAAGCGGTCAAAACGCCGCTGAGCGGGCCGGGATTTGGCCAAGCGCGGCCGGGGGTTCGCCTCAGGATCTCTCACTGCTTCCACGGGCCCTCTCTTGCGCAATTAGGGCCGTTGCCCGGCCTGCGCGCCAAGATACAACGATCTGGCGTTCTGCCGCACTACTTTCAGCAGATCGTCCGGGGGCTCACTGCGCCATTCTGCCATTTGTTCTGCGAGCTTGCGCGTCGCAACCGCCGCCTGCGCATAGGTCAGCTCGCCAAACGGCCAATCGCTCTCGATCAGCAACCTCTCGCGCGGAATCGCCCTGGCCAGCTCTGCCCGCTTGCCGGGATCGCTGCGGGGCTCCAACGCCAGAGAAATGTGCAGGCCCCGTGCGGCAAAATCCGCGACCAGCTCGACAGGCCCCGACCACCGGTGCACCACCCCCGGCCACGGCCCGCCCAGCCGCTGCAGCAGCTCCATCGCCCGGCCATACCAGCCGACAATGTGCAGGACGACAGGCAACTGCCGCTCACGGGCCAACAGCAGCCCCCGCTCCATCCAGTGCAGCTGCTCTTCAAGGCTCAGCCGCGCCCGCAGGCCTTTGTCCAGGCCGATCTCGCCCAGAGCCACCGCCGGGCCTCGGTCGAGCTCAGACAGCAGCGCCTGCCACCCTTGATCGCGCTGCCCCGTGGTCTGCCCAGCCAGCCACCACGGATGCAGTCCCAGGGATCGCACCACCCGCGAATCGCCCGCACAGATCGCCCGACTCGCCGCAAAGCGCTCCGGTCCATAGCCGGCGGTCATCGCACCGTCCAACTCACTCAAATTGCTTAACTCATCTAGAATTTGCTCCACTGGCCAAGCCGGATCATCCAGGTGAACATGGCTGTCGTAGAGCACCGCAGCCCCCTGGCGATCGCCCTGAGTCGTCACCAGCAGCCGCAGAGGTCCTTGTCTGGGCAGCAATCACCAATGATATCACAGCTCGTGTCGCACCAGCACAAGCCGCTGCCCTGGTTGCCGCAGACGTTCTTGCAGGTCTTTGATGCATTGCTGCCGCACGCCGTCACGCCCGTGCAGCCCGCCGCAACATAATCGCCACAGCAATCGCCCAGCTGGGTGCAAACCTGGTCGCAGAAGCACTGATCGTCGCTAGAGGATCCGCAATTGCCGTTGCAGCTGCCCGCAGGGATGGCCGTGCAGCTGCCGCTGGTCTTGTCGGCGCTCACCGCGCAGTTCTGGGTCGACGTACACGTCTTGCTGGTCGCCCAGCTGCCCCACGTGACCCCGCTGGTGCCGCTAGGGCAGGTACCGGCCGCGCCGCTGCAGACCTGTTGGCCTGTGCGCTTCTGCAAGAGCTTGCCCACACACTGAAATTCGTTGGCGATCGCCCCGCAGGCGCTGCCCTTGGCCTTGACGATCCCGCTGCTCACCTCACAGCACTCGCCGCTAGAGCAACCGCAGGTGGCCTTGAAGTCGGCGCAACAGTCCCCTGCACCCGAGCAGACGGAATCGCAATAGCACTGTCCGTTGAGCGACTTCCCATTGCACGCCCCGGCGCAACTCCCGGCCGGCGCGGTGGTTTTGCAGGTCGGCATGACGTTGCTGCCGCTCGCCGTACAGGTGCTGCCGGCTGCGCAGGTCTGCAAGGTCTTCCAGGCGCCGATGGCCTGATGGGCGGCGTCGGCCAGGCAGCCATCTGCGGATCCACCGTCACATCCGGCTTTAATTTCTCGCGATTGAATGTTCTGTCCGCTGCACTGGTACTGCGTAGACAAGACCGCGCTGCCGCACGCCGTCTTGGCCGCCTTGATCGCTTGCAGCCCGACATCGCAGCAGATTCCGCTGGTACAGCAGCCGGGCTTGGCTTTGGGCATACACAGCCCCAACATCAGATCGCAGCTGTTGATGGCGCAAGGATTGCCTGACGGCGCGCAGTCCGCATCGCTGGTGCAGCAGGCGTCTTGCAGCGTGCCGGCGCATTTGCCCGCCACCCCACACACATCATTGAATGTACAGGCATTTCCGTCATTGCAGGCCATACCCATGCCCGCGGTCCAGCTGCTCATGCTCGCCAAAGAGTCGCAGATTTGGCAGCCGTTGGCCGGGTTTTGCGCGCCCTGAGACTGGCACGCGCCGTCGATCAAGCACCAACCGGCCTTGGTCGCCGCCTTGCACTCGCCGCTCTTGGGATCGCAGGTCGAGCTCTGGCAAGGGTTGGGATCGACGCATTCCACCAGCTTGTAAGCGCAGTTGCCCGTCGACAGGTCGCAGTTGTCCAAGGTACAGGCATTGCCATCGCTGCAGTCCTGATCGCTCGCGCAGCAGCCCACCGCGGGCTTAAAGCCGCACTGGTTGGTCTGTAGGTCGCAGCTAGGCAAATCGCACGCCCCGCCCTTGGGGCAGTCCGCATCTTGTTTGCAGCAGCCGGTGCCCAAACTCCAGCTGTCCGTCGACTCGCTGGAATTACACACCTTACACGCGCTGGCCATCGAAGCTTCGCCGTCTTGCACGCATTGTCCGTTGATCTGACACCAGCCCGACTGCAGTGCGGTTGTACAGTTGCCGCTGACCGGATCGCAGCTGTCATCGGTGCAGGCTTTGCCGTCATCGCACGGCTTGGCGGAGCCGCTGCAGGCTTGTCCCAGACACTTATCGCCTTTGGTGCAGGGGTTTGCGTCATCGCACGCTTGGCCGTCAGCCGCGGCGCTAAAGGTGCAGCAGCCCTGTTCGCAAGCCGCTACCTGACAGGCCGCCGCTGGACAATCGCTATCCTTTGCGCAGGCTTTGCCCGCAGCACAGCCCGGCGCCGCGTCTGGCGCAGAGCCGTCGATCGGACCGCTGGCGGTGTCGCCGTTGCGATCGGCCAGATCGCCGTCCCCGTCGGCAGTGCCGCCCTGCTGGCGGTTGCCCGCATCCAAAGGCGCTTCCGCAGCGTCGGTCTTGGCGCCGCCGCTGGCCGTATCCTTGCCAAAATTCGGCGCCGCGCGACTGCCGCTGCCGTCATCGACCACGGCGAATTGGTCCACGCCGTAGTTGCCGCCGCACCCAGCCGCCGTCAAGCCGAGGGCAAGCAGCGCCGCGGCGCTCGCCGTCTGCTTCCACCCGCGCAAAGCCGATCTCATGCGTGATTGCCTGCCCACCATGGCCCCTGCGAGTTGCGACGTCCGCTGCGCATTCCAATCCCCCAGTGTACCTGAACCAATTCGCCGATCGCTACTGGCAAAACGCCCGTCCGGGTGAGACCTGGGCCCATCGATGACCGCAGGTGGATCAGCCGGGCAGGCGGCACAAATGGCCTGATCGCCCGCACAGGTCGCAACAAACCCCTGCGCACCGCCCGGATCGAACAAGCTTTCGGCCTCCCCATCTTGACAGCGCGGCCCTGTCCGACAATCCTTCGCGCCCCCGGCGATGGGGCCAGAACTGAGGACGACTGCACATGAGCGACTTCACCTTTACCAGCGAGTCCGTTTCCGCTGGTCACCCGGACAAGGTGTCGGACCAGATTTCCGATGCGGTGCTCGACGCGATCCTCGCCCAGGACCCGCGCGGCCGCGTAGCTTGCGAGACCCTGGTCACCACCGGCCTCGTCGTCATCGCGGGCGAGATCACCACCCACGCCAACGTCGATTACCGCGCGGTGGCCCGCGAAACGATCAAGCGCATCGGCTACGACGATCCCAAGGATCGCTTTGAGTCCGAGTCGTGCGGCGTGCTCGTGTCGATCGGCAAGCAGTCTTCGGACATCGCCCAAGGCGTCGATATCGGCAAGGGCCTCGACCCCGAACAGGGCGCCGGCGATCAGGGCTTGATGTTCGGTTTTGCCTGCAATCAGACGGAAGAACTGATGCCCCTGCCGATCGTGCTGTCGCACAAGCTGACCCGCCGGCAGGAGCACATGCTGCACAGCGGCGCGCTTCCGTGGCTGCGTCCCGACGCCAAGTCCCAGGTTTCCGTGCGCTATGAGAAGGGCAAGGCCGTTGCGCTCGACGCCGTGGTGCTCTCCACCATGCACCGCGACAGCATCAGCTATGACGATCTGCGCGCCCAGGTCATGGAGCACATCGTCATGCCGGTGCTGCCCAAGCACCTGATCACGGACGCCACCAAGTTCCACGTCAACCCCACGGGCAAGTTCGTCATCGGCGGCCCCCACGGCGACGCGGGCCTGACCGGCCGCAAGATCATCGTCGACACCTACGGCGGCTGGGGTCGCCACGGCGGCGGCGCCTTCTCCGGCAAGGACCCGTCCAAGGTCGATCGCTCTGCCGCCTACTTTGCCCGCTATGTGGCAAAAAACATTGTCGCGGCTGGCCTGGCGGACGAGTGCGAAGTCCAAGTGTCCTACGCGATCGGCGTCGCCCGCCCGACCAGCGTCAAAGTCGACTGCTACGGCACCAACAAGATCAGCCAAGAGAAGATCGAGCACGGTGTGATGGAAGCCTTTGATTTCCGTCCGGCGCGCATCATCGAGCAGCTGGATCTGCTGCGGCCGATCTACACAGGCACGGCTGCGGGCGGGCACTTTGGCCGCAGCGAGACCGCGTTTACCTGGGAGCGCACCGATCGCGTCGACGACCTGCGGGCCGCCGTGGGTCTGTAGAGCGAAAGTTGTTCGTTCAAGCGCGCTCCGTGTAGGATAGCGCTTGACAGGGCAGAGGTGGAGCCCTTAGAATTTCCGCCCTCGCGGGCTGCAAACGGACCGCGCACCAACGACCTCGCCCTCCGCCTCGGCTGGGGGCCCCTTAGCGAGCCGCGCTGTCCCGAGCGCCTGATCAGAAGGAACTGTCATGAGCCTTAGCCCGCAGACCACCAGCGTCCGCAAGCAAGATGTGCCGCACCAGTGGTACGTGGTCGACCTCAAGGACGTCGTCCTGGGTCGCGCCGCGGTCCAACTCGCCAACATCCTGCGCGGCAAGGACAAGCCGTCCTTCACGCCCAACTCGGACTGCGGCGACTTCGTCGTCGTCGTGAATGCATCGCAGGTCATGCTGACCGGCAACAAGATGCAGACCAAGATGTACCACCGCCACACCGGTTTTGCCGGCGGCATCAAGAGCGAGCCGGCGCGCATCTTCATCGGCCGCAAGTCCGAGCAGGCTGTCCGTCTGGCCGTTTGGGGCATGCTCCCCAAGGGCGCCCTGGGCCGCCGCCTCATCACCAAGCTCAAGGTCTATCCGGGCGCCAATCACCCGCACGCCGCCCAGAACCCGGTCGAGCGCAGCCTGTAGATCTGGCCGTTGTCGAAACCGTCTCTGCGCCCTCTCCTCCGAAGCACTTTGCTCGATCCGCGCCCGCGAAACCGCTCGCAGCGCAACTCAAGGTAGAACATGGCAACCACCCGTCGCGTCTCTGACTCCTCTGCCCCCAGCAAGCGCTGGTACGCCACCGGCCGCCGCAAAGAGGCGACCGCGCGCGTCTACATCTCGCAGGGCACCGGCACGATCACGGTCAACAACCGCACCCTCGCCGAATACCTTCGCCGCCCGACGCTGGAAATGGTCGTGCACGAACCGTTTGGCGTGATCGAGCAGATGGGCCAGTTCGACGTCAAGGTCACCGTAGCCGGTGGCGGTCTCGCCGGTCAGGCTGGGGCGATTCGCCACGGCATCTCGCGGGCGCTGACGCTGTACTCGGCTGAAATGCGCCCGGCTCTGAAGTCGGCCGGCCTGCTGACCCGCGATCCGCGCGCCAAGGAACGCAAGAAGTACGGCCGCTCGGCCGCCCGCGCGCGCTTCCAGTTCAGCAAGCGTTAATCGACCATGCGGTCGGGGGAGCCCTTGGGCCCTCCGCCGCGTGCTCCGGTGGCTGAGTAGCTCAGCTGGTTAGAGCGAGCGACTCATAATCGCTAGGTCGAGGGTTCAAGTCCCCCCTCAGCCACCACCCAGAGCAGGCCGGATTCCCCACGGAGTCCGGCCTGCTCTGCTTTTTGGCGCGTCCAAGCCCGTGCAGCCCAACCCAGCCCAACACACGGCGTCGCACACCGCCAGTTGGATCGCGGCTGGCGAATCGCGCCCTAGTACATCGAACCTCAAGTTCGCGGCGGGTTGTCACGATTTCCGAGTTCGATGTACGAAAAAAGACCCAGCAGTAGTACCCCAAACCCTTGCTCTGGCTTTCGGCAAACCCACCGCGAATTTCGGGTTTGGGGTACTAGCGGCGGCAGAGGCTGCGCGGCGGCCGCTTGGGCTCGGCAAGGCACCGGCTGTGGAGAGCGGTGCCCGCCACGGTGCTGCACGGCCATTCAACCCGGCCTGGACTGCCTCGCTCTAGACCGTCCACAGCGCCTGTGGCGCGCCTCCAGGCCAACGGTCCGGCTCCGTCGCTCTGCGGTGTCACCCTCTCCAGGGCCACGCCAGGCCGGCTCTTGGGCCACGGGCGCTTGCGCTGCCACTGGGCCACGTCGATGCGGCTGTCGCGCCACCACAGTTCCACTCTGCCGGCTGAGTTGGGCAGGCGCAGGCCCTTGGCGCGAATCGCGGTGCGCTCTTCCGGACCTGCCAGCATCGCGCCGCGCACGACCACCACTTCGCCGGGGAGCAGCCACGGCTGCTTGGGCCGCTCCAAAGCCACGCGCTTGCCCGAGGGCACCCACAGCGCCAAATCGGCCAGCCGCAGAGACAAAGTAGCCAGATTGGCTAGCTCGACGTAATCGCCCACCCCCTCGTCTCGCAGCAGCGGATCGGTCAGCAGTTCGCTGATCACCACCCGCGGCGGCTGATCCAGGCCCAGCGGTGTGGCCGGCTGCGGCAATTCCGCCGGCTTGCCCGGGTTGGTCCGCAGAGCCGCCGCATCCGCAAGCGCTTCTCGCGGGCCTTCGCTGCGGCCATTTGGCGCACTGCACGCGCAGAGCAGCAGCACTGTAACCATACACAACCAAACGATAAGCCTATTTCTTGCGTGTCGCGCGTGCCGCATCGTCTCCTCCCACACCGCCGTGCATCCGTGCACCTCCAGACCAGGGAGCAAGGGGCGTGCCAGAAACGGCCCTCGCGATTTCAAGCGCTTGCTGCGGGCCCGAGGTCTCCATCGGCAGTGCTGAGACCGGGCGATACCGAACGCGAGACTATCCCAGAGCAAACGCGGGCTATCCGCAGAATTCTTGC
>CAXNCS010000021.1:0-40158 GCA_964201005.1 Myxococcota bacterium
CGCACCCGCACCGGCTGAGCCTTGACGGGCACCTCGGCGATCACCGGCTCGTCGCCCTCAGGCGCGATCTCCACGGCGATCACATCTTGGGTGCTATCCGCATAGTCGATGGTCACATCCACGCTAAAGCGCTTGGGAGCGGGCGCCGACGGCGATGTCCCCTGGGCCGGCTGGGCAAAGCGCAACCGCACCGCCCATTGGCCGCCGTTGTTGACCAGCCGCCCGGCCACTTCAGCGCGGATCGGCCCGGTTTTGTTGAACCACTGCTGCCAGAACCAGCTGAGCTTTTGGCCGCTGGCCTCTTCCATCGCCTTGCGCAGGTCATCCAGGCGCGCGTAATCCCTCCCAAAACTCTTGGCGTATAGCGCAAGGCCTTTGGCCATGGCCTCGTCGCCGATCATCGCGCGGAGCATGTCCAGCACTGCCGAGCCCTTGTGATACACCACCGCGACGTAGTGCGCGCTGTTGTAGACATTCTGCGAGCCCACCGCGACATCTTGAGTGGGAGGCACCGTGTACAAGTAGCTGAGGTGATTGCCAATCAACTGGCTGCGGCTGTCCAGAGTCTTCTCCGTGTACCAGCACGACGACTCTTCTGCGAGCGATTCCGACAGCGCCACATCGCCCACGCTGTACGGCTCCACATAATTGCCCCACCACTGGTGGCCCAGCTCGTGGGCGGTGAGCTCCACCGTCTGCTGCCAGAAGCCGGTTCCGGGTTGGGCGCCAAAGACATCGCGGTACATGAACACGGAAGAAAGGGGCGCATAGCCGCCGCCAAAGTCCTTGTCGAGCTGAATGATGTTGAGCGAACTCCATGGGAATTTGGCAAACCGCTCGCCATACCAGCTGGTCACATCTTGAACCAGGCCCAAAATGTTGTCGGCATAGGGCACAAACTTGCCGGCGGTAAAAATCCGCAGCGGCTGGCCGCCTTCTAGCTTGCCCTCCAGCGCTTCGTAGTCGGCGACGGCAAAGCCCGCGTTGTCCGTGCGCTCGATCTGCTTGAAATGATGAACCTTTCTGCCATCTTCCATGAGCTCACTGCCGGAAAGCAGCCCTGGCGCTGCGGCGAGCCGGTCGGCCGGGGTGATGACGTGCAGATCACTGGTAAACGGCGCATGGCCCGCGAGCGCAGCCTGCAGGTAGTAGCGGTGAAACGTCACCCATTGATATGTCGCTCCAAGTCCGCACGGCAGAAGGCCTATACCCTCAGGGCTGCAGTCCAAGGTCGCTTGAGTTTCGACTTTGAGCTGCAGCTTGTCCGTCGGCGACGCGGCCTGCGGCAAGGTCACGCCGAGCAGAGACATCCCGTTCAATTGCGTGAGCTTGCTCTCTACGGACGTGCCGTCCGCCGCCGTCACCACCGCCTTGGTCACTGAGCCCGTCACGAGCTGCAATTGCTCGGTGGGCTCATTGAACACCAGGGTCAGCACCAAGGTGGTCTTGAGGGTGGACTTGGCAGCATTGAGATCAACTGTAATATCCTGATGTTCAATCGCCCAGGGCGGCGTGACCAGCGAGGCGAAGTCGGCGGCGTACCACGACCACGGCCCCCCTTGCGCCAGCTGCTGCACGCCGACCTGGCGCGGGCGATGGGCCGCCTCCGCGTGATGGCCGGCAAAGCGCTTGGCGGACGGGCTATCCTCGGCCACTGGGAGCTGCTGAATTTGGGGCCATACTTGTCTCGGCGCTGCAAACGCCTGCCCGGTGGACGCCGCCAGAGTCACCGGCAGCAACAAAGCGATCAAGGCGCGCTTCATGGGGCACCTCCCACGCTGGCGGCAGGCACCTGGACTTGGGCGTCCAGCCACTCCAGCTGCAGGGCCTTGCCGTCGCCTTGGCGCGCTAGCTTGCTGGGAGGATCAAACCACAGCTTGGTCTCTCCCGCGGCCAACACGGCAAACTCCAGGGCAACCCATTTTTCGCGCTGCACGGCCGCCCCAGCTGGATAGACAAAGGGCGCGATCTGGTTGCGAAAGCGGGCACTTCCCAGCAAGACTCTTCCCACCGGCGCGTCCTTGGCAACGCCTCGACTCGACCAGACCCCCGGGTTGTCATCGCCCAACTCAGCCAGAGGCAGCAGTTCTAGCTTGGTGAGTTGAAGCTTGGCCGGGTCATAGCGCAAATGCGCAGCAATCCCCAGCAGATCCGCCACATCGCCCACCCAGATCCACGCCTTGAGGCGCTTGGCCGCGGGATCCCAGCCGCCGCTGATTTCTACGTAACCGCCCTTGCCATGGCCCGGACCGGTGATCGCGGGCACGGGTCCGGTCGCCGCAGTATCGCCCGACCCAGCATCGGCCTTGGCCGCCGAAGCGTCAGCGGCTGCCGCACCACTGACCGCAGTCTCATCCGCACAACCGCTTGAGAGCACTGCAAGAATCGCGATCATCGCCCCAAGGGGCCAGCGCGGGAATTTCAAGACGAACCTCCAGGGCGCGGACCTTGGGCGGTCTGCTGGGGGGCCAGTAGCATACCGGCAAGCAAGGCCCTGCTGCAAACCAAATCGGCTAGAGAAGCGGCAACGCCGCGGCAAAATCCGCAGGTGGGCGTGCAAAATGCGCGGGGGGATGATCCTGGGCGCGGGCTCTGGCAACCTAGAGTTGTGAGCACCGGCAAAGCGCCCCAAGCCCAGGGGCCTACCGCCGGAAGCGACCGAGAGCGCGGCGTTTGCCGAGCTGCCAAGGAGCCCCCATGCTGCTGAGCGCCCTGCCCGGTCCCGATGAACGCAGCGATGGCGATGCCGTCGATCTCGCGCTCGTGGCCGCCTACCAGCGGGGCAACGGCAATGCGCTGTCGGAGCTGTACCGCCGCCACGGTCGCCGTGTCGAGTCCGTCGCGCGCCACCTGATGGGCCAGTCCAGCGACTTGGAAGATGTTGTTCAAGATGTGTTTATTGAACTGCAGAAGGCTCTTTTTCGCTTCCGAGGCGATGCTCGCTTTACCACTTGGCTACACCGCGTCACGGTCAACGTCGCGCTCATGCACCTGCGGCGCAACCGCAGAAAAGGCTGGCTGCGTTGGGTGGGCCTGGACCACGCCGATGAACAGCCTGCCGCGCTTGTGCCCGCGGAAAACCGCTTAGAAGCTCGGGACATGTGCAAGCAGCTGTACGATATCCTGGGCAAATTGCCCGAAAAGAAGTACGTGGTGTTTGCCCTCTATGAGCTGGAGGGCATGAGCCTGGAAGAGATCGCCGCCACCCTGGGAGTCGGCCTGAACACCGTCAAATCGCGGCTTTTCCACGCCCGCAAGGAAGTCTTTGAGATGGCCCAAGCCCGCGGCGCCCTGCCCCCCTTCGCCCTACAGGTGGTCAAATGAACCACAACACTCCGTCGACCTGCCCTGACCGCAACACGTGGCTGCAGCTGTACAGCGACCGCGAGAGCGATTCCGTCGCCCGCCGAGCCGAGTTGCAAGGCCACTTGGATGAGTGCCAGACCTGCCGAGCAGTTGTCAATGATGTCAGGCGCTTTCAAAGTCTGCTGCAGCGCGGCAAGGCGCCGGCGCTGAGCCCAGAGCAGCGGCAGAACCTAGAAGAGCGCGTGCGCCTGCAGTCCGGCGACTGGACCAAGCCGGCGCCGGCGACTCCGTGGCTGGTCTGGGGCGGCGCTCTGGCGGCTGCAGCGGTGCTGTCGTGGCTGCTGGTGCGGCCACTGATGGACAACCGCGGTCAGCCCAATTTTGACGAAGCGATCAAGGCGGCCACGCTGCCCACCGCGGACAATCCGGGGCCCGGGCTGGCCGTCGGAGCCGTGGAAGGCGAGCTGCAGATCGCCGGGCGCGATGGCCACTGGCAGCCCCTCAAGGTAGGCGCGGCCATGAGGACGGGCGAGCGGCTGCGCAGCGCGGCGGGCGGCCGGGTCACGGTGCCAGGGCGCTTTGAGCTCAAGCTCGGCCAAGAGAGCGAGCTGGACTTGACCACCCTGCACGATCGCACCGCCTTTGTGCGCCTGCGCCGCGGCGAAGCGGAGTGCGAGGTGCAAAAGCTGCGGCCGGGCGAGCGCTTTGCCGTCATGTTTGGCGGTTTTCGCGCCAGCGTGATCGGCACGCATTTTGCCGTGCGCCATCAGCCGGACGCGGGTGGTGTGCAGGTGCGCGTGACGGAAGGCGCGGTCCGCGTCGATGCAGCCGATGATCCCGGCGCGCCCCTGGGCGAGACGACCACCGTGGTGCGGGCCGGCCAGCGGTGGAGCCACGCCGCAGGTGTCATGGCCTTGGAGCCCTTGGCCGCGCCGCAGCAGGCCACCCGCCTCGTGGCGGAGCCGACTCTGGTTGCCCCAGAAGCAGCGACTCCGCCGCAGGGCACTGAAGCGAGCGCGGAAGCCGCCGCTGCGCACGCCGCTAAGCCCGCGCAGAAGCCGGCTGTGGATGGCAATGGCAAAAAGCAGGTGCTGATCGTGGTGCCGCACCAGTCGATGCCGCCGCCGGAGCGCATGGGCAACGGCGATGCCTCGGGTAAAACCAAGCCGGCCAAGAAGGACGCCGAGTAGGTCTCTCGACAGATCCCTAGAGATCCAGCCCTGTTCCGCGGCCGCGATAGCCGACCCACGCCAGTGTCACCATCCACCGCCCGGTGTCGGCCCAGCCGTCTCGCTCGTGCGCCACGCGGACAGACACGCCCCAGGTCGGTTGGCCTCGCCAGTCCATGCTCGCTTCTGCCCGCACAATGGGGGTCAAACCCTGGCGATTTCTGCCCAAGCCCGCTGAAGCTGCAAGGGACGGGATCCAGGTCAGCGCGTCCAGGGTCCAGCGCGCCTCAGCTGTAGCGCTGGTCGTGCCGCTGCGCCAATCGCCGGTGCAGCGCCGATCGCGAACGCCCGCGCCAAAGGCCCAGAAATCCGTGGCGTGCAGCAGCCAGCGGCCGTCGGGTCCGAGCATTGCACCGCTGCAATTCGCCTCCGTGCCAGCAGAGAGGCCCGCGGAATACTCGTGTTCGCCCTGGGTCGCGTAAGTGGGCTCGGCCGCGAACAGCAGCGCCGCGCTGGCAATTACAATCGACGCTCGCTTCACTGCACACCGCCAAATCGGCTGAAGAACTCAGGTTCACCTAGAATCTCAATCGACCCGCCTTTCTCGATTTGCTTGCGGGCCTTCTTGAGCTTGGAGGAAGGCGTGGCAGCCTCCAGCTCGTCGCCGCCCACGACCAGCAGGGTGGTCTCCGCGGTCACATCGCTGCCGGCAAGGCCGCCGCGCTCGACCACCCATTTTTGCGCGTCGCCGCGCTTCATCACGGCGAGGGCACCGGTAAAGACGACGACTTGGTTGGTGAGGGGGCCGGAAGTCGGCGCCCGGGTGTCGACTTGAAACTCGATGTGGGCCAGAAGCTTGTCGATGAGCTCCGCCTGGTCACTCAGCCCCTGGACAATTGCCTCTCCAGTCTTTTCGCCCAGCGAATGCAGTTCGGCAATCTCGCCCTTGCCCATCGCACGAATGGCCTGTAAATCACCGCGCTTCGCCAAAAGTCGCGCCGTCTGCTTGCCCAGGCTCGGGATGCCCAGCGCGGTCAAGAACGCCGCCAGCTCGACCTTGCGCGCCTTTTGCACCTGGGCCAGCAGGTTGGCCACAAGAGTCTCGCCAAAGCGGGGAAGGGTTTGAAGATCGCCGGCTTCAAGCGTGTAAAGGTCAGCTGCGTCGGTCACCAAGCCGCGCTCCAGGAGCACTTCTACCACCTTGTCTCCAAAGCCTTCCAGCTCGAGGGTTTGGCAAAAATGCAGCAATTTCCTACCTCGGGCCGCAGTACACTGCTCCGGGCGGGTGCAATAAAGCACGGCGACGCTCTCTCCGGTCTTCTCGTCGATGCGCTCGACCAACGTCGTCGGCCCGCCGCAACTCGGACAGTGCTCTGGTGCCACGACGGGCAGCTCGGCGGAAGGCGTCACCACCTTCTCGACATGCGGAATCACCCCGCCTCGGCGCACCAGCTCGACGCGATCCCCCAGGCGCAATCCGTGCTTGCGGAGCGTAGACAGGTTGTGCAGGGTCGCCCGCGTCACACTCGCCCCAGAGAGAATCACCGGCGCCACGACGGCCACGGGCGTGATGATCCCGGTGCGCGCCACACTCCACTCGACATCGACCAGCTCGGTAATTCCAGCGTCGACAGCGAATTTCCAGGCCAAAGCGCTGCGAGGATGGTGGGCTGTCGTGCCCAAGCGTTCGGCCAAGGTGAGGTCGTTGAGCTTCAGTACAATGCCATCGGCCTCAAAATCCCACGTCGCCTTGCCCTGTTGCTGCTCGTCGAACACCTCTTGGGCTTGGGCGGCCGTCAGAGTTCGCCATGGCGCGGGGACAAAGCCGAGCGCCGCAGCCGTCCCGAGCTTTTCCGCCTCTGTGCGATGCTGCGGTCCCACCACGTCATAGCAGAAAAACGCCAGCTGACTAGGAGAAATCGCTGGATTATCCTTGGCTTTAAGCGTGCCGGCCGCGAGATTGCGCGGATTGGCATAGCTCTCCGCCACGAGAGAAAAGCTTGAGAGCGAGAGGTAGATCTCTCCGCGCACCTCAATCTCTCCGCCGCGCCAACCCGGCAACTGCAATGGAATACCTTGAACTTGCCGGGCATTCGCCGTGACATCTTCGCCGATCCGCCCGTCGCCGCGCGTCGCCGCCAGCCTCAGCGCACCGTCGGCTCCGTAGCGCAGAGAACACGCAAGCCCGTCGATTTTGGGTGTCTCGACCAACACCGCTTCTGGCGCCGTGGCGGCCCATTGCTGCACATCCGCATCCGGCAGCGATTTTTGGTTGTTGGGGCGCCCCAGGACGTCGGCGCAAATGCCCCGCAGCCACGCCCAAAACCCGGCGAACTCGTTACACTTCTCCAGCGAGAGCATCGGCCGCTCGTGGACCACCTTGTCGCCCGCCTGCCCCGCGGGAAGCGCCGCGCCCACCTGATGCAACTGCGGGTGATTCGGGTCCTTCCTGCGCAGCAGTTCGACCAGTTCGTCGTACTCGCGGTCACTGATCACCGGAACTGCGCGCACATGATACGCATCGTCGTGGAAGCGCAGCACTTGGGCGAGTTCGTCAGCGCTCAATTCTTGCGGATCGCGGTCGGCGTGCGGGGCGGGATCAGTCATGCCGTGGTTGTCCAAGAGGGCAAAAGCTGCTAGGTTGCGCGCGCGGTGTTGGTCAGGCTGCGGCGAGTTGCAGCCCCCGCGACGCCGTCCCC
This sequence comes from Myxococcota bacterium, assembly GCA_964201005.1. Lineage (GTDB taxonomy): Bacteria > Myxococcota_A > UBA9042 > UBA9042 > UBA9042 > SXRM01. The sequence goes on from CAXNCS010000021.1 coordinate 7,175, forward strand.
GTAGCTCAGTAGGATAGAGCGTTCGCCTCCTAAGCGAAAGGCCACAGGTTCGATTCCTGTCGGGGACGCTGCACCAACGCTCGGCCCAAGGACACCAGGGGGCTCGGCCAAGAGACGGCCGGGGCCCACCCTAGAGGGGACCGGGACAACGCGTGGGCCACAGGGCTACACGCCGGACGGATAATAGCCAAGATGCTTGAAGATAATCGCATGGTAGATGAGGAAATGGACGACGACCTGGAGGAAGGCGAATTGGAGGGCGAAGACGACGGCGAGGAAGGCTCCGCCGCGGCAGTGCTGGAGCGCCCGCGCCATGGCCCCAGCTTGAGCGACACACTGTTTGCCGACTTGCCCATTCCCGACCCGGTGCTGCGCGGGCTCAACGATTTGCACTTCAACTACTGCACGCCGATCCAAGCGCGCACGCTGCCCCACACCCTGCAAGGTCGCGACATCGCCGGCCAGGCCCAGACCGGCACGGGCAAGACCGCGGCGTTTCTGATCACGATTTTCAAGGAACTGCTGGAGACGGACCGCGATCACCCCACCGCCCCGCGCGCCGTGGTCGTGGCGCCGACCCGCGAGCTGGCCCTGCAAATCGCCAAGGACGCCGAGGATATCGGCAAGCACTGCCATTTCCGCACCGTTGCCGTGTTTGGCGGCATGGACTGGGAGCGGCAGGCCAAAGTGCTGGAAGGCAAAGTCGATCTCGTAGTCGGCACGCCCGGACGCATGATGGACTATATGCGCAAGCGCCTGCTCGACCTGCGCCACGTTCAGGTGGCGGTGATCGATGAAGCGGACCGCATGTTTGACATGGGTTTTGTCGAAGACATCCGCTTTATCCTCACGGCGTGCCCGCGCGACCGCCAGACGCTCATGTTCTCTGCCACGCTGAGCTACGACGTAATGCAGCTGGCCAATCGCTATTTGCACGACGCCGTGGAGGTCAAAGTCGACCCCGAGCGCGTCGCCGCCGATACGGTCGAGCAGATCCTGTACCACGTGCCCGAGAAGGAGAAGCTCGGACTGCTGCTGGGTATTTTGGAGGAACTCTCTCCGCACCGCTGCCTGATCTTCTGCAACACCAAGCGCGCTGGCGAATGGCTGGACTTCAAGCTGTTTCACAACGGCTGGGAATCGCAGTACATGTCGGGCGATGTAGCGCAAAAGAAGCGCCTCAAGCTGGTCGAGGATTTCCGCGCCGGCAAGATCGAGGTGCTGGTGGCTACGGATGTGGCGGCGCGCGGCCTTCACGTCGACGACGTCGATCTGGTGGTGAACTACGATATTCCCCAGGATGCCGAGGACTATGTGCACCGCATTGGCCGCACGGGTCGCGCCGGACAGAAGGGCAAGGCGATCACCATGGCGGATGAGGCGCTGGTCGACCGGCTGCCCGCCGTGGAGAAGTACCTGGGAACCAAGATCCCGGCGCGGGTGCCCACCTCAGATCAGTACCTGCAAGACCTGAGCCCGTCCTTTGCCGCGACCAAGAAGCTGCAAGAGCGCAGCGGCGCTCGCAAACCGCCTCCGCGCGGTCGGCGTCGCTGATTGGCCGGAGCGGAAACGCCGCTGACCTGAAAAAAGTGCGCCTGGGGGCTTGACGTGGGCCCCGCGGTTGGACAGAATGCCACCCATCGCCGACCCCGCGCGGGTTGGCAGAACGCGAAAGTGGCGGAATTGGTAGACGCACTAGATTCAGGTTCTAGCGCTCGCAAGGGCGTGGGGGTTCGAGTCCCCCCTTTCGCACCCTGAGCTCAACGCTCCTCTCAAGCGCCACGCGGCGGTCTCTCAAGGCCCAACCGACGTGGCGTTTGTCATTTTTGCCTCGACAGAAACCGTTCTCCCACTCCTGCACCAGCCGCGGCTGATGCGCGGAGGAGGCCCCGTGACACCTCGCCTTTGGCCGAATCGCGCGCGTGCCACCAGCCAATTCGCCGCTGTGGCCATGCTCTTGGCTGTGCTTACCCTGCTGGCCGGGGCGTGCCAGAAGCGCGCGGTCGATCAGCTGGTCGACGACAGCTTGGTGCACTTGCAGGCGGCTGAGAAGCTGATGCAAAACGCCCAAGGCGATGAATTCAAGCTGCGCGAGGCGGTGATGATCTACCGCACAGAGCACAGCAAGGAGTTCGCCCGCTTGCGCGCCCAGGGAGAGTCGCAGATGGCTGCCCTGAGTGAAGAAGAGCGCCGGGCTGTCGCCGTGCAAGCCAAAACGCGCGCAGATGCCCTGTTGGCCAAGCTGCAACTGCAGGCCCAGCGCTTCCCGGACAGCCGGCGGGCCCTGATCCTCGTGCGGCCCTTGGTGGTGGCCGGGACACCCAAGATGGCCGCGGGAACCCGACCCAACTGGATTCCGCCAGAGCCCCCTGCACCGCCGATGATGGACATGCCCGGCGAGCCCACAGCGGCGGCTGCCCGGGCGATACCCAAGGCCCCGGGGGCGTTTGTCCCGGTCGCGGATGGCCCGGTGACGCCCACCCAGGCCCACGACCACAACCACGCGGAGCACTGATGCCTGCACTGATGGTTGCACAGGTGTTTGCGCTGATGCTTGCGGCGACGGCGGCAAAAAAAGCCGGGCAGAAGGCGGCACAGAAAGACGCACAGGCGGATACCCCCGCACCTGGCGATTTTAGGGCGCTGAACTGGCTGCTGGCGGTCATCGGCGGCGTGCTGACGTTCTTGCCATTCCCAAGCTGGAATCTGCACTATTTGGCGTGGTTCTGCGCCGTTCCGATCCTGCTAGCCGCCCGCAACGCCAATGTGCGCCAGGGATTTGGCCTGGGGTTGCTCGCCGGCACCGTCACCAACCTGGGCGGCTTTCACTGGATGACAGAGATGCTCCGGGAGTTTGGCCACTTGCCCATGCCCGTGGCCGCCGCGATTCTGCTGCTTCAGTCCGTCACCCAGGGCCTGACCATGGCTGTGGGCGTGGCGCTCTGGCGCTGGCTAGTGCGGCGCGGTGCACCCGTGGGCCTTGCCGCGTTCTTGGCGCTGTGGGCCGGTGAGGCGGCGGTGCCGATGATCTTCCCGTGGTTCCTGGGCAATTCGCTCTCGCGCGAGCTGGAGATGATCCAGATTGCGGATTTGGGCGGCGTGCACTTGGTCTCTGCCCTGGCCTGGGCGGCCAACGCTGCGCTGTACGAAATGCTGGCTTGGCCGCTGACGCGCAGGGCGCCTGCCTGGAAATTCTTGGTCGCCGTCGGCGGATCTGTAGCGCTGACATGGGCTTATGGAAGCTGGCGCCTACCCCAAGTCGACGCGGACCAAGCGGCCGCTCCCAAGGTCACCATCGGCGTGGTCGAGGGCAACATCGGCATTTGGGAAAAAGAAGCCCGCTATCTGGACCCGCGCAAACGCGCTCTGACCCTCCGCCACAACCTGATTTTGCATCAGCGCATGAGTCAGGATCTTGAAAAGCAGGGCGCTGAGCTGATCGTCTGGCCAGAGAGCGCCTATATGCCCTACGGTCCCCTGCCGGTTGTGCATACGGCCGACCGCTTCTTGGCCGTGGGCGCCGGCGGAGCGATTTGGCGCCACGACGGCAAGAGGTTCCGCGCAGAGGCGCCCGATCGCTTAGGATTACCACGGGATTTGGCGATGATTACCGCGCTATCCTCGCCGCGCGGCGATCTATGGCGAGCGGTGGACGCGGGCAAGCGCATCGTCAGTGTCAGCCCAGCGGGTGCCTGGATCACCGCCGTGCCAGAAGGCGAGACGATTGTGGCCACGGCCTCGCCGTCGGTCGATTGGACAGGTCAAGTGCCGGATGGCTGGGTGGTGGGGCGCGCGGGGCAGATCTGGCGGCTCGGCTGGCCCACGGCCGCAACTGATCTCGCGCCTCACAGCAACAAACAGCCCCTCTCCAACACGGAGGGGCCGCAATTGCAGGCGCTGCCTCGCGACGCCAAAGGTCCGCTGGACTTGACGGGCGCCGCGTGTAACGGCGACGGCCGGTGCGTAGCCGTGGGCCGCCGCGGAGCCCTGCTCTCTTGGGCCGATGGCCGCGGCGAAACGGCCCCCCAGCGACTCGACTCTCCCTCAACCCAGGATCTTTGGGCCGTCGCCGCTGACCCTAGCGGCCCCATGACCATCGTCGCTGGTTCAGCCGGTGCGGTGCTGATCGGCGACGGCCGGCGCTTTGAAGCAGAAACCGTAGGCAGCGAGACCTGGTACGCCACCTGGCTGTGCCCTGACGGCAGCGCTTGGCTCGGCGGCAGCGGCGGCGCTCTGGCGGAGCGCGACCCGGGCGGCCGTTGGCAGCGGCGCAGCGGCCTGACCAGTGACGTGATGGCCGGCGCTTGCGACGCCGACGGGCGCGTCTTGGCCATCGGCCGCGGCGGCCAGGCATTCCTGCGCAAACACAAAGACTTTGAGGCGGTTCCGGGATCTGGCGGCGCCGAGATCACCGCAACCGTGGGCTTCCAGGCCCAATTCGCCATCAGCCTGCCGCGCAGCGCCAAGCGCATTGTGCCCGCCAGCGTGGCCCTGCCCAATACCCGCGAATTCCCTGCCGATGCCGAGGCCGACCGCGATTTGGCTGAAGGCCAGCGCTCCACGCCGCGGCGCGGTTTTTCCGCCCCGTTGCTGTTTGGCGCACTGAGCCACGGCAAGCCGATGAGGCCGGGATCGGGAAGCTGCGAAGACTGCTACAATTCTGCAGTGCTCATGGCCCACGACGGTGAGGTGCTTGCGATCCACGACAAGGCGTTTCTGCTCGCCTTTGGCGAATACATGCCGTTTGGCGACCAATTCCCAAAGCTCTACGAGTGGTCACCGGAGACCTCGCATTTCCAGTTTGGCACCAAGACTTCGCCCATCGAGTGGAAGATCGACGACCAGCGCACCGCGCGCCTGGGTATGTTGATCTGCTACGAGGACCTGTTGCCGCGCTATGCCCGACGCGTCGCGGCGCACAACCCCAACCTATTGATTAATTTGACCAATGACGCATGGTTTGGCCAGACGGCCGAGCCTGAGCACCACCTCAACCTAGCGCTGATGCGCAGCGTGGAGTATCGGCGCTGGCTGATTCGCTCGACCAACACCGGAATTTCCGTGCTGATTGATGCCGCGGGCCGCAGAGTTGCAGAAACCAAGCTCACAGGGGCAGAAACGCTGCTTCGCAAGGTGCCGTTGCTCGAACAGCGGACGGTCTATGCGGCCTTGGGCGACTGGCCTCTGCTGGCCCTGGGCGGCGGGCTGATCCTGGTGTGGCTCTTGAGCCCGGGATCGACCGAGCCCAAGCGCGCGGCGGGCAAGAAGTCCAAGGCCCGAACAAGTTGACATTTATCTATTCATGTAGACAAATATCAATCTTTGCGCGGGGTGCTGGCGGCCTTTTCTTCCATCTTGAGCCGCTGTTGAGCGCGCCGGCGCCGGCCCCACCAAGCGCGCACGGCTTGGCTCAGGCGGATGACCACCAACAGACCGCCGGCGATCGCCATCACTTTGCCGAGTCCGAGGTCAGGGGGAGTAGCTGCGGGCATAAGGCTCCTTGCGCGACGGCCGCCCGGCAAATCCGGCGACCACGTTGCGGGCGAGGGCAAGCCCATCGGGCGTACCCACTGATTCGGGATGAAATTGAACGCCTTCTAGGCCATCTGCCGGGTGAAGCAGCGCCATGACTAGGGGCTGCGGCCCAGCCAGTGTGGCGGTGGTCAAGGCCCCTTCAGCCAAGCCGGCGGCATCGACGACTAGACTGTGATAGCGCATAGCCTGCAGCGGCTGAGGCAATCCGCCAAGGCAACCCTGGCCAGTGTGGCGGATGAGCGCACCTTTGCCGTGCACGGGCTCCGGTGCGCGGACCACCCTGGCCCCCAGCACCTGCCCCAGCGCCTGGTGGCCCAGGCATACGCCAAAAAACGGCACACGGCCGCGCCAGGCTTGGATGAGCTCGACCATCACGCCGGCTCCCTGCGGCTCCCCGGGTCCTGGCGACAGCACCACCGCGTCATAGCCCCGCCGAGTCAGCTGCACCAGAGGTTGGGCGTCATTGCGCACCACCTCAACCCGCAGGCTCAGCCCCTCCGCCTCACCTGCGCGTAGGAGTAAATCCCTGAGATTCCAAGTAAACGAGTCGTAGTTGTCCAGCAACAACACCCGCAGCCGCGCGACACCCAAGTGTGGCCTCAGTTGACGGGGAAAACGCTCAGTCCGGCGCTGACGGTGCTGGCGCCCTGTTCGGGGAGGAACTGGTTGCTGATCGCGGCGCCGTCTTTGTTGCCCAGGACCACAACTACGCGCATCGCCGCACCCGCAGCGGGAACCCCGTTGGGATACAGGACCTTGAGGGGGATCGTCGCCTCGAGTCCCGCGCCCGGCTTGCCGGCGATCGCCCCCAACAACCAGGCAAAATTGGCCGTGTCCGCAAAGCCGCGCCAACCTGCAAGGGTGGATTTGGCCAAGTCCAGGCCGTCAAAGCTGGCGAGTCCTAGCGAAGCGAGGCCAAAATCCAGCCCCAGCTTGGCGTCGTTGAGCTTGAGCGCCGAGGCCAGCGCGTCATCCACTGCGCCGTCATTGTCCTTCAGATCGACGGGGCTCATCGCGCCGGTGCCACTGCCGTAGTCCACATCCAGATAGACAGCGATGGCGTTGGTGTCTTCGGCCATGCCAGCGATGCCAATCGTCAGGTTTTGCGCGTCGTAGCTGACCCAAAGCGAATTGAGCTGATTCTTGCCGGCCCCCCAGGCCGTCTGCACCTGATTGCTCGCCAAAAGGTGTTGCGCAGGCTGATCGGCCAAATCGCCGTCCACTTTGGGCGAAGCGAGCGGGATGATCGTCAGGCCGGCCGGCAGAAGTAGCGGGGTTTTGCCCGGCGGTGTGACCAACACATCCACAGGGCCCAAGGGCAGCGGCGGAACCGTGACCTCTAGGCCCGTGCTGACCGCCTTGACCGCCAGAGCCCCCGCCTTGGTGCCATTGGGCAATGCGAATTCCACCGTCGCGTCGGCCGGCAGGTTCACCCCTAGGAGCGACACCACCGAGCCACCTTTGGCCGCGGCGAAGGGAGGGGTCGCGTTGCTGAGCTTGCTGGGCAGGGTCTTTGGATCGACGGCGCTGACCGCCACCGCATCAGAGTAAGCCGTCTGGTTCTGCCAGGTTAGCTTGGCACCCAGCAGCCAATCGCCCTTGGCCAGGCCCGGCAAGCTCGCCGCCCAAGCTTCGCCCGTGCCCTCGCCGTCGTACGTCGCCTTGGTCCAATTCCAGTCGCTGTCTTTGCCTACCGCGCTGCCGGCCTTGGCGCTGCCGATCCACACATCCAAATCCGGCGTCACCCCAGAAGCGGAAGTCACACCTGCGATCGACACAGAGGCCACCAGCGCCAACGGCTGGGCCTCGCCGACCTTGCCGTCCGCCGGCAGGAACGACGGCACCAGCAACAGGCTCGGCTTGGGCGGCGCCTCATAGACAAACCCGCCTTTGATGGAGGCCTTTGTGCCATCCTTGAGGGCCACTTCCACGTCGACACTGCCAACTGCGTGGGCCGGACTCTTGCAGGTGATGATCGTGCCGCCGGCGCTGATCGCCACGTCCGTGGCTGCGGTACCGCCAAACGTCACCGTCACGGGATCAAGAAAGCCGCTGCCCGTCAGGGTCACCGCAGTGCCGCCGCCGAGCCCGCCCTTGGACGGATCGACGCTTTCCAGCTTGAGCCCCAATGGTTTATCGACACAAGTGGTGCCCTCACACATCTGATTGGCGCCGCAGGCCGGCTCGCAGGTCTTGGGAGTGGCGTCCTTGCACACGCCGTTCTCGCAGGTCTGGCTGCCGGTACACGCCGGCACGCACCCTGGCCCGCCTGTGGACTCGGGAATCTTGACCGCGGTATTCAGGAACTTGCCCTTGCTGTCTTTGCTGAGCACCACCGCGGCCGTTTCCCAGCTTCCGCCGGGCCCAGTCGCTGTCCACGCGGCAACACCATCGGCAAAGGCCTCTTTTGCGCCCTTGTACTCCTGCCCCGCGTCCGGAAGCGTGTCGCCCTGCGTGGAAACAAAGATGAACTGAGCCTCCTCGTTCGCGTTTAGCCCGCCGTCGTGCTTGCCCAGATTCTGCTTGTGCACGTAGGTGATGATGCCATCGCCGGCCTTGTCGTCGCCCTTTTGCCCGTCGTCGAGCAGCTGGATCGGCGTCCACATGTTCATCGACCCCTTGAGGTACAGCGCGTGCGTCGCGAGGCTCCACTTGGTGCAACACGCAGCCAACTTTGCGGTATCCAGGCTGATTTTCAAATCGATGCTGCCGTGCTTGGCGATCTTCATGCCCGACACCGCCACCACTCCGCTCTGCGCTTTTTTCAGCACCAGCGTGCCGTTGGGGCCGTTCCACATCCAGTTGCCCAGCTCATTGAGCGCGCCGTATTCCAAGGTCGTGTCCTCGGTCGGGTCGAACTTGACCTGGGTGCTGAAGATGTGGTCGCCCTTGGTGGCACCTTCGCGCTCGTGGCCGCCGCTGCTGATCGGCCCGTCGTCGTACAAGGGCGGGTAGGGTCCGTCGCTCGGCAACCAAGACGTGGCATAGACGATCGAGTTGCTCGCCTGATCCCAGCTGAAAGAGCCGGTCCACACGATCTCGCCATCGCCAAAAGTCTGGTTGGCGCTGTCGTCGACCTCAAAGGTCAGGACGAGCCCGCCACCGCCGCCGTCACCGCCCGCATCCTTGCTGTCGCCACCGGAGCTGTCTCCTTGGATGTCCTTGGCCACGTCAAAGACCATGCCGTCCGCGCCGCTGCCAGAATTGGTGTCGGTCGCGGTGCTGCCGCTTTCGGGGGTGCCGCAAGCCGCGATCGCGAGCCCAAGGAGTAATCCACTCAATTTCCTGAACATACTTTCCTCCGCACGGCGCCCGGTGCAGCCTTGGCGGGCACCATACACCCGCGGCCGCCGCCGTGAAACCCGACCCGCTTGAATCCCAGCCGATGTCGCGGGAATTGCCGGGGCGGGGCCGCTGGCTACTTGACGGTCACTTGGTCGAGCAAGATCACCGTGTCAAAAATCGAATCGCCTTTGTCCGTCGCAAAGAAGGTCAGGTCCACCTTCTTGTCCTTGTTCGCCAGCCCCGACACATCGGTGCAGCTCTTCTGCCAGGGGGTCATCCAGACGCCGCCCTGGTCAAAATTCACGTCCGCCTGAGAGAGGGTTTTCCAGTCCTTTCCGCACTTGCACGACGGCGATCCGGGCTCGCACGGCGATCCGCCGTTGCAGTCGTAGGGGCACAGCGAGTCGATGTAGACGTTGACCATCGTGGTGTTCTGGATGTCCGACTTCAGCGTGGCCATAAAGGTGTCCATAAAGGACGAGCCGCAGTATTCCTTGAACTCTTCGCTGTAGAACTTCCAGTAGAAGCACAGCTCCGTCTGGCCTTCTTCCACGCAGAAGGGCTGGGTCAGCGAGCCGTTCTGGGCGGTAAAGCCGAGGCCCGTAGAAATGATGCCCATGTACTTGCCCGAGGTCGGGATGGTCGCGCCGAGCCGCGAGATGACGCGACCGTCGCCCACCGGCTTCCAGCCTGTCAAGTTCCCCAAATCCCAAGAGTTATTGATGAGCTCTGAGTTATCGATGTTCGCCTCGCCGATGCCGACGAGCTTGAGCCGGCCGCCATACTGCGGGTCGCCGCCGGTGTTGGGCATCGACTGCAGGACGCTCTGGGTCTTGCCAATCAGGTTGTCCATCATCGCCTTGCCCTGCGTAGCCGCGAACTGAGCCGACACGTAGTCGGAAAAGCCGACCACCGCCGCTGCGCCGTTGCCCCAGAGCTGCACGGCCAAAGATCCGTTGAACATCGTGCGGCATGCCCCCAAGTAGACAATAGAATTGGGGAAGACGTTGACCAAGTGATGGCGCAGGAAGGAAGGCGTCAGCGCGTACGTGTCGTCGCCGATGATCACCCGACCGCGCATGATGTCCGCCTGGGTGTTATCCACGCAGAGACCGCCAGAAAGCGATGTCTTCACACAGGTTTCTCCTGCGGGGCAGCCCAAGCCGGCCTGGTTGCAGCTGGCGTTGGACCCAGAGAGGGCCGAGCAATTGACCGGCTCGCCGCTCCAAAGCACTTCCTGCGCGCCCTGGTGCTCCCAGCCCAGATCCTTGTAGACCTGGGGATCCAAATCGCCAAACAGCGCCTCGCCGTGGCCGGTGATCGTCACGAGGCCGTAGTTGCCCATTTCGCGGTACCAGCGCAGGTAAGCATTGGAACCCTCTGCAGCATCGACAGAAAACGGCGGGCATTGCTTGGTCTTGAGGGCCGCGCCGGCCTGATCCGCCTCGTCGCCACCGGCGGCACTAAACTCGGCCTTGAAGGGCGCCAAGGCCAGGGCCCGGCGGGCGCCGACCGAGTGGTTCGACACCGCCGCACCGACATCAATGGCCGCACCAGCCGCCCGCAAGCCCGCAGGAGCCAAGCTCAAAGCTCCAAGCTGCCCGGACTTGTAGCGGACCCACACGCCAAAACCGCCGGCTTCTGCTGGGCCCGCATCGGCGACGTTGCTGTCGGCCTTCAGCGCGGCGATAGCCTCGGCCTGGGCGTCCTTAGTCGCCTTGCCCCCGGCTACAGCAGTGTTGTAGTCGCCTTTGACCTTCTTTTGCAGTGAAACGATGGAATTGCAGGTCCCTTTGTCAAAGCGGCTCACCACGTCGACGATCGTCACCGGCGACATCGCCTTGTACTTCTTCACGCCGATGTCGACGTCGGCTTTGACTCTGAAATACTTGGTCTTTGCCTGATTCGGCGTGAGCTTTAGGCAGTTGGAGAACACGGCGTCCTTGGCCACGTCGTCGCAGTTGCCGCCCGAGCCGCTGTCGAGCAGGCTGGTCACGCTGCCGCCAGAGACGTCCTTGCCGTTCTCGTCGACCTCAACCAGTTGAAGAGTCTGGGGATTGACCACAAAGCTGCCATCCGGACCGGCCACCGCGGCACTGGCGCTGAAGTGCACAACGATCGTCGCGCTTTCATTGACAAAAAGCACGTTCGGCGTCATCTCGGGCGGCCCTTCGAACTGGAACACCGGATTATACGTCACGTGGATGGTGTCGCTGACCACCGTGTTGCCCTTCTTGCCCGTAACGGTGATGTGGTTGTCGCCTTCGACCAGATCGACCACGCTCGACTTCCAGTTGGTCGTCGGGGTGATGTTGCCGGATTTGCCGTCGAGCACCGCCCAATTCATCGACTCCACGCCGCCATACATGACGCCGGCCAGCTGAATCTTGGACCCCGTGCTCTGAATCCAGTCTCGCCCGGAGGGGCCCAAAATCTTGACCAGCGGGCTCTTAAACCCGTCTGTGGGTCCAACGACCGTGTCACCGGCGCTGTCGGGGGCCGCAGTGTCTGGCGTTGTCGTGTCAGGGACTTGCGAGTCCTCCTGCGCCACATCCGCGGCGTCCTCCAGAGCATCCACGGCGACTGTGTCCGCTTCCGTGGCATCACTTGCGTCCACCGCGACCGTGTCGGCCCCGCCGCTGTCGCTGGAGCCCGTGTCGATCGACCCCGTATCGGTGCTCGTCGTCGTGTCCGCGGCTGGCGCTGTTTCGTCTGAACAACCTGCCGCCATCAACAGAGCGATCGCCGCCAGGGGTATGGAGAAGCGGGTGCGGTGGTTGGCCATGGGGCGCTCCGTTTGGGGCAAAGGTCGTCGGGAAGGGAGGGGCGTCAGACAGCGAACTGCGCAGACAGCAACCAGTTCTAGCGCAGGGCCTGCGGAAGTGCCGCACCGCACCATACAAATCTCCCAATATAGCAATCGCGCTCCCTACACTGCAAGCCGCCCATCGGCTCCGGGGTCGGCCAAATGAGCGGATCTGGCTGAAGCATTGCGATTTACCACTCTTCTGCGGTCCATTCCCCCGGCACGGCGTGCAGGCGCTGGCTGGAAATGGACACGCTCAGCGGCAAGCGGTGGGGCGCTTGAGGCGGCTCGTGAAACAGCTCTCCGTCTAGCGTATAGGGCCCAAAGAGCTCCAGCCGCGACGCCGTTGGAAAGTCGTCCAAGCCCCGGGTCGGCCGGTCCGCCATCATCGCGGGCAGCAGCTGCAGAATCGAGCGCGGATCCAGGTCGCGCACCACCCGCGCCGAAAAGCCGGGCTGGTACAGCTTTCTGCGCACGGCCGCTGCGGCGCCAACCGCCAGAGTCAAGTCCACGGTGGAGGCCGCAACCCCGGTGTAAGAGGGGTACGCCACCCCGTCGACTTGCATGCCGCTCGTAAACGGCCCGAGCTTCCAGCCTTCGCGGCTCCAAAGCTCGCTGCCCCAGGCAATGCCGCGGGACAATTCGAACAAGAATCGGGTCAATCCGCCGTAGCCAGCGCCAAAGCGCTCGTAGAGCTCAATGGCGTGGTAGGCGACCTCCGATCCAAAAACGAACCCATAGCGCGGTGCAACGGGGACTTGGCCCTGCCACCAGCTGACCTCGAGCAGCGGAACGCGCCGCGCCGGCACCCGCGACAGGGGCCCGCCGCCAAAAAACCTCTGGAACTTTGCCAAAATTTCCTGGGGCGGCCCGTGAATTGCGCAGGTCCGGCCGACGATATTCAGGGTGCCGCCGTTGAGGATCAGCAGCCGCGGCAAGGGCACGGCGTGGCCGGTAGCCAATTCGGTCTCGCGGGTCAGGTCGATGAGCGCGTTGACCGCGTGATGCACCGTGCCGTCGCCGCCGGCAATCGCCAGCACATTGGCCTGATGCACGCAAAGCAGATGGGCGAGGGCCCGGCGCACAGAGGCCAGGTCCCACGTCTCGGCGCAGGCCTGCGAATCTGCAAGCAGCGCCTGCAGTTGACTGCGCATTCGCCCTTGCTTTGCCCGTCCGGCCCGCGGGTTGAGCAGGAGACCGACGCGCACGGGCTGGCTCGGCCGGCACGCCTCAAGGCGCCTCTGCACCCCAGCGGGCGAGAGGGCAAGGACAATGGGGTCGGCGGTGGTGCTGAGCATGCCTTCTCTTTGCGCTTCGCCGCCGGCCGTGTCAAACCGCCAGTTCCTCTTCGCCGCGTACTGGGCTTGAAGCATTCCTTGCCCGATTGCCGGCAGCGCCACTGAACAAGCCTGCACGGCGCTGCAGGGCTCACCAACCATACTGTTGATTCAAATGGTGTTTTGTGACGGTGGCCCCAGCTGACCCCACCTCGGCCCGGCTCCTTGTCGCCCCGGGTTCGGCGTGTTAGCATCTTGGGAAGTCGGCGCAGTGTGTCGGCGGCAGGCCCTCGGGCCGTGCAGCCAGTTCAGACGCGACGCCGCCTTTCTCGACCTACGTGCTGTCCGTGTGTGCTTTCCCTGTGTGCTGTCCGTGTGTGCTTTCCCTGTGTGCTTTCCCTGTGTGCTTTCTGGGACCGCTTCGCCGCCGCGCAGAGCCGTCCGTCCTAGTGGTCACCCATCAAGAGGAGTCGTCCGGCGCTCATGCTCAAGCTGTCGATCCAAGACATCGAAGGCCGGACCACTTACGTGCCGCTCAAGGACGGCGAGTACAGCATCGGTCGCGATGAAGCCAACACGATTTGCCTGACGGACCGCAACGTCTCGCGCCAGCACGCCCGGGTTACGGCCAAGGGCGGCACGGTGTGGATCGAAAGCGTCGCCGCGACCTACGGCACCCGCTATAACAACTTGCTGCTCAAAGAAAAAGCCGAGTTGTTCCCGGGTGATGTGGTCGAAATCGGCGACTACAAGGTAGAACTCGTCTCCGGCGAAAAGCGCGACAACGCGGTTCGCGACGTAGCGAGCGCGCCGGCCCCAGCCAAAGACCTTGCCGCCAAGAGCGCGCCGCAGCCTCAGGCCTCCAAGGGCAAGGCGCCGGATGGTGCGACGGCGATCGTCAATCTGGCAGATATTTCTAGCCTTCTGAACAAAGACCCGGTCGGCGCATCGACTGCGATTCCGGAGGCTTCCCAGCCGCGGCTGGTTGTCGAGTCGGAGAATCTGCGCGGCCTGGAGCTGCGGATTACCAAGACGCCCATTTCGATCGGCCGTATGCGCGATCCTTCGGACCTTGTGATTGACCACCGGTCGATCTCTAAGGAACACGCGCGGTTGACCCGTCTCAATGACGGCACTTGGCAAGTCCTGGACATGGGATCGGCCAACGGCATCAAAGTCAACGGCGAACCGTACAGCAAGTCGGAGATCCGCAGCGGCGATCGCCTAGAGCTGGGCCATGTCGCCATGCGCTTCCTCGCTGCTGGGGCCAAAGCGCCGTCCGTGGCACCCGCTCAAAGCGGCGGCGGCGGTGGGGCCAAGGGCAAGACGGGGCTCATCGTCGGCGGTGCGGTCGCGGTGGTGTTGATCGCCATTGTGGCGGCCGTCCTGCTGATCGGCGGCAAGAAAGACGAGCCTGCAAAGGACGATAAGGGCGCCCAGACCGGCAAGCCCAGTGGCGACAAGCCGAGCGATGAGAGCGCCTCCAAGAAGGGCAGCGGCGACGACAAGGCCGCGGACGAGAAGAGCCCTGACGAGAAAGCGCCGGATGAAAAGGCCGCCGACGAAAAGGCCGCAGCCGCCAAGGGCGATGAGCCGGAGAAAGCCCCGGCCAAGCTCGATGGGGTCGACAAGATCCTGGCCGATGTGGACGCGAAGATCGCCGAGGGCAAGTACGAAGAAGCCAAGCCGATCATTGAGGTCGGCAAGCTCAAGCACCCGGGCAGCGCGCCGATCGCCGCTAAGCTGGCAGAAGTCGACAAGCTGGTCGATCTGGTCAAGCGGCTTCGCCAGGCGGAAAACAAGCTGGACAGCGATCCGGCCGAAGCGATCGTGATGGCGACCGATGTGCGCGGCAAGGCACAGGCCGGCACCCCGCTGCACGAAGGCGCGGGATCGGTCATTGAAATGGCCAAGAGGAAGCTGTCGGGCAAGGCGCCTAAGGTGGCCAAGCCGGCAGAGTCCAAGCCCGCGGAGATCAAGAAGGTCGAAGAGAAGCCCAAGGAAGAGCCCAAGGTCGTCGAAGGGGCCAAGAGTCCCAAAGAACTGTATGACGAAGCCCGCGAATCCCTCGGGTCGTCGGAGTATGACAAGGCGATCGCATCGGCCAAGCAGGCGCTCAAGGGCGGCATGGTCAAGGCAAACAACGTGTTGGCCAAGGCGTATTACGGCAAGGGCGACAAGGGCGGCTGCCTCAAGTACGCCACGGCGGCTGACAAAGCTGGTGTCGCCGACGCGGTGGTCAGCGGCCTGCTAGAGAAGTGCCAATAGCGCTCTGCACGCTCGCGTAACCCTGTGTTGAGGGCGGCGGCGATGCACCCCTGGCTCCGCGCAATTTCCCTACAGTTCATACAGTTGCTGCGCACCTTGCTGCGGCCGACGGCGATGCTGCTGGGCCTGCTGGTGGTGGTGTTTTCGGCGGTGCGGCTGGCGCCGGGCGATCCTGTGGACCATTTGCTGGGCGACCACGCCACCCAAGCCGAGCGAAGCGCGCTCCGCCGGCAGCTGCACTTGGACGGCACCCTGCCCGAGCAATTTGCCGCGATGCTGGGCGACATGGCCGACGGCTCGCTGGGGCACACCCGCGTGGCCGGGCGCGAGGTGGCGGTGCGTTCGCTGATCGCCGAGCGCATGGGCGGTACCGCAGCTCTGGCCGCGGGGGCGATGATCATTGCCCTGCTGATTGCCCTGCCCTTGGGCATCGGCGCGGCAATTCACCCCGGTGGGCTCTGGGACCAGCTGGCCCGCGCGTCGAGCCTGATGGCGGTATCAACGCCAGCTTTTGTCAGCGGTCCCGTGGCATTATATGTGCTTGCCGTGGTGCTGAAGTGGGTTCCTACGCCGGCTCACCAGGCCCATCCGCTGGCGGCCTTGGCGCTCCCGGCTGCGATCATCGGCTGGGCTTTGTCTGGACGGCTGGCGCGACTCCTCCGGGCTTCGCTGATCGAGGTGCTGAGCTCGGATCTGGTGTTGGCCCTAAGAGCTCGCGGTGTGCCATTTGCGCGGATTCTGTGGCGCCACGCCCTGCCCAACGCCGCTTTGCCGGTGCTGACTGTGCTGGGGCTACAGCTCGCAGCGCTGCTAGGGGGCGCATTGATCACCGAGAAAGTCTTTGGGCGCCAGGGGCTTGGCACTCTTCTGCTCGATGCGATCGCCACGCGCGATCACGCGGTTGTGCAGGGTTGCGTGCTGGTGATCGGCGGCCTGTATTTGCTGGTCACCGGCGCCGTCGATCGCGCCAATGCTTGGTTGGATCCGCGCCTGCGCAGCGGTGATCAAGTGCGCTCATGATGACCCAGACCCGGCTCGCCTCGCGCCGCCCTTTCTCACTGCCGCCGGCCATGTACGCGGGCCTGGGGCTGGTGGGAGCCATTGCGCTCCTCGCAGTGGTGGGTCCGCTGTTCTGGCAATGGACGCCCACCCAGCGCACCGGCCTGCTGATCGCCCCACCTAGCCCCAGCCACTGGCTCGGCACCGACGAAGAGGGCTTTGACACGCTGGCCCGGCTGCTCGCTGGGGCTCGCGTGGCGCTGATCGTCGGCCCCGGTACGGCGCTGCTTTCTGCCCTGATTGGCTTGGTGCTGGGCAGTGCCGCGGGCTATGCGGGCGGCTGGCTCGATCGGGCGATCACTTGGCTGGCAGACCTCCTGCTGTGCTTTCCCGGCGTGCTTTTGGCGCTGTTGGTAGCTTTTGTGAGCGATCGTCCGGGCTTGGGGACCGTCGTCCTCGCGCTTTCGGCCACTGGCTGGGCGGGGCACGCGCGGCTGGTGCGGGTGCTGGTGTCGTCGGCGCGCGAGCGCGATTTTGCCGTGGCGGCGCGCTGTTTGGGCGCCAGCCATCCGCGGGTGCTGCTGGTCCACGTACTGCCTGAAGCGCTGGGCCCCGTGGCGGTCCAGGCGACTTTCTCCGTGGCAGCAGGCGTACTTGGCGAGGCGAGCCTGAGCTTTTTGGGCGTTGGGGCCCAAGGCGTGGTATCCTGGGGCGCGATGCTCGAGCAAGGCACAGCGCTGCTGCTGCAGTCGCCGTTGGTGGTGCTGTCGTCGGGCCTTTCCCTGCTCGCCTTGGTCACAGGCGTCAACCTGCTTGGCGATGCGTTGCGCGATCTGCTCGACCCGCGGCGCCCAGGCTCCACAGCGAATTAGTCTGACGGCCGTCTTCTGCCCCCTGCCCTCCTTCCTGCGCGACAAAGGCGCTGACTTTCTGAGGTTTGTTCCATGGCTTCGACACCTTCCGCCGACGCCCCGCGCGCCAACGCCGCTCTGGCCCCCCTTGCCGATTTGCCATCGCTGACTCCGGCGGCGGCGGCGGATCTCGCCCTAGAGCTGTTCATCGTCGGCTACCACGGCACGCAATTGCCGATGGAGTACGAGCATCTGCTGCAGCGCGGCCTGGCTGGCGCCATTCTGTTCCGCCGCAACCTCCAGTTTGCCGCCGAAGGTCAGGTCGATCTCGCCGCTTTGGTGGAGCACACGGCGCACATCCACCGGGCTGGCGCCCTTCAAGCTTCTGGCTTGCCGGTGATCTGCTCTGTCGATCAGGAGGGCGGCGCCGTGGCCCGGCTCAAAGCCCCGCTGACGCTGTATCCGCCCATGCGCCGCCTGGGGGAGCGCGGTGATCTCGATTTGATCGAGCGGGTGGGCCGGCAGCTGGGCCGAGAACTGCTGGCCTGCGGCTTCAATGTCGACTACGCGCCGGTGCTGGACGTCGATACCAATCCGGACAACCCGATCATCGGCGATCGCTCGTTCTCACGGGATCCAGCGGAGGTCGCGCGGCTGGCGGGCGCTCTGCTGCGCGGACTACAGGCCGAGGGCGTGCTGGGCTGCGGCAAGCACTTTCCCGGCCACGGCGACACCGACGTCGACAGCCACCTAGCGCTGCCCAGCCTGCCCCACGGCCTGGAACGCCTGGAACAGATCGAATTGCTGCCGTTTGCCCGTTTGGCTGGCGACCTGCACATGGTGATGACCGCCCACGTGCTTTTTCCGGCCTTGGATGCCGATTGGCCCGCGACCCTTTCGCCGCAGATCCTCGGGCCCCTGTTGCGCGTCACATGTGGCTACCAGGGGGTGATTGTCAGCGACGACCTGGAAATGAAGGGCGTGGCCAACGTGTTGGATGCGGCGGGCTGTGTCGAGCGCGGTCTGGGTGCAGGGGTCGACGCCTTTTTGGTGTGCAGCCGCGGCGATACCCTACACGAGGCGTGGGGCAAGGCGACGGAAATCCTGGGCCGTCCTGCGGGAGATCCGCTGCGGGCCCGCGCCCTGGACGCGATCGAGCGTGTACGCAAGCTGCGTCAGCGCTTGAGCCAGCCCAGCGCCTCCCTGCAGGCGATCGAGGCTGTGTTGACCTCGGCGGAGACGCTCAGCTTGCGCGCCGACCTGAGCGCTGGCAGGCTGGTCTGACAGAGGGGCCCCAAGCTCCGACAAATGGACAGCGACAGTAGACAGCAGCGCAAATTCGCGGATGAACCCATGCAGTGCGGAGGTCAGGTGAAGACGAATTGGCAGGACACGAGCGCAGAGACCCAGAGTCGCAATTTCGCCCGATCGCGGATGATGCTCGCCGCGCAGTTGGGCAGGGTTGTCGCCGCGGCGCTGGCGCTGTCGATGCTGGCCTGCCACAAAGAGGCCCCGCAAGCCGATCCGCAAGCGGTGGCAGGCGAGAGTCATCGGACGCTGGCCCCAGCCGTGCAATCGGCCGTGGAACACTCCGCCTCATCCGAGCCCATGGCGGACAGTGGCCACGTCGGCAGTCCGGCCATGCCCGCTGCAAAGTCCGGCACGCGGACCCAAGCGGACGGCGACGACGACGAATTGGCGGCGGAGGATGAGGACGAGCGCGACTACTGGAAGGGCGTGCAGTTCGACGCCACCAACTTCAGCGAAGTGCTTGACTACATTCACGTTCACTACATCGACGCCAATCCAGACACCCACCGCGCTTGGGTCGAGGCCGCCAACTTTGCCCTGCTCTCCCTGGAGCCGGGCGAAGAGTTGTTGCCGGAGGCGTTCTACAAAGTGCGCACCGGCAAGCCGGAAGAAGAGGGCCGGCTAGACGGCAAGACCCTGGCGTTCCAATGCCGCAATGCGCCGCTGCCGGGCGTGGTGCTGCATGTGCTCCCAACGGACGAGTATCTCAAAGCAAAGCGGCCAGTGCGCAAGAAGGGCCGACTGTCTGATGAAGAGGTCCTGGCCCTGCGCGAGAAGATCAAGGTTCGCAGCCAGTTGTACCACGACAGCTGGTTGAGCGTGCCGTTTGGACGGCCGCAGTTTGACTGCGTGATGGCGTATGTGGGCGAGAGGGTCAAGCAGATTCGCTTTGCCGCGGCGCAGAATTCCGCGGGTGCGGCGGCCAAGAGCGCAAGGACCACCGCCGATCGCGAACCGGCGGCCCCACTGCCTGGGCAGACGCCACAAGCAGAGCAAGGCCGCGAGGTGGCTGTTGCCGAGGCCAAGCCGGCTACGCCACCCGCGAAGGAACCTGCGCAAGCCAAAGACGCCGCGCCTGCTAAAGATGCCGCGCCTGCAAAGGTGGCTGGGGCAGGCAAGCAAGAAAAGTCTAAGGATGACGCCAAGGACGAGCGGCCCAAGCCCCTCCCCGACCTGAACCGCGCGTGGGAATCGGCGGCCCAGGGGTATCTGTACGCGCTGGATCCGCACTCATCGATCATTCCGCGCAAGGCCTGGGACGAATCGACGGAAAAGACCGAAAACAACAGCTTTGAAGGCATCGGCGCCGTGCTCACCCAGCGCGACGATCAGACCGTGGTAGAGAATCCGATGGAGGGTCGACCTGCGTGGCGAGCCGGGATTCGCGCCGGCGACATCATCCACAAGGTCGACGGCGAGGACATCAGCGGTCTGGCGCTCAACAAAGTCGTCAAGAAGATCCGCGGTCCGCGGGCCACCAAGGTGGTGCTGACGATCAGCCGCGAAACTGATCCGGAGCCCAAGGAAATCGCGATTGTCCGCGAGAATATTGAGGTCAAGAACGTCGACGGCCGGTTGCTGAGCGATTATCCCGGGGTGGCGCATGTCAAGATGACGGGCTTTATCCCGACCAGTACCCGCGATCTGCGCGGCATGATCGACAAGCTGGCCTCCCAGGCCCCAGACGGCAAGCTGACGGGCCTAGTGCTGGATTTGCGCAATAATTCTGGCGGCCTGCTGACCAAGGCCATCGAAATAGCCGACGCGTTCCTCACCAGCGGACGGATCGTGAGCGTCAAGAGCCGCAAGAAGCCAGAGGAGATCCACGAGGCGTCTTTGTCGAGCAGCGACTATGAGTTCCCCGTGGTGGTGCTGGTGTCGGACGGCTCGGCAAGCGCATCAGAGATCGTCGCGTCTGCGCTGCAGGACAATGGCCGCGGCCTGGTCGTGGGCTCGCGGACCTTTGGCAAGGCCAGTGTCCAGACCCTGTTTGAGCCCGCGCTCCACTACGACTACTACATTAAGCTCACCGTGGCGCGGTATTACGCCCCATCGGGCTACACAATCCAGGTGGTAGGCGTGCAACCTGATGTCGAAGTCGCGCCGACAGTGGACGGCAAGATGCCGGTGGGCTTTCGCGAAGAGAACCTGAACAACCACTTGGTGCCGATTCAGGGTCGGGTGGAGTCGCCGTGGAGCGCGCGCATGCCCGAACTCAAAGCCTGCGTCGCCAGCTCCGGCCAGGCCGACAAGATCGCCAAACGCGAGCCCAAGCCGCAGATCCACCCCGACTACCAGCTGCTGCGCGCCGCCGACTATCTGCGCTGCCTGGTGGGCAAGCCGACTGCCAAATAGCCGATCGTCGGCCCCGCGACCCGCAGGAACGCCAAACTGAGCCGCGGCCGCCAGAGGTTGAGCGCTTGAGATAGCGGGCCCGCTAGCCTAAGCTCGGCGCATTGCCCATCTGGCGGCGCCCTTGCTGCCCATAGGAGCGCCATGAC
Source organism: Myxococcota bacterium (assembly GCA_964201005.1). Lineage (GTDB taxonomy): Bacteria > Myxococcota_A > UBA9042 > UBA9042 > UBA9042 > SXRM01. Next base: position 28,008 of record CAXNCS010000021.1, read on the forward strand.
CGCCCAAGACCCCGCCGCGACCGCCTCTGCCCCCGGAGCCGTTGCAGCGCTGCCGACCCTGGCTGAACTAGCCGCCACTGTTGCCCAACTCTCTGCCCGCGTCGCCTCGCTGGAGGCCAAGCAGGCGGGTGAGGCGGCTGCCCCAGCGATTGCAGCACCCATCGCCGTCGTTCCGGTTGCGGCTGCGCCGGCCAAGCCCGTACCCGCGGATGCCAACTTGGAAGTACGGCAGCTGCTGGAGCAACTCTTTGCCCTGACGCTGGCGACGGATCACTTGGACGAGGAGGCGATCGCCAATCAGTTTGAGATTTTTCGCACCCTCGTCCACAGCGATCGCCAGGGTTCTCCGGTGCTGGACACGGACCTGCGCCGCTATAAGTGGCGGCCTTTGCTGGGCCGGTACACCGACTACCTGTTCACGGTAGACCAACCGGCGTCCTTTCAGATCGAGCGGATGATCCCGGACCGCATCGACGCGCGCACAGAGACGATCAAGATCCACTTGGCCGTCCGCGGTGCACGGCGCATGGCCCCGCCGGTGACCCTGCGCCGCGATCCGCGGTTTGCTGGCGCTCTGCGCATCGAGCAAATGTCGCTCTAGGCGCGGCGGTGCGGGACCGGCGAGTTTCTCTGCAGGCGTTTTTTCGCCCCGGAGCAAGAACTGCGGCCAAACCTCGCGCCAGGTGCTTGACTGCGCCGCCAGGACAGGTATTCTACTGCGCGTCTGCCGCAAGGCGGGCAACGGTACGGCGACATGGCCAAGCGGTAAGGCAAGGGACTGCAACTCCCTCATCCCCGGTTCGAATCCGGGTGTCGCCTCCCCCTCGCACGGGGAGCCCCCTTCCAAGGGGATTCTGAGCTGCCCACCACGCTCTTGTGGTGCGGGCCGCTCGCATTGCCCCCCGGCGGGCTCTGCACCTGCTTCCCTCTGCACCGGATTCCCGATTTGATCCCTGCCGCGGGCCCTCAGTGGCCGACCTTGGCAGGGCTATTTCGGTCTCCGGTGACAGTGTGCGGCGACCTGCTACAGCTTTGGCGAATCTGCTTGGGCGCTGGGCACTAGGCGCCGGACGCAGTTGGCGTTGGGGCGCTTTGACGCACAGGCGACGGGCGCTGTTCGGGTCAAGCGCCCTCTGAGTTGGGGCGCTGTTCTGGCCCAACGTTGATCAAATGGCGGAATACCGCCGTGGGCTTGCAAATTTTCGGCCCCTCAGAGTCAGTGAGAATATTCTGGATGTGAAAGAACAACTATTGATAACATTGGATTTTCCGACTCTCCAGAACGCAGAACTGACGTTCTTTCACATCCTCTCAGAGGTACCCCGTGGTTCGCGATCGCCAGCCCCCAGATCCCCCCAAGCGCGACGGCGATCGTCCGGCCCGGCCGGCAGGTCCGGCGTCCAGCCGCCCCAGCAAGCCGGGAAAACACGGCGATCAGGGCAGGCGGGCCAATTCCGGTGCCGATAGCCGCGGTCAGGGCGCAACAGCAAAGCGCAATGACAAGGGCGCCAAAGGCCGGCACGACAAGCCGACTGCCGGAAAGCCGACCAAGAACATGGGATTTCGCGGTCCGCTGGAGCAGCCGCCGCCGCCGACCTGGGTAGCCAAGCCAGAACAGCGCGAGCCAATTCGCCAGGTCGTTGAAGTCGCGGCGATGGAGGCGGAGCTCGATCTGGTCGAACTCGAGATCAAGCAGGCGGGGGCGGATTGGCGCATCGGCGTGTCGATCGATCGGCTGCCGGGGCGCGGCGGGATTACCCTGGAGGAATGCGCGCGGACCTCGCGGCGAATTGCCGGGGACTTGGACGCGATCGAAGGGATGGCGGAGATCTATGAGCTGGAGGTCGGCAGCCCGGGCATGAACCGGCGTCTGCGCGGCCTGGCCGATCTGCAGCGCTATGAGGGTCTGACCGTCAAGGCGACGATCGCCCCGCCGCAGCGCGAGTCGGTGATCGGCGTGCTGATTGGCGTAGAAGGCGCGGAGGCCGATCCTCTGCTGACCCTGCGTATCGGCAAAGCCCAGCCCAAGAAGGGGATTACCGGCAAAGTCCAGCTGCAGTGGAGCGACCTTGAGGCCGTACACCTGTGGCCCACCCTGCCGGAGTGGCGCGATCTGGGCCTAAAGCTGGCAGAAGAGGCCCGAGCGGCCGGTTTGCCCTATGCCGGTGGCGAAGATCACAACGCGACCGCGGGGGGAGCCGACGAGGCGGACCCGACAATCGAAGAAGACGATCAGCTGGAGTTGGACGGCGACGACGAGGACCTCGATGAGGAATTTGCCGACGACGACGACGACTTTGATGACCAAGACGAATTTGACGACCAAGACGAAGAAGAACTGGCTGGCGAAGACGGCGAAGACGCCGAGTAGCCCGACCCTCCGCTAGCCCTGGAAGCCCAGTGCAGCGCCCAAGCGGCCCGAGCCGCAGATGCCCCTCAGGCCCCAACTACGGGCCAACTCGCAGCAACCTCACCGGACCCAAAAACCGAATAGCCGTGCGAAATAGCGCAGGAGAATGACCCATGATCGGCAGCCTCAATCAGACCATCGACCAGGTGTCCAAGGAAAAGAGCATCGACCGCTTGGTGCTTGTCGACGCGCTCGAGCAGGGCATCCTGTCGGCCGCCAAGAAAACCTTTGGCCACGGCCGCGAGTTGGAAGCCAAGTACAGTGAAGAAGAGGGCCAAGTCGAGCTGATGCTGTATATGAGCGTCGTTGAGGACGATCAACTGCAGGACTACGAGCGCGAGATGCCGTACTCCAATGCCGTGGGTGTCGATCCGGACGTGCAGGCGGGCGATCAGCTGGGCTTTCAGATTTTTTACCTGGACCGCGATCACCAGCGCGCTGAAGAAGAGGACCGCAAGTACGGCGACATTTTGGGCATCAAGACCGCGCGCCAGCAGTTTGGCCGCATCGCCGCGATGACCGCCAAGCAAGTGATCATGCAGCGGGTGCGCGACGCCGAGCGCGACGTGGTGTTCAACGAGTACAAGGACCGCAAAAGCGAGCTCGTGACCGGCATTGTGCGGCGGTTTGAGCGCGGCAATGTCATCGTCGACCTGGGCCGTGCTGAAGCGGTGCTGCCGGTGCGCGAGCAGATGTTCCGCGAGTCGTATCGCGCCGGCGATCGCGTTCAGGCGTACGTCAAAGACATCAAGCGCGATGCACGGGGCCCGCAGATCATCCTGAGCCGCACCGACGAGCGCCTGATCGAGAAGCTGTTTGAGCTTGAAGTGCCGGAAATCTACGAGGGCATTGTCAAGATCATGCGCGTCGCCCGCGAGCCGGGGGAGCGCGCCAAGATCGCCGTGGCCTCTAAGGATACCGACGTCGATCCCGTGGGCGCTTGCGTGGGCATGAAGGGTTCGCGCGTGCAGGCGGTGGTGCAGGAGCTCAAGGGCGAGAAGATCGACATCGTGCCGTGGAGCCCCGACACCGCCAAGTTCGTGTGCAATGCCATCCAGCCGGCCGAAGTCAGCCGCGTGCTGATCGACGAAGACAATCAGACGATCGAGCTGATCGTGCCCGATGATCAGCTGAGCTTGGCGATCGGCCGCCGCGGTCAGAATGTGCGCCTTGCGAGCAAGCTGGTGGGCTGGAAGATCGATATCCAGAGCGAATCCAAGGTCGAAGAGATGAAGCAGACCCTGGGCGCCGCGCTGACGGTGGTGCCTGGCCTGGATGAGGCGTTGATCGGCTACCTGTTCAAGCTGGGCTATCACAGCCCGGACAACCTCTTGAATGCACACGTGGAAGACCTCGCTGCCATCCACGGCATTGATGAGGACATGGCGATGCAGATCCAGCAGATTGCCTACGAGACGAAGAAGCGCCGCGATGAAGAGGTCCGTGCGGCCAAGGAAGCGGCGGCAGCTGAGGCTCAGGCGGCGGCGGCGATGGCGGCCCAATTGGCAGCTAATCCGCCTGTCGCGGAAGAGCAGCCGGTGATTGAAGCGGCGCCGGCGGCCGAGTAGCTCCGGCCCTCACATCTGAAACAGGTTATAATCCATGAGCAAATCCAGCCCGACTGTGGTCCAGCCCCTTGGCTTTGGCTCGGCGGGCTGGATTCGCTCGTGTGCGACTTGCCGCAAACGCCGCCCGGGCGACGAGCTGATTGGCGTCCAGGGCCATGGGCCTGGCCAGCTGTTGATTACGAGAATCGGCGGGCGACCGAGCATTCTGGAACTGTTTGGGCCGCAGGCGCTTGCCAGCAGAGGCACTTCCGAGGATGATAGTGCGCTCCCGGAGCCGGGACTCGCAGCGCTGGACCCCCAGCAGGCGAGGCAAGGGGCAGCTCACGCCCCCCGGCAGCGCGGTACCTACATCTGCCCCAGCACACGTTGCGCGGCGGGATGGGTGGCGCGCATGGATCGCGGTCGCGGTGAAACTCCCGGCCACCTGGCACTGCTGCAAGCGGTGCGCGCAGAAGCGCAAGCCAGGATTGCGAAACGGAGCGAGGGATTGGCCAGGCGCCATGTGCCGCTTGGTCAGGATGGGGGTCTGCGCTGCCTGAATGGGTTGGTGCAGGCCCTGAGTGAGCCAGAGCAAGGCCCGCGAAGTGCGGTGGCCGGGCACAGCAGGCGCGGAGAGAACCGCGCGTAGGAGTCGTCACCTTGGCGGTGGGCAAGATTGGGGTCCGAGACCTCGCGAAAGAACTTGGAATCACCGACCGCGAGCTGATTGAGCGCGCGGGCAAGGTGGGCGTCAAGATTGTGTCGAGCTTCGCTCATGTGGAGGAAGTCGAGGCAGCTAAGCTGCGCCGACTGATCGCCCCAGGGCGCTCCGCAGCAGTGGCGCCGCGGCCGGTTGAGAAGCCGGTGGCGGTGCCCGTGGCGCCCGCTGCAACTGTGGTGCGCCGCGTGCGCACCCATCACGAAAACGAGCACACGCCAGAGATTGCCGCCCCCGTGGTGGCTCCGACGGTGGCGCCGGTGCAGGCTGCGCCAGCGGCTGTTGCGCCGCAACCGGCCCCCGTGGTTCAGGTTGTGGCGGAACCGGTGGTCGAGACCCCGCCCGTTCGCGAGCCGGTCCGAGAAGTGGAGATCCCTGCGCCGCCGGTAGAAGTGCCGGTGGAGGCCAAGGCGAGCGCGCCCGAGCCGGTCGTGGAGTCGTCCAAGGCGGACGAAGCGGTCGAGCCCGCGGCTGCAGCGCCCCAGGCGGATGTGGCGGCGGCTACTGGCCCTGCGCCGCGCGCTGCGATGCGCCACGAGTCGCCCAAGCTGCGGCGGATCAAGGCAAGCGATCTGGAAGTGCCCGCGGAACTGCAACTGCGGATTTCGTCGATGCCCGAGCCGGTGGCCAAGCCAGTGGCGGCACCCGTCGCGGAATTGCCGGCCCCGGTTGCCGCGCAGCCTGTCGTGGAAGTGCCGGTCGTGGCCCCCGTGGTCGTCGCACCTCAGCAGCCCGCGCCGCGCATCCGCATTGAGGATATCGGCAAGGCGATTGAAGGTGGTGAGCAGCGCTCGCCGAGCCAGACGCGCAGGCCGACCCTCGTGCGCATGAAGATGCCCGAGATGCCTGTGGCGCCGCCCAAGCCGGTGCGCCCGCCGCAGCCCGAAGTCCAGGCCCAGCCGGTGCAAGCTGCGCCAGTCGATGCCCCGCCGCGCGAAGGCGCGGAGACGGTCGATGCCAAGGGCAACCGCGGTGGCCGCAAGGTGATCTACGATCGCCGTCGCGACGCCCAGGCCACTGGTGGCGCGGATGCCCGCGGTCGCGGCAAGAAGAAGGGCGGCAAGGCCGCAAAGGGCCCGCTGAATCAGCCGGCTGCTGGGCCGACCCGCGCCGAAAAGCGCAACATCCGCATCGAAGACACCATCACCGTGGCCAATTTGGCGGCGACGATGTCCGTGAAGTCGACCGAGGTCATTCGCGCCCTGTTCCAGCTCGGCGTGATGGCGACGGTCAACCAGCCGCTCGATCTCGATACGGTTGAGCTGGTGGCAGGCGAGTTCGGCTTTACGGTCGAGAATGTCGGCTTTGACCTCGATCAGTACCTGCAGAAGCCGGAGACGGCTCCGGGCGGGCTGGTTGGGCGCTCGCCGGTCGTTACGGTCATGGGTCACGTCGACCACGGCAAGACCAGCTTGCTCGACGCGATCCGCAAGACCCACACGGCGGCCAAGGAAGCGGGCGGCATTACCCAGCACATCGGCGCCTACGTGGCCCAGGTGTCGGGCAGCCAGTTCGCCGACGGGCAGGAGCGCCGCGTGGTGTTCCTCGACACGCCTGGTCACGAAGCGTTCAGTGCCATGCGCGCCCGCGGCGCCAAGGCGACCGACGTGATCGTGCTGGTGGTGGCTGCGGACGACGGCGTGATGCCGCAAACGATTGAAGCGCTGAACCACGGCAAGGCTGCCAAGGTGCCGATCATCGTTGCAGTCAACAAGATCGACAAGCCCGGTGCGGACTTGGAGCGGGTGCGCCGCGAGTTGGCGGACCACGGCATCATGTCTGAGGACTGGGGCGGCGAGGCGATCTTCTGTGAGGTCTCTGCCAAGACGGGCCAGGGCATCGACAAGCTGCTGGAAATGCTCGCCCTGCAGGCCGACGTGCTGCAGCTCGAAGCCAACCCGGACAGCGATGCCCGCGGTCTGGTGATCGAGTCGCGCCTGGAGAAGGGCCGCGGCCCGGTGGCGACCCTGCTGGTTCAGCACGGCACGCTCAAGAAGGGTCAGTACATCGTCGCGGGATCGCATTACTGCAGGGTTCGCGCGATGTTGTCGGACCTGGGCAAGCCGCTGGAGTGGGCTGGGCCGTCGACGCCGGTCGAAGTCATTGGCTTTGACCACGTCACCGTGGCGGGCGATGAGTTTTACGTGGTTGCCGACGAAAAGAAGGCCAAGGCCATCGTCGATCACCGCGTCGAGAAGACCCGCGAGAAAGAGCTGCTCAAGACCTCCAAGCGCACGCTTGAGGACATGTTTGGCACGGCTGGCACCCCCGAGATCAAGGAACTGAACTTGATCATCAAAGCGGATGTGCACGGTTCGGCCGAAGCTCTGAAGGCTGCGCTGAGCAAGATCGAACACGAAGAGGTCAAGGTTCGCGTCCTGCATGCGGCCGTTGGCGGCGTGACGGAGTCGGACATCAACCTCGCGGGGACGACCAAGGGCGCGATCATCGCGTTCAACGTCAAGCCCGAGGCCAAGGGCAAGCGCCTCGCCGACGACTTGGGCGTGCAAATCCGCCAGTATTCAGTGATCTACGACGCTATCGACGATGTCACGCTGTTGCTGGAAGGCATGCTGACGCCGATTATCGAAGAGGTGATTCTGGGTCACGCAGAAGTGCGGCAGGTTTTCAGCGTGCCCAAGCTCGGCACCATCGCCGGCTCCAACGTGCTCGACGGCGTCATGCAGCGCAACCAGAAGCTGCGCGTGCTTCGCGGCAAGGAAATCGTCCACGAGGGCGAATTTGCCTCGCTCAAGCGCTTCAAGGACGACGTCAAAGAAGTGGCCCAGGGCTACGACTGCGGCATCGGTATCTCTGGCTTCGCCAAGTTCCAGATCGGCGACAAGGTCGAGTGCTACGAGCTGCGCAAGATCGCTCGCAAGCTCAAGCCTGAGGGCCAGTCGAGCCGCGGAGCGTAAAACGCCATGCGCCGTCAACCGTCCTTTACCCGCGCCGATCGGCTGGAACACCTCTTGCTTGATGAGGTGGAGCGGCTGCTGTCCTACGAGGTCCGCAGTCCGCTCGCCCAGCAGGTCAAAGTAGTGGGCGGGCACTTGTCCGCGGATCTGGGGCACTTGCGCGTCAATTACGTGCTCATTGAAGGCGGCGAACCCAAGCCCGCCCTGGATGAAGTGCTGTTGCGCGCAGAGCCGTTCCTGGCCCGGACGCTGCAAGAGAGCATGCAACTGCGCGGCAAGCCCAAGATCGCCTTCCATTACGATCGCGACGCGGAAAAAGCCAGGCGGGTGGAGGAGTTGCTCAAGGCAGAGCGACTCCGGCACCCGGTGGCGACAGAAGCGGCGACTGAGCCTGCGGCGACCGAAGTCCAGGAAAAGCCCTAGATGGCCCGAGTCGATTCAGGGGTCAGCGGCGTGCTTTGCATCGACAAGCCGCTGGGTTGGACCTCGCGCGATGTCGTCAACAAGGTCGGCTGGCTGCTGGGAACCAAGAGCGCCGGGCACGCGGGGACCCTGGATCCGCAAGCCAGCGGCGTACTGCTCGTGGCGATGGGCGAGGCCACCAAGCTGGTGCGGTTCTTGCAGGATGCCCACAAAACCTACGAAACAGACATCGTTTTTGGCACGGCGACCCTCAGCGACGACGCCGATAGCCCGGTGGTGCGCACGGCACCTCTGCCGGCGGAGTTGAGCGCCGCGCGGATTCAGGCGGTTTTGGACAGCTGGGCCGGTGAGCTGGAACAGTTGCCGCCGCAAGTCAGTGCACTGCAAAGTGAAGGCGTGCGGGACTACGACCGGGTGCGCCGGGGCGAGACGGTGGTGCGACCGCCGCGCAAGGTGTGGCTGGGCGCCTCAGAAGTCCTTGAATGCCACACGGATCGCTGCAAGGTACGCCTCACCTGCGGCGCTGGCTTCTATGTGCGCGCATTGGCCAGAGATCTTGGCGAGGCCTTGGATTCAGCTGCCCACGTGCTGACCCTGCGGCGGATTTCTGCAGGCGGCTTTGGCCTGGAGCAGGCCCACACGATCGAAGAAATTCAGGGTTTGCCGCAAGATCAGCGCGCCGCCCTGCTGATGCCTCCCAAAGACGCGGCCCTGCGATTGCTGCCTGAGCTGCCGATTGATAGCGATACGACATTGCTGCTCCGGCAAGGCAAGCGACCGGAATGGACAGGGGATTTTTCTGTCGCTTTGGCTACCTGCGATGGCGAGCCGATCGCCTTGGTGGAGCTTGAGCGCAGTGAGGACGGCTGTCGCCTCAAGGTCGTGCGCGGTTTTGCCTCGCCGCCCATGGTGGGGCGCGCCGCTCGCGAGGACTCCAGCGACACCCCGGCAGGAAATGACCCGGCGGAACAAGCCGATCGAGGTTGACGCAAGACCGGCAATTCGGTTACTCTCCTGCGCCTCGCGAAGCTTGCCAAATGGCGGGTTGCAGCTGTGGGATGCGGGCGGCCCGGTGGGCCAGTTGGCAGTTTCCTCCAGCGAAACGAGAGTATACGTGTCGGGCTGCGCCGCGGGGCGGTCGACACGCAGGCCCTTTTGGGGCTAGCAAACCCGCAGGTCGTCCGCGCCAGGCGGACCTTTAAGAAAGGATCCCAGCACCCATGGCTCTCCTCGCATTTCAGAAGGCCGCGATCGTGGCCGCCAATGGCAAGCACGGCAAGGACACCGGTTCGCCGGAAGTGCAGATCGGTCTGCTGACCGAGCGCATCAACTACCTGACCGAGCACTTCAAGGTCAACCCCAAGGATCACCACAGCCGCCGCGGTCTGCTGCGTCTGGTGAGCAGCCGCCGTGGCCTGCTCGACTACGTGCGCGCCCACAACGTCGAGCGCTACAAGGCCATCCTCGTCAAGTTTGACCTGCGCAAGTAAGGTCCCAAGACCTGCAGGCATCTGGTCCGCGGCACCGAGCCAACGGCAAGATGAGTCAGGGTGCAACAGCCGATCGCGGCGGAACTCACCGCCCCCTTGAATGAGCTGCGGTGCGAACCGAAAGGACCTCCGACACGAGTGGGATCAGCTGTCATCCAATCCTCTGCGAATCCAACGATGACCCGGTCTTGCTTTGCCCGCTCAGGCAGCAAGCACCGGGTCGTCGTCTTTTTGGCTCTGCCGGTGCTGCCTCTGCAGCCCCTAGCCACCCAACGAGGCGAACAGCCCCAGGCGGTTTGACCGCTCGCCGCCACTGCGCGGTTTCAGGGGCAGCGCCACACGCCTTTCCGTAGTCAGCGCGATAGACAACTACTGGCCCAAGCTGAGGGCCCCCAGGCGCAGAGCGCCAAAGTGAGAGAGAGAAATGGCTCATACGATCAAGACCATCGACGTCGGTGGCAAGCAAATGATTCTCGAGACCGGCAAAATGGCCAAGCAGGCCAACGGCTCGATCTACATCACCATGGGCGAGACTTCCGTGCTGTGCACCGCGGTTTCGACCCTGACCCCCAAGCCGGGTGCGGCGTTCTTTCCGCTGAGCTGCGACTACTTTGAGAAGATGTACGCCGCTGGACGCATCCCGGGCTCGTACTTCCGCCGCGAAGCGCGCCAGGGCGAACACGAAATCCTGGCGAGCCGCATCATCGACCGCCCGTGCCGCCCGTTGTTCCCGGAAGGGTTCATGGCGGAGACCCAGATCAACGCCAATGTGGTCAGCTACGACAAAGCCACTGATCCCGTGGTGTTGGCAGTCAACGGCTGCTCGGCGGCGATGGCGATCTCGGACATCCCGTGGAACGGCCCGGTCGCCGCTTGCCGCGTGGGCATGGTCGATGGCCAGCTGGTGTGCAACCCGACCAAGCAGGAGCGGGACGGCTCGGCGCTCGACCTGTTCATCGTCGTGGGCCCCCAGGGCATCGTCATGGTCGAAGCGGGCGCCAAGTTCGTCAGCGAGCAGACCATGATCGACGCCCTGCTGTTTGGCGAGGCGCAGCTCAAGCCGGTGATCCAGGCGATCGTCGACCTGGCCGCGGCCGTGGGCAAGACCAAAGCTGTGTTCGTGTCTCCCAAGGTCAACGAGGAGCTGGCCCAGGCCTGCCGCGAAGTCGCCTTTGAGGGCATCAAGACTTCGCTCGACATCCGCGACAAGCAGGCCCGCTACGCCGCGGCCAGCGCGGTCAAGAAGAAGGCTGTCGCGGCGCTGATCGAGCGCTTCCCCGGCCAGGAAGAGGCGATCAAGGAGATCGTCGGCGGCTTCAAGGACGAGATCTGCCGCAAGCAGATCGCCTTTGATCGCGTGCGCCTCGACGGACGCAAGCTCAATGAGGTCCGCAAGATCACCATTGAGACCAGTGTGCTCAAGCGCGCCCACGGCTCGGCGCTGTTCACGCGCGGCGAAACGCAGACCCTGGTGGCGGTTACCCTCGGCACCGGCCACGACACCCAGAAGGTTGAGACGCTGGACGCCCGCGAGACCCCCAAGCAGTTCATGTTGCACTACAACTTCCCGCCGTTCTCGACCGGCGAAGTCAAGCCCATGCGCGGTCCGGGCCGCCGCGAGATTGGCCACGGCAACTTGGCGCTGCGCGGCATTGCCCCGTCGCTGCCGACCTTTGACATGTTCCCGTACGTGCTGCGCTCGGTGAGCGAAGTGCTTGAATCCAACGGCTCTTCGTCGATGGCGACGGTCTGTGGCACCTCTTTGGCGCTCATGGACGCGGGCGTGCCGGTGAGCTCGGCGGTGGCCGGCGTGGCCATGGGCCTGGTCAAGGAAGGCGACGTCTACGGCGTGCTGACCGACATTCTGGGCGACGAAGATCACTTTGGCGACATGGACTTCAAGGTCATCGGCAACCGCGAGGGCATCTCCGGCCTGCAGATGGACATCAAGATCGATGGTCTGTCGCGCGAGATCCTGGAGGTCGCCCTGGCCCAGGCCAAGGAAGGTCGCCTCCACATCCTGGACAAGATGGACGAGGCTCTGCCGCGCGAGCGCGCCGACCTGTCGCCTTACGCGCCGCGGATCTACACGATCCTCATCAACCCGGAGCGCATCAAGGACCTGATCGGCCCCGGCGGCAAGAACATCAAGGCCATCCAGGCCGCGACCGGCGCCCAGATCGACATCGAAGAGGACGGCACCGTGCGCGTGGGCGCCAGCGACTCGGAAGTGGCGGAGAAGTGCATCGCGATGATCCGCAGCTACACCTCGGAAGCCGAAGTGGGCCGCGACTACGACGGCGTGGTCACGCGCATCGCCGACTTTGGCTGCTTTGTGCGCATCATGCCCGGCACCGAGGGCTTGGTTCACATCAGCGAGCTGGCCGATGGCCACGTGCCGAGCGTCGACGCCATCTGCAAGGTCGGCGACCCGCTCAAGGTTCGCGTCGTCAACGTCGACCGCATGGGCAAGGTCCGCTTGTCGCACAAAGAGGCGATGGGCGAGAACGCGCCGAAGTTTGAGCGCCGCGAAGGCGAAGGCGGCGGCGGTGACCGCGGTGGCGATCGCGGTGACCGCGGCCCGCGCCGCGATGACCGCGGTGGCGACCGCGGCGACCGCGGCCCGCGCCGCGACCGCGGCCCCG
>CAXNCS010000022.1:0-39728 GCA_964201005.1 Myxococcota bacterium
CGGCTCCAGCGACGGCGGCGCCACGGCCGACACCCCTGCAGAAGCGCCCTTGGCCCAGGTTGGCGGCGCGGATGACGAGGGCAAGGGCTTTGTCGACTGGAGCAGCGGCGCCTTTGAGCCGCCCATTATCCGCGGCCCCCAAGGCGGCCAGCACATCTGGGTCAGCGCGCATATCCGCAATGTATACCCCAACAAAGCCCGGGTCGCCGTCACCATGTACCTGGGCAGCGGCGCGCAGGCCAAAGTCGTCTCGCCCGGGCGGGTGGAGATGATCGGCAACCTCAAGGGCGACGGCGACTGGCTCATCTACCCGGGCATCGCGGCGTTTGTCAAAGAACCCTGTAAGATCTATGGTCAGAGCGTGCGGGTCGACCTGGAGGTGGATGACCTCTACGGCCGCCGCGCCAGCGACCACCAGTGGATCCGCCCCACCTGGGACGGCCCCTGCGATTGACCCCCGTGAACACGGAGCATCCCATGCGCATCGGCATAGTCGGCTCGGCCGGCACGGGCAAAACCACCCTGGCCAAGGCCCTGGCCAAGCACCTGCACAGCACCTACATCCCCGACACCGTGCTGGCCGTGTTGCGCGATCGCGGTCGCGATTCCTGGCAGGGCGTGGTGGCGGGGGACCGGCGGCGCATCCGCGAAGATGCCCTGCGGCGCAAGGTCTCTTTGGAGGCCGCGGCTGAGGATTTTGTCTCCGACAAGACGGCGATCGACTACCTGGCCTACTGGCTGCAGAACCAGAGCGATCAGGAAATCCGCGCGACCAATGAGGAATTCCTCAACCAGTGCAAAGAGGCGGCGCTGCGGTACGACCTGCTCGTGTGCCTGCCCTACCGCGCGGAGGTCGAATTTGCCATCGGCCGCAATCAAGACCCGGTGCACAACCTAAAAGTCGCGGCGCACAAGCGCGGGCTTTTGGAATTGCTGGGCTTTCCCTTTGTCGTGGCCCCGTACACCTTTGGCGAGGACCTGGACGCATGGTGCCAGCGCTACTTGCAGGTCCCAGCGGAGAAGGCCGAGGTTTTGGCCAAGACCAAAAAACGGGCAAAGGCCGCGGTCAGTCCCACGCGCTGATCAGCCAGGAAACCGCGAGCGCCAGGGCGACCCCGATGGCCACACCCGCCGACCCCGCCGCCAGCAGCCCCCAGCCCAGCCGCCGCACCAGCCACCAAGCGCTTGCGGGCATCGCCGACCAGAACACCAGATTGGCCGCCATCTCTGCGCCGCGCATCGCCGCCTCCCGCGTGGGCCTCCTGGGCCCAAGGCGAGTTTAGACGACCCACCCCTCGTGTCGATCCGCCGAGGAGGCGGTGCTATTGTAGGCGCCGGCTTGGGATTGCTGGGGCGAGGTCCGCTGTGCTCGAACGGGAGCTATTGCCGGTGTTGTTGGCGACTTTGGTGGCGGCGCCGCTCTTGGCCCGTTTGGCGGGGGCTCTAGTCGCGAAACACCTGCGCGCGGAGCCGGGGCAGGCCCGCCGCTGGATGCCCAGCCTGCCACAGACCCAGCCCCAAGAGGGCACGCCCGCCGCGCGGTTTGAGGCGGCGCTGCGCAGGGCCGAGCCGCGGGCCGTGCAATTGCTCATCGCCCAGGCACAGAACGGCCACGTCAGCGGTGTGGAGGCCCCGGCGCTGGCTGCCCAGTTGGGGGTGGCCGGCGAGGTGGCGGCGGCCCTGCTCGACGACTGGCGGCGGCGCCTGCCCTGCCGGCTGCGCGTGACCCAAAAGGGGCGGCTGCTTCACGATTTTGCCGTCGCCGACCTGCAGACCGCGGTGCGCAGCGCCTGGCACAGCTGGCCGCAGCGGGCCTTGCTGTTTGGCGCGGCGGTGTTGGCCAATCTGGGGGCGACCTGGTGGGTGGTCGCCGGCGTGGCGGTCGGCGCGGCCTCGCTGGGGGCGGTGTGGCGCGCAGAAGAGGACGAGGCGCGGCTCCTGGCGGCGTTGGGCGGGATCGGCGCGCTGGCGGCGGTGTTTGCCCTGTCTCAGGCGGGGGCGTGGCTGGTGCGCCTGGTCACTTGGCGGCGCTTTCCGCGCATGGCGCCCGCCGAAAAGCCCGTGGAGGGCGACAGCGAGGCCCTGGAGCCAGAGGAGCGCGAAGAGGCCGCCGATCCGCTGCCCCAAGGTCCGCCGGCCCTGGTGCGCCGGGCCATGCAACAGCGCCAAGTCGCGCAGCGCCGCCCGGTTCCGCTGCGGAGCGCCAAATCATCAGGTGAGTCAGCTGGTTGGCTTGGCGCTGCATCCATTGATCTGGATGTGGACGGCGAAGGCTGCATGGCGCTGCTGACCGGCCTGGCCGTCGCCGTACTGGCCTCTGCGGTGCTGGGCGGTCTTGCGGTGGTGGGGCTGTGGCTGCGCGGCCTGTGGCTGGCGGTGCGTCGCTTGGGCGAGCCGTTGCGCGATCTGAGCCCGGCGGCGTGGCTGCGGCAGGCCCGGCGCGCGGCCACCTGGGAGCGCTGGGTGCCGACCAACGACCTGGCCATCCGCCTGGTGCGGGCCCTGGGGCGAACCCTGCAAGGGCGGCCCGGCGATGAGTCCATGACGCGGCGGGTGCTTGCCCGGGCCCGCAGCCAGGGCGGCCGGGTGGCGGCGCTAGAAATCGCTATCGATCACGCGGTGGATCCCGGGGAGGCCCTGTCGATCGGCAGCCGGCTGGTCGCGCAGCTGGACGGCGACCTGCAGGTCAGCGACGCTGGCGACGTCGATTTTGTCTTCCCCCACGCCGTCCTGCAGGGCGATGCCGCGCTGCCCGATGGCCCCGAGGCCGAGTACCTGGGGTCAAATCCTCAGCGGCCGCGGCATTTGCAGCGCCTCGCAGTCAACGTGCCGGGGCTGACCCGCGATCACGTGGACGGCGCCGCGCGCCTGGCCGGCGGTCCTCTGGCCACGGTGGCGGTCATGGCCCTGGCCCTGCTGGGCGGCCGCGGCGACCTGCCCATCCAAGGCCTGGATCTGAGCCTGGGCCTGCTGTTTTGTGTCCTGGCGCCGGGGACGCTGATGCTGGCCGCGGCGACGCGCCAAGCTGTGGCAGAGAGTGCCCGCCAGGGGATCTTGCGCGACGTGCGGCGGCTGGCGGTGCGGGCAGCGGCGGCCACGGTGCCGGGGCAGCGGCTCCGCGCTGAGGATTTTGCCGCGCGCCTTGCGGTGGCGGTCGAGCGCCTGCAGTTGGGTTGGCAGGCCGCGGACCTGCAGCGCGAGGTAGAGAGGGCCTGGGCCGACCTGGGCATCGAGCCGGACCTGCAGGGCGAGCCCATGGCCGACACGGCTGCGACCCTACACGGTGACGCCGTCGAAGTGCGCTGGTCGACCCGCGGTTTTCACGATCGCTTAGCCAGCCTGGCGGCGTTGCGCGCGGGTGAGCACGCCTTGGCCCGGGCAGATGGCGACGAGGTGGTGTTTGACAGCGGCGAGGCGTAGGGCAGACCTCTGCTCGGTTTGACGATCGCTGTCAACAATACGTGAATGTGAGCCGCTGCTTATGCGTCGCGGGCCAGCGCTCGTCTAGCTGATCGGCGCTGCAGACTCGCCCCTTGACCACTTGACCAGCCTTACGCGCCATGCAAGCTTGCCCGCTCCCGCCAATCGCGCGGGCCAGGGACTTGCATGGACGCCTCCGCCGCACCCATCTATGAAACGTATGCAGAATCGCTGCCCGAGACCGCCAGGGCGCTGTTTCACGCCTTAGCTGCGCAGCTGGCCGCGGGCTTGCCTGGCGCTGACGTGCGGATCTGGCACGGTGCACCGGTGTGGTTTGACGAGGGGACGCCTTTTGTGGGCCTGACGCTGACCCGCCGCGGTGTGCAATTGCTGTTCTGGAGCGGACAGTTGTTTGACGAGCCAGCGCTCAAACCCGTGGGCAAGTTCAAGGCCAGCGAGCGCGTGTATCAGGCCATTGCAGACATCGACCCGGCCGATCTACAGCGCTGGCTCGTCAAGTCCCGGGCCATCCGCTGGGACTACGCGGGCGAACTCAAGAAGCGCCGCGAGGGGCAGGGGGAGTAGCGCGGCGGCCAGAACCGCATCTCCTGCCGCAATGGCCGATGCAGGTCGCGCTCTGCCGTGGCCATCCTTGACTACTTGCGTTCAAAGGCAAACACGCCTTGACCACCGGTGACGATATTGTCCGACCCCAGCCAGGCCTTTGCCTGGGCATCGCCGCGCAAGTAGGCATCCATGAAGGCCAAACCCGTGGCAAAGATGCCATCGCGCATGGCGTTACACTTCTTCTCACCAGAAATCGGCACACAGGCTTGGGTCGTACCTTCAAACAGCGTGTGCTTGGCACCTGGGTCTTCGACCCACAGCTTGAATTTGTCGCCCGCCTTGAGCAACGGAAAGATCGCCACGCGGTTGGCCGGTTCGCCTGGGTCGCCGTCGTCGGCGCCGGTGCCCAAGAGCATCGGCTTGGCAATCGCCGGGAACGACTCGTTCATAAAGCCCTCTGAACCCGGGCCCTGGGGCGATAGGGCGATGATCGCGTCGATTTCCGGCTTGGCCAGGGACACCAGGTCAGCCAGTTGGCAGTTCTGGCCCACCTTGGTGTAGGTAAAGGGCAGGGCGCACTTGAAGTTGCGCGGCGCACCGGCGGACATCATCGCCGCCCCTGCTCCGGCGGAGTGTCCCACGTGAGCGATGTGATCGAGGTCAATCGCACCCGCCAACGGCCCGGACGCGGCGGCCTCGGCGAGCCACTGCAGGACCCGGTCGACATCGTGCGGCCGATCCCAGCTGATCTTGATGCCGCAGGGCTCGGCGGTCTTGAGCGCTGCGCAAACCGCGTCGTAGTTTGGCTTTTCGCGGCCTTCATGGGCGATCGCCACGGCCAGGTAGCCCGCCTTGGCGAACACCGGTGCCCAGTCGTCCATGCTTTTCATCGGATCGACCTTGCCGTCTGCACCGCCGTGGGACAGGAGCACGACCGGCATGGGCTTGGGCGCGTTCTTGGGCTGATACACCGCGATATTGACGTTGCGATCGGCTCCCAAGATGTCTTTGTACTTCAGGCCATCGATGCGCTGGCTGGTGATGGCATAATTCGCCGGGGATTTGTAGAGGCATTCGGCGCGGTTGTCCGCGGTACAGACCTTAAACGGCGCTGCATCGACCCCAGGCGCATTGGCATCTGCCGCGGCCGCAGTGTCGGTCGTGGTCGCATCACTCGACTGGACATCCTTGTTTTGGTTGGAGGTGGAGTCATTGCCGCACCCAGCCAAGAGGGCAAAGGCGGCGCCTAGGACAACGGAGCAAAGAGGGTGTTTGGTCATGGCGGAATCGTATCGCCGTTGCCCGTGGGCGTCAAAACCATGGCGCAGACTGCGCATATATGTGTCCACCCATTGACGACCCTGCCCAACACACCTAGCTTGAACCCCAAGTCGCAAAAGCCCCCCAAAGGGCCGCGAGCGGGAGGCAAGATGCTGTCAGCCAGCCCCATGGCCGCCTCGAACCATTTTTCCGGCGCCGGCACGAGCTTTCACAGCCTTTTTGACAATGTCGACGCCATGTCGATCCAGGGCTACCTCGCCGATGGCACGGTGGTCTACTGGAACCGCGCCTCGGAGCAGATCTACGGCTATAGCCCAGAAGAGGCGCTCGGCTCCAACCTCTACGACCTCATCATTCCGCCCGACCTTTTGGACGTGGTGCGCGCCAGCGTCAAGGAGATGTTTGAGACCGGCCAAGGCATTGCCCCTGGGCGTCTGGAATTGCGGCATAAAGACGGGCATTTGCTGCCGGTCTACTCCAGCCACACCGTGGTTCGGGTGCCTGGCCAGCCCACCGTGCTTTTCTGCATGGACACAGACATTCGCGAGATCGAGCGCACGGAGGGGGAGTTGCGCATCGCCGCCGTGGCCTTTGAGGCCCAGCAGGGGATGGTGATCACCGACGCCCAGGGGCTGATCCTGCGGGTCAACCAGGCCCTCACCCGCGCCACGGGCTATACCGCAGCTGAAGTAATGGGTTGCACGCCAGAAGTGTTCCAGGCGGAGCGGCAGGGTACGGAGATCTTTCGCGAGGCTTGGCTCGCCGTGGCCCAGACCGGCAACTGGCAGGGCGAGATGTGGTGCCGGCGCAAAACCGGCATGACTTTTGCCGCTTGGGTGTCCGTCAATGCCGTCAGCGACTCCAACGGCCGGGTGACGCACTACGTCTGCACCCAGACCGACATCACCGAGCGCAAACTGGCCGAGGCGCGCATCGCCCAATTGGCCTTCTATGACGCGCTGACCGGCCTGCCCAACCGCCAACTGCTGCTCGACCGCCTGCAGCAGGCCGTGGCTGAGTGCGTGCGCCAACCGTGCTGGGGAGCGCTCTTCTTCATTGACATTGACCACTTTAAGACCCTCAACGACACCTTGGGGCACGACGTCGGCGATGACCTGCTGCGGGCGATGGCCCAGCGCCTGAATGCGACCCTGCGCAAAGTCGACACCGCGGCGCGCTTTGGCGGCGATGAGTTTGTGGTGCTCATCGAGCAGTTGGGGCCCAGCGCTGCCGAGGCCGCCCCGCGCGCTCAGGCGGTGGGGGAAAAAATTCTGCAGGCGCTGAGCCAACCTGTGCGGCTTGGCGACCATCACTACCAGGGCAGCGCCAGCATGGGGGTGACGCTGTTCTCCTCCCAAGCGTGCGGTGTCGACGACCTGCTCAAGCAAGCGGACCTCGCGCTCTACGAGGCCAAGGCCGCGGGCCGCAATACCCTGCGCTTTTTTGACCCTGAGATGCAGGCAGCGGTGAGCCAGCGGGCCCTGACGGTCGCGGGGCTGCGGGAAGCCTTGCTCCGCAAGCAGTTTCTGCTGTACTTCCAGCCTCAGGTCGACACCAGCGGCCGGGTCTGTGGCGCAGAGGCGCTGGTGCGCTGGGAGCGTCCCGGGATCGGCATCGTTCAACCAGGCGAGTTTATTTCGATCGCTGAAGAGGCCGGGCTGATTGTGCCGCTGGGCCGCTGGGTGCTTGAGGCGGCGTGTCAGCAGCTGGCGCGCTGGGACAAGGACGAGCGGACCCGCGACCTCACCCTGGCGGTCAACGTCAGCGCCGGGCAGTTCCGCCGCGCCGAGTTCATCGACCATGTCGTTGCGGCGATCCAAGGGTCTTCGGTCGATCCCGGCAAGCTCAAGCTCGAGCTGACAGAGAGCCTGCTGGTAGAAGACCTGGACGGCGTGGTGGCCAAGATGGCCGCGCTCAAGGCCCTGGGGATCGGCCTGGCCCTGGACGATTTTGGCACTGGCTACTCGTCGCTGGCCTATCTGCGCCGCCTGCCCCTAGATGAGCTCAAGGTGGACCGCTCCTTTGTCCGCGACGTGCTGGTGGACCCCAAAAGCGCAGCGATTGCCCGGACGATCGTGGTGCTGGGCCAGACGCTCGGCCTCGAAGTCATCGCCGAAGGGGTCGAGACCGTAGGTCAACGCGAGCTCTTGGTGGAGATGGGCTGCCAAGCTTACCAGGGCTATTTGTTCAGCCGGCCTCTGCCGCTTTTGGCGTTTGAGCGCTTTGTCGAGGCGGCGTGGCGCGAGGGCGATGCCCCAAAAAACTCAGCTAAGCCAACGGATTGGCGACAATAGCCACGACCTTGACCGCGGGATCTTTGGCCGGCACTGCGTCCATGGCGTGCTCGGCCAGCGCGGTAATCGTCAGGCTGGGATTGACGCCCAGGTTGGCGGGCATGACCGAGCCGTCGCAGACATACAGGCCCTGATAGCCGTACACCCGCTGCTGGGCGTCCACGACGCCTTTGCCGGGCAGGCCAATGGAACAGCCGCCCAGAATGTGCGCGGTGATCGGCACGTCCAGCACCACCTCATTGATCGCCGACATCGGAATGCCGCGGATCTTCTTGGCCAAGCGCTTGGCGACTTCATTGCCCACGGGGATGTACGTCGGGTTGCTGACCCTGCCGTCGGGCAGCCGCGTGCCCAGACTCTTAGAGAAGGGCCAGTACCAGTGGCGCTTCCACACCGCGGTCAAGCTGTTGTCCAGGGTCTGCATGACCAGCAAGATGATGCCGCGCTTGGCCCAGCCAAATTTCCACAGGGTTTGGGCGAATTGCAGCGGGTGTCGCAGCGCCGTGCCGACCCACCGCAGCCAGCGCGGCACTTTGCCCCCGCCGTCGGTCAGCAGGGTCGCCAGCAGGCTCAGGGCGTCGTGGCCTTCGCCGTAGCGCACCACCTCAATGTGGGTATGCGCGTCAAAAAACGCCCCAGAGGTGATCGCCACGCCCTTGCTGTAATCGACCGGCCGGCCGTCGGGCTCCTTCTCACTGCCCGCCATCGCCCCGCAAATCGCCTCGCTGTTGGTGCGCAGCTGATCGCCCAATTGCCCAGGCAGATAGCTCAGATCGCCGGTCTCGCGCGCATGGAGCAGCAGCGGCAGCGTGCCCATCACCCCGCCCGCGCAGACGACTTGGCCCGCCCGCAGCAGCCGGCGCTTGCCCCAAAGCCGCGCAAGGCCGATCGACGGGCGCACCTCGAGCTCATAGCCCTGTTCGCCGCGCGCCTCTGGGCCGCCGATGCAGCGCAGGGCAATGACCTCGCTCTCCGCCTGGATTTGCGCGCCCAGCCCTTGGGCCAAATGCAAGTAGTTCTTATCTAAAGTGTTCTTCGCCGCGTGGGGGCAGCCGGTCATGCACGCGCCGCACAGCCGGCAGCCTTCGCGATCCGGGCCTTTGCCGTCAAAGTACGGATCGGCGACGCGCACCCCGGCCTTGCCAAAATACACGCCCACATCGGTGGCTTTAAAGGTCTTTTCTACCCCCATGTCCACAGCGATCTGCCGCAGCACCTGGTCGGCCGGGCCAAACACCGGATTGGGCACGGCGCCTAACATCAGCTGGGCGCGACGGTAATAGGGGGTCAGCTCGGCCTTCCAGTCGGGGGACATGGCGGCCCACTGGCTGTCGCGAAAGAACGGCTCCGGCGGCACCAGCAGGGTATTGCCGTAGACCAGCGAGCCGCCGCCCACGCCCGAGCCGCTCAGGACCAACACGTTGTCTAGCAAAGTGATTTTGAGGATGCCCACGCAGTAGAGCAGCGGCGCCCACAGCGACTTGAAGGCGTTCCAGTTGCTCTTGGGAAAGTCGCTGCCCTTCCAGTGCTTGCCGCGCTCGACCACCAGGACTTTGTAGCCCTTCTCGCTCAAGCGCAGCGCCGCCACAGAACCGCCAAAACCCGAGCCGACCACAACAAAATCGCAGTCCCACGCTGGGTTTGGCGGGGCTATGGGCTCGGTCACGGCGCCTCCACCTTGAACCACAGCCGCGCGGTGGACTTGGCCTGGCCTGCGCCGCCTTCATCGCGGAGGATCTTGACGATTTCCTCTGCCTTAAACGGCACCTGCAGCATCTCACTGTCGGTGGCGCCGTCTTCATCCCAGACGGTAAAGGTCAGGTCGGCGCCCGCGCTCAGGGCTACGCTGCAGCTGTGGTTCCACGCCGGGGCGTCGGTGCTGTCGATCACCGCGGTCTGGCACAGGATTTTGTCTGCCCCGCCCGCGACCGAAACGCCGATGGTTGCGTAGGGGTCCGGGCCGCTGCCGTCGCTGTCCCAGGGCTTGCCGTCATTGCCAAAGCTGTTGAAGTCCGTGGCTTTCTGCAGAATCACCCGGTAGGTGCGCGGCAGATCGGCGCCACAGTAGCGCGCGGCCGTGCCGTAACACACCTCGCCAACTGCACAATCCGCTTGGGCGGAGCAGACTTTGCCCGTAGCCGCGGCTGGGCCCGCCTCCCCAGAGTCGCAACTGGCCGCAAAGACCAGGGCGACTCCGGAGAGGAGGCTCAGAAAACCGCGCGAGGCCCTGAGGATCATTGAGCCGACCACGAACCCGAAGGCGCGCGACCCGCAGACGCCGGGGCATCGCCGTGGCCGATATAGGCCTTGGCGTGCTTCCAGCCGTAGTAGCGGGTGGCGTAGTCGAGGATCATCCGCTGGGCAGAGAAGGCCGGCGCCGTCGCCACCGCGGACATCTGCATGCGCCGCCACTTGGGCCGATCGCCGTAGTAGGTCGGCAGCACGCGGAACTCCAGATCATCGTACAGGTTCTTGGCATCGCGGTGGTCGTCGCGGTGCTCTTCTTCCTTGCCGATGGCCCAGCCGTTGACGCCGTCTTCGCAGGCCTCTGCCCACCAGCCGTCCAGGATCGACAGGTTGGGCACGCCGTTGAGCGCCGCCTTCATCCCCGAGGTGCCGCAGGCCTCGAGCGGCCGCACCGGGTTGTTGAGCCAGATGTCCACGCCCGCGGTGAGCTTGTGGCCCAACCACATGTTATAGTTGGTCAAGAACCCAATGCGCAGCTCGCCACGGAGCTTGTGAGACATCGCGATGATCTCGCGGACCAGCTTGCGGCCTTCGCCATCCTTCTCATGGGCTTTGCCGGCAAACAGGATCTGCAGGCGCCCCCCGGAGATGTGGATCAGCCGCTCCAGGTCGCTGAAGATCAGGTTGGCGCGCTTGTACGAGGCCATGCGCCGGGCAAAGCCCAGGGTCAGCACGTCCGTGTCAAACCCCAGCTGGGTCATGCCGTTGGCGTACTCCAGCAGCTCTTTCTTGGAGCGGCGGCGCGCCTTGTCAAACGCCACGGGGTCGACCTGGTGAATGTCCTTGAGCAGAGACGGGTTATCCCGCCAGCCGTGCAGGTGGTAGTCGTACAGCGCGCCCATTTCCGGCGACACCCAGGTGTCAAAGTGCACGCCGTTGGTCACGGCCTCCAGGTGCACGCCGCCCGGCCGGGCGTGGTCAAACAGCGGCGTGGCCACCCGCGCATTGATCACGGATACGCCATTGACACTGCTGGCCAAATTCGCTGCCAGCCAGGCCATGTTCAGGGTGTCGCCGCCGCCGAGCTTGAGCGCTTCGTGCGGCATCAGGCCGTCCAGCACGCGCATCACGTCGCGGTGATCAAAGCGATCAAAGCCCGCGGGCACCGGCGTGTGGGTGGTAAAGTGAACGCGCTTGCGCACTTCGTCGACCGAGCCGATGTCGCCCAGCATGGCCGCGGCAAACAGCGCGGTGTGGCCTTCATTGAGGTGGGCAAACAGGTCTTCGCCGTAGCCCAGCGCCTTGATCGCCGCGTAGCCGCCAAAGCCCAGCACCGCTTCTTGACGGAGCCGATTGACCACGTCGCCGCCGTAGAGGAGATTGGACACAGGCCGCCAAACAGGCGAATTTCCCTCGACATCTGTGTCCAGGAACAGCACTGGGCAGCCGTGGCCATGGCGACCGTGGACCCAGCGCCGCCACACTTTGATGTGAACAATCTCAGACTCAAACGGCAGCGCCAAGGTGTGGCCGGTCTCTTCTAGCACGTCGGCCGGATCGCACAGCGGGAAGTCCAGGCGCTGCTCGCCGTAGACGTCCACGGACTGCATGCCGTAACCCTGCTTGTAGAAAAGGGTTACCCCTACCAACGGCACGCCCACATCGGCGGCGGCTTTGACGTGATCGCCGGCCAACACGCCCAGGCCGCCAGAGTAAGTCGGAACGGCGGTGGTCAGGCCAATTTCTGCAGTGACATAAGCGATGTGCTTCACGGGATGCTCCAAGAATTGCGCGGGATAGCTAGAGGGAGGCCTGCGGGGCTCTGGGAGCGCGACCGCCGGCGGGAGGGGAATAGGGAGTCGGATGGGGTCCATAGGCCGGCGCCGGTGCGTATCCCGGGGCCACAGGGGCATAGCGCGGCGCAGGGGGAGGTGCAAATAAACTGCGCGATTTCAGCTGCTTCCAGCTGGGCCAGGTAAAGGTGATGCCGATGGTCGCGGCGACAGTGGGCAGGTCAAAATCCGCTGTGACCACGCCGCGTTGCTTGGCCTGGACCACAAAGCGGTCGTCGGTCAGCACGTGGAAGTCTTCGCTGACGGTGCGGCCCTGCGAGTCGACCCCGCCGTTGCGGGCGGTAATCGTCAAGTCCTCTTGGCGGCTGCCAGTTTGGCTAAAGCGCGCGGAGACTTGCGCCACCAGATGCGCCCAGTCGGCCAGCTCGTATTCCGCGCCCACGGTGCCATACCAGCCTTGGCGGCTCTCCGACGACTCGTAGCGCACCGAATCGCCGTTTTGCAGCCACGCGTCGCCGATCTGCACGGGGCTTGAAATGCCCAGCTCGTAGTCGGCAACCACCTTGGCAGCAAGGCTATGATAGGACACGCCAATCAGTGCTTTGAGTCGGTCAGTGCCGCTGACCTGCAGCTGGTGCTTGTACAGCGCGTCAAACTGAAAGACTTCCATGGCCGCAGGGGCACTGAGCCCGGGGGCGATCACCAGGCGCAGAAACGGCAGATCCAGGCCCAGGGGCAGCTGGGTCACGCTGCTGAGGGGGCCGACCTGACCGCCTTGCGGATCGAGCTTGATCGGCAGGGTATACGGCTGCCCGCTCCAGCTCGGCGGGCTCTGGGCCTGCAAGTCCACGCCGGAAAAGCTGTACTTTCCATCGACTTTTGGCGAAAGCAGCGTCTGCTGAAGCCCCGCGGTACAGCCCGCTGAACTCAGGAGCCCGGCAAAGGCCGCCGCCAGCCACCACCGCTTGGACGTTGAGCAAAAAGGCTGGACTGCCACGGTCAAACCTCATCCAGAGAGTGGATCAGCCGCGGGCCGCGATCGATGGGCGCTGGGGTCGGCATGGCCGCGGTCTCGCTCATTTCGCCGCCGGTGACCTGGGCGTATTCCCAGATCATGTCGTCGATCATCCCCACGGCCTCGGCGGCTTCAATCGCGTCGGCGGGCATGCGCCGGCACAACACGGCGGCGATCTCGTCTTCATTGATCGGCAAGAGCCCCACCGCGCAGGTCAGCAGCCGCGGGTTCAGGGCAAAAAGCCCGGCGCCGTCGGCATTTGAGCGCAATTGGTCCCAGTCGCCAATGACCACCGCCAGCAGCAGCGCCACGCCCACTTGTGCGTCCGGCTCCACCACGACAATGCAAGTCGCCTGGTGCACCGGGTGAACAAAGCTCAAAGCTGCGGCGTCGGGGCCCAGATCGGCATCGATTTCGACACCTTCCATAGCAGCGCGGATGGCCTGTTGCAGCCGCTCGGCGTGATGTTGCAGATCGAACACGTCATCCTCCCCCGGCGGGTCCGCCGCCAAGGGTACGCGGCTGGCGGCGTCCTGCGCAAGCCCAGGGGATTAGAACGGGCGGGCTGAATCGCTGGGCGCGCGGTGCGTTGATCGGCTTGGCCCGGCGGCAAAAACGGAGGCACTAGTGCGCGTTCAATGGCTCGAAATAAGGCAATTTGTTGAACGATTGACCCGCTTTGCGCGGCCCGCCTCCTTGGCGCTGCTGGCCTTTGCTTTGGCCCTGAGCGCCTGCGGGACCAGCACGGTGCAAATGGTGGTGGTGCGGCCGGCGGTGCTGAACACCCGCGCGTACGGCGGCACGGTCACGGTGGGCGAGTGGCGGCCGGCCTTTGCCGACTACACCGAGGTCGCTGGGCAATTGCGCTACGAGATCGCCAGCCGAATGCTCGACTCCGTGGCTGGCTCTGTGCGGCTGATGGACTACGGCGGCGGCCTGGTGGTCACGGGGCAAGTCGATGACTACGCCATGACCCTGCGCGAACTGACCCGCAGTGAGCCGTGCGAGCGCGACGAAGCGGCCAGCGGCAAAGCGGCAGAGGGCGCCATCGCCGCGGGGACCCGGCCTCTCAAGGGCACCTGTACCTGGCACTGGTTTGAGTGGCGCGCCCGCGTCGCCGTGCAGGCCAAGGTGGCGACGGCCAGCGGTCAGGTGCTCGTGTGGCGCCCGATGACGGCAGAGCGCTCCGGAAAGACCTATGAAGCCAAGGGTTACGCGCCAGCGCCGCCCAACGGTCACTCGATCCTGCAGAGCTTGCGCCAGGAGATCGCCGACCGGGTCGCGGGGCTCGTGGCGCCGCGCAAAGAGCGGGTCAGCGTGACCCTGTTTGACTGCGCTGAGCCGGCCAAGGCGGTGTGCGAGGCGGGGGTGCGGTCTCTGGCCGGATCGCGCTTTGACGAGGCGGTGCAAGTGTTTACCGAGGCCATCGGTCGCCTGGAAGCCGCCAAGGTCTCCAGCGGCGAGCTGGCCAAGGCCCACTGGAACCGCGCGATTGTGCTGCAGTATGCCCGGCGGTTTGATGAAGCGTGGACCGACCTGCAGCGCTGCCAACAGCTCGATCCCAGCGACATTTACGCCAACCAATTGGTTGATCTGCAGCGCGAGCGCACCATGCACCTGCAGTTGCTCGATCAAGGGGTGGCACCGCCGCAGCCTCCTGCCCAGAGCGCCCCGGTGGCCCCGGCGAGTCCTCCTGCGGCCCCTGCGGCCACGCCCGGCGATGCGCCGCCCCCAGCGGAGCCTGTGGCGCCCAAAGCGACGGCGAATTGACGATCGCCGCGGCCTGTAGCAGTGTTCCGGCCGCGCCAGACCGCGCTCGAGCCGTCCATGAACGAAGCCATCATTTCTTTTGACGGTCCCGGCCACACTTGGCTGGCCTCCCTGGGCAAGCGCGGCATGGAGCTGGGCCTGGATCGCGTGCGCCAACTGCTTGCCCGGCTTGGGGATCCCCAGAAAGCCATGCCGGTGATCGCGGTGGCGGGCACGGACGGCAAGGGCTCTACGTCGGCGATGGTCGTGGCGCTGCTGCGCGCCGCGGGTCTGCGCGTGGGCCACTACACCTCGCCGCACCTGCTGGAGACGCGCGAGCGGATCGCTTTGGCCGGCGGGCTGGTCAGCGCGACGGAGCTCGACGCGGCGCTGGTGGCGGTGCAGCTGGCCGCAGCTAGCGAAAGTCCCCTTGATCCCACGCCTTTTGAGGCACTGACCGCGGCGGCCCTGCGGTTGTTTGCGGCGGACCAGCTCGAAGTGGCGGTGCTGGAAGTGGGCCTGGGCGGGCGGCTGGACGCGGTCAACGCCACCGAGCCCGTGGTCAGCGTGGTGACGCACCTGGCCTACGACCACATGGCGGTGCTGGGCGACACGCTGGCGCAGATCGCCTATGAAAAATGCGGTATTGCCCGCGAAGGCCGGGCGCTGGTGTGCGCGCAGCCGGGGCTGGTCAAGCCGGCACTGCGCAAGTACGGGATTGCGCCACGGATTTTGGCCCTGGGCCATGATCTTGTAACCGACGGGCACCAGCTGATGGGGCAGCCGCCGCGCTCGACCGCCCGCCTGCATGGGCCGATGCTGGCTGATGAATTGGTGCTGGAGCTGGCCCTGCCCGGGCGCCACCAGGCCGACAACGCCGCGCTGGCCGTCATGGCCTACCTGGCCTTTGCCGAATGGTGGCTGCCGATGACCGGGCAGACCCTCGCGCCGGTAGAAGACATGTTACCCGCGCTGCTGGAGGTCGACTGGCCGCTGCGCGCAGAAGTGCTGCAGACCCAGCCGCTGGTGATCGCCGACGCTGCGCATAACCCCTCTGGTATGCAGGCTTTTGCCCAGCTTCTTGCCGAAAGAGGTCGCGGCTGGCAGGTGGTGCTGGCGGTGCGCAAGGATCGCGATCCGGAAGAGCTGATTCGCACGCTAGCGCCGCTGACCCAGTGCTTTTTTCTGCCGCGCTGCGAGGGCGAAACCCTTAGACCAGCTGAGGAATTGGCCGCGGCGATCGACCGGGCTGCGCCGGCTTCTGCCTATGCCGTCGGCAATATCCACCGCTGCTTGGCCCAGGCGCAGATCGAGGCGAACCGCGGGCCCGGCGTGGCGATCACCGGCAGCCAGCACGCTTTGGGCGAGTGGCTCAAGCTCGGCGCCCTGCGCAGTCCGCGTCTTGAGCGGCGTTTGGGCATCCTACCGCCGCAATAGGTTGGCCCTCTGGCCAAAGCGGGCGCGATGCACAGCAGTCAACTGTACGGCGAGATAGCGGATCTCCGGGTGCGCGAGCGTCGCTCTGGACCTTTGGCCGATCGCGGGCCGGTGGTCTATTGGATGCAGCGCAGCCAGCGCGGTCGCAGCAACCTGGCTCTGGACCTGGCGATTCGCGCGGCCAACCGCTTGGGGGCGCCGCTGCTGGTGTTTCTGGCCCCGCGGCCCGATTTCCCGGGGGCGACGCGGCGCAGCCTGACGTTTCTGCTGCAAGGGGTGGCCGACATCGCCGCCGAATTGGCTGAGCGCGGTGCGACGCTGGTGCTGCGATCGCCGCCGCGGACGTCGCTGCTGCGCTTTTGCCAAGAAGTGCAGGCGCGCTTGCTGGTGGGCGACGAGCACTGGCTGCGCGAGCCGATGGCCTGGCGCGACAAAGCGGCCCGCGAGCTGACGGTGCCCTACTGGAGCGTGGATGCCGACGTGATCGTGCCGCTGCAGGCCCTGCCGCAGAAAGAGGAATTTGCCGCGCGCACCCTGAGGCCGCGGATTCTCCGCCTGGTGCCGGAGTATTTGCACGCCTCCAGCGAGCCGCACTGTCAGGTGGCGTGGACGGGGCCCTCTGCGCTGGGCGACGAGCTTGCGCCGTGGGGGACCCTGCTGCAACGCCTTGGGCCTATGGATGAATCTGCCCAGGCAGTGACCCAGCAAGGCGGGCGAATGGCCGGGCTGGCGGCGCTCAAGCGCTGGGTCGCGGGGCGCCTGCCGCGCTATCTGGAGGACCGCAATGAGCCGAGTGTCGACGGTACGAGCAACCTCTCTGCCTACCTGCACTTTGGCCACCTGAGCCCGCTGGAGGTGGCCCTGGCGACGCAACAGGCCGAGGCGCCCCCGCAGGCCAAGGAGGCGTTTCTGGAGCAATTGATCGTGCGGCGCGAGCTGGCGATCCAGTTCACCGCGCGCAATCGGCACTACGACACCTTGGCGGGCTGCGAGAACTGGGCGCGCGCGACCTTGGACCTGCACCGGGCAGACCAGCGCGACTATCTGTATTCGTTAGAAGAATTTGAGCAAGCCCGCACTCACGATCCGGCGTGGAACGCCGCCCAGACCCAGCTGCTGCGCGACGGCACCATGCACAACTACATGCGCATGTACTGGGCCAAAAAGATCCTGGAGTGGTCGCCCGACCCGGAGACGGCGATGGCTACGGCGCTGCTCCTCAACGACCGCTACCAGCTCGATGGCCGCGATCCCAATGGCTTTACCGGGGTGGCCTGGGCGATCGGCGGCAAGCACGACCGGCCCTGGGCGCCCCACCGCATCGCCTATGGCACGATTCGCTACATGAACGCCGCCGGGCTGGAGCGCAAGACCAACATTCGCGCGTATATCCGGCGGTTTTCCTAGTCGACCGCGGCGATGGCCAGGCGTTGGCCCAGCTGGCGCATCAGGTCCAGCAGGTCGGGCCACGGGTAGTCGGGCAGCAGTTCCGCTTGGCGCTGCAGGTGGACCGGCTCCGGGCCGGCGCTGAAAATCCCCTGGGGGCCGCCCGGTTTGAGCAGCGGCGGCGGGTCCATCGCGGCAAACAGCGCTTGGGCGAGGTGCAAAACCGCCGGCGGCTGGGGCACGGCCAAGGCCAAACGGCCGCGCAACGGGGTGGGGTGACCACCCAGCAAAGCTATGAGATCTGCAGCGAGATCGCTCGTCAGCAGCGCAGTTTTTTGCGAGCCATCGCCGGGCACTGCGGCCACCCCGCTCGCGCGGGTCTGCTGCCACCACTGCTGCAAGCGCGGGTCCAGGGGGGAGGTCTCTAGGAGGTTGGGCAGCAGCAGCGCCAAGCAGGGGCCGGGCCAGCGATCGATCAGGGCCTGGGAATACAGGCGCTTGTTCCGGCCGTAGCTGTCCTCGGGCAGGGGCGACGCGGCGGTTTCGGGCTGGTTCCACTGGCTCCACGGCCGTTCAGCCAGGCTGGAGCAGGCGATCAGCGGCAGCTCGGTGCGGTTTGCCAACTGGGTGGCGTCGAGCAGCGCCTGGGCGTCCAGGGCGTCAAAACCGCACAGATCGACGACCAGATCGGCGCGATCGATCAGCCGGGCCAGCAGCGCGGTGTCGCGGCGATCGCCGATCTCCAGCGTCATGGACGGCTCGACGCCCTGGGGCCGCCGCGCAAGGCCGATCAGCTGGTGGCCGCGGAGGCGGGTCTGCAGTGCCCGGCCCAGCCGACCCGTCGCCCCGAGCAGGATAATGCGCTCAGATATCATGGGGGTGTCCTTTGCTGGGGGGGCCGCGATCGGCAATCGGATTGGCCTTGGGCCTTGCGCTGCGCTAGTCTGCACCGCGGAGGTACCGTGAGTCGACCCGCCCCAGCCGTTTCCTACCGCGACCGGCGGTTCCTGACCCGCCCCAGCGCCGATGTCCACGGTCGCCGCACAGACGTGGCCCTGGCCCAGCCGCACCCGCGGCTTTTGGAGCTGGCGGAGTGGCTGACTCCGGCGCTGTACGTCGATCTGGGCCGGCCGTGCAATTCGGCGTGCCTGTACTGCGCGGTGCCGCCCCATGAAGATGCTCAGGGTTTTGCGCCCTTAGACCAAGTGGAGGCCATGGCTGCGGCGGGGCAAGTCGTGGGCTGCGACCGCGCCATCCTCATCGGCGGCGAGCCGACTATCTATCCGCAATTGCAAGGGTTGTTGGAGATGTTGGCGCGGCTAGGCCTCAACCGCCACGTGTGCATGACCAACGGCCTGCGCCTGGCCGATCCGCAGGTGGTGCAACAGCTTCTGGCCGGCGGCGTGGCGACGATCCACCTGTCTTTGGACACCTGGGATGAAGCGACTTACGACGCGCTTTCGCGATCGAAGGGGAGATTGGCTAGGCAGATTCAGGCATTGGATAACGTGCTGGCCGAGCCGCGCCTCAACCTCTACATCTACACGGCCATGACCGCGCTCAACACGCCGACCCTGCCCGAGCTCCTGCGCCAATTGGCGGGGCGGGCAGAGGCGCAGGGCGTGCAGCCGCCGCCGCTGCTGTTGGCGGTGGTCAAGCCCCTGGGCGACGCCTTGCGCCACGCCGATCAGCTGCTGATCGATCCTCAGGTAGCTGCGCAAAAGGTGAGCGAATTGGTCACTTTGGGCGACCAGCTGGGGGTGGTGGTGGGCCATCGCAACCTGCAGGCCTGTCTTGCGCCTGAGCTGGTGTCGCGCAGTGTCGACTATTACCTGGACGATTTTGCCGTCGATGTCGCCAGCGGCGCGCGGCTGCCCTTTGGCCACAGCGAGTACTGGTTTCACCCGCCCGGGTGCGACGGTTGCGGCCACCGCGCCCTGTGCCCTGGGCTGTATCGCGAGACGATCAAGCGCTTTGGCCAAGCGCCCTACCGGGCTATCGAACGGCAGGGGATTGTGTAGCGGAGCGGGAAATTCGCAGGTGTGACCTTGACCCACGCCCTGCGGCCGCGCCAAGCTCTGGGGTTGCGGCGCAGCCCTGTGGCTGTGCAGACCGATTGTCCAAGGAGTCGCCCATGGCCCAGTATCTTGCCCCTGCCGCTGAAAAGACCGCCGCTTGGTTAAAGAATCGCGCTGCCCTGTGGGTGAGTGCTGCGGCGCTTCTGGCGGCTTGCGGCGCTGAGCCTACCAGCGGCGGGACCGCGGCGAGCGCGGATGCCGGCAGCGACACGGCGAGCGGCAACGACAGCCTGGGCGGCGACGCGCAGGTCAGCGACACGCAGGCCATTGACACGCAAGCTACTGACACGCAAGCTGTTGATGGCCAGACGCCAGATGTCGGCGGCGGCGACGCCACGGCAAACGACACGGTCACAGGCGACGCAAAACCTGGCGACACCGGGGCGAACGACGCGAGCGACGGCGGATCGACCGACATCAAAGACAGTGGCGGCGGCGGTCCGGGCAGTTGTGCGGGCAAGTGCGGCGACTACGACCCCGGCGAACTCTGCCAGTGCGACTCCGCCTGTGTGGGCGCCGGCGATTGTTGCAGCGATTACGAGATCCAATGCTCTTGCCAGACGGACTCCGACTGCGCCGGGGGCGACGGCAAGTGTTCGACATCGTTCTGCAAAGGCGGCGAGTGCAAGGTCACCACCAAGGACTGTGACGACAAGAACGACTGCACCGTGGACAGCTGCAATCCGGCGGATGGCTCTTGCTCTAGCTCCGCGGCCAGCGACGGAACCAGCTGCGACAACATCGGCTGCCTGGCCGGAAGCTGCAAAGGCGGTGTGTGCAAGGCCAGCGGCAACGCGCCAAACGGCGACAGTTGCGAAGACGGCGATCCCTGCACGGACAACGATGAGTGTGCGGACGGAAAGTGCACGGGCGGAGAGCCTGCTGACTGCGACGACTTGAACGCTTGTACGGTGGATTCGTGCAATAAGACAAGTGGTTGCCTCCACACGCCGGCCTCGGAAAATGCGGCTTGCGATGACGGCGATGCCTGTACCAGCGGCGATGTGTGCGTCGGCGGCCAGTGCGACGGCAAGCCCATGGCCGAAGGCGCCAGCTGCGACGACGAAGACAGCTGCACCAGCGGCGACAAATGCG
Source organism: Myxococcota bacterium (assembly GCA_964201005.1). GTDB lineage: Bacteria > Myxococcota_A > UBA9042 > UBA9042 > UBA9042 > SXRM01. The sequence continues at coordinate 20,303 of CAXNCS010000022.1, forward strand.
TCCAGGGATCCTGCGAAGGCAGCGAGTTGCCCGACGACAGCCCGTGCGACGACGGCGACCCCTGTACCCTGGACGACGTGTGCGGCTTTGGCTTCTGCTTTGGCGACTACAACGACTGCGAAGACGGCAACGCCTGCACCGACGACAATTGCCTGTCTGACACCGGCGGCTGTGAGAACATGCCGATGAGCGACGGCAGCAAGTGCAGCGACGACAACGACTGCACCTCCACAGACGTTTGCCAGGGCGGCGCGTGCCAGGGCGCGGTCGAGGCGGACGGCAGCAGCTGCGACGACGGCAACGACTGCACGGACCAGGAAAAGTGCAAGCAGGGGCAGTGTTTGGGCGCCCCTGACCCCACGGCCGACGGCCAGCCCTGCGACGACAACGACGGCTGCACCGGCGACGAGGTTTGCTCCGGCGGCAGCTGCGCGGGCGCGGCCGACACCGCCATCTGCGACGACGACGATCCGTGCACCCTGGACAGCTGCGCCAACGCCTTTGGCAACGCCAAGTGCAGCCACAGCCCGGCCGGCGCCGGCGTAGCGTGCAGCGATGGCGACCCGTGCAACCTGGGCGCGACCTGCCAGGCCGGCAAATGCCAAGGCGGCGTCAACAAGTGCAGCAGCGTGTGGAGCGATGCGGTGGACTGCGGCGGCGAGGCGGCCTGGACCTTTAGCAGCGCGCCTTCGACCACCCAGGTCGGCTGGGCCATTGACGGGGCGCCCAATCCACCGGCGCCGCATTCCGGGGCGTGCAGCCTGAACTTCAATGACGGCAAGGACTACGACAACGGCCAGATCGTCAAGGGCAGCGTGACCAGCAAGGCCCAGGCCCTAGCGGCCGGCAGCGACTACGTGATCAGCTTTTGGACCCTGCACGACGTAGAGATGTCCAAGACCTACGACTTGCGCCGCGTGCAGGTGTCGACCGACGGCTTTGCCGGCCCGGCGCTGCTGGACGTGCTGCTGCCCAATGACGCGGCCAACGGCGTCTGGAGCCAGGTCAAGCTGGCGATCCCCGGGGCCGCGGGTAAGTCGGTCCAGGTGCGCTTTGTGTTTGACAGTGTCGACGGCATGTCCAACAGCGGCGCCGGCTGGTTTGTCGACGACGTCAGTATCAGCAAGATCGCCAAGTAGTTGCGGATATCCCAGGCCTATTGCGCCAGGGCACTAATCAGCTCCTCCGCAGCGTCCACCAGCCGTTGCAGCGTCCAGCCCTCGCCGTCGATCAGCGGCACATGGGCAAACAGACAGGGCCGAGGCGTCATCGACCGCAACTGAGCGGCCAGACTGGCAAAATACAGAGCATTGCACACGTAGCGACCGGCGTCGTCGGAGATCTGCACCGGCAAGCCGCGGCGGTTGAGGCGATCGGCCAGACTCGGCAGGTCCACCCCGGTGGCTAGCGCGGTGTCGAGGGGATGCTGCGCATCGATGCAGGTAGCGGACGGCCAGGCGCCGTCGATGTCCGGTCGGTCCGCGGCGATGCGGTTGGCGCCTTGGCTTTCCAGGCGAATTTGCGTCGATCCCGCGGCGACGCCCAAGTGCAGCAGCGCCACCGGCTGGGTCGCGAGCACGGCCTGGGCCAGCTGCTGGGCCGCGCGGGCAAACGACACGTCCAAGACCCGCGCGCGCACCGTCGCTCCGTTGACGAAACGGCCGTCCAGGGCCAGGGCCAAGGCCTGGGTGGGATTGACGGCCACGCCGGGGAACGGCCCAAAGCCGGTCACGAGCACGGTCCGGGTCATCGCGCCTCGCAGCCGCCGGGGCAGGGCGGCGCCTTGGATTCTGGCTGTGGAGCGGCGGGCAGGCAAGGGCTTGGGCTGGGGAAGGTTGAATTCCTTAGACCCTGCGCGGATTAGCGGAAGGCAACGCCTGTGTCGGTCCAAACAGCCGGCAGGAGCCGTCGCGGCAAAACCGCTAGGTTCTATGAAGTTCGCCATCGCAGCGTTGACATGCCTCGCCGCCTTGGGCTTGATCGGTCGACTCCGCGGCGTGGCTGCGTCGAGGAAGAACCGCGCCCCCAGGCGCCCGCGCCCCCCCAAGAGAATACCCATGAATACGACAGACCTTTCTATCACCCGCTTTATCGCCGCGCCGCCAGAGGCCGTCTGGCAGACCTGGACCCAGCACACCGCCGACTGGTTCACGCCGCGGCCCTGGACCACCGAGGTCGACTTTGATCTGCGTGCCGGTGGCCGCTCCGATGTGGTCATGACCTCGCCAGAGGGCGAGCGGCACAGCTACAAAGGCGTGTTCCTGGAAGTCGTGCCCAACCGCAAAATTGTCTCGACCAGCGCCATGACCGAGGGCTGGATTCCCCAGGCCGGCGCCATGAGCTTTGTGCGCATCGACACCTTTGAGCCCGAGGCTGACGGCACCCGCTACACCGCCACGGCGCGCCACTGGGACCCCCAAGCAGCCGCCACCCATCGCGAAATGGGCTTTGAGCACGGCTGGGGCATCGTCGCTGGCCAACTGGCTGAGTTGGCCGAGGCGGCGAAATAGCCGACCTTCTCGTGGCCTTGCCTGTGGGGCGGCGAGGGAATCCAGCGGATACCAAGGGTTTCCCCCTTCGCCCACGCCGGTGGGAGAAGGGGGCGGCCGCAGGCCGGGGGATGAGGGCGAAGAGGATCGCCTCGAGATCGCCGGCGAATTCCGAGGCAGAGCGCGTGGGAAGGACGCCGTCGCTCCGCGATTCGCATCCTTGGCGCGGGGTTAGGCGGGGCGCTCGCTCGCGGACCACCTCGCAGCGAACTTGAGGTTCGATGTACTAGGGCACGAAACTGCCCGCGCCGGCGTCGTAGACCCGGCCGCCCGCCGTCGGCTTGCTGCCCGTCAAAGTGGTGTAGAACAGCTTGATAGTGCCGCCGTTGCTGGTTTTGCCGCTGCCGCCGCGCGCAGAGATGGCGTTGCCGCCGACGCCCAGGGTCAAGGTCGGCGCTTCAAACAGGATGCCGCCGCCGGCGCCCTGGCCGCCGATGCCGCCGTAGCGCGATGAATTGTCGTCGTTTGACCCGCCGCCGCCGCCGGCGCCGTTGGCCAATACCTTGGCCGTGCTGCTGATGGTCAACGCCACCTTGGCCACCAGCTTGATGTAGCCGCCGCCGGCCGCGCCGCCGCCACCGCCGGCCTGCGAGTCGGCCCCGCCGCCGCCGCCGCCGCCAGAGCCCAGGAACAGGCTGCGGTCGGTGGAGCCGTCGCCGTTGCCCGCGGTGGAGCGGTAGCCGCCGTCTTGGCCGTTGGCCGCAGGCGATTCCGACGATCCGCCGCCGCCGCCACCCGCATAAGTGCCGGCACCCGCAAGGCCGTTGCTGCCGTTGCCGCCGCCCTGGCCGCCGCTGCCGCCGCCGCCGCCGCCGCCGGCCCAGCTCTCATTGCCGCCGCCGCCGCCCGCGCCATAGCCGCCACCGCCGCCGCCGCCGCGGCTGGACGCCGTGCCGCCCTGGCCGCCGCCGCCGCCGCCGCCCGCGGTGAATTCGCCTGCGCCGCCGGCAGAACCGGCGTTGGGGGTGTTGGCCACCGGCGATCCGCCGATGTCGCTGGTTCCGCCTGCGCCGCCGGCACCTGCGGCCGCGCCGCCCGCACCGCCGGCAGAGGCGCCGCTGCAGCCCCACTGGCCCGAGCCGCCGCCGCCGCCGGCGAACATCGAAGCTTTGCCTCCCGCCACGCAGTTGCTCGTGCCCGCCGGGCCAAAGGGCGCGCCGCCGCCGCCGCCGCCGCCGCCTGCGCAGCCGTTGCTGTTGCCATTGCCGCCTTCGCCGCCCAGGCCGCCAAAGCCGCCGCGACCGCGAGGAGCCGCGCTGCTGCACGTGGCGCCGCCTGCACCGCCGCCGCCGTAGCCGCGGCCAGAGGCGCTGATCACCCCATCTACCTTGATATCGTTGGCATAAATCTCCAGCCAGCCGTCGCGGGGCGCCGTCACCCGGCTGTCGTTGGCGGCGATGCCTTCGGCTACGTTGTCGGCCTTGCCCCAGCCTTGGACGTACACCGTGGTGCTCTGGGCGATGGCGACGGACTCAAAGTAGTGGGCGCCGTAGACTGCCAAGTAGCCGGTGGTCGGCCAGCCGGCGGTGTAGCCGCCCTTGGTGTCGGGGGCGCGCAGGCCGGTTTGGGTGCCATCCCAGCTGGCCGCTTCGGCAATTCGCACGCCGTTTGAGCTACCCACGCTACCCGTGCCGCTGCCCACCGCGCCGCGAACAGAGACGTAGTAGGTGACCCCAGCCCAGGCGCCCTGTAGCGTCAGGCCCGTCACGGTGGCGCTGGTGACATTGCCGACATCGGCGTAAGCCTTGACATCCGTGGCCCCGGCGCTGGTGCCAATGGCGACTTGGTAGCTGCTGGCACCGCCGACGGTCGTCCAGTTGGCCTTGATCGATCCGCCACTCAAAGGGCTGTATTGATAGTGCAAATCTGTTCCGGAAACCGTCGAGCCGTCCTTGACCGTGGGCGCCAGCAACTGCACGCAAGAGCTGGACACGCAGGCCGATCCCCCAGCGCACGCCTTGCCGCAGCCGCCGCAATGGGCCAGCGAGCTGCTCAGGTCCACTTCGCAACCATCGGCCGCGCTGCTGTTGCAGTCGCCAAAGCCGCTCTTGCAGTTGCAGGCGTAGCTGCCCGTGGTGTTGGCGCACGCCGTGTTGGCTGGGCAGGTGAAGCTGCCGCTGGCGCACTCGTCGACATCGCTGCACGCAAAGCCGTTGCCGCTGTAACCGCTGTTGCACACGCATGAAACGCCCTGGCCTCCCAGCTTGCACAGCGCATTGCCGTCGCAGCCCGCCGCGGCTTTGCACTTGCCCGCGCTGCAGGTATCGCCGGTGGTGCAGCCGTTGCCGTCGCTGCACGGCGCGGTATTGTTGACAAAGCTGCAGCCCTTGACCGCGTCGCAGCCGTCGTCGGTGCAGGGATTGCCGTCGCCGCAGGAAATCGCCTTGCCTGCCACGCACTTGCCGCCGCTGCAGCTGTCCTGAGCGGTGCAGACGCTGCCGTCGCTGCAGCTCGCGGTGTTGTTGGCAAACACGCAGCCGGTCTGGGCCGCGCAGCTGTCGTCGGTGCACAAGTTGGCGTCATCGCAGACCTTGGCCTGGCCGCCCGCGCACTTGCCCAAAGCGCACTGCTCGCCGGTCGTGCAGAGGTTGCCGTCGTCGCACCCCGCGCTGTTGGCGGTGTAGACACAGCCCTTGACCGCGTCGCAGCTGTCGTCCGTGCACGGATTGCCGTCGTCGCAGCCCAGCGCCGGGCCCGCGCCGCATTTGCCGCCGCTGCAGGTGTCGCCATTGGTGCACACGGATCCGTCGCTGCACGCCGCGCTGTTGACCGTCGACGTGCATCCCGTGGCGATATCACAGCTTTCCGTGGTGCAGGGGTTGCTGTCGTCGCACTGGCTCGGGGCCGTGGGCGTGCAGGTGCCGTTCTTGCAGGTGTCGCCGCTGGTGCAGCTGTTGTTGTCGTCGCATTTGGCGCCGTTGGCCGCATGCTGGCAGCCCTTTTTGCCGTCGCAGCTGTCGTCGGTGCACGGATTGGCGTCGTCGCAGCTGACCGCCGACCCGCCAGCGCATTTGCCGCCCTGGCACTGGTCGCCGCTGGTGCACGCGTCCTCATCGCTGCACGGCTGGCTGTTGTTGGCGTAGACGCAGCCGCTCTGACCATCGCAGTTGTCCGAGGTGCACGGATTCTGGTCGTCGCACTGCACCGGCTTGCCAGCCTTGCACAGCCCGCCCGCGCAGAAATCGCCGGTGGTGCAGACGCTGCCGTCGCTGCAAGTGGCGCTGTTGGGCAACGACACGCAGCCCTTCTTGCTGTCGCAGCTGTCGTCGGTGCAGGGGTTGGCGTCATTGCATGCCTGCGCTGCGCCGGCGACGCAGACCTTGGCCTTGCAGAGATCGCCCACGCTGCACAGGTCGCCGTCGCTGCAAGGCGCGGTGTTGGCCAGCGAATTACAACCGGTCAGCGCGTCGCATACGTCGTCCGTGCACGGGTTGCTGTCGTCGCAGACTTTGGCCGTGCCGGGCAAGCACTTGCCCTTGGCGCACTGGTCGCCGCTGGTGCAGGCGTTGTTGTCGCTGCATCCGGCGGTGTTGTCGGTAAAGGCGCAGCCGCTCAGCTTGTTGCAGCTGTCGTCGCTGCAGGGGTTGCCGTCGTCGCATTTGATCTGCGCCTTGGCTTGGCAGCTGCCGTTCAGGCACTGGTCGCCGCTGCTGCAGGCATCGCCGTCACTGCAGGCCGCGCTGTTGTTGGCGTGGATGCAGCCGCCCTGGGCATCGCAGGCGTCGTCGCTGCAGGGATTGGCGTCGTCGCAGTTCTTGGCCTTGCCCGGCACGCACTTGCCGGCCTGGCAGCCGTCGCCCTCCGTACACGCATTGGAGTCGGTGCAGGTGATGGTGTTGGGCAGGAACGCGCAGCCGCCGGCCTTGTCGCAGGTGTCGTCGGTGCAGGGATTGCCGTCGTTGCACTTCTCCGCGCTGTCCGAGCCGCACTGGCCGTTCTTGCAGGTGTCGCCCGTGGTGCAGGCATCGCCGTCATTGCAGGGCGCCTGGTTCTGAGCGTAAGCGCAGCCGCTCTGTACATTGCAGCTGTCATCTGTACAGACATTCTGGTCGTCGCAGTCCTTGGCTTTTCCGGGGCTACAGGCGCCAGTCGCGCACACATCGCCCACGGTACACGCATTTCCGTCGGTGCAAGGCGCGGTGTTGTCGCTGTGCACGCAGCCGCCGCTCGCATCGCAGCTGTCGCTGGTGCACGGATTGCCGTCGTCGCAGCCCAAGCCGCCCCCGGCGATGCACGCGCCGGCCACGCACTGGTCGCCCACGCTACAGGCATCGCCATCGCTGCACGCAAGGTCATTGCTGGTCGCGGTGCAGCCGCTGGCGGGCAAGCAAGCGTCGGTGGTGCAGAGGTTGGCGTCGTCGCACACGGTCGCCGAGCCGGGCAAGCACGCGCCGCCGCCGCACACATCGCCCACCGTGCAGGCATTGCTGTCGCTGCACGTCGCGGTGCTGGCCAGCTGCACGCAGCCCTTGGCGCCGTCGCAGGTATCGTCGGTGCACGGGTTCTTGTCGTCGCAGTTGAGCGGTGTTCCCGCGGCGCATTTGCCCTGGCTGCAGGTGTCGTCGCTGGTGCAGGCGTTGCTGTCGTCGCACGCCGCGCTGTTGACCTGCGAGGTGCAACCGCCTTGACTATCGCACACTTCGGTCGTGCAAAGGTTGCCATCGTCGCACGGCGCGGGCTTGAGCGGCTTGCACACGCCGTCCACGCACTTGTCGCCGCTCGTGCAATTGCTGCCGTCGTCGCACAGCGCGGTGTTGGGCGCATAGGCGCAGCCGCTCTGCTTGTCGCAGCTGTCGTCGGTGCACGGGTTGCCGTCGCTGCACTTGAGGTCGGCGCTGGAAGAGCACTGGCCGCCGGCGCACACGTCGCCCAGGGTGCAGGCGTCCCCGTCATTGCACACTAGAGTGTTGTCGGCGTGAACGCAGCCCTGAACGACGTCGCAGCTATCCGTAGTGCAAGGGTTTTTGTCGTCGCAGTCCAAGGTGCCAGTCGTTTCGCAGGCGCCGCTGACGCAGCTGTCGCCGCTCGAGCAGGCGTTCTGGTCGCTGCAGGGCAACAGGTCGTCGGCGGTGTGGCTGCAGCCGCTCGACAAGCCGCAACTGTCCGCCGTGCATGGATTCTTGTCGTCGCAGTTGGCCGCGGCTCCGGGTTGGCACTGCCCGCCTTGGCAGGTGTCGCCGCTGGTGCAGGCGTTGCCGTCGCTGCAAGTCACATCGGCCGGGGCGTTGACACAGCCCGCCGCGACGTCGCAGTTATCGCTGGTGCACGCGTTCTGGTCGTCGCAGTCGGTGGCGCTGCCGGGCAAGCACACGCCCGCGCTGCATTTGTCGCCCGCCGTGCACGCCGAGCCATCGCTGCATGCGGCGCTATTGGCGGCGTGCTTGCAGCCCAAGCTCTTGTCGCACGTGTCGTCCGTGCAAGGGTTTTTGTCGTCGCAGTCCAGCAATTTGCCGCCGGCGCAGCTGCCCCCGCCGCACGACTCGCCCGCGGTGCAGACGTCGCCGTCGTCACATGCGCCGCTGCTGGGCGAATTCTGGCAGGCCCCATCCTTGCAACTATCGACTGTGCAGGGGTTTTTGTCGTCGCAGTCCTTGGCTTTGCCCAACGTGCAGATGCCGCCCAGGCACTGTTCGCCGCTGGTGCAGGCGTTGGCGTCGTCGCAGGCCGTGCCGTCGCCGGCCAGGGCCACGCCGCACACGCCTTGATTGCAGGTCGCCTCGCGGCACAGGTCCCCTGGCACCGGGCAATCGCTGGGGTTTTGGCACTTCGCCGCGTCGCCGCCGCCGCTGTCTGTACCGGCCGTGTCGCTGCTGGAGGTGTCGCCGTCGCCGCCGCCCAGGTCGCCCAAACCGTCAAAGGCCGCCGTATCACCCGGCACCGCCAAGACTTCTTGGTCAAAGACATTGCCGTCGCCGCAGCCGCTCGCCAGCGCCACCAGACTCGCCAATACGGCCACAGCACAGGTGCGGGCAAGACTGCGATTTTTCTGCGTGATCTTCATGACCTTCCTCACCCTCCGACCTAGCCGGCCGGCACTCGGGCCTGGGCCCGCCGTCTCAGCGCACAAAAATGTAGCCGAAGGCCTTGGTATGGCGCTCGCCGTTGTCTGGGGCGCAAGTGGCCTCATTGCCGCAGCTGTTGCTGTTGTCCTGGCTGCAGTAGGCGCCCGCGCCGCCAAAACCAATGCGCGAATCGCAGGATCCGCAATCGTTCTCCTGATTTGCCACAATGCCGATGCGCACCTTGGTGTCGCCGCCGCACACCGCATTGACGCCCTCCAGGTTGCAGTACGGCTGCAGAGATCCGCTGGCCATCAGGCCTTTCCAGGCGTCGCGGCCCTTGGTCGTCTGCACGTAGCTGCCGGCCATCATCGCCCGCATCGAGGTCTGGGGTGCAAAGTTCAACGTCAGATTGCGCGCCGATCCGTCGACCATCCGCACCAGAACATCCTTAAACGCCAGGGTGTTAAAGCTCGACAGCTTGGCTTCGGCCACCTCCGCGCCGGTCGAGGTCGCGTTGTGGGTTGCTGTGTTGGTCCACAGCGCCGCATCGTAGGTAAACACCGTGCTGGTGCCGCTGAGTTTGAGCACCAGCGTCCAGCCGCCTCCCGCCGTGGTCATGTCGCACAGCGCCTCAAACGCCGCCACCGGGCCGGAGCTCCCGTCGGGGTCGATCCAGTACACCTGGGTCGTGGCCGACGAATTGGCCGCCAGAATCGCCGCGCACGACGCTCCTGGGTTGCTGCTGGTGCCGAGCGGCGAAATGCAGGTAAAACCGTCGCCCGTAAAGCCGCTATTGCACACGCAGCTGACGGCCTGGGGGCCCGGCTGACACGTCGCATTGGCGCTGCAGTTCACGCTGCCCAGGCACTTGCCGGCGCTGCACTTGTCTTGGCTTGTGCAGCCGTTGGCGTCGTCGCAGCCTGCAGAATTGTTGGCAAAGACGCAGCCCTTCTGCGCGTCGCAGCTGTCGTCGGTGCAAGGGTTGCCGTCGTCGCAGGTCACCTTGGGGCCCGCCACGCAATTGCCGGACGCGCACTGGTCGCCGCCGCTGCAAACGCTGCCGTCACTGCACGAATTCTGGTTGTTGGCGGTGGTGCAGCCGCTGGCGGCGTTGCAGCCGTCGTCGGTGCAGACATTGCCGTCGTCGCAGTTTTTGGCCTTGCCAGACGTGCACTTGCCGCCGGCACACACGTCCTTGTCGCTGCAAGCGTTGCCGTCGCTGCACGCCGCGGTGTTGGCGCTGCTGGTGCAGCCCGTTTGCGGGTCGCAGCTGTCATCGGTGCACGGATTGCCGTCGTCGCAGCCCAGGGCCTTGCCGGCCACGCAACTGCCGGCGATGCACATGTCGCCCACGCTGCAGACACTCCCGTCGCTGCACGGCGCGGTGTTGGCCGCCGACTTGCAACCGCCCTGGGCATCGCAAGTCTCTGTGGTGCAGGGATTCTTGTCGTCGCAGTTTGACGTAGCCGCCGGCGTACACACGCCCTTGGCACAGGTATCGCCGGTGGTGCAGCTGTTGTTGTCGCTGCAGGGCGCGCTGTTGTCCGCGTGCTGGCAGCCTTTTTGCCCGTCGCAGCTGTCGTCCGTGCACGGATTGCCGTCGTCGCAGCTGATCTTGGAGCCCGGCTCGCAGGTGCCGTTCTTGCAGGAATCGCCCTGGGTACAGACGCTGGCATCGCTGCACGGCGCGGTGTTGGCCGGGTTGAGGCAGCCCTTCTGCGGATCGCAATTGTCCAGCGTGCATGGATTGTTGTCGCCGCACTCGACCAGGATGCCCGACTGACAGGCGCCCCCCGAGCATTTGTCGTACATGCTGCAGGCGTTGCCGTCGCTGCAGGTCGCGGTGTTGGGCAAAGCCACGCAGCCCTTGAGCTTGTCGCAGCTGTCATCGCTGCACGGGTTGCCGTCATTGCACTGCTGCTTGGCCCCGGCCACACAGACCAGGTCGGCGCAGCTGTCGCCCACGCTGCACACGTCTCCATCGCTGCACGGCAAAGTGTTGGCCTGAGCGACACAGCCGCTGACGGGATCGCACGCGTCATTGCTGCACGGATTGCCGTCGTTGCACGTCAAGGCCTTGCCTGGCTGGCAGCTGCCGCCGCCGCAGGTGTCGCCGCTGGTGCAGGCGTTGTTGTCGCTGCACGCTGCGGTGTTGTTGCTGGTTGTGCAGCCCTTGAGCTTGTCGCAGCTGTCATCGGTGCAAGGCTTGCCGTCGTTGCACACAAGGGCCTTGCCGGCCGCGCATTGGCCCTTGGCGCAGGAATCGCCGGTGCTGCACGCGTCGCCATCTTCGCAAGGCGCGGCGTTGGCTACATGGACGCAGCCGCTGGCCGGGTCGCAAGCGTCGTCGGTGCACTGGTTTTTGTCGTCGCAGTCGGCCTTGGCGCCGGGCACGCACTTGCCGCCCGCGCACTGGTCGCTCTGGGTGCACGGATTATTGTCGGTGCAGGCTGCGGAATTGGCCGTGAACACGCAGCCGCCGGTCTTGTCGCAGCCGTCGTCGGTGCACAAGTTGCCGTCGGTGCACGCTGTGCCTTGCCCGCCCACGCACTGGCCGGCCTTGCACACGTCGCCGCTGGTGCAAGCGTCTTTGTCATTGCACGGCGCGAGATTAGGCGTGTGCACGCAGCCCGAGCCGGCGTTGCAGGCGTCGTCTGTGCACGGGTTGCCGTCGTCGCAGCCCAGGGTCGCGCCGGGGATGCACGCGCCGGCTTTGCACAGGTCGCCGCCAGTGCAGGCGTTGTTGTCGGTGCAAACCTGAGAATTGTTGACAAAAATGCAGCCCTTTGCGGGATCGCACAGGTCGTCGCTGCAGGGGTTGCCGTCGGTGCAGGTGGCCTTGCCGCTGCCTTTGCACGCGCCACCGGTGCAGAGATCGCCGCTGGTGCAGGCGTCGCCGTCGCTGCAGGGCAGGCCGGTGTTGGCGTGGCTGCAGCCTTGGTCGGGCAGGCACGCGTCGACCGTGCAGCTGTTGGCGTCGTCGCAATTGGTCGCGGCGCCGGGCAAGCAGGTGCCGCCTTGGCACTGGTCGCCGGCGGTGCAAGCGTTGTTGTCGCTGCACGCGGCGCTGTTGAGGGCAAACTGGCAGCCCTTGAGCGGGTCGCAGCTGTCATCGGTGCAGGCATTGCCGTCGCTGCACGCGATGGCCGCCCCGGCCGCGCATTTGCCGCCGCTGCAGGTATCGCCGCTGGTGCAGGCGCTGCCGTCGCTGCACGGCGCGGTGTTGGCCGCGGTCTTGCAGCCGCCCTGGGCGTCGCAGGTCTCTGTGGTGCAGGGGTTGGCGTCGTCGCAGGGGCTGGGCTTTTGCGGCTTGCATACGCCGTTGCTGCAGGTATCGCCCAAGGTGCAGCCGTTGTAGTCGTCGCAGGGCAGGGAATTGGGCGTGAATTTGCAGCCTGCCACGGGGTCGCAGCTGTCGTCGGTGCACGGATTGCCGTCGCTGCATGTCAGGAGCGAGGCCGGCTTGCACGCGCCGCCGCTGCATACGTCGCCCAGGGTGCAGCCATCGCCATCGCTGCACACCAGGGCATTGGCGGTGTGCACGCAGCCGCTCTTGGGCGAGCAACTATCTGTGGTGCATGGGTTATTGTCGCCACATTCCGTCGCCGACCCGGGCAAGCACACCCCGCCGCTGCACTGGTCGCCGGCGGTGCAGAGGTTGTCGTCGCTGCAGGCGGCGGTGTCGTCGGTCTTGGCCTGGCAGCCCAGCTTGGCGTCGCAAAAGTCCTGGGTGCAAGGGTTTTTGTCGTCACAGCCGGTGGCCGCGCCCGGCTGGCAGCTGCCGGCGCCGCACTGGTCGCCCTGGGTACAGGTGTCGCCGTCATCGCACGCGGCGCTGTTGGCGGCAAACACACAGCCTGTCAACGGGTTGCAGCTGTCGGTCGTACACGCGTTGTTGTCATTGCACACCGTGGCGGTGCCGGGCAGGCAAGCGGCGTCTTTGCAGGCGTCGCCGGCGGTGCAGGCCGAGCCGTCATCGCAAGGGCCGTCGGCCGCCTTCTGCACGCAGCCCTTTTCTGCATCACAGACCGCCAGTTGACACGGGCCCGCGGCCTCGCAAGCCAGGGCTTTGCCGGCACAGTTGCCGCTTGAGCAATTGTCGCCGCTGGTGCAAGCGTCGCCGTCGTCACACGGCCCGGCGCTGGCGGCGTGGGTGCAATTGCCCTCTTTGCAGGCATCTGCGGTGCATGGGTTCTGGTCGGCGCAGTCTTTGGCCTTGCCGTTGGCGCATTTGCCGGCGTAGCAGGTCTCGCCGCTGGTACACGCGTCCTGGTCATCGCAAGGCGTCGCGTCCTGAGCAAAGCCGACAACGCAAGCGCCACTCAGACACAGCGCCACGCGGCAAGCCTCTGATGGGGCAGGGCAATCCTCTGGCCCTAAGCAGCCGGCATCTGCTTGGCCATCGCCGTCGGCCTTGCCGGTGGTGTCCGCCGCGACGGCGTCAGAGCCCGCCGCATCGGCATCCAGGCCGGCGATATCGGCCGGCCCGGCGGTGTCGATGGCCGCGGCGCTGTCCGCTCCCGGGTCGGCGCTGTTGTCGCCGCAGCCAACCGCCCAAAGGGCCGCGAGCAGGGCGGCCGAGGCCAGATTCAGCACAGATTTTCGCGCAGGATTGCCGTAACGGGTCATGGTCACCCCTCCAGGCGGCACCACCGCCCGATCCAACGGGCGGCCACCGGTCTGCGGCGCCCCAGCTAGGGAGGGGGCCAGACGGCGTCAGGTGCTGAGGCGCTGATCGTCGTCCTGGTCCGCTGGCGTTGTCAATGGGCTGGCGCTCGGCGGCAACGCGGCGGGCGCAAAGGCGGTCGCTCAAGGCGCCGTCTTCGCAATTCGATGGGGCGGCGGCACCGACTGTTTCCCCGGGGAAACAACCGCGGCGCGCTTGCCGCTCTCAGCCCAGCGACCTCTTAGGAATTCGCCTTGTCCGCCGGTTCGCCCTTGCGAATCAGACCGCTCAACAGATCGATCGGCAGCGGAAACAGGATCGTCGAGTTCTTCTCCACGGCAATCTCTGTCAAAGTCTGGAGATAGCGCATCTGCAAAGCCGCGGGATTCTGCGAGATGACATTGGCCGCTTCCAGCAGCTCTTTGGACGCCAGCAGCTCGCCTTCCGCGGCGATGATCTTGGCGCGCTTTTCGCGCTCCGCTTCGGCCTGCCGACCCATGGCGCGCTGAATTTGCTCAGGCAGGTCCACGCTCTTGACCTCGACCGCGGAAACCTCCACGCCCCACGGCTCGGTCGCACTGTCGATAATCTCGCGCAGGCGCACGCTGAGCTTTTCGCGGGCCGCCAGCAGCTCGTCCAGGGTCACCTCGCCCAGCACCGAGCGCAGGGTGGTCTGGGCAATTTGCGTGGTGGCCGAGCGGTAGTTCTCTACGCCAATCACCGCTTGCCGCGGGTCCACCACCTTGGAGTACACCACCGCACTGACCTTGAGGCTGACATTGTCTCGGGTAATCACGTCCTGGCTGGGCACGTCGATGACCGAGATGCGCATGGAGACCACCACCACCGTATCGACGGGGCGGAACACGAAGATGAGCCCCGGGCCCTTGGGCTTGTCGAGCAGTTTGCCCAGGCGAAACACCACCGCCCGCTCGTACTCGCGCACCACCGTCATGCAGGAAATCAGGTACATCACCAGGACGGCGGCGACCGGGGCCAGCCACGGATACGCTACTAGCCATTGCATCGGGCACCTCGCACGCGGCGGTAAAAAGCCGGCGCCCGGGCAGTGTAGTCCCCGCGGCGGAAACTGGCGAGGTGAGGGGATTTCTCGGCTTGCAGGTAGCGGGGCGGAGCCACACGTCTGAGGTCATCTTCAGGCTTTCGGCTTCAAGATCAAGCTGTTGGCCTGGCGAGCTCGGCAATCCAGAGCAGCTTACCGCACAAAGATCCAGCCGTTGCCGGCGCCCTGGGCATTGCTCTGGCCCCAAGACTGCTGCGAGGCGAACCAGTAGGCGCCGTTGTAGTAGCTGCCGCCCGAATTCTCGCCGCCGCCGTTGATGCTGCCGTCCCAGCAATTGTTGTACCACCACGGGGTGTTGCTGTACTGCTTGCTGCAGGCCGTGGGGTCGTTGTCAATGCTGTTGAACGCTTTGCCGGCGCTGTAGGTCACCAACCCGGGGGCGACGCTGCCCACCAGCTGGGCGCACCCGGAGAAGCCAATGGTGTAGCTCGCGCTGGCGTTGAGCGTGTAATTGCAGCGGTAGGACTGCGAAATCGGCTGGCCATAGTCGTAGGCCCAGCTGTAGCGCAGCTCTTTGCCGCCCAGCTGTGCCCAGCGCTTCAGACCCGTATAGACGCCAAAGGACTCAAGATTCTCGCTTGGGCTGCCCTTAAAGAACACCGGCGCGGTGTTGATCGCCGTGCTCCAGCTCATGTTGGTCATGGGCTTGCCGGAGCCGCCGCGCAGGTTGCTCCACACCAGGGTCCAGCCGCCGCCGTCCGTGGTCATGTCGCAGTAGACTTGGTAGCCGGCCTCGCCTTGGCCGGAGCCGTCGGGATCCATCCAGAAGATGCCGCTCTTGGTCAAGGGGGCTTTGGTCAGGAGATCCTTGCAGTTGACTGCCGGCGACTCCATCGTGCCCAGGGCGGTCAGGCCCAGCGGATACCAGGTCGTGCCGTTGCAGATGTAAATGGCCTTGTCTGCAAAGCTGGCGTATTGCGCGCCAAACACGCTGGCGGTGCAGGGGAAGGGCGCGGAGGCCAGATTCGCCAGCAACAGGGCGCCTTTGGCCGCGACCTTTTGCGACGACAACGTCTGCAGCTTGATCGACCACGCGTTGACCTTGCCGTCGGTCTTGCCCGCCACACCTTCGATGTCGGCGACGCTAATCGACCATTTGCCCTTGGGATTCTTGCCAACCCACGTGGTCAGATCGCCGCTGGCGGGCTTGGTCGCGTCTGGATAGCTGGTCTTGAGCGCCGTGCCCGAGCCGGTGGTGTTGTGCAGCACGTACGCGACGCCGTTGGGGTCGTAGACGGTGACTTTGACCTTGGCGATATTGCTGTTGGTCAGGTCGATCGCCAC
The DNA here is from genome assembly GCA_964201005.1 of Myxococcota bacterium. GTDB lineage: Bacteria > Myxococcota_A > UBA9042 > UBA9042 > UBA9042 > SXRM01. The sequence continues at coordinate 35,888 of CAXNCS010000022.1, forward strand.
CGAAAGCCCTTGGGCGATGCCAAAATCGGCCACGGTAATCTCGTCGGTCACGCCGGCCGGAAAGCCGTCGGCGATGTCAAACGGCGCCTTGGCGCTGGGGGCAGTCTCGGCAAATTCCGTCGTCAGCAGCCCGCCGGACACCTCATTGAGGCCGTCGCTTGGCAGCGAAGCCGCGCCGATCGCCGCACTGACGCAGTCGTAGGAGCCGTCTGCCTTGATCCCCTTCATCATCAGGCCGGTGCCGCAGGCGTCGCCCAGCTTGGCCAGCACCGGCTTGTTGGCCAGATCGGCGTATGCACCGCTGGAAGCAACGGCAGAAAGCGTTGGCTTATTGAGCAGATCCGCGTAGCTGCCGGTGCCGGCGACCTTGGCCAGGCTGGCGGCCTTGACATAGTCGGCCAAGTCGCTGGCCTTGGCGTAGCTCGACAAGTCCGCGCTCTTGGCGTAGGCCGCGAGGTCCGTCACCTTGGCGTAACCCGACAAATCCGTTGTCTTGGCATAAGGTTGCAGCGCGGCGGCGTCAATTTGGCCGGCTTTGATACAGCCGCTGCACTCCAGGGCATCGGCGACACCGGCGCGCAAAGCGAACATCTGGCTGCGCAGAGGCGCACTTGGCAGGGCCGGGTCGGTGCCCACCTGGACTTGCAGCCAGCGATCGCCCCCCGCCACGGCTGCGGTCAGCGGCGTCTTGGCGCCCAGCGCTGCCTGAAAACCGCCGCTTTTCACCGTGACCGTCGTCGGCCCCTCGGTCCACACGACCTTGCCAGCTTGGGCGTCCAGCACGTTGAAGGTCAAGGAGTAATTGCCGTCCGCCACCGCGCCGCCGCCGCTGGAGGTCAGCGCGCCTTCAATGGCCATGGTGCTGGGCACTGCTGCGACGGCTTGGCCCGGCAAGGCCAGGGCAGCAGCGGCAGCCGCGATCGCCAAAGTACGCGTCCACATGGCCAAAGTCTTGCTGCTGTTGCTCATCCCGATCCTCCGCTAGTTTGCCCAGCGGGGCATGGTAACAACCGCGCTGGCAAAAGAGGAGCCCGGGAGCATCAAGCTGGCGAGCGCGGAGCTCTGCGGGCGGCAGAGAGGCGAGCGCGGCGTCCTGAGCTCCAGCCTAGCCTGCCTGCGGACCACAGAACGGGCCCGCCAAAGCCCTACATCGGCTCAATCGCCCAAGTCCCGGGGGTCACGGCGCCGACAAACTGCAGGCCGTCCAGGATCACCTCGGAGTCAAAGATGCCGTCGCCGGTGTCGTGCACGTGGAAGGTCAGCCAGAATTCCTCGCCGGGCTCCACGGGCCACTCCGTCATCAGCCAACCGGTTGAAGATCCTGAGTTAGCGCTGTCTGCGCCCTGGGTGGCGGCGCACTCATATCCCGTGCCGGCGATGCTGGTCTTGGCGGTGCCGTTGGGGCAGCCCTTGAGCCAGCAGCATTCCGAGAGCGCGGTGTTGATGGCGATGTAGCAATAGCGCGCCCGCGGGTTGCAGAACTGCATGCCGGGGCTGCACACAAAGTCGCTGTACGCCTGGGGATCGCGGCAATCGGTGTAGTTGATCACCGTGGGGCTGCCGCCGTTGGTGCTGCCCGCCTCGATCACCGCGTAGAACTTGTCATTGAAGCTGCTGCCCACGTAATCGTCGTATTCTTCGCTAAAGAAGACATGGCGAAAGCGCAGGCCCTGGGCGCCGGGCGGGGCCTTGAGGTGCAGGCGCCACTCCACCGCGTTGTGCATGCTGCCGCCGCCCTTGGCAAAGGGATCGATGCCCGCCGTTCCGCCCAGGTCGACACTGTGGCTGGTGCCCGTGGCCGGGCCGGTAGCCAGCAGCGCGTAGGAGCCGCCGACTTGGGCTTTCAGGTCGTTATTCGCCGCGCCAAACTGGCTCACGGCGGCGTAAGTGCCCGCAGTGCTCGACTGGGTCGGCGAAGTGACACTCTGGCCCAGCAGCACCTTGGGGTCGCAAAGGTCCAGCGCGCATGCCAAGTTGGGGAGCTCTGGGCCGGTGGAGGTGCAGCCGCAGGCGCTGGTGATGGGCGCGGCGCCGCTGCCGCCTTTCTGCCACGGGTCGATCTGCCCGGCCTCAAAGGTGGTGCGATAGACGGCCAAAAGATCGGCGAGTTGCACCAGATCCAAGTCGCCTTTCAGCACCTTCTGCGCCGCCTGCACCTTGGCCAGCGCCGCGTCGAGGATCGGCAGGGCCGCCTTGCCTTCGACCTTCTGCACCGCCTGCAGCGCGTCCGTCACCGCCACCACCGCCGCGCCTTTGTCCAGCAGGGCGTGGGGCCCGGCCAACAGCTCCTGGAACGACGCCGACCACTCATCGCTCTTGGCCTCGCCCGTCTGCGGGTCTTGCCACGTGGCCACGACTTTGATCTGCTCGTTGCCCGTCAAGGCCTTGGGATCGCAAGAGGTAATCGTCTGGTGAAACACCATCGCGTCATTGGCCGCCAGGTGCTGCGGATCGACTTCTTCTTTGACAGTGGACACTTGCTCGCCGTAGAACTGCTCGATGCCAAAGGTCGGCGGCAGGGTCACCTGCACCTGCACATTGCGCGCCGCCACTTCAAGGTGCCGCAACAGCGCCTGGCTGAACAGCATTTGCGCTTCATCCTGGCTGTCCAGGAACACGTAGGCGCCCTTGCCCGCGTCCGTCACGGTGTCCATGAGTTTATCATTGTAATTCCAGGGATCGCCCACGCCGGCGCCCATCAGGTAGATGCCGCTGCCGTTGTCCTTGCCGTCGGCGCTCTTGGCGCTCTGGGCGATCAGCTGCGCGTCCTTTTCGCCCACATTGGCGCCGCCGTCGCTGATGAGAATCACCCGGTTGATGCGCTCTGGCTTGGCGTGCTTCTTGGCCAGGGTATAGGCGGTAGAAAGGCCGATGGAGAAAGGCGAATCGCCGGTGGCCTTGAGGTTTTCGCAGGCGGCCTTGAGGGTGCCGTCGTCCTTGGCGCTCAGGGTCACGCCGTCCACGGGCACTTGCACGCTGGCGCCCCAGGTCACGAGCGAGAAGGTGTCGCCCTTGTCGAGCGCCGAAACCAAGCCCAAACACGCGGCTTTGGCGCGGTCCAGGCCCGTGTCGCCGGCTTTGCCCCAGCCCATGGACGATGACGTGTCGACCGTCAAGGCGATGTTGAAGCGCCGGCGGGTGGCCTGGTCAAAATCTGGAGCGCGCACGCCGATTTGCAGGCGCCACGTGTCGGCCTTGCCGGGCTCGACGGCGAGCTGAGCGCTGGGGCTGACGTGGCCGGGCAGGGCGGCGGGATAGGCAAAATCGTAGTAGTTGAGGAATTCGTAAGCGCGCACCGGCTTATAGGCGTACTGCCCCTGGAGGATCAGCCCGCGGGCCACGGTGGCGCTGGCCATGGAGTTGGAGTCGTCGGCAGAGAGGTACAGGACCACCGGCTCCGTTGTGTTGCAAATCGGCGCGGCGTCTGGGGTTTTTGCGTCAGCCGAGCCATCCGCGCCGCTGTCGCCCTGGGCGGCGTCGGAGGCCATGGGCTCTGTGGCCCCCGCGTCGTTGGCAAAGTCGCCGCCCGGATACGGGCCAGGGGAGGCGGCATCCATGGCAGAGGAGCCCGCGTCGCTCGCGGCCGTACCGCCGGAATTGTTGGGATTCTGCCAACCGCCGCCGGTGTCGGCGCCCCCCTTGTTGTCGTTGCTCGATTTCTCAGTGCTTACGGCGCTGTTGGCGCTGTCAGCAGCCGTGTCCGCGCACGCTGAGCCGAGGAGGGCTGCGAACAGCGAGACCAGCAGCGTCGAGGGCTGGGCCAACGGGCGAGAGGGGCGTGGGATGGTCGACATGGAATCCTCCGGCGGCGGGTCAGGTCAGGGTAGCAGGTCCCTGCCCA
>CAXNCS010000023.1:0-38244 GCA_964201005.1 Myxococcota bacterium
GCTTTGGCCAGCTCTGGCCTGGGCGCCGGATCGCGGTGGTGGGTCAACCTCTTCCAATCTGCGGCGGTGCGGCCCACCGCCTGGGCTAGATCGGCGAGCGGCACATCCCACGCGGCGTAGTCAAAGTCCACGAGACCCGCGACGGCCACCGCCTCACCTTGGCCCGCCCAAGTGGCGTTGTGCCAGCCAAAATCGCCGTGGATGACCCCCATTTCCAGACCGTCGACCGCATCTGCCAGGGCCGGCAGCCACCGCTCCAAATGGGCCTCCAAGGCATCGCCCAGGGCCTCACCCTCGCCGTAAAGGCCCAAGCGAGCCCGGGTGGCCGGCCAGGCCCTGGCATTGTCGAGCCAATGCAGCAAGGGCAGCACCGCCGAGGTCAAGCCTGCGGGCGGCCGGCGCCACGGCCGGCCGCCGTCGGCCGTATTGTGCACCCGCAAAAACGCCTCATGCAGGTGCGCCAAGGCCTGGCCAAGCTCGCCCGCCTGCCCGGGCGCCAAGCCTTGGCGCGGTTGGGCCAGCGTTCTGCGCAGCGACACGCCGTCGATCGCCCGCGACACCGCGGCCACACCGCCGGCACAGGGGTGGGCGCGGCGGCCTTGGCCATCGCTCAGCGGGGCCGGCACAGCCAGGCGAGCTGCCAGGGGCCCGTCGGCCGCCAGTGCCTCCTCCAAGCGCGCCGTGGCCTCCACGTGGGCCTCGCTGCGCCGGCCAGGCAGGCACACTTTGGCATACAGGGTGGCGCCCGTCGCTTGTTCTAGCTGGCAGAGCAAGGCGTTATGACCCATGCGCAGCCGGGCCACTTGCCAACCGCTGCCCGCTTCCAGGCGCTGGAGCAGCCCCGGGAGCTCGGCCAGGACGCTCCGCAGCACCTGACTCGACCGCCCGGCCTCCTGATCGACCCGAGCATCCAGGGCCATGGCCTGGCGGATCGCCGCCTCCGCCTCCACCTCGCGTCCCAAATCAGCGTAAATTCTCGATAGTTCAATCAGCACGCCTGCGTGACCGGGTGCCGCTTGCGCGGTCCTCTCGACCACAGGCAGCGCTGCCTCCAGCCGACCCAAGCGGCGCAGCGCATCGGCCAGAGCCAGCGCGGCGTGGTCGGCCAATAGTCCATCTGCCGCAAGCGGTTCCAGGACTTCCACCCCTGCCGCCGTTTGGCCGTCCAGCAGCAGGCACTCGCCCAGCAGCCTCTGCGCCTCGGGGTCTGCTGGGGCCGCCTGGGCGGCGAGGCGCGCATGGTGCACTGCAACATCAGGCTGGCGCAGCGCAACATGGCGCAGGGCCCGCCACTGGGCGGCGGCGGCGGCGGGCAGCCCCTGCTGCTCCAACCTGTCCAAAGCCAGGTCGAGCGACAAATCTGCCAGCGGCGCCGCCAGCAGCGCGCGCACCGCATCCGCCAATGGGGCCGGATCCGCCTGTAGCTCAAGAAGTTTCTGCAAAGACTCCAGACCATCCTGCCAGCGCGCCCGCTGGGCAGCCAACACGGCCATACGCGCCAGGGCCTCCGGCGCGCGCCGCGCATCCTGGGCCGCCCGCTGCCACCAGCGCACCGCCTCGTCGATCTGCCCCGCCTCTTCACAGTCGCCGGCCAACTGCGCCGCTGCGTCGCCACCGCCGCGGGGGTGATGGGCTGCCCGCGAGAGCAGTTGCTTGCGCCTGGACGCGCGCTCGACCAGCCCCGCCAGCATCAGCCACGCCGCCGGATCGTCCACCCCGCGGTCCACCGCCGCCTCCAAGTGGGCCCGGGCCTGATCCATATCGCCCAGTTGGATCGACAATTTCCCAATCAGGGCGTGCAATTGCCCGCGTTCCACCTCTGGGCTCGCCAGCGCCGCCAGCGCCAAAGTCCGGGCGTGGGCCAGCTGTCCCGCCCGCAGGGCCGCCACGATCGACTCCGCGCTGCTCACGATGCCCTCCGCGCCGCACCCAGCTGTTCGCGCACCCCGGCGATCATTCCGCCCAATCGCCCCCCCAGGCCGGCATCGAGTTGAGCCGCGCGATCCAACAGGTTTTCCGCTTCCTGCAGATCGCCATCCTGCTCTAAGGCCCGGCGCGCCAGCACCAACAGCACCGCTGGGGCCAGGCCGGGCGGATCCACCTGGTCAGCGCTGTCCACGGGGTGCAAAGGCCGCCAGGCCAGGGCATCGCGGACCGGCGCCGGGTCCAGCAGCGCCCCCAGCAACGCCGCGCGCACCGCAGCCGCCGTCGCCCCCACCTGCGCCGCGTGTTGAGCCGCGCGATCCAGCTCCGCCACCGCCTCTGCCACCAGCTCCAGCCGCGCCAGCGCCTGGGCCACCAGGGTACGCGCCGCCACATGGTGCAGCGGCAGGTGCAGCGCCTCAGCGACTTCCGCGGCGCGCCGCGCATCTTGGCGACTCGCTTGGTGATCGCCCAGTTCACCCAGCAGCGGCGCGCGCTGGAGCCGGGCCCTCAGCTCCAGCCAGCCGTCGCCACCGCTCACACCGCGGTCGACCAATTCGTCCAGCCTCTGCAGCGCCGCCATCGGCTCGCCCTGCATCCGCAGTGCCTGGGCCAGCAGCAGCGCCACCGCCCCATCGCCGGGGCTGCGCTGGGCCAGCCCTCTCAGCTGCGCCAGCGCCTCCGGGCCTTGCCCTTGCTGTAGGGCCAGTTGCGCCAGGATCGCCGGCCGGTCGGCCTCCGCCAGCTCTGGCAGCGCCGCCACCTCGGTCAGCTCACCGCGCGCGATCCGCCCCAGCAGGCTGGCTCTCTGGGCCCGCCGCGCCACCGCCGGGTCACTGCTATGGGCCAACACTTCAAGCTCCGCGCGGGCTTGCTGCGGCTCCAGCCCCAACCCCGCCGCCGCCAAGGCCCTTTCAAGCCGCACCGCGTCGTCTGGCGGCTGCAGATCGGCCAGGGCCAGCTCCAGCGCCTCCACGGCCTCCAGCAAATGCCCCTGTTGCCGCGCCCACCGCCCGCGCTCTGCCGCAGACCGCCCGCGCAACTGACTGTACTCATTGGACAACAGCTGCGCCGCCGCGTGGGCCAGCCGCGCCTCCTCCAGCGCTTGGAGCGGCTGCTCTTGGGCGGCAAAATGGCGGACCAGCACCAGCCGCGCCTGCACTTCGGCCGGACCATCGCCCAGGCGCCGGGCATAATCCGCCAGGGATTCCGCGACGATCTGTACCCCTTGATCGTGGCCCCCGCGCTCGAGCAGGGCCAAAAGCACCCCCATGGTCTGCAGCCGCGGCAGAGGGTCTTCCAGGGTCGCCGCCAGCCGATCGGCTTCACTCGCGAGCTGCAAGGCGAATTCTTCATCGGGATGCAGCGGCGCCGCCTGGGCCAGCAAGCGCGCGCGCACGTCGGCGTAGCTGGGATCGCGCACCTTGGCGGCCTCTTCGCCCAGCACCTGCACCGCCTGACTGCGCTGCCCGCTCGCAGCTAGGGCCTCCGCCAGATGGCTGCCCACCAGCGCCCCGAGCCCCGCGTCGATCTGATGGGCCCGCTCGCGCAGCTCCTGCAACACCGGCAACGCCGCCCGCGCCTGCCCTTGGGCCACGAGCTCCAGCGCTGCCCGCAGGTGTTGGTAATCCCCTTCGCTCAGATCATCGCCCGGCGGCGGCGTTTGCCGATCAGTCATGGCCAGACCTCCCGTGGTGCGCCGGCTCTCCACCGGGCCGTGGATGATTGCCCTTGGCCCGCGCGGTCAGAATTTTCGCCCAGCGGCGCAGCACAACGGCCTTGGACCTTGCCGCCGCGGCCTCCTTGTGTCAATAAGCCGGACCCCGCGACCGCTTTTTGGAGCACCCATGGCCACCGCCGCCCCCAACTCTGCCTCCCCCGCCGACACCCGGCCCTTTGGCCAGCGCCTGCGCGAGGATCTGGGCGCCCTGGCCAAGAGCCCCAAGGAGCTCTGGGTGGTGTTTGGCATCAAGTTTCTTGAAAGCGTTGCCCATTTTGCGATCTACAACTTGCTCACCGTCTACCTCTCAGAAGACCTGGGCTACACCGACAAGCAAGCCGGCGGCATCACCGGCACCTGGCTCACCGCCGTCTCCGTGGTGATGTTCTTTTCAGGATTTGTCGCCGATTCCATGGGCATCCGCCGCGCCATGCTCACGTCCGTGCTCTCCGTCCTCATCGGCCGCGCCATCATGGCCGCCACCCACGACCCGATCATGCCGATCGTCGGCCTCGCCATCTCCACCTGGGGCGTCGCTTCGATGATCCCCACCATGACCGCAGCGGTGCGGCGCTACACCACCAAAGACACGGTCGCCTTTGGCTTTTCCCTGTTCTACGTCGTGATGAACCTCGGCGCCTTTGTCGCCCCGCTCACCGTCGGATCCCTGCGCAAATGGCTCAAGGGCGGCCTCGACATCGCCAGTGTTCATTTGACCACCAGTCAAGTCATCTACACCATCGCCACCATCGCCACCTTGCTCGCCGCCATTTTGGTCACCCGCCTAAGCCCCGATGCCCCAGCGGCCCCCGACAAGCCCAAGCAAAATCCCCTAGGCATCTTCAAGGAAGTGAGCAAAGAGAAGGCGTTTTGGGGCTTTATGATCTTTGTGTCGCTGCTGGTGCTGGTCCGGCTGATCTTCCAGCACGCCCACCAGACCTGGCCCAAATACACCATGCGCGTCATCGACAAGGACTTCGACTGGGCCTTCTACTGGTCGATCAACCCGCTGATGGTGATGATCCTCACGCCCTTTATCACCACGCTGACCCGCAGCCTGTCGGCCTTCTGGTGCATCGTCGGCGGCAGCGTCATTACCGCCAGCTCGGTGTTTTTCCTGGTCTTGTCCAGCAGCATTGAGGCGCAGGTGGGCTTTGTGGTGCTCCTGTCGATCGGCGAGTGCATCTGGTCGCCGCGCCTCTACGAATACACCGCGGTGGTGGCGCCGCCGGGCCGCGAAGCCTCTTACATGGGCCTCTCGCAAATCCCCATGTTCTTTGCCAAACCCGCAGTCGGCTGGGTCTCCGGCTGGATGCTCGCCACCTGGTGCCCAGAGGTCGGAGAGCGCAACCCCAGCTTGATGTGGCTGGTGATCGGCCTAACGACGCTGATGGGTCCGATCGCCATCGTCGCATTCCGCAAGATCATTGAGCGCAAAGACGAGACGCCGGCCATCGCCGCGGCCTAGTACATCGAACCTCAAGTTCGCGGTGGGTCGTGAGGAATTCCGAGTTCGATGTACGAAAAAGGACCCAGCAGGAGTACCCCAAACCACTGCCCTGGACCTCGCAGAACCCGCTGCGAATTTTGGGTTTGGGGTACTAGACCTGCCCCCGACTGAGCTAGAGCCGCCGGTACACGCCCACCACCACGCCGAGCATCTGGCACTGGGTGGCGTCGCCCTTGCGCACGTAAATGGGCTGCATGGCGCGGTTTTCTGGCTGCAGGCGGATCGTGTCGCCCTCTGGGAACCAGCGCTTGACCGTCGCCTCGCCCGCCAGCAGCGCCACCACGATCTCGCCGGGTCGAGCCGCATCGCGCTTCTTGACGAACACAAAATCACCAGGAAGAATGCCAGCTTCAATCATCGACTCGCCGACCACCCGCAGGGCAAACACCTCGCCCGGCCCGCCCAGCAGGTACTGGTCGACCACCAAGGTCTCTTCGGCGTCTTCAACCGCCAGCAACGGCTGCCCCGCCGCCACCTTGCCCAGCACCGGCACCAGCGCCGACTGACCGCGGGCATCCGGGCGATCCCGCCGCACAAGTGTCTGATCCCGCTGATTTCTATCGCGCAACGCCGCCTGTCGTCCCGCGGCTTGCCGCTGCGCCAGAGGCAGCACATTGCCGCGCGGTTCGCGCTGAATCTCGCGCTCCATCAGCTCCGGCTCGCTGGGCGCATAGGCCTCGCGCACCAATTCCCGCGTCGCCAAGCGAGCTTCCGTCTTGATCCGCGCCTGCTCAGAGGCCGCCTGGGTCTCGTCGCTCGGCACCACCCGCAGGCTGCGCGACAAGTGCCCCGAACGCTGCAGCACCCCCTTGCGCTCCAGCGCCCGCAGGTGGTCCGACACGCCGTTGGTCGAGCGGATGCCAAAATGCTCCCCAATCTCGCGGATCGACGGCGGATAGCCGCGCTCTTCCTGAAAGGACTGCACATAGCCCAGGATCTTCTCCTGGCGCTCCGTCAGCGCTGGACCCTCAGGTGCGGCAGCGCCTTCGCGCCCCGGCGGCAATTCCTCGCCGGCGATCTGGCGGTCGCTACCCAAAGGCGCGCGCACGAGCTTCGGCGCGGCCGGAGGGGAGGCAGGAGGGCGATCGGGAGGGCTGGATTTCATGGCACACCTGTGAACATCTGTTCAGTAGCGTACCGTCAACCTGCCGTCGCGTCAATCACTTGTTCGGCAACCGGCTCTGGCGATCGCGCAACGCCTGCAGATAGGCCTGCTGCACCGCCCCCGCGCTGGCCATGCGCTCCAGCCGTCGCAGCCTAAAATGGTGGCGCGCCACTTGGTTGTAGTGGTCGGCAAACGCCGCGTTGAGCATCGCCCCGGTCGCCGCGCCCAGCACCGGCAGCGCTTGAGCCATGGCCTTTTCGCCCACCACCACCTGAAAGCGCGCCGCCAGCAGCCCCAGCAGCCGCATCAGCACCGGCGAAGACTCAACCGCCAGCCGCGACACCACCCCGCGCCCCGCCGCGCCGCCCAGGGCATGGGCCGCCGATCGCAGCGCCAGACTCAGCCCCAACCGCGTCTGCCAGTAGCCAGATTCCCCTTGCAGCGCGCCGTTTTCCTCGATCACCTGCGCATCGATCGGCGCCGGCATCTTGCCGCCCAGGGCCAGCACGCTCAGGCACTCCAGCCGCACCTCCGGGTCGCTCAGGTCGGCCCCCTCGGTGCGGGCAATCTCAGCGATCGACCGCAGCATGAGCGCCGTGGACACGGGCAGCTCCAGCGGCAGGGTCGCAAGGCCCAGCAGCCCGCCCAGCCCGCCTACCGCCGCCGCAGAGGCCGCGTGGAGCCCGGGCGACGGCGCCTGGCTCTTCTGATCGCCCAGGCTGTAAATGGCCAGGTTCAGCGCCTGATGCAGCGCTTTTTCCGTCGCCTTGGCCACCACCTGCTGAACCCGCGCGGGCACCCGCCCCATCAGCGCGTGAGCGGGCTGGCCAACCGTATCGGCAATGCGAAAAAGGAAGCTCGGCTGCTCCAGATAAGCGACGGCCGCGGCAATATCCGCGCGGTCCTGTTCGCTGAGCGTCGCCATGGCGATGAAACTTCCTTAACGAATCAGCAGATCAAGCCGCGGCACGCTGGATAAACCGCACTTGCAGCTCCAGCTCTTCCACCAGCGCTTCGCTGCCCATGCCGTCCAACTGCAGGCCCTTCCAGGAGCTCGGCCAGCAGTCGTTGAGGTCGTAGCGCACCAAGTCGGTCTGACCGTCGTCGTCCATCAGCACCACCGTCAGCTGGTGGTCGTGGAAGTTGCCGTTCATCGTGTCCTGCATCCAGGCCCACAGCTCATTGCTGGCGATGTAGCCCTTCTTGAGGGTCACCGGAGCGATCTTGGGCCGGCCGGGGATGGGACGGGCAAACATGTCGCCGCCGCCCTGGTATTCAATGAGCTCGACCGTGGTCGACAGCCCGTCCACCGCCTTGAAGTGGCCCGCCGCAATGCCGCCGATCTCGACGCGGAAGCGGAAATTGCCGCGGTGGTCAAACGGCCGGCTCGACGACGCCGCGTCCTTGGCCGGCTTGGGAGCGCCAAAGCCCAGCAACTCGCCGATCGCCGCCACCGCAGCGTCCACGGCGTCCGCGACTTCGGTGACCGCGTCTTCTACGGCCTTGCCCAGCTCTTCGACGTCCGCTTTGAGCTGCTCGCCCGCGTTCTTGATCGCCGCATAGGCGTCTTTGGTCGCCTTGATCTCTTGAACGGCCTGATCGCCGACGACCTTGACCTCTTTCTTGGCCTTGTCGCCCGCCGCCTTGATCTCGTTCTTGGCCTGGGCCGCAGCGTCTTGCTTGGCCTTCTTGGCCGTCTTGACCGCGGTTTCGCCCTTCTTCTTAGCGGCTTTTACGTCGGCAACGCCGTCCGCCTTCTTCTGCTGGATGGCGTTCTTACCCTTGTTCTTGATTGACGCAGCGTCCATGGTGGAGACCTCCCTGCACATCCGGCCCGGCGCGACCTGTACCACCGGCTCTGTACAACCTGCACACCCAGCACTCCCAGCTCATCGACCAGCGTGGCCTGCCAAGGTGCCGCATCCGCCCTTCAAGGTGCGGCAGAGCGCCGCCACTGTCAACCAACCCTCTGCATCCGTGCCAAAACGGTGGGGTTGCCATACCCCAGTCGGGGATCGGCGCCGCAGCGGTTAGGATGCGTGTAACGATACCTCGACGAGACCTCTCGCGGAGCGGAGCGACGACCCCAATAGGGGGCGCGCACTTGCGACCCACCCAGCAGGCAAATGGGACCGGGGAAAATCGACTAGATTTTTCACAGGCCCTTACCGCAATAGCGCGCAGTCAAATCCTTCGATGAAGCTGAGGTTGGCCGCCTCAAAGCCGCCGGGCTGAGCCTCAGAGCGCCAGCCCACGTGGCGCTTGTAGCGCTCGGCCACCTCTTGACTCGGCAAGCCGGCCAAACAGCGCTCGATCACCCCCACGACCATGCCGGTGCGGTGCATGCCGCCGCCGCAATGCAGTTGCACGTGGCCGCGAGGCGCTGCGCCGCCGGGTCGCAGGATGTGGTTGCGGATGAGCTCTGCGACTGCGCGGTAGGCGGCCTGGCGCGCCTCTGGGCCGTCGCTCTCGCGGATGTCCTCGCGCCAGTTGCCGGCCTGCGGGTCGCTGCGCGCGCTGAAATAGCTGCCGCCGCGCGCCTCGACCGCTCGCTTTTCCGCCTCTTCCAAGCCCTGCGTCGGCATTGGCCCGGCGTAGAGATTGACGATGTGGCGCACCCCGGCGTCCAGCAGGCTCTGCACGCACGAGCCGGGATCGCCGGGATCGGCGCTAAATCCCGTGCGAAACAGCAGCGCCGGTCGCCCGTCGGCCAAGGTGATCCCCGGCAGAGCGCTGGCGCCCAAGTTGTGCAACCGACCCTCGACGATCTGCGTGAGGATCACCCGCCAAAACACCGCCTCAATGATGCGTTTTCGCACCTCTTTGAGCTGATCGCTCGGCAGCTGCACGCCCAGGCGCGCCAGCTCGTCGAGGATCTGATCGGCGGTAAAGCGGGCGTCGCCGCGCAAGGTGGTGCTCCAGCTGTTGTCCGCTTGGCAGCGCAGCTGATCGCGGGCGATGCCGGCGCGGGTCAGCAACTGCGCTTCGCCGGGCAGCAATTCCATGTGGCCGCGACCCGGTGTGGCGATTGGGGCGGGTGCCACCGCCGCCGAAGCACAGCTAATCAGCCCCGCGGTGATCAGCGCCACCGCCGCAAGCCGCAGCCGCCCGTGCAGCAGCGCTGCTGGACGATCCGCTTGCATTTGAAGGTGCTTGTCCATGTCTGCCCCTCCTCCGATGCGCTAGGTCAGCAGGGCGAGGGCGGCGGGCACATCCACGGCCCACTCAATAAACGCGAGGAATTCCGTGCGACTAAACCCCTGGTCACCCATCACCTGCAGCTGAGCCGCCAGCCCGCGCCAGTAACCGGCGATGTCGATGACCACCACCCGGTGCTGATGCTCGCCCAACTGGCGCGCCGTCAAGACCTCAAAAAGTTCGTCCAGGGTTCCATAACCGCCCGGCAATACAGCATATGCATCGCACAGTTCGTGCATGCGCGCCTTGCGCTCGGCCATCGACTGCACCACCTCAAAGTCGCTGAGGCCCACGTGGGCCACTTCGCGGTCGATGAGCCGCTGCGGCATCACCCCCAGGACTTCGCCTCCCGCTTGCAGCGCCGCGTCAGCCAGAGCGCCCATGCAGCCGATTCGCGCGCCGCCGTACACCACCGCCACGCCCGCCTGGGCCAAACCACGGCCAAGCTCTTGCGCCGCCTGGATAAACTGCGGGTCGGCGCCGCGTTGCGAGCCCAGGAAGACGCAAACGCTGCGCGGCCTGGCGCTGGCCTGTTGACGATCCACCATCCGCGCCCCCTGGTCCTGCTACAGCAGCTTGAACTCGATGCGGCGATTCTTGGCCCGGCCCGCAGGCTTGGCGTTGTCCGCGACCGGCTTGTCTGCCCCCAGGCCAACCGTGGTAATCCGCTCTGCAAACACGCCCTTGGACACAAAATACGCCTTGACCGACTCGGCCCGCTCCAGCGACAGCTTCTTGTTCAGCGCCGCGTCGCCCGCGTTGTCCGTGTGGCCCTGGACCTCGATCGCCGTGTCCTTGAACTCCTGGAGCATCGCCACGGCACCGTCGAGAATCGCAAAGGATTTGGGAATAATCTTGGCGGATCCCGTCTCAAACTCGATGCCCTTGATGGCGCCGGAGAATTTCTTGAGCTTTTCCGGAATCACGTCCGGGCAGCCGTCGTCATCCTGATAACTATTGACCGTCTCTGGCTTTTCTGGGCATTTGTCCTGGCTGTCTACCAGGCCGTCGCCGTCGGTGTCGGGCTCGCTGTCCGGGCAGCCGTCGCCGTCCTGAAAGCCGTTCTTGGTCTCGGGCTCCTTGGGGCACTTGTCGACGCTGTCAAACAAGCCGTCCTTGTCGGCGTCGGGGTTGTCTGGGCAGCCGTCCGTATCCTCAAATCCGTTGACGTTCTCCGGCTTTTCGGGGCACTTGTCGTCGGCGTCCTCAATGCGATCGCCGTCCTTGTCACCGTCCGGGCAGCCATCGCTGTCCTTGAGACCGTTCTTGACCTCGGCCTCGTCGACGCATTTGTCGATGCCGTCCGGCAGACCGTCGCCGTCGTTGTCCGGGTCGGGGCAACCGTCGCTGTCCTGCCAACCGTCTTTGTCTTCCTTCTCTGTCGCGCACTTATCGAGCTTATCGATGATGCCGTCGCCGTCCGTGTCCTTGGGAATCCCGCCCAGCGTGTAGTACAGCCCCAGCCACGCCTCGGCCTCCAGAACCATGCTGGCGCCGCGCCCCGGGACGACCAACCCCACCAGATCCAGGCGCGCCCCCAGCTCATCGGTCAGGGCAAAGCGCGAGCCCACGCCCAGCAGCGTCTGGCCGTCTGGATCGGTCTGCTGGGTGACGTTTTTGGAGCTGGTCATCAAGATGTCGCTGCCGACGCCCAGGCGGGCAAACGGCCGCACCGCGCCATCGGTCAGCAGGTTGAACAGCAGCAGGCCGCGCACCCCCACCACCGGCGCCGCGTCGCCCGATTTCTTGAGCGAGGCGAGCAGGTACTTGCCCTCCAACTCCAAAGAGAATCGCTCGACCAGGGCAAACGCGCCGCGCAAACCAAAGCCCAGCGCCGGAGCCACGACTTCATCGCGGTCCTGCGCATTGCCTAGCTCATTCTTGGCGTTCTTGAGGTCGTAGCCGCCAAACAGCCCGAGCTCTACGCTGTGCGGCAGCTCTGCCCGCGCCTCCTGCGAAGCGGCCAACACGGCGATCAACCCCCCGGCGATCAAGCCGACCCGCTTTCCCATCCCCCCGATAGTCATATCATTTCCTTTGCATCAGCTCGATGCGCTCAAACGGCAGATAGGGCAAC
Organism: Myxococcota bacterium; assembly: GCA_964201005.1. Taxonomy (GTDB): domain Bacteria; phylum Myxococcota_A; class UBA9042; order UBA9042; family UBA9042; genus SXRM01. The sequence goes on from CAXNCS010000023.1 coordinate 11,534, forward strand.
AGCGCCTTGGGCATGGCGATCGAGCCATCGGCCTGCTGATGATTCTCAAGCACGGCGATGAGGCCCCGCGACAAGGCGATCGCCGTGCCGTTGAGCGTGTGGGCGAACTTGGGCTTGGCGCCCTCTTCGCTGCGGTAGCGGATGTCCAAGCGCCGCGCCTGAAAGTCCGTGCAATTGCTGGTCGATGTCACTTCACCATAGGCGCCGCGCCCGGGCATCCACGCCTCAATGTCAAACTTGCGGTAAGCCGGCGCCCCCAGATCGCCCGAGGCGATGTCCAGGACGCGGTACGGCACTTCCAGGGCCTGAAAGATTTCTTCTTCAATCGCCAAGAGTTCTGCGTGAAAAGCGTCGCTGACCGCGGTGTCGCCTTCGCAGAACACAAACATCTCGACCTTGGTGAACTGGTGGACCCGGTACAGTCCGCGCGACTCCCGGCCCGACGCCCCAGCTTCCGTGCGAAAACAGTGCGAGATGCCGGCGATCTTGATCGGCAACTGCCCCGGCTCCAGGATCTGCCCCGCGTACATGCCGCCGATGGTGATCTCCGCGGTGCCCACCAGGCAAAGATCGTGATTTTCCACCGAATAGACCTGGGTCTCTGCGCCGCGCGGATTAAAGCCGATGCCCTCTAGGATCGACGGCTTGGCCAGGTCCGGCGTCACCACCGGCATAAAGCCCTTGCGCACCAGCACGTCGATGGCAAAGCGCTGCAGGGCCAGATCGAGCAGAACCATCTGATTCTTGAGGAAATAGAACTTCTGCCCGGCGACCTTGGCCCCGGCCTCAAAATCGACCAGGTCCAGGCGCTCGCTCAGCACCACGTGGTCCACCGGCTCAAAATCGAATTGCCGCGGCGTCCCCACATGGCGCAGCACGCGGTGATCGTCGTCCGTCGCCCCCACTGGCACTTCTGGGTGGGTCAGGTTGGGCAGCTGGCGGGCCAGAAGATCCTGCCGTGCCTCCAGATCGGCGACCTGCTTCTCGAGGTCGGGCACCAAGGTCTTGAGCTGCTTGCCCAGCGCCACCAGCCACGGCCGATCCTTGGCCTTGCAGTCGGCGGCGCTCGCAATGGCCAGAACGACAGTCAACCACTGAGGAATCAAAGAAAACAGCCCATCATCGTCGAGCTCAGGCTTGCCGGTCTGCTTGGCGACGGCATTGGCCAGGGCGCGGAGCTGCTCCAGTTGGGTGAGCACCTGGTTGCGCTCCAGATAAGCGGCCACGAGCGCCGGCACATCGCCGTGGGCGCTGCGGTTCTTGATGTTTTGCGCTACAGCGTCCGCGTTGGCGACGACGAATTTGATGTCGAGCATGGAAATCTCTTGCGCCTGTGGAAGACCGGCGGGGGCCAACAGTGTAACGGAAATGCGCCTTGCGGGCTACCGACCCAGCGCCGAGCCCAACCAACCGCTGAGCGCGGCCCGCTGATCGGCAACAGCGAGCCAATTCAGCCCGCGACCGCTGCCGCTAGCTGCATGGCGGGCGTGGGGCAAGCCGCGGCTGAGGCGATCGACGGCGTCAGCGCGCTCCACAGGTCCGCCCATCCAAAGGTGTTTTTTGGCTGCCGCCGCTCGCCAGCCTTGGTCGGCCAGCCAGGGCAGGTCGGCGGCGACATCCAGCGCAGCCACGGCCAAAACCCGCGGATCTGCGGCCCAGCGCAGGGCAGCCTCGCCGGCGCTGCCACTGCCCAGCAACACCACCATCGCCCCGGGCTGTTGCGCGGTCACGCCCTGCACCACCTCCGCCCAGGTTTGATCGGCCGCTAGGCGCTCGGCTAGCGCATCGGCGACCGCCGGCGTGGGCGGGGCAGCTAGCAAGATCGCGCCAATATCGCGCGCAGACCAGAGGTTGCGCACCAAGGCCACCGCGTCGTGAGCTTGCTCGCCGGCCGCCGGAGCCACCACCAGCCAAGCCGTTTGGGGCCGGAGCGGCTGCCAGTGGGTCCCGCGGAGCGAGCCAAACTGCCAGGGGGCACCGTCTGGAAAACTCGCGGCAGGTCGGGGACCTATGGCTTGTTGGCTCGGAGACGCCGGCTGGGCAAGCGCCACTGCCTCCGGGCGGGACACGGGCGGCGCAGGAGCCAATTCCTCAGGGGTGATCGGCTTTTTCTCCGCCTCAGGCCACATGAGCGCGGCGATCACCGCGGCCACGGCCGCCAAGGGGAGCAGAATCTGGGCAAACTGGCGCAACTTGTTCATGGCGACAGTGTGGCGCCGCCCGGTCGCCCTGCGCAAGGTCGGGGCCGGAACTCGCGGCCTGGGCGACTGTCAGATGGGCTTGAGGGGCGCAAGTCCGGGGGACTGGCCAGGGGCGCCGGCAAGCCGCTATGCTGCGGGGATGGAGGTCGTCGCAATGGCCAGGGCCGCGCGGATGTTGGAGCATCAACTGCGCCAGAAGCTGCGCCAGCGCTCCTTCTTGCTGTGGATGGCTTGGGCGCTGAGCCTCGCCGCCTCGGCCTGCGGGACCGCCGACTCCGGCGCGACGGACGGTCCAGACGCGGCCCACGGATCAGCCCAGGACAGCGTTTCTCTAGATGCGGCAGATAGTTTCCACGACACCTCCTCGGCAGGCTCAGCCGACAGCGACGCGGCGCTCGACAGCGCCCTGCCCAACGACGCGAGCCCCAGCGGAGACCTGGTCAGCGGCGACAGCCAGCCCGGCAACGACACCAGTCCCGCCGATGCCTCGACCCCCGCGGCGCCGACAACAGGGGTGTGCTTCACCGCCCTGCCCAGCGCCTCGACGTTTACGGGCACAGAGCCGATGCCGATCAGTACCTGCCCGGAGTTGGGCACGCCGGAGTGGTTCTACGATCAACCCCTGCCGCCGCCGACCCTGACCCTGCAGATCGGTCGGCGCGATCCCGGGGGAGCGTGGCATGCCCTTCAAGACGGCGACTGGATCGGCCTGGAGACCGCGATGCAGGGCGGCTTCCACCTCGATCTGGTGCCGCGGGTGCTGCTGCCGGGCCAGACGGCGGCCAAACTGCAACTGCAGACCGAGGCGATAGGCGATGTCGCGTGCAACCCTGTCGCCAACCTCAACATGGCCAAGGCGTGGTTGATCGCGGACACCGCCTCGGCCGGCAGTGGCCAGCCCTGGTACACGACGGATAATTCAACCCAAGCGTTTGTGATCTTTGGCGTTTCTGTGGCTAAGAAGCATCAGTTCTGCGGTTTGTGGGTCACGGCGCGTTGGCGGCTGCGCTTGCCCGGGACAAGCCAGTGGGGCGAGGTCGTGCGGACATTGCGTACCTATGACGCCACGGGCTTGCCGTCCCGCGGCGGCGGCGCTGAACCCTGACGGCAAATTCGCATTTTTCTTGGCACTTGCCCGCGTGCCCGCCGCCCTTGACGATTTGACACGCCCAAAGCGGCGGTGGTACCGTGCTGGCCTGTCAGGTGGAGGATCCGTCGATGTCTAACATGCGTTCTTTTGTGGCCGTTGTTGAATCGCTTTCGTCGGATCAGCCGCGCTTGGCTGTACCCGGTCAGGCATTTTTGGGGCAGGCGCTTTTCCGCCGTTATGGAGCGGGGTTGTCTGCGGGCCTGCTTTTGATCAGCGCCGCTGGCTTGAGCGGCTGCGGTGAAGACCAAACCGTAGCGGGCGAACCCAGCGCCGATGTCTCGACCACCACAGACGTCGACACCAGCGTGGGCACGGATGTCGCCACGGTGGACGTCCAGCCCGACGTCGGAACCGATGTCGCGGCCGATGTCGAGGCCGACACGGTCGACGTTCAGGCCGACACCGGCTCGGACACGGGCGGCGATGCCTCCACCTGCCCCGGCTCCCCCGGCTGCGACTGCACCGCGGACAGCGCCTGCGGCGACAAGGGCAAGTGCGTCGGCGATGCCGCGGGCGTCAAGAAGTGCGCGGCGACCTGCAAGGTGGCGGGCGATTGCACCGGCGGCGCGCTGTGCAAGGACATCGGCGGCACCAGCTACTGCGTCCCCCCCAAGGTGAGCCTGTGCGCCCCCTGCATGAAGGACGCCGACTGCCAGGTCCAGGGCCTGTCGGACGCTGCGTGCGTCGACTACGGCGATGCCGGCAAGTTCTGCGGTGCGGCCTGTACCGCGGATGGCGACTGCGGCGACGGCTACAGCTGCGCCGACGTCAAGGACGCCAGCGGCAAAGACCAAAAGCAGTGCAAGCTCAAGACCGGCACCTGCGAGTGCAGCGCCTACGCTAAGGCCATTGGCGCCAAGACCAATTGCGCCGTGACCAACGCCAATGGCACCTGCACCGCAGAGCGCAAGTGCGGCGCCACGGGCCTGGAGGCCTGCGCGGCCAAGTCGGCCAACGCCGAGACCTGCAACGCGGAAGACGACAACTGTGACGGCAAGATCGACAACCTCGCGGCAGACGCCAACTGCTTTACGGAAGCGTTCCTGGATCAGGGCACGCTGGCCGCTTGCGTCAAGGACACGGACTGCACCGCCCAGGGCGAAACCTGCGACGAGAAGGCCGGCAAGTGCAAGCTGCTCATCGGCAAGTGCCCGGGCGTGCCCCAGTGCGGCAGCAACGGTTCCGTGGTCTGCCTGGGCGCCAAGACGCCCACGCTGGAAGACTGCGACGGCGTGGACAACGACTGCGACGGCGACATCGATGAGGGCTTTACCTGGAAATCGCTGGCGGACGGCGCGGATCTCAAAGTGGGCCAGGCTTGCGGCAGCGGCGCCTGTGCGGGCGGCACGGTCAAGTGCGTGGACAAGCTGACCGCCACCTGCGACAGCTTCAAGAACAGCGCCAAAGAGAGCTGTGACGCGCTCGACAACGACTGCAACGGCAAGACCGACGATCTGGCCTGCGAAGACAACGACGCGTGCACAGAGGACAGCTGCGACGGCGCCGCCAAGACCTGCGCCAACAAGGCCAAGGACTGCAGCGACGGCAAGTCGTGCACCGAGGACAAGTGCGACAGCAAGACCGGCGCATGCAGCAACGGCAAGGCCATCGGCTCGTGCGACGACGGCAACCCCTGCAGCGTAGGCGACGCCTGTGGCGACGACGGCAACGGCGGCTGGGCGTGCATCCCGGGCAAGGACGGCCAGAAGTGCGACGACGGCAACCCGTGCACCGATGACAAGTGCGCCCTGGGCACGGGCTGCGCCTACACGCCCAACGCCGCCACTGTGCCGTGCTACACGGGCGCAGCGGGTACAGAGAACAAGGGCGCCTGCAAGGGCGGCACCTACCAGTGCAAAGACGGCAAGCTCGACAATGCCGCGTGCGTCGGCCAAGTCACCCCCGCCTCGACGGAGCAGTGCGACGGCCTCGACGACACCTGCAACGGCCAGACCGACGAGACCTGCAAGCCGACCGCGGTCGCCGTGACCTTCTCTTCGGCGCAAGTGTCGGGCAAGACCGCAGATAACAAGACGATCCAGCTGCTCATTGGACCGCAGGGCCCGGTGGGCAACGCCTCCGGCGGCAAGACCTACGACGTCCGCTTTGGCTTCTACGCCTGGCTGATGCAGCTGCTGGGTGTCAAGTAGCCTTGCCCGATTCTCGCCCTCTCCTTGACACGCCGCCCTTGCTGGACGCCCGTTTTTCGGCGCCGAGCGGCCGCGTGCACACGCCGAACAAATTGAGGCAGACATGCTGACACGACAGCAGTTGGAGGCGCTGCTAGACGCGCGCGTCCTGGTGCTAGACGGTGCGATGGGCACGGAACTGTACGACCAAGGCGTCGGTTTCGATCGCAGTTTTGAGCTCTTGAACCTAAGCGAACCGCAACTGGTCCGGCGGGTCCACCGCGCGTACGTAGACGCGGGCGCCTCTGTGCTGACGACCAACACCTTTGGCGCCAACCGCTACCGCATGCAGCGCGCCGGCTTGGCCGATCAGGTGGCGGCGATCAACCGCGCGGGCGTCGAATTGGCTCGGCAGGCGGCGCTGGCCCGGCCTCCGCACAATCGCCCCATGGTGGCGGCGTCGATCGGCCCGCTGGGTCAGCCGCTGGAGCCCATCGGACGATTGACCAAAGCCGCGGCCAAAGAGGCGTTTTCCGAGCAAATTTCCGCACTGCTTGAGGCAGATCCCGACTTTCTGATTCTGGAGACCTTTGGCGATCTGGGCGAACTGGAGCTGTGCGCGCAGGCGATTACAGCGATAAAGCCGGATGCGGCCTTTGTGGCCATGGCGACCTTTACCGATGAAGGCAAGACGCTTTTTGGCCACAAGCCAGAAGAGGTCGCCAGAGCGATGATCGCTGCGGGCGCCTCGGCGGTGGGGGCCAATTGCTCGGTGGGTCCTCAGGGGCTGGACATCGTGCTGGAGCGCATGCGCCGGGTGCCAGGAGCGCGGCTGTGTCTATCGCCCAATGCCGGGATGCCCCAGCTGGTGGAAGGCCGCTATGTCTATGTCGCTTCAGCAGATTACTTTGGCGAGTGGGCGCTGCGCGTCGCAGGCCAGGGCGTCAACCTGATCGGCGGCTGCTGCGGCACCAAGCCTATCCACATTGAGCGCATGGTCGAGCGGGTGGGGGTGCGCGCGCCAAGCCGCGGCGGCAGCGATGCGCCGATTGAAGTCCGCGAGGTCGGCGGCGAAGAGGACAGCCTTCGCAGCCCGGCCCTGTCGAGTTTTGACGACAAGATGAGGCGTGGCGAATTTGTCGTTTCCGTAGAGCTGGATCCGCCTCGCGGGGTCGACGGAGGCCGGCTGGTGCAGGGGGCGGTGGCGTTGCGCCAAGCGGGGGTCGACGCGATCAACATCGCCGATTCGCCGCTGGCCACTGCGCGCATGAGCCCGCTAGCCCTGGCGGTGCTGATCCGCCAGCAAGTGGAAATTGAGATCCTGCTGCACGTCAGCTGCCGCGATCGCAACCTGCTGGGGCTTCTGAGCGAGTGCATGGGCGCCCACGCCTTGGGCATCCGCCACAACCTCTGTGTGACCGGCGATCCGCCGTCTCTGGGCGATTACCCTGGCGCCAAAGGGGTTTTTGAGGTCGACTCGATCGGCCTCATCGCCACGCTGGCCCGGCTAAACCGCGGCGAGGATGCCAACGGCAAGGCCCTGCCCTTCCGCGGCGATTTTCGTATTTCCTGTGCGGTGAACCCGACCGCCGACGACTTGCCCCGCGAAGTCGAGCGCTTCCACCGCAAAGTCGAGGCCGGAGCCCACTATGCTCTGACCCAGCCTCTCTACGATCCTGAGGATCTGCAGCGCTTTATCGACCTGGCCAAGCCAACGATCCCGCTGCTGGTCGGCGTCCTGCCGCTGCGCAATGCCCGGCACGCCCACTTTATCCACAATGAGGTGCCGGGCATGGCGATCCCCCAAGCGGTGCGCGAGCGCATGGACAAGGCGGGCGACAAAGGCCCGGAACAAGGCGTGGCGATCGCTCGCGAATTTCTTCAGGCCGTGCGCGGGTCGGTGGCCGGCACCTATCTCATGCCGCCGTTCAACAAGTTTGAGATGGCTCTGGAAGTGCTCAACGGGTTGTAGCGATCAGCGAATCTGCGTGTGCGTGTGCGAGTACGGTTACGGCTCGGCCTGCGGAGCAAGCGCGGGCACCACCGGCCAACGCAACACCTTGAGCTCGCCCGCGCGCTTGACCTGCACCTCAACGACATCACTTCCGCGCAGCCGCTGAAACACGGTCAGCAAGTCCCCCGGCGTGACAACGCGTTGGCCCTGGCAACTGACCAGCAGATCGCCCGGCAGCACGCCGTAGCGCAACACGCGCGGAGAGTCGCCGTAGAGCGAGACAATGCGAAATCCCTGAAACTTCTTGTCCGCCCCCCGCTCAGGCTGCAGCGGCACCTGGGCGAGAAAGGCCCCTGGCCCCGCCGCAATCGTCCGGTCTAGCACCGCCCGCGGAATCACCAAAGGGCCGTTGGTCGGCTCTTGTTCGCGGGCTCCACTGCCCCGCGCCGCTGGCGCTGGCTGAGGCTGGGCGAGCTCGTCCGTCGCCCCGTCGTCCGCCTGTCGCACGCGATCGGCCTCTTGATCGACCGGCGCGGCCCCACAGGCTCCGACCAGCGCGAGCGCACACAGACGGGTGCCGACCGCAGCTCTCACGGGGCAATTCCACAAAATGACTGCGCTTCCCAGCTACACGGCTGACTGCTAGTCACGGTCTGGCTCGCGTCGTCACTGCACTGCACAGCGGCTCGGCAGCTCAGGCCGTCGCGGCATTCGTTGTCCGGCGCACAGCTGCGCAGGCAGTAGCTGACGTCCGTGCCAAAGCTGACACAGGTAGCTTCAGCCGGGCAATCGCCTTTGCGACAGCCTACTTTGAGACAGTAGCCGTCCGTAAAAGACGTGTCGCACGTCAAGGTCGTGCCGCACTGGGAGTTGTACGCGCACTTGTCGCCGATGACCGGGGTGCAGGCAGACACCGCGCCGCAGAGCAGAACCAGCGAGAGGAGAAGGCGAAAGTTCAAGGATTTTCTCCGCTCGCGGGCGTCGGCGCCTCAGGAGGAGGTGCGGCAGGGGTAGGCGCGACCTGGCCCTTGCCTTGGGGGCACGGGGTCGCATAAGCCTGGGCGACAACTTGGCGGGCCCAAGCCGGGTCCGCAGCCGCCGCCGCGTCAAAGGCTGCCGCAAAACCGGCCGCGGAGTCAAAACCAGCCTCCGCATAGACCCGCGGATTGGCGACTGCCATGCCCAAGGCCTGACAGCGCAGCGGAGCAAACCACTGAGCTAATCGAACCTTGTCATGCACCGGCGCTGCCACTGCCGCCGTCGCCGCTGCGGGCAGCCCCACAGCTGCAACTGCCGCGCCAGGGGCGCCAGCGGCCGGCGGGGCGGACTTGCCGCACCCCACCGCCGCCATCGCCGTCAGAGCCAACGCTGCGCCCCGGCGCTGAGCATGGGTCATTTGAAAACCTTGCGACCCGGGTACACGGCGGCGGCGCCAAGGCTTTCCTCGATGCGCAGCAGCTGGTTGTACTTGGCCGTGCGCTCACCGCGCGACAGGGAGCCCGTCTTGATCTGCCCGCAGCTCGTCGCCACCGCCAGATCGGCAATGGTGGAATCTTCCGTCTCGCCAGAACGGTGGGACATCACGCACTTGTAGCCGGCGCCGTGGGCCATATCGATCGCGTCAAAGGTCTCCGACAGCGAGCCGATCTGGTTGACCTTGACGAGGATCGAGTTGGCGACGCCCTCTTCAATGCCGCGCTTGAGGCGGGTGGGATTGGTCACAAACAGGTCATCGCCGACCAACTGAATGCGATCACCGCACAGGTCGGTGAGGCGCTTCCAGCCGGACCAGTCGTCCTCCGCCATGCCGTCCTCGATGCTGACGATCGGGTAGCGCGCAGCCAAATCAGCGAGATACGAAGCAAAATCGTCCGAGCTGAGCGAACGCCCCTCGCTCTCCAGGCGGTAGGTACCGGTCTCCGCGTCGTAGAACTCCGAGCTGGCCACGTCCAAGGCCAAGCTGATCTGCTCGCCCGGCTTGTAGCCCGCCGCCTCGATCGCCTGCAGAAGTACGGCCAAACCCTCAGCATTTGAGTTCAGGCGCGGGGCGAACCCGCCCTCGTCGCCGACCGTGGTAGGCAGGCCCTTCTTGCTCAGGATCTTCTTGAGTTGGTGGAATGTCTCGGCCGACGCGCGAATCGCCTCGCGGAACGAGTCAAAACCCCAAGGAACAACCATGAATTCCTGGATATCCAGGCCGCCCGCCGCGTGAGCGCCGCCGTTGATCAGGTTGCACAGCGGCACAGGCAGCACCCGCGCCTGGGCGCCGCCCAGCCAGCGCCAAAGCGGCAACCGGTACTGATCGGCAGAGGCGCGAGCCGCCGCCAGCGACGCACCGAGGATCGCGTTGGCCCCCAGCTTGCCCTTGTTGGCCGTGCCGTCCAAGGCCAGCATCAGCTGATCGAGGGCGCGCAGGTCCGCGGCGTCCTGACCGATCAGCGCCGGCGCGATGAAAGCGCGAACGTTTTGCACTGCCTTTTCAACGCCCTTGCCGAGGTAACGGCTGCCGCCGTCGCGCAGTTCCAGGGCTTCATGGGTGCCGGTGGAGGCGCCCGAAGGGACCATGGCGCGACCGAGCCCGCCGCCCTGCAGGGCGATTTCGACTTCAACTGTGGGATTTCCGCGAGAATCAAGAACTTCTCTCGCCATAACTGAGACAATGCGCGTGCTCGACATAGGGTGACTCCGCGGCCGGCGCGATGGCCGGCGACGGCGCGTAGGGTATCGCCTCGCAGCCAGCAGGGTCAACGCTCCCGGCGGGGGCGGGGTGGCGCCGGACGACCGGATTCGCCCGAAGGGCACCAAAAGGGTTTTCTCACTTAGCAGTGGGAGCTGCAAAGGGGGAGGAACCATAGACGGGTGAAGGAGACGTGCCGTCTCCTGCCCATCTAAAGATTTCCTCCCCCTTATACCCCCTCCTCCTTTACTTCCCCACCTCTGGCCCGGACAAGGTCTTGCCGTTTCAAGGCTGTACTGCCGCAAACCCAGCCGCGAGCGCAGCAATGCGGCGGTGAAAACCGCTAAGACCTGCGCCGGTCTAGACCTGGACCCAGCCGCGAGCGGAGCAATGCGGCGGTGAAAACCGTTTGGACCTGCGCTGGTCTAGACCTGGACCCAGCCGCGAGCGGAGCAATGCGGCGGTGAAAACCGCCTAGACCTGCGCTGGTGTAGACCTGAACCCAGCCGCGAGCGGAGCAATGCGGCACGACAAGCAGGTTGCCGTTGCGTGGGTGCTGTCCCAAGCGGTCCCAGACGGACCTAGTGGTCCTCAACGCTTGCCAACGGTCGGAATTCACCGTCGAAAGGTGTTCGCTCTGCAAAGGGAACCCTCCACGCTCCGACGGCTCGGCCAGTAGCTCTGTCCTTAGCGATGTCCGGCAACCCATGGGCACCGCAGCCGGTAGGCCCCACATCGGGCAACCAAGGACCCGCCAGGAGTCTGCCCTTGGTCTCGGTCTAGACCGCCCGCAGTGTCGCGGTTCACGCCGCCACCGCGCTTCGCTCGCGGCTAGGTCTCGGTCTAGACCGCCCGCAGCGTCACGGTTCACGCCGCCACTGCGCTTCGCTCGCGGCTAGGTCTCGGTCTAGACCAGCGCAGGTCCTAGCCGTTTTCACCGCCGCATTGCTGCGCTCGCGACTGGGTTTGCACCAGCAACCCCCTGAAACAGCGAGACCTTGTCCGGGCCAGAGGTGGGGAAGCCTAGGAGGAGGGGGTACAAGGGGGAGGAAATCTTTAGATGGGCAGGAGACGGCACGTCTCCTTCACCCGTCTATGGTTCCTCCCCCTTTGCAGCTCCCACTGCCATGTGGGCAAAAGACCCCTGCGCTTCGCGCAAATGCCCGGGCCAAGCGCCCTCTACTTAAACCGGCGATGCTGCCCGCAGGGCAGATTCCTCCGAACCTGGGCTTCCAGCGCCGGATCGAGCCACGCGGCGGCAAACCCCTCTCCGTCCGAGCACCGGGCAATCACGTGGCCCCACGGATCGATGATCATCGAATGGCCGTACGAGTGCCGCGCCCCGCCGTGATGCCCCCACTGCCCTGGAGCAATGACATAGCACTGATTCTCAATCGCCCTCGCGCGGAGCAGCACTTCCCAATGGTCCTTGCCGGTCTGCAAAGTAAAGGCCGCGGGGATGAAAATCGCCTCTGCGCCTTGGTCCAGCAGGCGCCGGTACAACTCCGGAAAGCGCAAATCGTAGCAGACGCTCATGCCAAAGCGGGTACCGAAGAGGTCGGCCACCACCGCTTCCGACCCCGGGGTGACGTGATCAGACTCGCGCTGCGTGACCGAACCGGGGATGTCAATGTCAAACAGGTGCACCTTGCGGTACGCCTGGACCACAGCGCCGGTTTCGTCCAGCAACACAGAAGTGTTGTGTACGCGATGGGCTTCGCTGGTCGCCTCTTGGAGCGAGCCGATGAGAATCGCCACCTGCAACTCGCGGGCCAGGGATGAAAAATGCCGCACGATTCTGCCGTCGAGCGATTCGCCGAAGTTGTCCTGGGTGGCGGTGCGCAAGAACGCGACGTTCTCCGGCAGGCAAATGAGCTTGGCACCGTCAGCAGCGGCGGCGCGAACGAGCTCAGCGGCGCGCTTGAGGTTTTGGTCGATGTCTTCCGTGGAACGAGTTTGCACAACAGCGACTTTGAGGCGTTGCATGGCCATCCTATGGGAGCCGGCGGGCTCAGGGCCGATAGGATGCGATCTGCGCTGCCGACCTGCAAGCGGATCACCCCTGCCCTGGGGGCGGATTTGTGGCGGGCCTTGGGGCTATGGTACATTGTGAGGTTCGTGTCCTTGCTCGGCCCGCTGGGCTGGGTGGAGGGCGAACCATCGCGATCTCGGCTTCGGGGTCGCCTCGCGGAGTGGAGTTAGGCATGCAGGTGTGGGCGCGCAAGAGCCTTTGGGCGATGCTGGCAGCGGCGGGGGCGGTAGCGTCTCTGCACGGTTGCACGGATTCCACCACTGCCGCTGAGCCGGACACGGCGGTCGCCGTCGATTCCGCCGGGCCGGACGGTGCGACCACGGACGCCGCAGCGGGCGATTCGCAGGGATCAGACGGCGCCACCGGCGACACGATCGGCGCCGATGCGTTGGACGCAGACAGCACAGGAACCGACGCAGCCGGCCAGGACGGCGCCCCGACTGACGGTTCTGACGCAGACGCTGAAGACACCGCCCCAGGCGATGCCGACACGGCTTTGGCCGATGCCGAGGGCGACACCCAGGTCGCTGACACCGCGGGCGACGCCAAAGAGGACACCGGTCCAGACACGACCACGCCGTTTGAAAAGGGCATCTACCCAGCCACTTGCAGCGCAGATGCCGATTGCAAGAACGCCTGTACCGCGGGCGGCAGCTGCAAAGAGGGCAAGTGCACCTTCGTCCCCAAAGCGGGCGCCTGCTTGGTCGACACGGGCGACGGCAAGGTCGAGTGCATCGGCGAAGGCGACACCTCCGAGCAAAAGCCCTGCCTGGTCTGCGCCAAGGCCGCCAAAGGCGTGCAACTCTCTTCGAATTCATGGGTTGCTCCCCTCGACAAGGTGGGCGAAGGCGTGGTGATCGCCGAGGTCTTCAAGACCGGGATCAGCTGGAACTATTCGACCAAGCGGTCGATCAGCGGCGGCAGCGCCCTGTACTTTGGCGATCCGGCCAAGAGCACCTACAACAACAACAAGCAGGTCGGGGCTATCGCCACCTTGCCCCCGGCTAAAGTGCCTGCAGCAGAAGGCCTTACCCCATCTGTGGTCTTCTGGCTGTGGCTCGACACGGAGCAGAGCCCGGGCGACGACCTGCTGAGCGTCAGCGTCATCGACGGCACGACGCCGATCAAGCTCTGGAATAGCGACGCGATTGGCGGCAGCACCCACGGCAACTGGCAGCGCATCGCCGTGCCCCTCAAGGGCCTAGCCGGAAAGACGGTGCAAGTGGTGCTTGGGTTTGAGACCAAGGACGGCACGCTGAACGCCTTTGAGGGCGCGTATGTCGATGATTTGGCCATCTCCACCGGCTGCTGCGCCAGTGAGGCGGACTGCAACGACGGCAATCCCTGCACCACCGACGGATGCGCCGCCCAGGCCGGCAAACTGCCGCAGTGCAGTCACAGTGCCAAGGCCGATTGCTGCGCCAGCTCCGCCGATTGCGACGACGACAAGCCCTGCACGCTTGACCTCTGCTCCGCCCCAGGTGGCACCTGCAGCCACAGCGATCAGCCCGGTTGCTGCATGAGCGTGGGCGACTGTGACGACAAGGACAGCTGCACAGAAGACGCCTGCCCTGCCCCCGGCGGCGTGTGCACCCACGCCAACCAATGCTGCAAGGCGGACAGCGAGTGCGCCTCGGCCGACCCGTGCAAGAAGGGCAGCTGCATCGGCGGCCAGTGCAGCTTTGCCGATACCTGTTGCACCCTTGACGGCGACTGCGACGACCTCAACCCGTGCACGATCGACGCCTGCGACAAAGGCAAATGCACCTACGCGTCGGCGACCGTGCCGGGCTGCTGCGCACCAGTGCTGGTCAACAGCAAGTTTGACAGCGACGAAGGCTGGGCCAGCAAGTCCAACAACGCCGCGTTGGGCTGGCTGTGGGCGGACGCAGCCAGTGCCTCCAAGAATAGCCCCAACGGCGTGCTCAAGATGGGCTCGCCGACCGGAGCCCCCCTCAGTGTCGCCAATAATTCCCAATGGTTGATCACGGCTTCCTCGCCTGTGGTGTCCGTACTTTCCGGCAAGGAGACGCTGTTTACCTTCTCCGCCTTTGTGCCCTCGGGCACATCGACCAGCACGGTCATGCGGGTCTTCGCCACCATTGACGGGGTCGACGTCAACTTCTTAACGGTGTACGGCTATTCGCTGACCGGTTCCTGGAAGTCCTATTCGTTTGACCTCACGCCCCTGGGCGGCAAGAGCTTTCCCATCCAGTTTGAGGTCAAGCCGTCGAGCACGGTGGGCAGCCTCACGGGCACGGGCATTTACCTGGACGATATCGCCATCACCTCGACCTGCAAGGCCAAAACCTGCACCAGTTCAGCCAACTGCCAGGGCAGCCCGTGGCCGTACAGCTGCCTCGCCGGAACCTGCACCGACGGCCAGTGCACCTACTCCAACTCGTGCTGCCAGACCAGCGCCGACTGCAACGACGGCAACCTCTGCACCACTGACACTTGCGGCACCAACAAGAAGTGCTCTTTTGCCGCGATCAAGTCGTGCTGCATGGGCAACGGCGACTGCAACGACGCCAACGCCTGCACCCAGGACGTCTGCCCGGCCCCCGGCGGCACGTGCCAGAACCCGGCGATCGGCGGCTGCTGCCTGTCTTCCGCCGCATGCGATGACAAGAACAGCTGCACTTCAGACGTCTGCAGCCAAAATAAGTGCATCAATACAAACACTTGCTGCACAAGTGACGCGGGCTGCAATGACAACGACAGCAAATGCACCACCGACAAATGCGTGGGCGGCAAGTGCGTCTTCTCGCCCACCGGCGCCGCGGGCTGCTGCAAACCCGACGTCTGGGTCAACGATTTTGATCAGGGCGATCTCAAGGACATCACCATCAACAATAGCCAAGGACCGGGCAAGGGCTGGCACATCAGCTCCTCGCCGCCTGGCAACACGACCAAGACGCCGCCTGGGGTACTGTGGTACGGCGATCCGGCCACGAGCAGCTTCAGCTTTGGCGGCGTCAGCAACAACGGCAAGGCCACCACGCCCAAAATTCTGCTGCCCAGCGCCACGCCGTCGTCGTTGTCTCTGTGGCTGTTTATGGACACGGAAGGCGGGACGACTTATGACAAGCTGACGATCAGCCTGATCGTTGACGGGGCCAAGTCCTCGATTTTCACCAAGGCGGTCTCCAGCTTCTCGACTAACTCCTGGTATGAGGTCAAGGCCGACTTGTCGCTCCACAGCGGCAAGGAGATCCAGGTGGAATTCGATTTCAACACCACCGACAGCGCGGTCAATGACGGCAAGGGCGTCTTTATCGACGACCTGAAAATCCTGACCAAGTGCGGGGGCTAAGCCAGACGCACTGCCGCGCTCCGAACAGCGCTATGCCGGAGCGGCCATCGGCGCTATGCTCGCAGTGCAGACTCCTGCTGGGGCGGCAACTGGCCCCGGAGCGATCGACCATGACCCGCCCCGCACCTACACTCCTGTTGCGCAAGCTGTTGAGCGTGGGCTTTGCCGCGCTGCTGGTCGGTCCCGCGCTGGCGAGCGCTGGCTGCAGCGACCCCGCGCCTGAGCCGGCCAAGAAAGACGCGGCCAGCGACGTCAGCGAGACGACAGGCGGCGATATTGCCGATACTACAGGCGATTCCGCGGTCGACCCGGACATCGACACCAGCGCCCCCGATACGGCAGGCAATGACGGCCCGGCGACCGACGCGGCCGACACCGGCGTAGACAGCGACGTACCCGTCGACATCGCCCAGTGCACCACCGCCAGCGACTGCGATGGCGTCGTCAACCTGACCAACTGCCAGCAGGCGGCGTGCGAGGCCGGCCAGTGCAAAGCCGCGGCCAAACCCCTGCCATTTTGCTGCAATGACGCCGCGTGCGATGACAAGGACGAGTGCACGGTAGACAGCTGCGACCCGGCGACCGCCAAATGCGAGAACAAGGTCGATCCCAAGTGCTGCACCGGCAAGCAGACCATGTTCAAGAGCGGTTTTGAGGCGGCCAGCCTGGGCGATCTCAAGATCAGCGACGGCGCGGGCAACGGCGGGGTGACGTGGAGCCAGTCGACGGCGCGGGCCCACTCTGGCAAGGCCTCTCTGTACTTTGGCAACGCCTGCAAGACCTACGACACCACCATGACCGTGGACGGCGGCTGCAAAGCCGGCAAGGACGGCCAGGCGGTGAGCACTGCGCTGACCAGCGGCGAGTTCCTCTTGCCCAGCGGGACGATAGCCCAACTGCAGTTCTGGCTGTGGCTCGACGCCGAGCCGCCGCTGAGCGCCAACTTTTCGCCCGGCAACTGCCCAACCGCGTGCCCGCAAAACGCCTCCTGCGTCGTCGTCAACGGCGCCTCGCAGTGCCTTCCGGAACGCGACGTGCTCAGCGTGAACCTGCTCCAGGGCGGCAAGACCATTCCGCTGTTCAGCTCGCTCAGCATTGGCAAGACCACCGGCGGCAGCTGGCAGCAAGTTGCTTTGGATCTCAGCGCATTTGGCGGCAGCGCGGCCAAGCTGCAGTGGCAATTCTCCAGCGGCACGGCGCTCAAGAACCAGTACGAAGGTATTTACCTGGACGACGTGGTGATCGAGACCGTCTGCGCGCAAAACGCATGCAGCCCCACCGCCCCTTGCGCCGATGACGGAAACGCGTGCAGCACCAACCCGTGCACCCCGTACAACAACGGCAAAAACGGTGCAGGCGCCTGCCTTTACAGCGCGATCCCCGGCTGCTGCGCGGACGACGGCGACTGCAAGGACGACAACGCGTGCACGGTCGACAGCTGCAAGCAGGGCCAGTGCTCCTTTGCACCGGACAGCTCTAAGCCCACATGCTGCAAGACTTCTGTGCCTTTTGGCGACGACTTTGACGGCGGCTCGCTCTCAGGCGTCGGCTGGACCGCGCTGGAGCAGAATTCAACCGCGGTGCAGTGGCGCCTGCTGAGCGCGACCAGCGGCAGCGCCCTCGCCTTTGTCAACGAAGCGGGCACCAGCTACGCCGATGAAACGCTGAGCGAAGAGGTCGGTGCCAAGGGCACGCTGTGCAGCCCCAACATTCAGCTCAAGCAGGGCACGCTGTTCAACCTCTTGACTTTCCATCTAAAGCTCGAGACAGAGTGGAGCGGCACCGACGCCAAGGCGTACAAGAATCCGCCCGTGGAAGGCCTGCCCAAGTACGACGCCTTCAGTGTTCAAGTGCTGGTCGACAGCCAGCTGCAGACGGCCTGGAGCAGCGATGCGATCTACGGCACCACGGGCGGCAATTGGCAGCCCATTACCGTGTCGCTGGACGCCTGGGCCGGCAAGAAAGTCCAGGTTTGTCTCAGTTTTGACGCGGGCGACGGCAGCAAGAACGACTACACCGGGGCGTGGGTAGAGGACCTGGCCGTCAAGGTCGCCTGCAGCAAACAGGCCTGCTACCTGGACAGCGAGTGCGCGGCCAAGAGCTGTGGCGCCTGCGAGGTGGCCAAGTGCGACAGCGCCTCCGGGTGCACCTGCGCCAAGGTGGCCGGCTGCTGTGCCGGCGACGGCGACTGCACAGACACGGATCCCTGCACCACCGACGTCTGCGTTTCCAGCGTGTGCAAGAACACCAAAGTGGACAACTGCTGCACGACGGATGCGGCTTGCGATGACAAAGACGCCTGCACCACCGATGCTTGCACCGCGTTGATTTGCAAGCACGCGCCGATCCCCGACTGCACGCCGTAGCGGCAATTCCGCACACCAACCCACCCCGACATTCCGCAAAACCTGAGCGCGCCACGCCATTGCTTCGCTGCGATCGCCGGTTGCAGCGCGCGGGCGAAAGATTGCGCAGGTGTGCCCGGCACGGTAGACTGCCGCAGGGGCGGCGCGCCCGACGCGAGTCGGCCCAGTCGGTTGGGTCGGTGAGGTTGGTTGCGTGCGGTGAATCTGGGAGGCGTCATGGGCTTGGCAAGGTGGAAGGCGGCGGCGCTGTTGAGCGCGCTGGCAATCGCGGCAGGCTGTTCGGAAGAGACAGGCCCGGGCACGACCGCAAAGACCGACACCGCGACCGGCGTCGACGGCTCTGGCGACAGCGCTGCAGAGGATTCTGCCCTGCCGGGGGACGCGGATCAGCCGGACGGCAGTGTCAGCGACGCGGCGGACGGCGCGGGCGGCGACATCGATGCCGTCGGCCCGGGCGATACGGCCGCCGGTTGCTTGACCGACGACCAGTGCACCAAGACCCTGACGGTCAAGAACTGCCAGATCGCCGTGTGCGACAAGGGCAGCGGCCAGTGCAAAGCCGCGCCCAAGCCCGGCTCTTGCTGCGACGACAGCGCCTGCCCTGCGCCCGCATGCACCGAAGCCAAGTGCAACATCGAGTCGGCGCTGTGCGAGTACAAGCCGATCGTCGACTGCTGCGACGGCCAAGTCACGTCGCTCAAAGAGACTTTTGAACAGAAGTCCATGGCCGGCTTCCAAGAGACCGCCGGGCCGACCAACGGCAACGTCAAGTGGCAGGTAGAGACGCGGCGGGCCCACAGCGGCAAGTACGCGCTGTACCTGGGCAATGAGTGCGGCACCTACGACGCCAGCCAGACCAAGGAAGGTGGATGCAGCGGCGGTGGAACCGGGGGCGCCATCAGCACCAAGCTCAAGTCGCCGTCGATGAACTTGCCAGCGAGCGCGCCGTCGATCCTGCATTTTTGGGTGTGGATGGAGGTGGAGCCAAGCTGGCTGGCCGGCCTGGCCAAAAGCACTTCATGCCCGCAGGCTTGCGCCATCGACGCGGTGTGCGCCCTGGAACCGCAATCGGGCAGCAGCCTCTGCTTGACGGAAAAAGACGTTCTGAAGGTCAAGGTCAACGACGCGTACCTGCCGTGGACCTCCGTGACGATGGGCAAGAGCACGGGCGGGCAGTGGAAGCACATCCTGGTCGACCTGGCGCCCTACACCGGCCAAGGCATCAACGTAACATGGGAATTTGGCACGGGCAACGGCATCAAGAACGGCTTTGAGGGCGTGTATCTGGACGACATCGCGGTGCAGACCTTGTGCGTCAAGGACGGCATGCTGTGCGACGGCAACACCCCGTGCAAGGCCGACGACAGCCCGTGTACCGCCGATACCTGCAACGTTTTTGTCAACGGCAACGGCGGCAAAGGCCTGTGCATGTTTGACAAGACCCCGGACTGCTGCATCGGCACGGTGGACTGCAGCGACAACAACGACTGCACCATCGACAGCTGCATCAAAGCCAGCGGCGACACCCAGGGCAAGTGCAAGAGCGTGCCCAACGCCGCCAACCTGCAGTGCTGCCAGCCGGCGACCAACCTGAGCGAGGGCTTTGAGAACGGCTTGTCGACCTGGCAGCAGACCGAGACGAGCAAGGTCGTCAAGTGGCAGATCAATCCCAAGGGCGGCAGCGCCAGCAGCGCCTCGCTCTACTTTGGCGACGCGACTTACGGCAGCTACGACGACCAGAGCATGAAGCCCAAGTCGCCGAGCGGCATCATCTGCTCCAAGCCCATCAAGGTGCCGGCCGGAACGCTGTATAACGTCGCTAAGTTCCAGCTTAATCTCTCCACGGAGTGGGACGGCAAGGCCAAAGAAGCGTACGTCAACCCGCCGGTGATCCCGGGCGCCACGGTGCCCAAGGTCGATGAGCTCAAGGTGTTGGTGCGCTATGCCGGACAGTACTGCGGCGCGAGCGGCTGCAAGGCCACGGGCACCGGTTTGCCCGACGGGCTGTGGAGCTCGGACGCGATCTACGGCACCACCGCCGGCCAGTACGTGCCGGTCAAGGTCAGCCTGGACAAGTTTGCCGGCAAGGACGTCGAGCTCTGCTTCTCCTTTGACACCGGCGACGCGGCGGCCAACCAGGCCAAGGGCGTCAACATCGACGACCTGAAGGTCGAGGTGGTGTGCATCGAGGATCCCTGTGACAGCGCTGCGGAATGCGCCGGCAAGTGCGGCAAGTGCGAGGCGCCGCTGTGCCAAGCGGGCGTGTGCGCTTGCGAGAAGATCGCCGGCTGCTGCGCGGGCGACGGCGACTGCAATGACAGCGACACCTGCACGAGCGACAAGTGCGAGGCCGGCAGCTGCAGCCACGCCCTGACGGCGCCGACCTGCTGCAGCAACAAGACCCCGCTGCAAGAGGCCTGGGAAAAGACCGACGGCAAGCTGCCGAGCGGCTGGAAGAGCCAGTTCCTCACCGGCACCTCGATCGTCAGCGGCGGCAAGCCGTATAGCAAGCTGGTGACGTGGAGCGTGACAGGCACCAAGGGGTTTGCCAACTCTCTGTATTCACTCTATTTTGGCACCAATGGCGTGACCTATAACGCCGGCTCCGAAGTGCCTGCCGCCGTGGTGCGCTCGCCCGAGCTGACCATCCCCAAGAACGGCACCTCGATGATCACCTTTGAGTTGTTCTTGTCGACGGAATGGAACCCGCCGGTCGGCGATCCCAATTGGAATTTTGTGGCGCCCAAAGAGCCCACGTACACCGATCGCCTGCGAGTAGGTATGTTCGACATGGGCGAGAAGGACGTGGCCAAGGCCTCGGCGTGGATGTGGGACAGCTACCAGGTGCAGGGCTCGACGGCGGGCAAATGGCGCGAAGTGGTGATCAAGGTGCCCGACGCGTGGAAGGGCAAGACGGTCAAGCTGCAGTTCGAATTTGACGCGGGCACGGTCAACAACAACAACTACGAAGGCGCGTTCATCGACGATCTGGCGCTGGCGACGGTGTGCGAGAAGCCGGAGTGCCTGGAAGACGCCGACTGCACGCCCACCAGCGGCGCCGACGCCTGCAAGAGCTACTTCTGTGCCAAGGACCCCAAGGCGCTGCTGTTCTCCTGCAAGAACGACTTCAAGCCGGGCCCCAACTGCTGCGCCCCGAGCGCGCCGATGAGCACGGAGACCTTTGAGGGCGGCGACTTGGCCAAGACCTCGTGGGTGCCCAGTGAGACCGCCTCGACCGTGAAGTGGCAAGTGAGCAAGACCAGCAACACCGTGGGCAACTTTGCCGCCTACTTTGGCAATCCCGCCGCGGGGAACTACGCCGATGGCGCCAAGTCCGTGTCTGGCAAGCTGGAATCCAAGACGGCGTTCCAGCTGTCGGCCGATCCCAAGAAGGGCGCGGTGCTGTCCTTTAAGCTGTGGGCCGACATTGAGGCGTCGATCGAGACCTTCCAGATCAAGGTCATCGCGACGGACGGCGGCAAGACCGAGGTGGTGTGGGATCACCAGAATGTCGCGAACTTTGACGCCAAGAAGGAACTCAAGTCGCTGGTAGAAAAGAAGATCGACCTGAGCGCGTACAAGGGCAAAGGCGCGATCTCCATCCAGTTCTCCTTTGACTCCTTTGACGGCGTCAAGAACACCGGCCAGGGCATCTACATCGACGATCTGGCGGTGCTCGAGCCCTGCCTGTAGTCGCCGCTGCGCACCGCTGCCAAAGGCGAGGCCGGGAATGGCGCTGCCCTGCTGCGGGTTGACACCAGATGGGGGCTTCGCTCAGCGCACAGCCTTCCCCTCCCCTCGACGCGGTGAACGCCCATGGCATCCTTAAACGACCAATCCTTCTCTACTGTTGCCTATCTGCGCATGGCGGGCGTAGCTGCGGGGTTGTTGGCGGTACTGGGGCTGATGGCCGCGTCCGTGTACTGGTACCAGCGAGAAGTAGAAGGCGAGCGCACGCTGAAGGCGCGCTTTGACGATCCGCGCGGGGTCGCCGGCCTCAACACGGCCAAGGTGGCGGCGCTGGGGGATCGGGCGGTGGAGACGCTCATCAGCGATATGCGCGGCGCGGACGTGGAACGGCGCTACAAAGCCATTGAAATGTTGGGCGCTATTGACGACCCGCGGGTGGTGCCGGCCCTGGCCGAACTCACGGCCTCTGCCGATTTGACCAACCAGCTCAATGGCGTGGCGGGGTTGGCGCGCACGGGTCGCCCGGAGGCGGCGGAGAAGCTCTGGCCGTTGACTCAGCAAAAAGACGAGACGCTGCGGCTGCGCAGCATCATCGCCCTGGGGCTGTGTGGCGGCGACGCCGACCTGGCCCGGCTAGAAGTAGCGATTCCCAAAGCTGGGTCGCCGGATCGCTACCTCATGGGCTGGGCGCTGGGCCACATTCAGCGGCGCCTGGACAGCTTCAAGGCCGGCCACAAGGGCTACGTGACCGCGGCGCCGGAGATCGTCGACGAGGCCCAGTCCATCCGCGTTCAGCTGGAAGTCGACGCTGCGCTGGCACAGATCGATAAGGGCAGCGAGCTGCGAGAAGCGGGCAAGAAGCTCGCGGCGTTGACCGACATCAATTTTGCGACTTGGGACTATGGCCATCAGATCGCTCTGCAAGTGCTGGCGATTGGCGGCCCGCGCCAGTTCCGCCCTACGCACACGGTCGACGAGGTCAAGCCGGCGGAGCCCACGGGCGTTCAGCTCCGGCCCAGCTCGGCGCGGGGCAGCGAAGGGGCGGCGCAGAACCCCTAGCGATCTTATCTGTGACAGGGTGTAAATTCGCCGTCGATCGCCCGCCTGGCGGGTCAAGTGTCCGCGGAATTGGTGCATACTCGCGGACGGAGATCGGGCCGGATGGGGCCACGGCTCTCCCCCGGAGGCTCCTTTGGCGAGGCTGCTCATTGTCGATGACGACGTACGCCTGGGTGCGCTGCTTGAGCGGCTGCTCCGGCCCGAGGGTTTTCAGATCTCGATCGTCACCGATGGCCATCAAGCGGTGCGGCGGGCTACGGGCGAGGTCTTTGACCTGGTGATCCTCGACGTCATGCTGCCCGGGCTAGACGGCTTTGAAGTGTTGCGCCAGGTTCGCGCGGTGTCCAAAGTGCCCGTGATCATGCTGACGGCCAAGGGCGCCGAAGCGGACCAGATCGTCGGGTTGGAGCTGGGCGCCGACGATTACCTGGCAAAACCCTTTAATCCGCGGGCCCTTTTGGCGCGCATCCGCGCTGTCCTGCGGCGAGCGGAGACGACGGCCCAGCCCGCGCCCCAGGAACTGCTGAAAATCGGCGACCTGACCCTGGACTTGTCGCGGCGCTCGGTGGAAGTGCGGGACAGGCCTGTGCAGCTGACCACCACGGAATTCGACTTGCTGCGGTGCTTCTTGCGCCATCCCGGCCAGACGCTGTCTCGCGATGCGCTGATGGACATGCTTCGCGGCGTGGGGTATGCCGCCTATGACCGCTCGATCGACGTGCACGTCAAGAACCTGCGCGCTAAGATCGAGGAGGACACCAGAAACCCCAAGTATATCAAGACGATTTGGGGGACGGGCTATATGCTGGTGACTGAGCACGGCGGCACAGGCGCTCAGAGCTAGCAAAGAGACCTTGGGTGCGCGACAGCAGTGATTGACAATCCCGTTCTCTGCGACCATGAAGGGCTCTGAACCGCCGTTGTTTTCCACCCTCTCAGGGGGCAGCAGCCAGCCCTGAACCACGGACGGCTGATGCCCGGCACGCTGCGACGCCCCCCGGAGACGCCCCTGAAACTGAGCGCGATTGTTGCGCGATCGCCGGCGATTGGTCGGGGCGATGGCTGGCTGGTGCTGCTGTGCGTGGTCGGGCTGCTGCCGCTGGCCGTGGCGCTGGTCCTGGCGGTGCGCTCCGACCTCGAGGCCCACCTGGGCTTGGTGGTGGCGCTGCACCTCGCGGTGGCGCTGGCGCTGGCGGGGATGCTGGCGGCGGCGATGAGCCTGCTACAGCGCATTTGGCGGCGGCTGGGGCAATTGCGCGAGACGGCGATCGAGCTGGGCAGCGGCGACCTGTCCGTGCGGGCCCAAGCAGAACCATTGGATGAATTTGGCCAATTGGGGCTCGCCCTCAATACCATGGCGGACCGCATCGGCCGCTTGCTGCAGGCCCAGCGCGATCTGCTGTCCGGGGTATCGCATGAGCTGCGCTCGCCGCTCGCGCGGGTGGAGGTGGCCCTGGAGCTGTTGCGGATAGAACTGGCACCGGCGCCAGGGGTAGAGGCCGGGGCAGAGGGTGACAGGCGCCAAGCTTGCCTTGGGTTGATTGAGGAAATCCAGGAAGAGGTCCAGCTCCTGGAGCAGCACATCGCCAGGCTCTTGGAGGCCCAGCGCGTGGGTGCGGAGGGGGCGCTGCCGCGGCGGGCAGAGGTCAATATCGACGCGCTGATCGCCAAGGTGCTGCACCGCGAGCGCCATCGCCTGCAGCAGGCGGGCTGGAAGGTGGAGACGGATCTGCGGGCCGGCAATGCCAGGCTGATGGGCGATGAGAATGCCCTGGACCGGGCGCTGTCCACCCTGGTAGAAAACGCCGTCCAGCACGCGAGCGAAGGGGTGGCCGACGATGGCCGGGCGATCCAAAGGGAATTGCGCATTGAGAGTGCCCAAGACGACACCGGTTGGGCCGCGGTGCGCTGGCTCGACCGGGGGCCTGGGCTGACGGTGGAGCAGTGCCAGCAGGTGTTTGAGGCGTTCTTTCGCAGCGATCGCTCGCGCTCGACCCGCACCGGCGGCACCGGCCTGGGCCTCTACTTGGTGCGGCGCATCACGGAGGCCCACGGCGGCACCGCGCGAGCCATTCCGCGGCCCGGCGGCGGGCTGATCGTCGAACTGCGCTTGCCGCTGATGGGGAGCCGCCGCGAGGTGCAGCAGACCACGCGCATGTCGATGAAGGACCTGGAAGCGACCCGGGGTGACGCGGGCGAGGCGCCGGGGCAAGGGGCAAAGCACCCGCCAAATACCTAGGCATGGTGCAGGCTTTGTCCGCTACTTGCTGCTGTACGCCGTGGGGATCTTGGACAGAGCCCTGGCCTTGGGGAAGCTCTGCACCGCGGCCGATACGTCGCCTTCCAGGTCAGCGGTGCGGCGGTTAAGGTCGCCCAAGTCCGCGGCCAATTCGATCGGCTTGAGCGTCACGGTCGCGGCCGAGGCGACTTCCATCAAGAAGCAATGGGCGGTCAGGCGGCCAAAGCGGTCGGGCTTGAGCGCAGAGAACAGAAAGTGGCTGGCGCCCGTCTGGCGGGCCAACGTCGCCGCCGGAGTCTTGCAGACGGGCAGGTGAAACATGCCGGTGCGGGCGCAGTCGGCCAGAGCTGCCACGGTCAGCGGCGCCACGACCTTTTGCTCCTCCACCTTGATCGCGACGATCTTGGCCTGAACCTTGATGTCTTTGCCGTTGAGCTTGACCACCGTGCCCCAAGGCACCAAGCCCTCGCCGCGGATCTGCGCGTAGTGGGTCCCGGGGATCAGCCCCTCGGCCTTGGCGGGCAGGTCGCTGAGCTTGACGCCGTCGACAAACACTTCCAGCCCCGGCGTCGGCGGACCCTCAACGATCACCGCGGCTTTAGGGCGAGCATCCAGGCGCGCGCGGGTCTTGACCAGCAGCTCTACCAGCGGGGCATTGGACTTCTTGCGGCTGTTGACCACCAACGTGGGCTGGATGGCCAAGCCGTCTTCTAGCAGACCGACGATTTCGCCTTCGCTGTGGCCGGCTTGGAACGCGGCCTCGGCGGCGCTGGCGTAGGCATCTGCGAGCTTGCCGTAGTCGACGAGCTCGAGGTAGGCCTTGCTGTACAGGCCAATGGCGTCGCGAAGCTTATCCAGCGCTTCTGCAGCCTTGCCGTCGGTTAGCAGGTCGGCGCCCTCTTGGCGCACGGCATCGGCGGCTTCAATGCGCTTGCTGGCCGTGCTGACCTTGGGGGCGCCCTTCTTGCCGTCGACCTTGTCCGCGACCTTGTCTTTGTCGGTCACGACGTCAAAGGCCCCAGAAGTGGCCATCTGATCGGCAATCGCTTTGGCCACGCGCTTTTCCTGAACCGCGCGCACCTCGCCCACGGGCACAGACGGCACCACCAACAGCCGCGAACGGCCGGGCTCGTCCTTGGCGTCGGCGGCCAGCGCAGGCCCCAGGGTGATGAGCGGAAGGCAGACCAAGACAGTGGAGGCAACAAAGTGGCGCATGGGGTCTCGCAAACACGGCGCGCTGGCACCGGGGGGTCAAGAGGGTAGCGGATTCAGGGAGAGGTGCAACCGCTGCACAGCCCTTACGCCGCAGGTCGTGCGCTTCTTCACGCGCGCCTGCCGTCCAAGGGCCCAGGGCTACCAGCGGGCGCTGCGACCGCCATCCACGCGCAGCACCTGGCCGGTGGCGTAACGCGGGCAGGTCAGCCACCAATGCACCGCGGAGCAGACGGCCAGGATGGGCTCGGTCGGCTGATCCATCGCTATTTGTCCCATGGGGACACGCGACTGCAAGCCAGCCCATGCCAGAGGGTCCATTGATTCAGGCGACAATACCGCGCCTGGAGCGACGCCACCGACGACGATGTGCGGCGCCCACTCCGCGGCGAGCCCGGCCACCGCCGCGTGCAGGGCAGCTTTGGCCATAGAGTGAGCCAGATAGCCTCGCAGGGGGGTGAACCCGGCCAGGTCGCCGATCAGCACGGCCCGGCCGTCGCCGCTCTGGCGCAACCACGGCGCCGCGGCCAAGAGCAGCTCGACCGGCGCACGGGCATTCTCGGCAAAGCACTGATCTAGCTGGGATCCGTCGAGCTCTCTCAAAGGCGTGGGCCGGTAGCTCGCGGCGCTGGCCACCACGGCGTCCAAGCGCCCTGCCAGCGCGGCGGTGTCGGCGATCAGGGCGC
>CAXNCS010000024.1:0-37123 GCA_964201005.1 Myxococcota bacterium
GCAACAATGTGGGCGAAATCTGGTTTATTGCAGAAGCTTCACCCAAGATCGGCGATGTAGAGCTTGGCGACTTTGCTCTCAATGCTGAATACATGCTGCAGAATTCTGACTGGACGAATCCAGGCGACCTGTACCTCTGGCTCAGCCACAAGTTCCCCTTTGCGGAGCGCTGGACCCTGGGCTGGCTGCTGGGCGCCCATGCCTATAGCGGCAAGGGATCGGCGGATCCGGCAATGCTGTTGACGACAGAGTCTTTTAATTTCAGGCATCTCGACCTATCGATCGAGCGATCTACCGCGGCAGGACTCAAGCTGCGCGCGACTTGGACGGTGGGCGGCTTTGATCGCTTGGGCGAGCGCATGCCTTCGGTGCTCACCTGGTTTGCCGGATTTGACTTTGATTGAGATCCTGAAGCCTTAGCGCCAAAGCACAGGCTATTCCGGCCAAAGCCCGTCCTGCGGCTCTTCATCCAGTACCCGGGCGAACACCAAGCGGTCCTCGCAATCCATGTGGCGGCGCAGCTGCGTGTCGAAACGATAGGTGGCGGCGACAAGGGCCGGACCGTCGGGCTCGCGGTCGATGGGGCCACTTGCGGCATAGATGGCGGTGCTGAGCCAGTCCAGTTCCTCGACAAAATCCTGATGCTCCATGCGCAATCCCAGCACAGGCGCGCGCAATTCCCTCAAGCGACCGGCGCGGAGCCACGGGAACAGCAGCTCATCCTCGCGGTGCATGTGGGCGGCGACGGCCTGCTGAAGCTCCGCCACACGCAAAGCTAGCTGGCGCAAGTCCAAGCCGGTGGCGTTGGTTTTGCTCAGCTTTCCAGCCAAGTCGCGGATGAGCTCCAGGTCGCGGTAAAGCGGCTGGTGCCACGCGTGGCCGATGTGGTCCAGTTCCTGCAACACCAGCGCCGCCACCACAGTGCTGTGGCGCGAGGCAGCGCGGGTGATCAGATGCGGCTCTACGACCGGCATGACGGCCCCCTGCTTAGTGAGTAGCGAGTAATCCTTCGCTACAGAACTAGGCGCTTTGGCCGGGAATACAAGGTGACGCGGCGGTCGATTCTGTCACGGCTCCGTCATATCAGCGTCCAGGGCGGTTCAGTTCGCCGAAGCCGGGACTGCGTCTGGAGCCGACTGTTGGCGCTGCAGGTACCACAGAATGCCAAGGGCCGGCAGAGCGGCGAGGGCGGTAAACAAGAAGAACGGGAACCAGCCCATAGACTTGGCAAATACCCCGGCGCTGGAGGCAAGGGTAGAGCGGGCCAGCGCGGCTAGGGAGGTCAACAGGGCGTATTGCGTGGCGGTGTAGCGGGCCGAACACAGGCTGGAGAGGTAGGCGGTAAAGGCGGCGGTGCCGATGGCGCTTGCGGCGTACTCAAAGCCAATTGTGCCGGCCAATGCCCAGACGTGGTGGCCGATCAGCGCCTGAAGGGCAAACACAACCAGCGACGCCGACTGGAGAATTCCGCCGATCCACAGCCCGCGCACCACCCCGGCCTTGGCCACCAGTGCCCCGCCAATCGCCGCGCCGCCCAGGGTGGCCACAAGGCCAAACAGCTTGGTGGTATTGGCGATTTCTGGCTTGGTGAAGCCCACCTCCAGCAGAAAAGGATTGGTCATAATCGCAGCCAAGGCATCGCCGAGCTTAAAGGTCGCGGCAAACAGCAGGATCGCCACCCAGCCGCGGTGCTGAGAGAAGTCGACAAAGGGCTGGACCACCGCTTTATGCAAACGGTTTTTCCAGATCTGCCCGGGCGAGAGGCCTGCCGTCAGCTCGCTGGCCTGGGCAAGCCGCTGCGGCTCTGAACAGCCCAACGTCGCGCCCAAGCCGATGGACATGAGCGCGGCCATGGTCAGATAGGCTCCGCGCCAGCTCCAATACTCCGCCAGGTAGAGCACGCCGGCGCTTGCAGCTAACATCCCGATTCGATAGCCAAAAATTGCGATAGCTGCGGCTTCGCCCTGGCCTGCCCCGGCGCGCTCGACGCGAAAGGCATCGACGGCGACATCTTGCGTGGCCGAGAAAAACGCCACCCAGACGGCGCAAACCGCGGTCCACAAGAGCGATTGCCGCGGATCGCCCAAGGCCATCGCCGCCAGCGCCGCCATCAGGCCGACTTGCGAGACCGCCATCCAGGCGCGCCGCTGCCCCAAGCGCTTAGAAAGAAAGGGCAAAGGCATCTGGTCGATCGCGGGCGACCACAGAACTTTGAGCGTGTAGAGCATGCCGACCCAGGCGAACAGGCCGATCGACTGCAGGGTCAGGCCGGACTCCTTGAGCCAGGCAGACAGGGTACCGCCCGTGAGCAACAGCGGAAGACCACTGGCGAAACCCAGCAGGCCCAGCGGCCACACGCGGCGCTCTGCGTAGACGGCGAGGCCGAGGGAAAAACGCTGGAACATGGGGAATCCCCGCGGAACCGCCGCGCGCCCAGCTTATCCGTAAACTCGCCGCCGGCAAGAAAAGCCGGGGAGGCGCTGCCGACGGCGCACGGATCGTTGATTGACCTAGGTTTTATCCAGCCCAACCGCGCGCAGCAGCGGCGATGCATCGACCCAGCGCCACTGCCCCGCCGGCAGGTCGCCCAGCTCCACCGGGCCGTAGCGAACCCGCTTGAGCTTCTGCACCGGATGGCCGATCAGCGCGCAAAGGCGCCGGACTTCGCGGTTGCGCCCTTCGGTCAAGGTGAGGATCAGCGTGCTTTCGCGCCCAGAGGCCTTGCGAATCTCGGCCGCCTCCACGCGCAACAGCTCGCCCTGGTCTTGAATACCGTGGCGCAGCTGCTGAATTTGCTGTTCCTCTGCGCGCCCTTGCACCACCACCACGTAGACGCGCTCCACGGCGCTGCGCGGGTCCAGGAGCCGGTCGTGCAGCCGCGTGTGGTTGGTCAGCAGCAACAGGCCGCTGGTCGCCTGATCGAGCCGGCCAACCGGCACCAAGTGATCGCCCACACCTTGCAGCAAATCGTAGACGGTGGGCCGGCCCTGGGGATCGACGCGGGTCGTCAGCACGCCGCGGGGCTTGTGCAGCGCCAGGACCTTGATCTCGCTTATCCCTTTGGTTTCGGCACCATCGACGTCGATGCGCACGCGCTCCGGGATCACCCCTAGCTGCGGGTCGGTCTGCACCCTGCCGTCCACCGCTACTCGCCCTTGCTCGATCCACTGGCGCGCCTGAGTGCGGCTGGCAATCCCCAGCTTCGACAGGGCTCGCTCAAGCGGTACATGGCCTGCGGGCATTCCCAAGGCGCTGAGAGGTCGGCTCGGCTTCACCGGCTACCCCTGCAGATCGGCAAGGGGTTCATGGACTTCACTCAAACCCAGGCGCTCTTCCAGCCAGCTCGCGCTCGCGGCCCACACCAGCGCCGGCGCAGCCCGACCCGCCATCACGCCCATGTGGCCGCCCGGCACCTCGCGGAAGGTCTTGTCTCGACTGGCGATCACTTCCAGGATCTCGCGCGCGGCGTCCGGCGGCACGATCTTGTCGCTGCTGCCGGCAAAGGCCAGCACGGGGCAGTGGATGTTGCGCAGATCGGCGATTTTGTCGCCAAATTGCATGGTTCCGTGCTGCAGGCGGTTGTCGCGCATGAACTGTTCGAGGAGCTGGCGGAACGCGTCGCCCGGGTAGTCGACAAAGTGACTGGTCCACGCGGTGATCCCGTCAAAATCGTTGACAAAATCGTCATTCCACAGGTTCATGAACAGGTCACCGTAGCGCGTCACGGCTTTGATGGGATTGGTCAAGCGAAACGCGGTGCTGGACACGGCCCCGGGGACATTGCCCAAGCGCCGCGAAATCGCCTGCAGGTGGCCGTGGGCGTGCTGCACAAACAGCTGCACCAGGCTCATCTTGTGGGCGTCGATCGGCGAGCCAATCGTGACAATCGCTTTGACCCGCGCGTCGTTATGCACCGCGCTGTGCATGAGGGCGAACAGCCCGCCCATGCAATAGCCGTACAGCACCAGGCCGTCGCTGCCGCTCGCCTTGATCACCGCGTCCACCGCGTGGGGCACCCAGTCGAGCACATAGGTCTCCAGGCCCACGCTCTCGTCGTCCGCTTTGGGCGCGCCAAAATCCAGCAAGAAGACGTCAAACCCCTGGCGCAACAGGGTCTTGACCAAGGAGCGCCGCGGCGTCAGGTCAAAGATCCACGGCTGCACCATCAGCGGCGGAATCAGCAGCACCGGATAGCGCTGGCGCCGCGCTTCAATGTGAACCATGGAGGCGCCGAGCTGAAAATCCTCATCTTGGACCTGAGGTTGGTAGCGACGCACGCTGATCAATCCGCGCTGGGCCACCACTTCAAAGGGCAGCCGATCGACGACCTCAGTCGGATTGCGCTGAAGCCAGTCCAGGCCGTTGACAAAGCCGCTCACCGCCCGCACCGCGCCGCGCTCAAGACGACGCAACACCTTGGCTGGACGGGGAGGTTTTGAATTGGCGCTGACAGGCTGGCTCGGAGGGATCGGTCGGGTCACGGGCATGCACACCTCGCGGTCAGTCAAGCACGCAGGGGGCGCGTGTGCAAGGGTCGCTTGAGCCGTCTGGCGCGCTGCGCTACCCTGCCCGCCTCGCAACCCCAGGTGGTCATGGCAGTTCGCGCGCCCTCTTTACCCTCTGCCGCGGCGCTGCTGCCACTGCAACTCCTTGCGGCTACTGCGGATCGCCTGAGGGCAGCGCTGCTGGGCCGTTGGGGGCGGCTGTTGCGACCCGTGCTGCAGGATCGGCGCAAGCGCGCAGCCAGCGTGGCCACAGCGATAGCGCTGTTTTCTCTGGCGCTGGCCGGGCTTTTTCCGGTGTGGCTGCTGGTGTTTGGCCCGCTGGTGTGGGGCGTGCCGCACCTGCTGTCAGACGTGCGCTATCTGTTGGTGCGCCAAGGCCTTCAGCGCGAGCGGCTGGTGATGGCGATTGGCGGGGCGACGCTGCTGATCGCCGCCTTCAGCGAGCTGGGGGTGCGGGCGACGCTGGTGGGCGCGGCGGTGCTGGCCCTGGTGATCCCCGGGCAAAGACTGCACAAATTGCTCCTGACCGCAGTGCTGCTGGGCGTGGCCGCTGTGGCTTGGCCGCTGGGTTGGACCGCGGATCTGCTGTTTGCCCACGGCCACAATGCCATCGCCTTGGCGATCTGGTGGTTTTGGCGACCTCGCCGCGGCTGGCTGGGGCTGGTGCCGCTGATCGCCGCGCTGGCGGGGCTGGGGTTGCTGCTGGGCGGCGCGCTGGACCCGTGGATGGCGCAGAGCGGGCCGACCGAGGCGCTCAACCTCGACGAATTATCCTGGCAGCTCGCGCCGTTGGACGACGAGGTGTGGTCGCGGCGCTGGACCGCCAGCTTTGCCTTTGCCCAGGCCATGCACTACGCCGTGTGGATCCACCTGCTGCCCAGCGACGACCGCGCGCGAGAGGTTCCGCGGTCTTTCCAGAACTCGCTCAAGGCGTTGCAGGGCGACATGGGCTGGCCGCTGATCGCCCTTGCGGCGCTGCTGGCCGTGGGGCTGGCGCTGACGGCGCTGGTGGACCTGGGCGCGGCGCGAGATCGCTACTTTCAGCTCGCCTGGTTTCACGGCCATGTGGAGCTGCTGGCCGCCGTCTGGCTGCTGCTGCGCGGGGTGACACGGGCAGAATTACATACCCCCCCTTACGTTAGATCAGCGGAATAACACATGATGAATGCAAATTACCTGCTGATGTGGCTGGGGGCCTTTGCCTTGACCCAGGCGATTGAGGCGCCGATCTACGCGCGTTGGTGTGTCGCCGGTCGCTGGCAGGCGGCGCTGCTGCCGAGTGCCGTGACCCACCCGCTGCTGTGGTTTGCCTTGACGCCGATTTGGCAGCACCTGCGCTGGCCTTTTGCAGAGATGGTCGGGGCTTACGACCCAAGCGCCTTTGACATGCCGGCCCTTTACGCCATGGAGCTGGCCATCGCCGCGACCGAGGGGTGGCTGCTCAAGCGCCAGGGCGGCCAAAAGCCGTGGCTCTGGGCGCTGCTGGGCAACGGCGCGAGCTTTGGCGTGGGCGAGCTGATCTATTGGGTCACCGGCAAGAGCTGAGGGACCACGGACTTGACATTTATCTAGTTTACACATCGCTATCGAGTAGACAGATAATCGCCACACCGCACTCAACTAGCTTCTGCCCAACAGCTTTCCTCCGCCGCCGTGGTGCGTCACCCCGTGGTGCAAGCGCAGCTCCTGCCCCGCCGCCCGGCCAGCAGACAGCGCCGAAGTCCGACCGACCTTGCCCGAGGCCATCGAGCGCAGGCTCGGGTGCTCCTGGGCCACAAAAGCGTCCAGCTCCGCGTCACCAACCCAGACCAACCCGGTGGAGTGGCTGACTTTTCTCTCGGAGCGCAGCTTGTCTCTGAAGCCGAGCAGCACCCCGGTCTCAAACTCGCGCCGGGCCGTGCGACCGTCGTGGCGGTGCTGCTCATCGCGCCATAGCCGTTGGGTGGCGTGGTGCAAAAAGTCGTGAACATAACAGGCTAACTGCAGATTGGTGTCGCTCCCCAACAGCTCCAGCCGCCGCAGATTGCGGTCCTGCAGCGCCGAGTACTCGCTGGTCCAAATCGCCTCGACAAAGAAGAACTCGGACAGAATCGCGCTCACCAGCTTGGCCGTCACCGCCACGGCCTTGTACAGCGGACCCACGCGCTGAACCCGATAGGTGCGCTGGGTGTTGGCTTGGGCGAGGTCGAGATTGTGCTGTAGCAACAGACGGTTTGCCGTGGCCATGGCCACTTCTGCCTCGTGGGCGTTCTGGCTTTCCGCCAGGGCCAGGAGCTTCTTGACCTTGGCGAGCACCTTGTCCGCCGAATCCTGGTCTGGACTGCGGCGCATGGACGCGCGGGCCTCCACCCGCAAACGCCGGCAGCCTTCGGCAAAAGCCGCGCCGTGGGCCTTCTCGTCCTGGGCTTGCAGCACCTCGTCGGCAAACTGGTGGGCCATCTCGTGGTAGAGGGTCTGCTCGACCTCGTGCCAGGGGTGGCTCAGGATGTGCGCTTCGCTGATACAGATTTCGCGGAACTGCCGCTTCCAACGCCCGAGCGCCGCGTGGCTGTCGATGTCGATGCTCAGCACCGCAGGCTGGAGCGAACCGTTGAGGTGGCGCCGGTTGGCCTCGCCCCAGAGCCTGCGAAGCCGGTCTAGCCAGAGGGGGTGAAAGTGGGCGCGCTGGGGAGGCAAGAGGCGAATCGGCGGTGGGGTCATAAGACTGGAATCATAGCCAAAAATTCGGCGCTATTGCAACCGCGGCGTGGGTACCCTACCCTGCGCCCCGCCTAGGGATTTTTGCCCTGGCAGCCGCCTCGTCCCCGCGCTTCAGGCTGTGTTTTCACGCCCCGCCGCGGTTCCCTCCGTCCGCCCGGTTCCCCCGGTTCCACGCGCAGGAGTCCTCTGCCCATGGCCATTAAGCCGCTGAAGAAACTCAAGCTCCAAGGGTTTAACAACCTGACCAAAACGCTGAGTTTCAACATTTACGATATCTGCTACGCCCGCACCCAGGACCACCGCCAGCAGTACATTCAGTACATCGACGAAGCGTACAACGCCGAACGCTTGACGCAGATCCTGCTCAATGTCTGCCGGATCATCGGCGCGCATGTACTCAATATCGCTCGCGAAGACTACGATCCGCAGGGCGCTAGCGTGACCATGCTGATTGCCGAGGACGAGATCGCCGGCAAGACCCTGGCGCTGGACGACAGCGAAGGCCCGGGGCCGCTTCCGGGGGCTATCCCGCTGTCGCAAGTGTTCCGCGAAGGCGTGGAGCTGCCGCCCAAGAAAGAGACGGTGGTCGCTCACCTGGACAAGTCGCACATCACCGTCCACACCTATCCAGAGAGCCATCCGGACAACGGCATTTCGACCTTCCGCGCCGACATCGACGTTTCGACCTGCGGGCGGATTTCGCCGCTCAAGGCCCTGAATTACCTGCTGCATTCCTTTGAGTCCGACATTGTGACGATCGACTACCGGGTGCGCGGCTTTACCCGCGATGTCAACGGCAAGAAGTTCTTTATCGACCACAAGATCAACTCGATTCAGAACTTTATCGACAAGGACAGCCGCGATCGCTACCAGATGATCGACGTCAATGTCTATCAAGAGCACATCTTTCACACCAAGATGCTGCTCAAGGACCTCAACCTGTCCAACTACGTGTTTGGCACGGATGTCGACAAGCTGGGCGATGAAGAGCTCAAGACGGTCAAGAAGCGCCTGCGCCGCGAGATGCTGGAGATTTTCTACGGCCGGCGCATGAAGAAAGGTCTGATGTTCTCGTGAGTGCGCCCGAGCATGCCGACACCGGACGGGCTGCAAGTGGGGATCCGATGCGCAAGCTGTACGATCTCGTCGACCAATACGACGCCGCCTCGCCTGAAGATGCCCCGCCGATAGAAGCCGAAATCTGGCGGAATTACGGCCTGGACCGGGCGATCCTCGTGCTGGACATGTCGGGATTCTCGCGCATGACCCGGCGCTTTGGCATCGTGCACTATCTGGCGATGGTGCGGCGCATGCAGACGACCACGCGGCCGCTGGTCGAGGCGTTCCAGGGCGAAATCGTCAAGTACGAAGCGGATAACCTCTTCGCCGTGTTTGCCGAGCCGGGGCAGGCGGTGCGCTGCGCGATGGCGATTGTCGAGCGCTTTGAGTCGGGCAACGCCTGGACCCCCGATGAGCGCGATATCCATGTGAGCATTGGGCTTTCTTGGGGGCGCATCCTGCACGTGCCGGATCAGGACTTCTTTGGCAACGCCGTGAATATCGCCAGCAAACTGGGCGAAGACCTGGCTGATTCTCGCGAAGTGCTGGTCGACGACGACCTGTTTCAGCAGCTGCCGGGCGGCATGGCCGGACTGAGCTTTGAGCCGATGGAATTCTCGGTGAGCGGCTTGGCGCTAAAGGCTTGGAAAGTCAGAAGCCTTGTTTCGCACTCCGCGTAGGCCGGTCGAGCTTCACAGCGTCTGGCAAGAGCGAAGAATCCGC
Organism: Myxococcota bacterium; assembly: GCA_964201005.1. Classification (GTDB taxonomy): domain Bacteria; phylum Myxococcota_A; class UBA9042; order UBA9042; family UBA9042; genus SXRM01. The sequence continues at coordinate 8,988 of CAXNCS010000024.1, forward strand.
CCCATCGCCAGCAGAATCGCTTACTTCTTGGGCTGCAGCACCGCGCCCAGGCCTTCGATGCGCACGATCGTCATCGGCTCCTTGATCGTGGCGCGGTCAAACGGCTTGCCCTGTTCCAGCGCTTCGTGCTCGGCGACCTTGATGGTCTGATCCATGTCGAGCACCATCTTGCGGACCACGCCTTCCGCGACCGCGTGCTTGCCGACGCCGTCCTGCTTAAAGACCATGTCGCCGTCTTTGACCTTGAACTTCATGGTCTTGCCATCGTCGGTCTTCATGTTGAACCAGCAACCGGCCATCTTGCACACTTCTAGGACTTCGCCCTCGACGCGCACGCGCTTGCCGACAAACTCATCGGGATTCGCCATGATCTTGCTAGCCTGAGTGGCCTCGGCCAAGGTCACGCCGCCGCCGTACTTCTCGCCCTCCAGCTTGACTTCTGGGCCGTGGGCCGCGGCGACGCTCGGGTCGATCTTGACTTCGCAAGCCGGGTTATCGCCGCCATGGGCGCATGCCGGGTTGTCGACTTTGGCACCGTCGGCAGCAGCAGCCGGCGACGCGGCGACAGGGGCGGCCACGGGCGATGCCTCAACTGGCGCGGGAGCAGCGGCGGCGGGGGCTGCGGGCTCAACCGCAGGGGCCGGGGCTGCGGCGGGGGCTTCAGCGGGTTTGTCCTTGCCACAAGCGGCGATGAGCGCCAGGGCGGCCAACGAAACGGCGAAATTTGCTGTGCGACGCATGCGATCTCCTGCCCCGCGGGCTCCGCAGGGGGGCAAGAGTGTAGCGCAATGCGCGGTGAAGCCATAGGGGATTGACCGGGAAACCCACCCCACCCGGCTGACGATTTGCCACGCCCGTGGTATCGTAAAATCCCGGTTGGTCTCTTACGCCCCGGCGAGGAAGCAAGCGATGCGCGTCTGTCTGCAGTGCGGCAAATCCACGGAAGGGCTGTTCTGCCCTGGCGACGGCATGGCGACCATCGTCGCGGATAAGCGCCCCGTGTCTACGGAATTGCAGCCGCAGACCATTTTTGCCGGGCGCTACCGCATCCTGGGTACCCTGGGGCGCGGCGGCATGGGCGCGGTCTACGATGCCCAGCACACCGGCACCGGTCAGCGCGTGGCGATCAAGACGCTGCTGCTCGACACCACCCAAGAGACGCAGTCGGTCCGGCGCTTCTTTATGGAGGCCAAGCTCACCGCGAGCCTGCAACACCCCAATACGATTAAGGTATTCGACTTTGGCCAGTCCGACGAAGGCGTGTTCTTCTTGGCCATGGAGCGCCTCCAAGGCGAGACGCTGGGCGAGCGGCTGAACCGCTACATGGCCCTGGGCCAGCGCATGACGGAAGGCGAGGCGGCGCATATCGCTGTGGCGGTGCTGCGGTCGCTGGCAGAAGCCCACCGCGTGGGGCTGGTGCACCGCGATCTCAAGCCGGGCAACATCTTTGTCCACGATCTGGGCGGCGGCGAGACCATGGTCAAGGTGCTGGATTTTGGCATCGCCAAGACCGCTGAGACCCAGCTGACTGCGACGGGAACCTCTTTGGGTACGCCGGCTTACATGAGTCCCGAGCAAGTCATGGGCGGCGAACTGGACGGCCGCAGCGACCTGTATTCGCTGGGCGTGGTGCTGTACCAGTGCGTCGCCGGGCGCGTGCCGTTTCTGGGCGATTCTTCCTACACCGTGATGATCAAGCAGGTGCACGAAGAGGCCCCGGATCTTGGACAACTCGCCGCGGTGTCAGAAGGTTTTGCCCATGTGGTCGGTCGGGCTCTGGCCAAGACTGCGGGCGATCGCTACGGCGATGCCACGACCATGCGCGAGGCTCTGGAAGGGCTGCTGGCAGGTCGCGTAGAAGCGCCGAGCGCGGTGGGGGCCCCGGGCAAGGCGCTGGGCGCGGCCAACCTGTCTACCGGCGCCTCCTCTGCCGTGCCTGCGACACCGCCGCCCCCTCCGCCTGCGGCCAAAGCCCCTGGTGCCCCAAGGCTTTCTCCTGGGCCAGCTGCTCCGGCCCCCGCGCTCGCCGCTGCCCCCGCCGCAGTGCCGCCGCCGCCGCCGCCCGGTGCAAATCCCGCGCCCGCCCAGGCTGCCAACCCGGCATACCAGACTCGCCCTGCGCAGATGGCGCCCCAAGGCACGGCAATTCAAGCTGAACCTGCACCAGCCCGCCGTCCAGGGCCCCAGGCAGCGGCGCCGTTGCCCCCTGCTCTGCCGCGACCGGCCCCGGCGAAGCCGAGCAACCGCGCCCCGCTGTACGTGGTAGGCGCCGTGCTGGTCCTGGGTGCCGCTGGCGCAGCGGTTTGGCAGCTCCGCGGTTCATCCGCTGAAGCGGGCGCCGAGCAAAGCGCCGCGGCCCTTGCGGAAAATCCGCAAACTCTGGGCGCTGTTGCTCCACCAATGGTTGCGGATACGCAGGATAGCGACGTCGCCGACGCCGACGCCGACGTGGATGACGCGAGCGATGTCACCGCGGCGACTGCGGAAGTTGCCGCTGGCACCACGCTGGACGCATTGGCGCCGCCTCTGGGGGCCGAAGCGCCGGATGTGGTTGAAGCGCCGGACGTTGCCGCGGCCGAAGTGCCCTCCGCCCCTGGCGATCCGCTGGATCCTCTGGGCGGCCCTGGCGATGACGCGGGCAAGCCGACGGCGCCGGCCAAGCCCATCGAAGCCGAAGGGAGCGCTGAGGAAGAGCCGGTCAAGCCCAAGCCCAAGCCCAAGCCGGTGATCAAGAAGCCGCCGGGGACTCGCGCGCCTGGGGCTACGGGCGGAGGTGGAGGCCGCGCCGGCGGAGCCTCCCCCTCAGGTGCAGCGGGATCGGGGCGGGCGCCGCGCTAGGCCTGAAGCCAAAGAAACGCAACTTCCTACATTACGGCTGACGACCCAACTTCGCTTGACACCAGCGGATATTGGCACGGGCCTGTGCAGGCATCTGCCGCCTGGCCAAGGAACGCTGCCACGCCGCCACCGCCGCCTGGCAATCGCCTTCGCGCGCGGCCCAGACGCCAGCGGTAAAATCAATTGGGTAGCCAGGGTCCGCGGCTTCTAGCTGGGCCAAGAGCTGGGCGCGCCTCTCCGCCGTCAAGCCCTCATGCGCTTCGACACGCCAGCGCAGGAGCAACCCCTGCACATCGCTGGGCAGGGCTGGTCGCGGTGTAACCCGGCTACCCAGCGACAGAATCCTCTGCGACGCCAGCGCCTCGACCACCAACTGTGTCGCGGGCTCCAGGGCGCCGTCGCGCAGCTGCCGCTCAATGCCGGTGCCGGCCAGGGCCGCCCTCATCCCCGGGGCGATCTGGTCCAGACGGCTATGGGGTATGTCTTTGTCTACACTAGCCAATCCCGCGTGACCTGCCGGCATGCTGCGCAACAGCTCTTCGAGCGCCTCGCGAACCTGGAGGCCAAAGCGCGCCGCCGCGGCCTGCAGAGCGTCCGGGCCTTTGCTCAGCACCAGCTGTCTAGCCTGCTCTTCGGCGCGGGCCAGGTGCAGCCGCGCGGCAAAATCGTGCTCGACGCCCAGCTGCCCTTGCGTGGCTTCCTGGGCCAGCCACAAAGCGAATTCGCCGCGCAGGGCCTGCTCTTGAGCCTCCGCTTGCGGATAGCGCCGCAGCAGCGCTTGGATTCGCCGGCGCATGTCGCTCAGCTCGGCCTCATCGCTTTGCCAGGTCTGCAGGTTGAGCGACGGCGGATCCACCGCAACCACAGGCGGCGCCAACAGAATTGCCCCTGCAGCGCTCAGGCTCAGCGCCGCCAAGGTCACCCACACCAATCCGCGAGGTGGGACGAGAACGGGCTGCTCAAGCTCAAATTCGCTTTGATCAACTGGCGCTTGGGCTTCGGGTTCGGCGGCTTTGGCTGTATTTGCCGTCCCAGCCGATTCAGCCGCTTGTGCCGCCTCAACCGCGCCGTCCTCGTGGGGAGGCGCCGCGCTCATGGCGCCGCTTTGCCGGGGCAGAGGGTGGCTAGCAGCGAGCGGATGCGCGGATTGGACCAGCGCTGGCCGGCGATGAAGCGGCCGAGCAGCTGACCTTTGGAAATCACCCATGTTTCAGGGAGTTTCTCGGTCCCCATCTTCATGCGGAGCATGCGCCCTGGGTCGCCGTCCTGGCCCTCTGGATCGCGCAGCCAAACACCGCCCGCGGGAACCGCCGTGCCCAGGGTGCGCTGAAGGGTCTGGTCGTGGGCCTGCCAGTCGTCGTCATAGCTCACGGCGACCATCTTGCAGCCGCGCTGGTCCAGCTCCTGAGCCAAAGCTGCAATTTCAGGGAGCTCTTCCAGGCAAGGCGGGCACCAGCTGGCCCAGTAGTGGACCAAAATCGTGTCGCTGCTCTGGGTCAGGGCGCGCAGAGTCGGCACGGCCCCCTTGGGAGCGTTGGGATGGGCCTGCAGCGGCAGATCGAGTTCTGCGTCACTGACCGGGCGACCGTGGGCCTCTGCGCCGGCAGAAACCAGCAGCCCTCGCAGCCGATCGACCGCTTGGCCGGGTTGCACAAAGCGCCAGCCCACGGCGGCAGCGGCGGCCAGAAGCACCGCGGCGCCAATCCACGAACTGCGACTTTTCATAGTGTTGCGCCCTTCGCCTGGCGTGCGTCGCCCCAAGGCCTCAGCGGCTGGGTCAGGTGATGTCGTCCCGATCGGTTGCATAGAGGCTTGCAGCGCGGAGAGATCCCGCGGCGCCAAGGTATCACTGCCCGGTCGCCCTGCCAATCACAGGCCGGGGCCAGCGGGCGATGGGTCGGCAGGCAGCACCGCCGTTGGGGTCGCATCTACCGCCCCGGCAACGGGCGATGTCGCGCCTTCAACCCTGGCTTGCCCAGGCTGGGCAAGGATTTTGCCCAGGGCGCGGGCGTAGGTCGGCAGCAGCGGCTCTTCAGCAAAGACCACCCAGACCCAGCGATCACCCAGCGGATAGACCAGCACGCCCTCTTGGCGGCGCTCAAACCGCCCGGAGAGATTGGCGCGGGCAAAGGCCGCTTGGTCGCCGGCATCCATAGAGAAGAGCTTTTCCCGCTCGCCCAACACCAGCAGGCCTGACAGCGGCAGCGGCCAGCACGGCATGCGCCGGGTGCGCAAAGCCCAGGCGCCATCGGTCAATTCGCCGGTACACTGCATGCCGCGCTGGTGAAGAGTTCCGCGGCGCAAATTAGCCGGAAACCGTACAGTTAGACTGTCGAGCTTGAACTGTTCTGTGGCGAACTCTGGCCACACAAGCGGTCTGCGCATGGACGCCACGGCCACTGCAGAGGCCGCCAGGACCGCCAGCATGGACGCCATGGCCAAGAGCCGCAGCCACAGCGCGGTAGGCTTGCGCCGGCCGGCAGGGGCCAGGAACTGCGGCCGAAGCGCCACGCCCAAAGCAATGCCGCCCAGCGCCCCGCCCACGTGGGCCAAGCGATCGAGGCGCTCGCCAGAAAGCGACAGCAGCGCCGCAAGCGCCAAGGCCGGCACCCCGACCATGCTCCAGCGCAGCGCCGGGCTCAGCCGCGGCATGAGCTTGATGCCCAGACCTACCAGCGCCCCCAGCAAGCCGATCGCCGCACCGGAGGCGCCAATGGTCCAGGTCGCGCCCGGGGCACTCAGAGAGGCCATCGCCGCGGCGAGCGCCGAGCCCAGCCAAATCAGCCACAGCCGCGGCCCGCCGTAGATCGCCTCGACCGGACGGCCAATCACCATTAACATCAGCACGTTGAGCAGAAGGTGCCACGGATCGGCGTGGAGCATCCACCACGTCAGCGCCCGCCACACCTCGCCGCGCAGGGCCAGCTCCGGAATCCATGCGCCGGCCAGGAGCATTTGCGTCCCGCCGTGCGATCCAGCCCAAAGGCCAGCCTCTGCCTGAAGCTGCACTACGGCGACCGCCACGAGCAGGACGATCAGCGCCGGGACCGCCCGACCGCGCCGCCGCAGCGCCGTACCCCACCATTGGCGAAGGACCAACTGCTGGACGGCCTCGGCAGCCGCCAAGCGCTCCTCTTGCGAGCGTTGAGGCGGCGGCGGAGCTTCTGGCTTTTCAGGTTCGCTCATGCGTAGTTAGCGACCACGCGGAAACAGCCGGCCAAAGGCGGCCAGCACATCGCGACGCGACGCGTAAACTTCGCGCACCCGCTCCAAGCGCTCAGAAATCTTGGACATCCTCTCTTCAAAGCCGGGGCGGATCTCCAGCGGAATGTCCTGATCGTAGCCCACCGCGCGCAGCCGGGCCTTGATTTCTGCGGCCTTGGACTGCGACTCGCGAATGGCGGCGTCGTGGTCTTGGAGGAATTTCTCAAGCTCTGCCGCGGCTTTGTCCGGGCTCTTGGCGTTGCGCTCCAGGATCTCAATGCCCTGCTCCAGCAGGCCGCTGGTCTGGTCGATCGAGGCCTTGACCTCATCGAGCATGGCCTCATCCAGCTTAACCTCTGGATTGCCCACGTACTTTGGGCCGTTGGTGGCGTCGCCGCGCCCGCAATCGCGACAACCGGGATCCGGCTTGTTGCTCGCGACGAATTCGCTGCTTTGAGCGCCCGTGTTTGACTGGGTCGCTGTGGCCGCACCAGCTAGACCGACCGCTCCGGCTCCAGCCTGGTTAGCGGCGGTCGAAGTCTCTGCCTTGCGCGAACAACCGGACGAAACGGCGATCATCGCGGTCAATCCAGCCAGCGCCGCGATCCACCGCGCCGACTGGCCCCCTGCATTGCGAACCATGGAGCGCCTCCTCTGGGGGAATGATGAAATTCTATAGCGCCTGCAGGAGCTTGCGCACCCACTCTGCTTTGGGATGGTCGCCGTGAATCTCCAGGAACTTCTCATACGTCTTGCGCGCCTGGCCCGACTTGCCCATCTGCTGGTACAGCTGGCCCAGGAGCAGCATCGCTTCGTCGTAGGAACCCGCGGCCTTAAAGGCCTTTTCCGCCTGGGACATCTGGCCTGCGTCAAAATAGGCCCGGCCCAGCACGGTCAAAGTGCGCACGGAGTAACGCATCTTCTGAGAAATCTTGAGGTCTTCAATCGCCCCGGCGTAGTTGCCCGCCTCAAGCTTGCGCTTGCCAGAGCTGTACAGGTCGGTGGCGTCGGCCCCAGCGGGAATGGCCACGTCATCGCCCTTCTCCGGCTTGGTCACGAGCGACGGCGAGGCCTCGACCTTCTCGTGCTTAGAGGAATGGCCATCGGTTTTGGGCTTCTTCTCCGCCTTCGCGACGTCCACCGGCTTGGCGATTTCGGCGGGCTTGGCGACTGCAACCGGCTTGGCGACGTCTGCGGGCTTGGCGACTTCTGGAGACTTAGCGGCCTCTACGGGCTTTGCCGCCTCCACCGGCTTGCCAGTTTCCGCAGGGACTGCCGCAGCTGCGGCTTGGGCTTGGGCAGCCTCAGGCGCCGGCGCGGTGGGCGTCGCGGCAACCGCGGGATCGGCGCTGGGTGTGGCCTCTTGGGCAGGGGTCACGGGCTCGGCGATCGCCACGGCAGTGGCTGGTTCTGCAAGCGAAATCAGCGAAGGGTCGTCGAGGACCTGGGCAACCCGCCGGGCTAGGCGAACTTCCTGTGGAGGTTCCGGATCCGTTTGACACGCGACGGCCGCCCCGGCTGCCCACAGCAAAATGCCAAGGCGCAGGTTGCGCTTGCGGCAACGCGGCTCGGTCGCTGCGCCAGAGATGTGTCGCTTGGTGCGGAACATGATCGCTTATTCGCCTCAATTGCGCGCCGGCCCGCGTCGAACAGGCCTTCAACGGTCAGAGTAGTGCGCGTGGGCCCCGCGGTCAAACCTTTGGCATCGGCGGCCGCGGAGTAGGGGGCGCAGCGACCGCCGCAAGCAAGTCCACCGCCAACAGATTTTGCCCTGGATGCGAGCCAAGGGCGCTCATCGACTCCGCGCGGTCCAGCAACTGGTCCAGCAATTGCCCCGCGTCGCCCGCGTGACACTGCGCCGTCCAGCGAACCCCGCGCTGCCCTGCCCCTGCCAGCCCAGGCCATGCCCGCGTCCACTCGCTCAAACGCTCAGCTTTTTGCGCCAGCGCCTGCTCCGCCGCCAGAGGCCAATCGGGGTCACCGCGCCATGTCCGCAGGACGGATCGGGCCCGCTCGGCCTGTGCGGCAGGCAGTTGCACATCGCCGGTCAGCAGCGACAGCCCTTGGCCCAGCCCCGCGGCCGCAACCAGCGCCCAGGCCAGCACCTCCGCCGGCGCATCCGGGTCGCGAAGGGCGATCAACACCGCTGTGGCCCTGGGGATTTGCCGCGGCCAACCGGCCAACTGCAGGTCGATCACCGTCGCGCGAAGGTGAAGTTGGGGCAGCGGGCCCAGCGACTGACCGTGCGATTGACCCAGCGGATCAGGTTGTTCAGCAAAGTAAATCGCTTGGGGATGGGCTTGAGCCGCGCGCTCCAAGGCCAGCGGATCGGCGTCCCCGGCCGCGGTCCGACCGATGTCGAGCCACTGAGCCCCGGCCTGAGCGATCGCCCGCAGCACGCCGGCCGGCACGGGCTCAGCCAGCAGGGCGGTATCGCCGGGCGCCAACAACAGCGTGAGGGCAGACCTCCACAACTCCGCTTGAGAACTGCAGATGACCACGTCTAGCGGGTCGACCGGCTGGCCATCGCGCTGCAGGAGCGCCGCCCATTGAGCCGCGATGTCGCTGGCGAGCCACTGAGAGGGGTCCGGCGTGGCGCGCACGGGCCGATGGGCGCGATCGAGGCCCTGGAGAAAACGCCGCTGGGCAAAGCGCTGCAAATCCAGCCATGGATGGCCAGGTTGGGCCGCGGGATCGGCGCCGATCGGTGGCGTAGGCTGGGCGACGGCGCGATCGTTCAAGGTCTTGCTCCCCCTATGGCTGCTGAGCGGAGCCCGCGGTCGGCGCGGACCCTGCGGCCAAGGGTAGCGAGGCGAGCCAGTTCTCGCTACAGTGCCGGGCATCTTCCAGGGCCAGTGCGCCCGTTGGAGCTCCGACATGGCCCAGCGCGTCGACTATGCGAGCTTTCCCGGGGTGCGCGATGAAGCGCTCCTCTCTACCGTCAACAAGGTCTTTGGGCACATTCGCCGCAACCAGCTGTCCACGCGAGAGTTTCGCGACTGGATGAAGGAAGAGACGCTCTACAACAAGGACGACGTCCACCACCTGTTGGCGTTTCTGGACATCCAGACCGACGGCGTCGTGCGCCTGGGGCCTTGGGCCGAGAAGTTTTTTGCCGCCTCCACCGAAGAGGCGATGCGCGAAGCCCTGTACAAGCGCCTGCTCGACGAGAACACCCTGCTGGTCAAGTACTGCCTGGAGGCCCTGGACACGGAGGGCGGCGGGCGGCTGCATTCGACCCATGAAATGCACCGGATGCTGACCAGCTACGTCTATCCGGGCAAGCCGATCACCCTGGAACCGTTTAAGAATTGGATCCGCTGGGCGGTGGTGTCGGGGCGGATCAAGATGATCGGCATCCGCTGGGGCATGACCGATCTGGGCAAACAGGCGGTGCCAAGACTGCGGACGATTGACGTAGACGAGTTCCTAGAAGACGAAAAGGCCGAAGGCGCAGCGACCGAAGCCCGCACAGCGCAAGCGGAATCGGCTGTTGCACCTCGTCCCGCCGCCGCCGCAGCGCCTGTGCCGATCGCCGCACCGGTGTCCGCACCAGCCGCTGCGAAGCCTGCGCCGCGCAAAGACGACGATCCCGATGAGGATTTGGACATCCCCGGTGACGCGGAACCCGTGGACGAGGCTGCGTTTGCCCGCTACGCCGCCCAGTATGAAGCGCCAGCGCCGCCGCCTGCCCCTGCTGCGGCCCCTGCTGTCGCGACCAAAGCCAAGGGCGCGGCTGCAAAAGCTCAGGCAGCGCAAGGTGTTGCGGAACCTGCGCCGGCGATCGAGCCAGCCGTGTCGGCCTCTGCCGGGGCGAGTCTGGACGTGCAAGTGCCAGCTCAGCGCCGCGACACCGCCCCGGGCCAAGTGGTGATTCGCCACGTCAAGCTCGAAAATGCCTGCAGCCGCGCGCCCTTAGATCCGGCGGACGTGGTGGCGGCGCTTCGCGATTACGGCCGGACCCATGGCCTGGGCGGCGGCTCATTGCTGCTGGCCCACGGCTTGGAGACGCGGAGCGCCCACAACGAACCGCTGCGCCACCTGTTTTTGGCCAGCCTGGTCGCGCGGGCCTATGCGGCGACGGGGGACGGCAGCCTCGTCGACGCGCTAACGGAGCGCATTGGCGGCTCGCTGGGGCCGGCGGCGCTGCTGCTCGATCGGCCGGAAGCGCTGGTGGACGCGCTGAACCGCTGGAACCTGCTGACCGCCGATCCGCTGGCGACGCAACTGCGCGCGCTGATTCTGGAGGCGGCGATCGGCGGAAAAGCCCTGAAGATGACGCCAGATCTGCCGGCTCAGCTCGCCGAGGCCGCCAACAGCGAGGCGCTGGTGCAGCAGCTGACCCAGACGGTGCTGCGCGGCGCCCACCCGGTGGCGGCCCTTTGGCTGGTGCGAGAAATGGTTCGCGTAGGCCTTTGGACCCGGCCGGCGGCGACGGAAGTGGCGTTTGTGCCGTGGCGAGCGGTGCGCTTGATGGCCTATCGGCTGCGGCTGATCGACAGCCATTTTGCCGTGGGCCTGCCGATGCTGCTGCAGGTGGCCAAGCGCTTGGCGACGCTGCTGCCCCCCGGATCAGTGGAGGGGATGGCCCTGGAGGCCTTGGCGCCCGGCGATCACCTGCGCTTTGACTGCAACGCCGTGGAGGTCTGCCAGACCCCGTGCGCTTTGCACCGCAGCGAGCCCTGACTACCGTTGACCTGAGCCCTGACTACCGTTGACCTGAGCCCTGACCGCTGTTGACCCGAGCCCTGATCACACCTTGACATCGGCAACCGCAATCGCTATTTTCTCCGCGCCGCTGACTTCAACGCAGTTCTGTGTCGCAGCCCTTCGGCTCGGCGCAGGTTCCCGCTTGCTTTGGCGGTTGCCACAGTTGCCCAAGTGCTGGTTCCTTTCCTCTCCTCTAGTCTGAATCCCGATCACTCGCTCGCAGCAAGCGCCTGACTCCAGAGTCTTTTGCTTCAGAGGTCAAAGCGTCCCGCGCTGCAGCCCGTGCTAGTCTTTTCCGCGCCGCCTTTAGGGCTTATCGCTCAGGTGGACGCCCCTCTCCTGCCCCATGCGGGCCCCCTCTGCGCTGCGCCGGCCGCTCCCTCGCCGGCCCCCAGGTGAACCAATGAATCTGATTGATCTCAAGCACATGAAGATGGCCGAACTCGTCGGCATGGCCAGTGAGTTTGGTATCGACGACGGCGCCTCGATGCACCGCCAAGACCTGATCTTTGCCCTGCTGCAGGCCCAGACCAGCCGCGAAGGCGCGATCTACTCTGAAGGCGTGCTGCAAGTGCTGCCGGACGGCTACGGCTTTCTGCGCTCCCCCGACTACAACTACTTTCCGGGCAGCGACGACATCTACGTCTCGCCGAGCCAGATCCGCCGCTTTGGCCTGCGCAATGGCGACACCGTGCGCGGTGAGATCCGCCCGCCCCGCGAAGGCGAGCGCTACTTTGCCCTGCTGAAGGTCGACGAGATCAACTTCGAGGAGCCCGAGGCCGCCAAGAACAAGATCCTGTTCGACAACCTGACGCCGCTGTACCCCGATGAGCGCCTGCGCCTCGAGTATCACCCCAAGAGCTTCACCACCCGCATCGTCGACCTGATGTGCCCGCAGGGTAAGGGCCAGCGCACGCTGATCGTCGCCCCGCCGCGCACCGGCAAGACCGTGCTGCTGCAGGAGCTGGCCCACGCGATCGCCACCAATCACAAGGAGATCTACCTGATCGTCCTGCTGATTGACGAGCGCCCGGAAGAAGTGACCGACATGCAGCGCACCGTGCAGGGCGAAGTGGTCAGCTCGACCTTTGACGAGCCCGCCAGCCGCCACGTACAGGTCGCCGAAATGGTCATCGAAAAGGCCAAGCGCCTGGTCGAGCACGGCCGCGACGTGGTGATTCTGCTCGACTCGATCACCCGCTTGGCCCGCGCCTACAACACCGTGGTGCCGCCCTCTGGCAAGATCCTGTCCGGCGGTGTCGACTCCAACGCCCTGCACAAGCCCAAGCGCTTCTTTGGCGCCGCGCGCAACATCGAAGAAGGCGGCTCGCTGACGATCATCGGCACCGCGCTCATCGACACCGGCTCGCGCATGGACGAAGTGATCTTTGAAGAGTTCAAGGGCACCGGCAACTGCGAAATCCACCTGGACCGCAAGCTGATGGAGAAGCGCATCTTCCCGTGCCTGGACATCAACAAGTCCGGAACGCGCAAGGAAGATCTGCTGTTTGACGAGAGGACCCTGAACCGCGTGTGGTTGCTGCGCCAGCTGTTGCACCCGCTCAACGTCATCGACTCGATGGAGTTCTTGCTCGACAAGATCCGCAAGTACGAGACGAATCAGATGTTCCTGGACGGCATGAACCAGTAGCCACCCAGGCGCTGCCAGTAGGTACCCATGGCAATCGCAGTAGTGACGGGCGGCGCCGGCTTTATCGGCTCCAACCTGGCGACGGCGCTGCTCGAGCGCGGCGATCAGGTGCGCATTGTCGACAACTTCACGACCGGCCGGCGCGTCAATCTGAGCGCCATCGCCGGGCATGTGGAGGTGATCGAGGGCGACATCCGCGATCGCGCGTTGCTAGAGCGGGCCATGGAAGGCGCGCAATATGTCTTGCATCAGGCCGCGTTGCCCAGCGTGGCGCGGTCGGTGCAGGACCCGGACGCCAGCCACGACGTCAACGTCAACGGCACGCTCAACGTGCTGCAAGCCGCGCGCAAGGCCGGGGTGCAGCGGGTGGTGTACGCGGCGTCGTCGTCGGCTTATGGCGAAACGCCGGTGCTGCCCAAGGTCGAGACGATGGCGCCGCAGCCCATCAGCCCCTATGGCGCGACCAAGCTGTTTGGCGAGCAATACGGCCAGGTGTGGAACCGCGTGTACGGCCTGGAGTTTGTCGCCCTTCGCTATTTCAATGTCTTTGGCCGCCACCAGGCGCCGGACAGCGAGTACGCGGCGGTGATTCCTCGCTGGGTGACGCTCATGCAACGCGGCCTGCAGCCTAAGATTTTTGGCGACGGCGGCCAGACGCGGGACTTTTGCTACATCGACAACGTCATCGAGGCCAACCTCAAGGCGCTGAGTGCGCCGGCGGCCCCGGGCAACGTCTATAACGTCGCTTGTGGCGAGCGGGTTTCGCTGTTGGACGTGGTCGCGGCGATCAATGCCGGCCTGGGCACGCAGCTGGAGCCCGAGTTCCTGCCGCCGCGGGCCGGCGATATTCGCGATAGCCTTGCGGATATTGGCGCGGCGCGGCGCGATCTGGGCTATACCGCCAGCGTGCGCTTTGCCGAGGGGCTGCAGCGGGCGATGGCCTGGTACGCCGCCCATCCCGGCTAGAGACAGGCGGCGCACCAGCGCTAGTCCATTGAATTGCTAAACAGCGAAAGCGACTTCTAGCGCGTGCTGCAGGTCGGCGATCTGGTCGTCGACGTGCTCGATGCCCACGCTGAGGCGCACCAAGCTGTCGTCGATGCCGATCTCTTTGCGGCGCTCGGGCGGAATCGAGGCGTGGGTCATGATGCCCGGGTGCTCGATCAGCGACTCGACGCCGCCCAGCGACTCGGCCAGGGTAAAGACCTTGGTGGCCGAGAGGAATTTGCGGGCGTTGTCGACATCGCCGTCCAGAAACGCGGTGATCATGCCGCCGCCCGCGCGCATCTGCTTGCTCGCCAAGGCGAATTGCGGGTGGCTGGGCAGGCCGGGATAGACGACCTTCTTGACCCGCGGGTGCTGCTCCAGCCACTGGGCGATCTGCAGGGCGTTGGCGCAGTGGCGCTCCATGCGGATGGCCAGGGTCTTGAGGCCGCGCAGGGTCAGCCAGGAGTCAAACGGCCCCGGGGTGCCGCCGTTGGCGTTCTGCAAAAAGGCAATGCGATTGCCCAGTTCTTCGTCCTTGACGATCACCGCACCGCCAACCACGTCGCTGTGGCCGCCGATGTACTTGGTGGTCGAGTGGACCACGATGTCCGCGCCGAGCTCGAGCGGCCGCTGCAAGTACGGGGTCGCAAAGGTGTTATCCACCACGCTCAGCACACCGCGGGCCTTGGCGCGCTGGGCCAGATCGGCGATGTCGACCAGCTTGAGCATCGGATTGGTCGGCGTCTCAATCCACAGCAGCTTGGTGCGCTCTTCTACCGCGGCGTCAAAGGCGCTGGGATCGCGCAAGTCCACGTAGGTAAAGCGAATTCCGTGACGGCGCCAGACCTTGTCAAACTGGCGGAACGTGCCGCCGTACATGTCATCCATGGCCACGACGTGGTCGCCCGCATCCAGCAAGGCGATGAGCGCATGGGTCGCGGCAAGGCCCGAAGAGAAGCACATGGCGCGGCTGCCGCCTTCCAGCGAGGCCAGGGCGAACTGCAGCGCGTCGCGGGTCGGGTTGCTGGTGCGGCTGTACTCGTGGCCCAGGTGCTCGCCCGGCGACGGCTGGGCAAAGGTCGAGGTCTGGTAGATCGGCACGACCACGGCGCCGGTGAGCTTTTCCGGATCCTGGCCGGCGTGAATCGCCCGGGTGGCAAAGTGGGCGTGCGACCAGTCGTGGTGCGGGGCGGCGGGGGTGGCGAACTCTTGCGACATAACAAACTCCTGAGAATAATCAGATCGAAATCGAGCCCTTGCGGAATTGGGTGCGGCCGATTTGGGCGTTGATGAGCACTGCGCGGCCGGCGCGCGAGGCTTCCTGGGCGCGGGCGATGGCTTCAGGAAGCTCACTGGGATCGCGGACTTCGATGCCCACGCCGCCCAGGCCCTCCGCAGCCTTGTGGTAGGCGGTGCGGCGCAATTCGGTGCCCACCGCGTCGCCCAGAATCTCCGTCTGTTCGCGGGCAATTTGCATCCACGAGGCGTCGGTGCCCACGAGCGCGATAATGGGCAAGTTGTGGCGCACATACGTGTCGAATTCAGCTAGCGAATAGCCCAGCGAGCCGTCGCCGTAGATGATCCACGTCTGGGCGTCGGGGCGCACGCACTGGGCGCCGATGGCAAAGCCCGCACCCACGCCCAAGGTGCCAAACACCCCCGGATCGAGCCAGGACAGGCGCCGGCGCGGCTTCATGATGTACGACGCCGTGGCCACAAAATCGCCGCCGTCGGCCACCAGCACGCTGTCGTCGGGCAGCACGTCTTCCACAGCCTTGCAGACCGCCAGCGGATTGCAGAATTCGTCGGCGCCTTCCTGAGTTTGGCTGAGGATCTCCGCGTCGCGGGCGTCATCGGCCTGGCGCAGCTCAGACAGCCAGCCGCTCCAACGCGCCGATGCGACGCCCTGAGCCGCCAGGGCCTGCAAGAAGCGCCCCGGATCGGCCTGGATCGCCAGCTCTGGCTTGCGGTTGAGCAGCAAGTCGTCGCGGCTGCGGTTGACGCCGATCAAGAAGATCTTGCGTCCCAAGTGCTTGCCGTAGTCCAGGCGGAAGTCGGCCGGCACACCGCACAGCAGCACCACATCGGCCTTCTTGAGCGCGGCCTTGCGACCGTGGCGCAGCTGCAGCGCGTGGCCGGCGCCCAGCAAGCCGCGGCCCATGCCGCTGAGGAAGGTCGGCACCCCCAGCTTCTCTACCGCAGCGGCGATCTGCCCGGCCTGTTGCGGCACCTGCAGGGCCCCAGACCCCAAAATGATCAGCGGGCGCTCGGCTTTGGCCAGGTGGCGCAGCGCTTCTGACACCTGCGAATGGCTCGGCTCCGGCGGCTCCGGCGGCAGGCCATCTGCAAACTTGACGTCGTCGATGCCGGCAAACAGCCGCGCCGTGTGGATTTTGAGATAGGCCTCCAACGCGCGGTCCTTGAGGCTCGCCTGCTTGCCCGCGGCGGACTTGACCCCGTACCACTCTTTAATCATCGCCTGCGGATAGAGCAAATCCACTGGACATTCAAGGAATACCGGCCCCGGCACCCCGGACTGGGCCACGTCAAACGCCGTCTCCAGCATCGGCACCAGGTCTTTGACGCGCTTCGCCGCCCCGACCCACTTGACGTGCGGGCGCATCAGGGCCTGCTGGTCGATGTCCTGGAGCGAGCCGCGGCCGCGCAGCACGGTGGCCGAAGCACCGCCCAGCAAGATCAGCGGCGACTGAGCCAACTGCGCATTTTTGATGGCGGTAATCGTGTTGGTCAGGCCTGGACCCGCCGTCACTGCGGCCACGCCGGGGATGCCGGTCATGCGCGCCACGGCGTCGGCGGCAAACACCGCGTTGACCTCGTGGCGGGTGTCGACCACGCGGATGCCGCGCTTCTTGGCCTCGACCAGGATCGGCGAGATGTGGCCACCGCAGAGGGTGAACAAAAAGGGCACGCCGCGCCGCTTGAGGACCTCAGCTATCAGGGCTCCGCCGTTCATGATTGCCTCGCTGCAGGGGGTCAGGTCCAAAGGGGCGCGGATGGTCGCGCAAATCCGGGCGCGGCGCAACTGGATCGCCAGGGGACTAGGGACAAACTAGCTTGATCGCTGCAGATTTTTGCGACGCGCCCTCTGAACTCAGGGCAATTCGTCGGCCCCCAAGTCGGGCACAATGCCGCGGGCTTGGCCGTCAATGTCCGTCGTCAGGCCGGGGAGCGGCAAGCCCTTGTTGAGGCAGGGCGAACCGGCTTTGAGGTGCAGGTCCCAGGGCGCGGCGGCGGAGACGAACTGCGGCTCGCCTACCACGTCTGGCACAGTGGCGACATAGCCGGCTGTCACTTTGGAGTTCAAGCAGTTGCCACCCGCCGGGGCGAAGGTCGAGGCGCTGACGCCCACGGCGCCGGCTACCAGCGATGCCACGATATTGCCGCGAAAATCGATGCTTGCCCCGGTCACCGCACCGCTGACGGCGTACTTGCCTGTGCCGCTGAACAAGAAGGTGTTGCCCTGGATGCGTGCGGCACTCAACAGCGTGGCGCCGCCGTAGAATTCGATGGCGCCCACCTCAGCTATCGCAAAGAAATTGTTGGCGATCCACAGGTCCTTCCAGCCGGTGCCGGCGCGCAAGTTGAGCGCATCCATAAACTTGAGGCCGGAGAAGCGGTTGCCGACGATGCGCAAGTTGCTGTAGTTGCCAAACCGCGTGGAAATCGCCCCTTGCGTGTGAAAGGCCGCCGGGGGAGCGAGGTTGTCAAACGCGCAGCCTTCGATGGTCAAGTCGGTGATCGTCCCCTGTTGCTGGATGTAGATGCC
The DNA here is from genome assembly GCA_964201005.1 of Myxococcota bacterium. Taxonomy (GTDB): domain Bacteria; phylum Myxococcota_A; class UBA9042; order UBA9042; family UBA9042; genus SXRM01. The sequence continues at coordinate 26,165 of CAXNCS010000024.1, forward strand.
GCCGGTGTAGGAGGTGGTCGCCCAGGCCGCGGGGCCAAAATCGTGAATGCGCAGGCGCTTGAGGGTGATGCCCTGCTGGCCGCCGCCGCTGCCAAAGACCACTGGGCCGCAGTATGACGAGGGGACTTTGTTGGCGGCCAAGCTGCCGTCGATGTCAAAGCCGTCCAAAGTGATGAATTTGGCATTGCTATCGATCTTGACGACGCCCGCGTAGGACGAGACCCCTGTGACCCCCACCAGCTTGACCGCACCTGGAGTGACTGCTTGAAAGGTCACGGTATTTGTCGCTGATACCCCGGGAATGGCGCCAAAGAGGAAGCCCGCCTCGGTGTAGGTGCCGGCGGCGACGCTGAAGGTGGTGGGCGCCTGTACTCCGCACTGCCCCAGGGCCTTGAGCGCCGCGGCAAAGCTGGCAAAGTTTCCACCCACCGCGGCAATTGTGTAGCTTCCGCCCAGGGTAACGCCGGTCCCGGCGCCGCTGCAGGTGGCGTTGCAGGTATCGCAGGGCAAGAGGTTGCCGTCATCGCATTTTTCGCCGATCTCGAGCTTGCCGTTGCCGCACACCGCGCCGGCCGCGCAGACCCCACCGCTGCAAATGCCGGATGCACATGCAGTTCCGTCGGCGACGCTGCTGAACACACAGCCCTTGAGCGGATCGCAGCTGTCGGTGGTGCACGGGTTGCTGTCGGTGCAGGTTTTGGCGACCCCGGCCTTGCAGCTGCCCACCACGCAGACATCGCCGGTCGTACAGGCGTTCGAGTCGTCGCAGGTCAAGGAGTGGTTGGTGAATGTGCAGCCCGCGCCGGGGGTGCAAGTGTCGGTGGTGCAAGCGTTGGCGTCGTTGCAGACTTGGCCCTTGCCCGGCTTGCACGCGCCGCCGCTGCAGAGATCGCCCACGGTGCAGTCGCTGCCGTCGCTGCACGCCGCGCTGTTGGGCGTGGACTTGCAGCCCAGAGGCGCCACACAACTGTCGTCCGTGCAAGGATTTTTGTCGTCACAGGCGCTGATGGCCCCGCCCTTGCATTCGCCGCCGCTGCACGCCTCCCCGGTGGTGCACGGATTGCCGTCGTCACAGGGGCCGGGCGCCGCCTCAAAAACACAGCCTTTCTTGGGATCACAGCCGTTGGTCGTGCACGGATTGCCGTCGCCGCACGCCACAGGTTGCCCCGGCAGGCAGAGCGCGCCGATGCATTGGTCGTCCGTGGTGCACTCGTTGCCGTCTTCGCAGGTGCCGTCGGTCGACTGCATGTGGATGCACTTGCCCGCGGCGCAGGTGTCGATGCTGCACGCCTGCTGGTCGTCGCACAGCGTCTCGCCTTCGTCGGTCTCGCCGTCGCAGTCGTCGTCTTTGTTGTTGCACGTCTCTGGAACCGGGCCCTTGCTTGGGCAATTTACCGCAACGTCGGCCGCATCTGCCCCGGTGTCGCCCGCGCTGTCGACTTTGGCGTCCGCACCGGTGTCGCCCTGCGCGTCCGTCTGGCCCGCATCGACGGCTACTGCACCATCGGCACCGCTATCGCCCAGGGCATCGCCGGCGTCGGCCTTGGCGTCCAGGGCGTCCGCTTTGGCCTCGGCATCGGCGATCGCTGCATCGGCCTTGGCGTCCGCGGAGTCGGCCGCGCTGTCGGCGGGTTTTGCATCTGGAACGGCGTCGAATCCCCCAGCGTCAGTAGCACTCGCCGTAGAATCCCCAGGCAATCCGCGGCTAAGCGCATCCTGGTCCCCCTGCCCATCGATTTGCCACGGGGCGTAGGGCATCGGCGTTGGGTCCGGGGTGCACGCAGCGGCCAGAAGCCAGACCGCGCCCCAGATCAGCGACCAAGCGGACGACGGAGCAGCTAGTTGCCGATGACTTGCCATGCTTGCCCTACCCGCTCGCCCCCCAAGGCGCTAAGGCCTAGCGTAAAGGACCCAACGCCCAAGCGCTACAGACGAAATCAATGCTAGACGCGAACTAGCCCAAAGCGTAGCCTCCCGCGCCGGTGCGGCCTTGCACTTGCATCTGGCCGATGCCGTGTTTCCCCAGGCGCCACCTGGTTTTTTGAGGGCTCCCCACCATGCCTTTTGCCGCCCTGGGCCTTTCGCCCGCCCTTCAGCGCGCCGTTCGCGCCCAAGGCTATATTCAGCCGACGCCGATTCAAGACCAGGCAATTCCAGCGATCCTCCAGGGCCGCGACGTGCTGGCGACGGCGCAGACCGGCTCTGGCAAGACCGCGGCGTTTGCCCTGGGGCTGCTGCAGCGCCTCGAGCTCGCCGCGCCCGAGGTTCCGCGCCGCCCCCAGGCTCTGGTGCTGGTGCCGACCCGCGAATTGTGCGCCCAGGTGGCCGAGGAGCTCCGCAAGCTGGGCCTGCCGCTGGCCAGGGCGGTCAAGGTCGCGGCGGTGTTTGGCGGCGTGGAAATCGCTCCGCAGATCGAGAGGTTGCGCAGCGGCGTGGACATGCTGGTGGCCACCCCAGGCCGGCTGCTAGACCTCGCCCGGCAAAATGCTGTGGACCTGCAAGGAGCTAAGGCGCTCGTGCTCGACGAAGCCGACCGCATGCTCGACCTGGGCTTTGCCGACGAGCTGGAGCAGGTGCTGGCCCTGCTGCCCGCGGACCGGCAGAACCTGTTCTTTTCTGCGACCTTTCCCGATGCCGTCCAAGGCCTTGCCCAGCGACTCTTGCGCGACCCCTTGCGCATCGCCGTGAGTGCGGAGCCCCACCAGCAGCCGGACATTGAGCAGCGCGCCATCGCCGTGGATGCCAGCCGCCGCGCCCAGTTGCTGCGCCACCTCATCGAGCACAACCCCTGGAGTCGCATCCTGGTTTTTGTCGCGACCACCCACACCGCAGAGATGCTGGCCGGCAAGCTGCGCCGCGCTCACATCTATGCCGAGCCGTTCTACGGCGCCTTGACCCAGGGCAAGCGCACCCAGGTGTGGGCGGATTTTAAGGCTTCTCGCCTCAAGGTGCTGGTGGCCACGGATGTCGCCGCGCGCGGCTTGGACGTCGCCCATTTGGCCGTGGTGGTCAACTTTGACTTGCCGCGCTCCGCCGTGGACTTTACCCACCGCATTGGCCGCACGGCGCGAGCAGGCCAGAGCGGTCTAGCGATCAGCTTTGTCAGCGCCGACACCGCTGGGCACTTTCGCCTCATCGCCAAGCGCCACGGCCTCGCGGGCGAGCTGGAAATTGTCGAGGGCTTTGAGCCGCAAGAGACCCAAGCCGCGCCGCCGCCCCAGGGCTTTGACCCTTCCACCGGTGGGATCAAGGGCAAGCGCCCCAGCAAGAAGGACAAGCTCCGCGCCGCGGCGGCCGCTGCAGCTCAGGCGAACCCGCCGGTCAATAGCCCAGACAAATCAGCGGATATTGACTAGGACGGTCTTCTTGTAGGTAAACGCGTCGAGCATGGACGCCAGGTCCGCTTCTTTGCCGATGCCGCTGAGCTTGATGCCGCCGTAAGACAGAGCCGCCTGCACCACAAGATTCTGATTAACCTGGACAAACCCGGCCTGCAGCCGACCCACCGCGTCAAAAGCCTTGGCGAGGTCTTTGGTCCACACCGTGGCGGCCAGGCCGTATTCCGTGTCATTGGCCAGGGCGATCGCCTCTTCATAGTCGTCAAAGGCCAGCACCACCGTGACCGGGCCAAAGATCTCCTCGCGCACCACCGGGCTGTCTTTGGGCAGGCCAGAAAACACCACCGGCTGCACAAAATAGCCTTGGGCAAAGCGCGGATCGGCGGGCTTGAGGCTGCAGCGGTGGGCCACGGCGCCGGGCGTCGCTTCGCCCAGAGCGATGTAGCGCTGCACCGTGGCAAACTGCTGCGGCGAGATCACCGAGCCGATGTCGGTGGCCTCATCCATGGGGTCGCCCATGACCATGAGGTCGACTTTGGCCTTGAGCCGCCTGAGGAATTCATCGTGCAAGCTGCGGTGAACCAGCATCCGCGACGCCGCGCTGCAGGACTGGCCTTGACGGGTAAAGCGCATCGAGGTGACCGCGCCCTGCACCGCTCGATCTAAGTCCGCGTCTTCCAAGACGATCATCGGCGATTTGCCGCCGAGCTCCAGGGTCGCGCCGATGAGCTTTTTGGCCGCCGCCAGCGCCACGGCTTTGCCCGCCGCCACGCTGCCCGTGAGCGTGACCTTGCTGACTAACGGGTGCTCGGCCAACGGCGCGCCGCAGCCGGGACCATCGCCGGAGATCAGGTTGAACACGCCGGGGGGCAGGATCTCATTGCACAATTGCGCGGCCCGCAGCACGGCGAGCGGCGCCTCCTCTGCGCTTTTGCAGACCACGGCGTTGCCCGCCACCAGCGCCGGCGCCACCTTGAGCGCCATCAGCAACAGCGGGACATTCCAAGCGATAATCGCACCCACCACCCCCACAGGCTCGCGGGTGGTGTAGACCAGCATGTCTGGATTGAAGGGCACGGTCTCGCCCTTGAGCTCGCCGCCCAGCCCGCCAAAATAGCGGTACACGTCCGAGTGCACCGAAGCCTCGACGCGGCACTCCGTGCGCAGGGCCTTGCCGGTCTCCAGAACCATAAGCCGAGCCAATTCTTCTGCGTGTTCATCGAGTTTGCGCGCACACTCCTGGACCAGCAAGCCGCGTTTGCGCGCCGGAAGCTGGGCCCAGGCCTTCTGCGCGCGAGCGGCGGACTGCACCGCGCGGTCCACATCCTGGGCATCGCCATCCGCGGCAAAGCCGATCACCTGCTGGGTCGCGGGGTAGGTGACGTCAAAGCGCCGGCCGGAGAGAGACGGCACAAGCTCGCCGCCGATCAGGTGAAACCCAGAGAGATCCCTGGCCAATTGCCAAGGGTCTAGCTGGATCTGGCTCGGGTCAACGGCGTGCACTCCAGGGGCTTGGGCGGTCATGGCAGGCTCCGCGGGCAGAGGGGGTGTTCAGGGACGCCGCGCTTCAGCGTCAGAAAAGTGCTTGTTCATGATGGGGTTTAGCTCATCGGCGCACTGGCGCACAACCCCGTGACCGGCATGGGGGAAACGCACCAGCTGAGCCCCCGGAATGTGCTGGGCCAAATAGCTGCTCCAATGCGGCCGCACCAGATTGTCTGGCCCGGACTGCACCACCAAGGTCGGCAACTCGCTGAGTTTGGGCAGATCTGCGCGGGTGTCGTGGCGCCAGATCGCCGCAAACTGCCGCCATAGGGTAGACAGCGGCGCCCTCTCGCCAAACTCGCGGCGCAGGGCTTCGTGCAGCTCCGCTTCGTCCACGCCTTCTAGGTACGCGGGCGGGTAGAGCAGCCGAGAAAGCGCGCGAAAACGCTTGGTCGAGTCGCGAGAGGCGGTCCCCGGGCCGAATTTCAGCGCCCCCAGCGGCGGCACCCTGGCGAGGGGCCCACCGGGATGGGTGGCGATGAGCGTCAGCGACACCGCGCGGGGCAGCCAGTGCAGTGCCACATGCTGGGCCACCATCCCGCCCATGGACACGCCAACGACATGAAAACGCTGCATTCCCGCGGCATCTGCGACGGTCACTGCGTCGCTCGCGAGCCGGTGCATGGTCAGCGCGGCCTTGGGCGGATCGCTCAGCCCGACACCGCGGTGGTCAAACCAGGCCGCTTGGCGCTGATCAGAGAGGGCCTGCGGGTGATCAACCTGGTGGCGAAACGCCGACCCGCGGGCGCCCAGGCCCATGATCATCAGCACCCCGGGGCGCGGCGCGGTGTTGGGCTGGAGGGGGCCAGCGCTCCACCAGGCGAGGCGCAGACCGTCGCTGGTCAGGGCGTGTTGCGGTGCAGTCATAGCGAAACCTCGGGGCGCGGGATGGCCCGTGGAGATTAGGAGGCCTGAAGGCCTTTGCCAACTCCTCCCCGCGCGCTGACGGCAAAACGACGGCCTCCGCAGCGCGGCCAGAGGCTGCTACGGCTTGGCGAGCTCTTCTGCCACGGCAGTCGCCCGAGCTTTGGCGTGGTCGATCAGCACCTGCGCCGAGGCCTCAAAATCCGCCGCCGCGCTCAGGGTTGAATACGGCGCCACCTCGCCCTTGGCTCCCACCACATGCGGAGCGATGAGCGCATGCAACTCATTGACGCGCTTGGTAAATGCCGCGGACTCAAAGGCCCCCTGCACCGCGGTCGCCAAGTGCTTGCGGTAGGTGGCGCGGTAGGTGGGGTCATCCATAAGGTAGCGGATCAGCGGCCAGCTGCTGGTCACTTCGCTCATGGACAGCGTCAGGCCGGTGCCCTGCCCCGCAGCCTTGTCGCCACCGCCAGACTGCATAGAGAGGTTGAAATCCCAAGGGATCCATTGCAGGCGGCCGCCATCGCTGGGCACGCCGTACAGGTAGTAGTTGTGGGCCATCTGGCCATAGGAGTCCCAATTGGTGATGGTGTTGTTCACCGCGAGCATGAGCAGGAAATCGTCTACCGCAAAGACTTTTTCGAGCCCGGCCCGCCACTTGGCCGTGTCGCTGCGATCGGCGTTGAGAGCCGCCACGGCTGCGGCCACATCGGTGAAATCCGCGGCTTTGCTGTTGCTTTTCTTCTCAAAGTCAGCGGCGTCAAACTTGCTCCAGTTGGCCGCGGTGCCGTCCGGCTTGTACAGGTTGCCCGAGCCGTCGCCAAAGACACTGGCCATCATCGCGTCCGACGGATCCTCCACCGCGGTGTAGAGCCCCATATACACAGGGCCTTTGCCGTCGCCCTTGTCAAGGGTCACCCGGTAGAACGCCGCGCGCGCCGCCGGAACCCCGCGGTTGCGGAATACTTCGCCGGCCAGCAGCTCGCGGGCAAAGCTGGCGTCGCCCCAGTTGGAGGCAAAGGTCAGCTCCTCAAAGCCAAAAAAGCGCTGGCCTTTGGTGGCGGGGAACTCGGTCTTGAATTTGTCAAAATTCAACCGGAATGGCAGCTTGCGAATCCCCTGCCCCCACGACGAGCTGAGCGAAGAGTTGCCCTTGTAGCGCATCCCCACGTGCTCCCAGACTTTGTTGCCTTGGCGCACCGTAGCGCTGACGTAGATGGGGTCGGCGGAGACCAGGTCCAATGCGCCGCCGCCGCCTGGGCCACCGCCCGCACCGCCGCCGGGGATTCCGCCGCTGGGCAAACAGGCGATGCTGCCGCCGGGCGCGCTTATGCAGGAGCCGGCCTTGCTCATGATCGTGCAGGTATCGCCTAGCTTTTTGCCGGCACAAGCCGCAGTTGCCTCAGCGGGGACCTGACCGCCGGACGGGCCACCGCCTGCGCCGCCTGGACCAGGCCCGGTGTTGCCCGAGCCAAAGGTGCCGAGGAGCGCCACAAGGTCGGCTTCCTGGGCTGCTGCGGCGGTTGCAGTGAGTTCGATGGCGATTTCGTGAACCTGGTCGGTAGAAAATACCTTTGCGTAGTCTGGGTCTTGGGCTGCTGCCGAGGCGTCTTGGCCTGAGGGGACGCCACTGTCTGACCCGCCATCGGCCGCGGCAGAGGTCGGTTCAGCGTCGCTGCTGCATCCGCCCGCGCCCAGGGCGACAGCCGCCCAAACACTCCATTTGCCTAGTGATTCTCTTGCCGCCATGCCGTCACTCCCCGCAGCCGAATTTGGACTGCCCATCCATTGGCCAGCGTACACGAGGGGGCTGGGGCCAAGTGTAAAGAAAGCTAAGGCGGGCGAAAGGAGTGAGAATCTGCGGCGGAGGGGCGCGGGCCAAATGCACGGAGTTCAGCGCCGCGGACTGCGCTCGACATCGCCTGGGTGGGTGGCTATTCTGAATCTATGCGCTCGCGCTTAACAAAAGCTCTCACTTTCGCCGCTGCCGCAGCTGCGCTTTCCGCGTGTTCGCCGGATTACACGGCCGCTCTTACCGTGTGGACCCCCTACGCCACGGACAGCGGTGCCGGAGATACGGGCTGGCCGAGCGACACCGCGGATGAAGCCAGCGCAGACCTAGCGGAATTGGCAGGCGAAGAGCTCGAGATCGCCGATGGTTGGGACGTCTCTGACGCCGCCGACGTTGACGCCGCGCCGAGCGACGCTGGCCAAACCGACGCAGGCGCGGATAGCCAGGGCTACGCCGAAGTCCAGTACGACACCGTTCAGGCCTTTGACCTCGGCGCACCTGCGGACTTGGGCACCCCCTACGATCCCGACATCTGGGAGGAATTGCCCTGGCAGCCGGAGACAGCGGCAGACAGCCAGACCGACAGCGCCGGCGACACACAGCCGGGGGACGATGGGCAAGGCGACGTCGCAGTCGATGCCGCTGACGATGCGCAAGCCGACGTCGCAGTCGATGCCGCTGACGATGCGAAAGCCGATACCGAGACCGATGCCGACAGCGATGCGCAAGCCGATGCCGATGCCGAAGGCGATGTCTACGCCGACGCGCAAGCCGACACCGAAGGCGATACCGGTGCCGATGCGCAAACCGACGCTGCCGCGGACAGTTGGGTGGACACCGCGACAGACGCAGGTGCGGACCTCGACAGCGCAGCGGATGCGGCGACCCCGTGCGGCGGCAGTTGCGACGACGGCGAGCCGTGTACCGCAGACCTCTGCTTGGACAACGGCCAGTGCAGCCACGTCGCCCAGGCAAACGGCTCCCTTTGCGCCGAGGGCACCTGCGAGCTGGGGATCTGTTCGCGCAATTCTCCGTCTCAGGCCGGACAATCGTGCTTGACGCTGCGCCAAGCCCAGTCCGACGCGCAAACCGGCGTTTGGTGGCTCGATCCCGACGGTCCATTTGGCGTGTGGCAGCCCTACGCGGCCTGGTGCGACATGCAGTTCTTGGGCGGCGGCTGGACGCTGTTGATCAAAGTCGACGCCAAGGGCCAGTTGGGCTACGACTCGCCGCTGTGGACCTCGATCGCCACGCTGAATCCGGGACGGCCGCGCATCGACCAGCCGGAGGCCAAGCTGGACAGCTATTGGTCTGTGGCGATCAGCGAATTAAGCGTGCACATGGCCACCGGCAACATCGACAAAGCATTGATCTTTAGCCTCAAGGGCACCTCGCTCTTTCACTTGATCAAAGACGACAAGCCGGTGACCCCAGAGCTGCCGATCTCCGCTTGGGGCATCTTGCTGACCGGCGAGCAATTGCAGAGCGGCTGCATGACCCACGGGCTCAACGTCGCGCCCGGAAAATCGGCACAGAGCTTGTACAATTACGCGAGGGTCCGCATCGGCGTGGTCGGCAACAGCGAAGCGGACTGCTTTAGTCCGGATTCGCGATTGGGCCTGGGCGGAGCGGGCGGTACCTGCGGCCAAGACGCAGCGCTGACCAGTGGCAACGCGGCTGGCTGCTATAGCGGCGCAGAGACCAACAACCTGCCGGCTTTTGGCTACGTGTTGGGGCGCTGATAGCCAACTTGCACCACGGGAATTGGCATTCGCCGCCGCCTGGGCGATCATCGGCGCTGGGGCCGCCGCCCCAGGTTGAGGCCATGCGCAACGTCGTCTATGTCGCCCCGTTTCCCATGGACGCTACGCTCCGGTTTGCCCGCGGCCTGCAGAGCCTGGCCCAGGTGCGGCTGTTGGGCGTGGTTCAAGAGGCGCCGCCGCGCGATGCGGACCCGTTTGACGATCTCGAGGTCATTGGCAACGGCCTGGACCCGCAGCAGATCGCCGATGCGTGCCGGAGACTGGCCGCGCGCCACGGCGAATTGCACCGGGTGACCGGGATCTTGGAGCCGCTGCAGGTGCCGTTGGCCCAAGCCCGCACCCTGCTGGGTCTGGCCGGTCCGGATGTCGAGACGGCCCACCGCTTCAGAGATAAGTCTCTGATGAAAGATACATTTCGCCAGCACGGCCTGCCCTGCGCGCGCCACTGCCTGTGTACCAACGTCGCCCAGGGGATGGCGTTTGTCGAAGAAGTGGGCCTGCCCGTGGTGCTCAAGCCGCCGGCGGGGGCGGGATGCAGGAGTACCTGGCGTATCGATGAATTGCGCAGTCTGCACGAGGCTTTGCAGCAGATTCGCCCGACCAAAGACGATCCGCTGCTGATGGAAGAGTTTCTGCGCGGCCAGGAAGGGTCGTATGAGATGGTGGTGATTGGCGGGCAAGTGGTCGAGCACTCGGTGTCGCGCTATCTGCCTAGCCCTCTGGAAGTGCTGCGCAATCCGTGGATGCAGTGGGTGTGCTGGCTGCCGCGCCTGCTGCCAAGCCGCGAATACGCCGACCTGTTTGCCCTGGGACCCAAGGTGATCCAAGCCCTGGGCCTGGTCGACGGCATCGCCCACATGGAATGGTTCCGCAGAGAAGACGGGAGCTTAGCCGTGGGTGAGTGCGCTGCGCGGCCGCCGGGCGGGCAATTGTCGCTGATGACCGGGCTGGTCCACGGCGCAGACATCTACCGCACCTGGGCGCGCGCGGTGGTCGATGGCGAGTTTGACGGCCCGTGGCAGCGGCAATTCTCTGCAGGTACGGGGTTTTTGCGGGGCATCGGCGACGGCAGGGTCGCCCGGGTAGACGGGCTGGACGAGGCGTGGCGCTTGGTCGGAGACATGGTCAGCGAAGCGCGCCTCCCCCGCGTAGGGGCCCGCAAAGGCGACAGCTATGAAGGCGACGGCTACATCGTGCTGAAACACGAGGACGAGGGACGGGTGCTCTGGGGGCTCAAGCGCCTGGTCGAAGTGGTGCGGGTCCGCTACGAATAGGCTGGGCGCTCGGGCCCTTACAGACCCATGCTGCCCCAACCGCCGCTGCCTGCGCCGCGCTGGCCCTGGGCAATCCACCGGCCGACCTGACCCCACAGCGCTTCAAACTGCGGTCGCTTAAAGCCTGCGCCACAGGTGATCCAGTCGTAGTGCGGCGGGTCGTGCTGCAGATCGTCAAAATGGCCAATCACGTCATGGTGATCGGCGTGGGCAACGTGGATCACCTCGCCCCAGAGTTGGCTCAGCACCGGCACAAAGCCGTCGGACGATTCGGCCCCCGGCACATCGCCAAAGGCCTGGGTCAGGGCGTTGACCTGCGCCAAGCTCGGCAGGGGCAGCAGGTCCAGCGCCGTGCGCGAAGAAAGGCTCCACAGCGCCGCGTA